>NZ_KE386633.1:0-1085 GCF_000428145.1 Chitinilyticum litopenaei DSM 21440 | reverse complement strand
CCGGCTGCTCCGGCTGCTCCGGCTGCTCCGGCTGCTCCGGCTGCTCCGGCTGCTCCGGCTGCTCCGGCTGCTCCGGCTGCCAGCCAGTTTAATCCATCCTCCCCGGCCGCAAGCCCCGCCAATCGGCCAGCGCCCCAGCCGCAAACACCTGCCGCAGCAAGCGCCGCCAGCAACCCGGCCCTGCCCGCCTATCCTGCGCTGCCCGCCGACGAGGCCACGCTGGATCGCGAATTCTGGGCACTGGACGAAGGCGAACTGACACTGGATGACGGCGCAGAGCTGAACGTGACGGCCAGCGCCGACTCAAGCGATTTCGCCTTTCCCGCCATCACCCCGCCACCCGCGCTGGAGCCCGCCGCCGGCCAGCTTGACCCCAGCTTCTGGTCGCGCGAAATGCCGCCGGAAACTCCGCCCCTGCGCGAGGCCGACCACCCCGCCGCGCTGGTCTGGGAAGATCCGGAAAGCGGCGACATCCTCAGCATCGAGCCCGGCCCTGACGAAGACCTGAGCGCCTTGCTGGGTGAGGCCACTCTCGCCGACCAGCCAGCACCGGCCCCGGAACCGGCCCGGCTGACGGACGCCGATGTGCAGGACATTTCCGCCATGGTCGGCGCACATCTGGCAGTGGAAATCACCGCCGAGGTCGAACAGCTCACCCGCCAGCATTTCGCCCGGCTGATGAGCTCGCTCTATGGCGACACGCTGCGCCAGCTTACCGATGCCGTCTGCGCCGAGCTGGAAAGCAAGATCGGCGAGCGCATCGTCGCGCTGGTGCAGGACGAGCTGAAGGATCGCGGTCTGCTGGGCGACTGACGACCCGCTTTGGAGATGGGGCGTGAGAGATCTTCGTGATGACGCGCGAGGCCTCCTGATTAGGTAGCCAGCTCAGCAACTCGTCATACCGGCGAAAGCCAATGGGATGGACTCCTCCCTCCTGAAACGGCATCAAGTGCCAGACTGGGACGTGTCACCAACCAGTCCAAACGGAACGAGGAGCCCATCATGACCATTATCCGCATCGGCATTGACCTTGCCAAAAACGTCTTCCAGGTTCATGGCGTCAACGCCAACGAACAGGTCGTCTG
>NZ_ATZJ01000042.1 GCF_000428145.1 Chitinilyticum litopenaei DSM 21440 | reverse complement strand
AGAGTCGCGGCTATTGCAGGGTGAAGTTCGTATTGATGATGCCTATCTGGGTGGAGAGCGCACTGGCGGCAAGGTTGGACGGGGTTCAGAAAACAAGGTGCCGTTTGTGGCGGCCGTTGAGTTGCATGACGGCCGCCCTTGGCGAGTTCGGTTCGATCAGGTCGAAAGCTTCTCACGCGCCAGTTTGCAGATCTGGGCGAAACAGGCGCTGGCACCCAATTGCCATGTCGTATCTGATGGGTTGGCAGGGTTTGCCGTTCTGGAGCAGCTCGGGCATCGGCATGATGCGGTGATCGCGCCGAAGAGGAAAGCGGGGACGGAGATCGAGCCATTCCGTTGGCTCAATACGCTGCTAGGCAACCTGAAGACGGCGCTGAGCGGGACATACCATGCGTTCAAGTTCAAGAAATATGCCCCCCGCTATCTGAGCGAGGTGCAGTATCGGTTCAACCGGCGATTCGAGCTTAAGGCCTTGGTGCCGAGGCTCGCTTTTGCCGTGATGCATACCAAACCCTGCGCAAGGCTTGCAATCATTGGGCTTCCGGAAGAATAGACATAATCAGGTGCTGACATAGGTGGCGATGCCCAATTCTCTGGCCGCGACCGAATCACCCCAGCAGTTTGCGACGTCGTTGGTGAAGCGCTGGCCTTCGTCCAGTGCCCGCTTGCACAGCGTATCGTCCCAGGGTACCGCCAGGCCTTCGGGAATCTGCATCTGCTTGCTGTTGCGGGAGAACAGAATGTGCTGCCGCATCTCGGCCAGATCGATCCGGGTCAGGTAGGTGGATTCGAGGTCGGTCACGAGTTCCAGCAGCATCAGCAGCTGGCGTACCAGCCCTTCCAGCGGCTGCCTTGATTCAAGTGCCTGGGAAATCTGGGCAATCAGTGAGACGGACATGGTGGCACGGGTCTTGTCTTGATGGGGGGGACTCCAATTGTCGGCCTTGCGCCGAAGCTGTCAAGCCTTGCCTGTCAGCGTGGCTGCATCGCCTGTCCGGCTGTGGCGATGCCCGACCCGGCAAGACGGATTGACTGATTTGCTGTGTCATTTCAGTGATGGTTTTCTGAAATATGAGAAGTTACTAATATATGCCGCTAGAATGGGCTTCCGACCAAAAACAAGTTTCGAATCAGTTTTGCTTTGATTAAATTGGATGCAGCGACCGTGCCCTTGCACATCGTGCATCCAGCGGTGCAAACATGCCTGGCCGCGCACCGAAAATCCGGGCAAGAGGAGATCTGCCATGCGCTGGTTTGACGACATCCGCTTACGCTACAAGTTGCTGATCAGTTTCCTGCTGTCCGGCGGCCTGCTGATCGCGACCATCCTGTTCTGCGTCTGGGAGATCCGGCAGGTTGGTGCGGCAACCCGCGATATTGCCACCAGCTGGCTGCCTTCCGTGCAGGCGGCGGGCGAAATCAGCCAGGTTCGATTGCGCTACCGCGTACGCAGCCTGGAGTACCTGCTGCCGGGGAGCCCCGAGGACAAGGCGAAGCTGGAAAAATCGCTGGAAAAGCTCGATGGCGAGGTTTTGCAGGCATTCAAGGGCTACGAGCAGTACATCGATCCCAACGATGCCGGCGAGCGCGAGCAGTTCAAGCTGGCGCTGGCCGCCGCCGGAGAATATCGCGATGTGGTGCTGAAGGCGGTCGAACTCGCGAAGACTGGCAACGAGGAGGGCGCGCAGAATCTGCGCAAGAACGAATGGGTGAAGGCGGCGAACAAGGTCCGCGACCAGATCGACCTGCTTGTGAAGCTCAACCGCGAGGGTTCCGATCGTGCGGCCAGGCAGGCCGAACAGCAGGTGAGCCGTGCGGTTTCGGCCGCGTGGGTGAGCCTCGTCGGCAGCGCCGTGCTGGCATTGCTGCTGTCCTGGCTGATCGCCCGGCGCATCGAGCGGCGGCTGGAGGCCCTTAACCAGGCCGCCAAGCTGATTGCCGCTGGCGATCTGCATACGACGCCGCCCGCGCTGGGCCACGACGAGGTGGGGCATCTGGCCGATTCGATTTCGACCATGCAGGATGCCTTGCGCCAGTCGATGGGTGAGGCGCGCCAGGGGGTGGGCGCGATCAACCAGGCCGCCGATACCCTGAAGCAGACCATAGACGAGATCGACCGTTCGTCCCGAATCCAGAGCGAAGCGGCAAGCTCGATCGCGGCCAATGTCGAGGAAATGGTCGTGGCCATCAATCACATCGCCAGCAACACGTCCGATGCCGCCGCTCTTGCCGACGATTCCGATCTGCGCGCAAAGGAAGGGCATCAATCGCTGGCCGAACTGTCCAGCCAGATTACCGAAGTGGCGCAGGTCGTGCGCGGCGCCGCCGAACAGATTGCCGAGCTGGCGCAT
The DNA here is from genome assembly GCF_000428145.1 of Chitinilyticum litopenaei DSM 21440. Taxonomy (GTDB): domain Bacteria; phylum Pseudomonadota; class Gammaproteobacteria; order Burkholderiales; family Chitinibacteraceae; genus Chitinilyticum; species Chitinilyticum litopenaei. The sequence continues at coordinate 34,137 of NZ_ATZJ01000042.1, read as the reverse complement.
GAGTCCGAGCGCATTTCCAGCATCGTGTCCGTGATCCGCGACATTGCCGATCAGACCAATCTGCTCGCGCTCAACGCCGCCATCGAGGCGGCTCGCGCCGGTGAAACCGGCCGCGGTTTTGCGGTCGTTGCCGATGAAGTGCGCAAGCTGGCCGAGCGCACCGCGCAGTCCACCGGCGAAATTTCCGCCATGGTGCAAGGAATCCAGGGGTCAACGGCAAGGGTGGTGCAGGGCATAGACCAGGGTGTGCAGCTGGTCGAGAGCAGCGTCGGGCTCGCGCAATCCGCCGGCGAATCGATCGCCAGCCTGCGCAGCATGGCGCAGCAGGTGGCGCACATCATCCGCGAGCTCAGCAGCACCCTGCATCAGCAGTCGGCGTCCTCCACCGATGTCGCGCAGAGGATCGAGGAGATTTCGGCCCAGGCCGAGCAATCCAGCCGCACGCTCAGCAATACTGCCGGCGCGGCCTCTTCGCTGAACCAGACGGCGGCCAGCCTGCAGCAGACCATCCAGCGCTTCCAGCTCTGAGTGGTGCGCCACGCCACAAACAGGCCGGGTGTTCCCGGTCCGTTTGCATTTCAGCGCTTGCCGCGCCCCAGGTAATCGTCCGGGGCGAAGTCGCGAAAAGCGATCAGCCCAAAATGGCCAGGTGGGCGATGCCTGACGGCTTCGATCTCATCGGGAGTGCTGGCGTGAAAGCTTTCGCGCTGAACTTCGATGAGTTGCCAGTCCTGGTCGCGGCGCGAAAAGGCAAAGGTGAAACTGTTGCTCCAGCGCCAGCCCGAGCCGCCGTAATGCTCGATGCGGAAGCCTTTCCTGCCGATGGACATGCCGGCCAGCGGGTCGCCGTACACGCCGCCGCACTGGCGGCAAAACACCGCCTTGTCGTTGTGGCTGTGCAGCTCCAGCCGGCCGGCATCATTGCGGCGCAGGATCAGCAGGCGGCGGCTGCCTTCCTCGTCGGCCTTCTCGACCTTCTCAATCCTCTGCAGCAGGAGCAGCGCATCCTGATCGCCATCGCCGTCCAGATCGCCACCGACGAGGCTCTCGAGCCGCCAGGGGCCATCGGGCTGCTGTGAGTGGATGAAGGTGGAGATTTCCGCGTGCAGGCCCTTGTCGGCATGGGCAAACGGGGCCAGCAAGACGGAAAGCAGCACGGTCGGCAAGGCGGGTTTCATGATTGCTCCTGTGAGGTGTCCCAGCAAATCGCGCTGCGAGCAGGGCCATCGCTGCTGGCCAGCACGGGCAAGCCGGTCGCTTCGGCAAGCAGCTGCAACACGTGGTCCCGCGTGCGGATCTGCTGCGTGTATTCGGGCTTCGCCGCAGACAGCAAGCGGGTCAATGCTTCCTGTTCGTCTGGCGTGGTGGGGGGCGCCAATCGCTGCCGGCGCTGCCCGTCGACCCGATAGGCGTCGCACCACTGGATTGGCGCGCGCGCAAGCGCGTCGACGTGGCTGAGCAAGAGGCCGTCAATGGGGCCGGCGCAGGCGAGCGCATAGCGCAGCAGCACGGCATCGAAATGCCCCCGCCTGAATGGCCCCTGCCAGCCGTCGTCAGCGTTGTGCGGTTCGCTCAGCAGGTCGAGCGCGGCGTCATGGGTGGGGAAGGGGCCGGCGCCGTGGCGGGTGTGGTAGCTGCGCAGCGCGCCGTAATGCGCGTGCGGCTCATCCAACCCGTAGTGGCGGGCAACCGCGGCTGCGGCCTGCGGACCGGTGCTGCTCCAGGTGGTGTGCGGGTGAAAGCCGTAGTGCTCGTCCAGCAGCATGCCTTGCGCGCCCTCGAAAATCACTCGGCCGTGTTGCAGCTGCCGGGCGATGCGTTCGCGGCTGGCGGGCGGGCTCAGCGCGACCAGCTCGCGCACCTGGCGCAGCCAGCGCTGCGGCAGGTCCGGGGACAGCAGTGGCGCAAGTTCGGTGGCAAAGCGTTCGTCGCCTGAGAATTCCGCGTGCAGCAGCTCGCGCTGGCGCTGCAGTTTCCCGAGCGTGCCCGCCGAGTCGACCAGCTCGCCATAATGCAGGCCGGCGTCCGGGTGAGTGATCGACAGTTCCACCGTCGCGCCAAAGCCCACGCCGCAGCTGCCGTGCGCCGCCGCGCCGCGTTGCTGCTCGCGCCAGCGCCCGGCGGCTTGCAGCCACGGCGTGGTGACGCGGCAGGCGGCGTCGATCAAGAGGCGTTCAAACAGCGGCGGGCAGCCTTTTGCCGCCAGTGCTGCGGCCTCATGCAAGAGGCCGCCAGGGTGCAGCACGAAAGGCGCGGCGAGCACGGTGTGAACGCGGGGCTCAAAGCTCGCTGCGGCAAATTGCGCGAAAATATGAAAGCGCCCGTCATCAAGCATGACGGTATGCCCCGCTTGCCCGCCACCGTTATAGCGTACGACGGTATACCCACCCAGTCTTGCCGCCAGCGCATCGACGAAGCGCCCCTTGCCGCAATCGCCAAAGCCCAGCCCGAACACCGTCAGCAGCCGTGTTGCGCCCAGCTCAGCCAAACAGCTTTTTCCACCAGGACGACGGTCTGGCCGGCGCACCCGGCGTGTCGAGATCGCGCTGCGGGTCGCTGGCAAACAGCGAGGTGCTGCCCTCGACCGCGCGGATCACCGCGCCGATACGCTCGCCGTCCACGCCGTTGGCCGCCAGTGTGCCGGCGATCTGGTCTGCGCCGGTGAGCACGCCTTCGTTCAGCGCAATCAGCGCGGCGGCGACCGCGCAGCTGTCCTGCGGGTCTTCCAGGCAGATCACATGGTCGCCCAGCAGCTGGCGCCACGGCTTTTCGCAATTTTCGCGGCGATTGAGCGCGGGGATCAGGAAATACAGGTGATAGCGTTCGGCTGCCGCCGCGATGACCTCGGCAATCGGCAGGTCCTCGTCGAGCTGGTCGCCGATCAGGCTGCCGACCTGGTGCTTCGAGACAGAGGGGTAGGGCAGCTCGTCGCCGGTCAGGAAGAGATAGCCCTTCTTGCCGCGTTTGTTCCAGTGATCGTGGTCGGTGTGCTGCGCGGCGATGTAGAAGGCCAGCTCGTAGCTTTCGTGGTTCTGGCCGCCGCCGCCGCCCTCGAGGTAGCTCCAGGTCAGCCACTGGTCCATCAGCTCGGCGGTCGATTCGAACTGGCCGACCTGCAGCGGCGCATCGTCGCTGGTCGCGTCGCCGATGGCCATGAACAGCAGTTGCGGGTGCGCGATGCCGAAATCCTGCAGCAGCTTCATGAAGCCCGGCAGCTCTTGCCGCGCCAGCAGGTCGGGGATGTGGCCCATCGAGCCGGTGACGTCCAGCGCAAAGGCGATCGGCACCGAATCGGGGTGATCCACGCTGTCACGTGCCTCGCGCACCTTCAGCCCCTGCGGGTTCATCAGCGCATGGCATTGCGTTTGCGAGAACACCTCGTCGCGCGACTGGTGGGCGCGGTCGGCGATCAGCGCGGAATGCGCGGCGTGCGAGTAATTGCCGTAACCCATGACTACTCCTTGTCAGTAGTGGCTTGGATGGAAATGAATGAAGCGCGGTGGCCCGAAGCTCTGCCGCGCGGCGCTTTTCAGCATCGCGTCGAGCTCGCGGGCACTGGTCGTGCGGCACCAGTCGTGTTTGCAGGTGTTTTCCAGCAGCGTGGCCAGCGGCTCGGGCAGTGTGTCGCGCAGCGTGGGTCGTTGATCATCGGAGGGATTGAGCAGCTGGCGGATCGTCCACGCGCTCTGGCGCAGATCGCCCGCCGCGCCATCCGCGCCGGCACGATGCAGGCGGCGCCAGCCGGTCAGCATCACGCCGTGGTCGCGCGGCTGCACCAGCCAGTGGTCGGCGCTCAGTGCGCCATGCGCCAGACCCTTATCGTGCAGATAGGCAAGCACGTCGAGCACGCGCCGCCAGATCCACACCGCATGCTCGGCGCGGATGCCGTCGCGCTGCCGGTGCAACACGGCAGCCAGGCTGCCCCAGTAGCCGGGCGGAACGCGCAGGGCCAGCACGCGCCGCCCCAGGTAGTCGCCTTGCGCGACCGGCTGCGGCACGCGGCGGCTGTAATACGCGCTGCCGGGGCCGTCGATGTGCTGCAGATCCTGCAGGCGGCTGTATTCGTCATCCAGATGCGCCGCGCAGCTTTTGTCGTGGGCGATTTTCAGCGTGATGCGCTCGGGGTAGGCAGCGAGACGCTCGGCCAGCCAGACGCTGGCCGTTTCGCCCGAGCCCAGCGGCGCGATCAGCCGGCAGGGCGCGCCGGCAAGCGTGAATTCGGGATTGAGCTGTGCATGATCTGCTGCTTGCCTGCGCATTGCCGCCTGAAAGCTGCTGCGCTCGACCAGCTTGGGGTTGCGCGTGACCAGCGCCTGGCAATACGGGCACGCCACCCGCCGCCACGCCGCCTGCTGTGGCAGCGCGCCGCCGCATTGCGGGCAGACGAGCGCGAGGAAGTCGCTCATTCCGGGTCCTTCGAATCCAGCATCAGCGTCACCGGGCCGTCGTTGACGAGGTGAACGTGCATTTCGGCGCCGAACACGCCGGTCGGCACCGGCCTGCCCAGCTTGGCGGACAGTTCTGCGACAAAGGCGTCAAACATCGGTTGCGATACGGGGGCGGGCGCGGCGCGGCCCCAGCTCGGGCGGTTGCCCTTTTTGTAGCTGCCGAACAGCGTGAATTGCGAAACGGCGAGGATGTCACCACGGATGTCGAGCACCGAGCGGTTCATCACGCCGGCCTCGTCCTCGAACACGCGCAGATTGCAGACCTTGCTGGCCATCCACGCCAGATCGGCCGCGCTGTCGGCTTCTTCGATGCCGGCGAGTACCAGCAGGCCGGCGCCGATTTCGCCGCTGGTCTGGCCGGCCACCGCGACCCGTGCTGTGCTTACGCGCTGCAGCAGTACACGCATTGCTGCTCTTCCTTGCTTGCTGTCTGGCCGGCCATCCTAGCGAAAAAGCGGCCGCCGGTCAGTACTGCGACAGCGGCATTGCTGGTGGCGTTTGCTATACGTGCCTGCTTATCGGGATGCAGCCATTTGCTGGATTGGCTTCTGGATGTATACCCTCATGGCCGTGCCTGGCCTTTTCCTGCCGTCCGCTCTGCCGTCCTGATGGGCTGTAACCGTTTTTTCCGAGGCTGGCATTGCCTGCGGGTTTTCTCTAATATCGGTGGTTCGGAATTGAAAACGCCTTATAGGGAATGCGGCAATGAAACGTGTAGGTCTCGTCGGCTGGCGCGGCATGGTGGGCTCGGTCCTCATGCAACGCATGCAGGAAGAAAAAGATTTTGATGTCATCGACCCGGTGTTTTTCACCACTTCGCAAGCCGGTCAGGCTGCGCCGAATTTTGGCAAGGATGCCGGCACGCTGAAAGATGCCAAGTCGATTGCCGACCTGAAAGAAATGGACGTCATCATTTCCTGCCAGGGCGGTGACTACACCACCGAAATCTATCCGCAGCTGCGGGCTGCCGGCTGGAATGGCTACTGGATCGACGCGGCTTCCACCAAGCGCATGGACGATGACTCCGTGATCATCCTCGACCCGGTGAACCGCAACGTCATCGACGACGCCCTGGCGCGCGGCATCAAGAATTACATCGGCGGCAACTGTACCAACTCCATCATGCTGATGGGCATGGGTGGCCTGTTCCGTGAAGGTCTGGTCGACTGGGTGTCTTCGATGACCTACCAGGCGGCTTCGGGCGGCGGCGCCAACCACATGCGCGAGCTGCTGAAGGGCATGGGCGTGGTGCACGGCGCGGTGGCCGACGAACTGGCGACCCCTTCGTCTGCCATTCTGGACATCGACCGCAAGGTCGCCAAGACCATCCGCGAAGACGTACCGACCGAATTCTTCGGTGCACCGCTGGCGGGCGGCCTGATCCCGTGGATCGACAAGCAGCTCGACAACGGCCAGTCCAAGGAAGAATGGAAGGGCCAGGCCGAAGTGAACAAGATCCTCGGCACGCAAGCCACCATCCCGGTTGACGGCCTGTGCGTGCGCATCGGTGCCATGCGCTGCCACTCGCTGGCGCTGACCGTGAAGCTGAAGAAGGACCTGCCGCTGTCCGAGATCGAAGCCATCATCAAGTCCGGCAACGACTGGGTGAAGTGGGTGCCGAACGACCGCGAAATCACCGTCAAGGAACTGACCCCGGCGTCCATCACCGGTGGTCTGCAGATCGGTGTCGGCCGTGTGCGCAAGCTGAACATGGGCGCGGAATACCTGTCGGCGTTCGTGATCGGCGACCAGCTGCTGTGGGGCGCGGCCGAGCCGCTGCGCCGCATGCTGCGCATCCTGCTCGAAAAGCACTAAGCCAGACTGTCGTGCGCAGTACAAAAAACCGGGGTGAATGCCCCGGTTTTTTTATGTGCAGTCATTGTCATCTAGATGACATCTGGCTGGAAACAAGCTGTAACGCTCCTTCCGGATAATCCGCCCGTTCTGCCCGCGCCCGTCCTGAAACGGGGCCAGCACCGTTGTGCGCCGCCGACTTGCCGTCCCGGCGCCCCGGTAGTACTGCGCGCCAGTCCGCGCGGCAGAAAGCCTGTTCGGCTTACCCGAATCACAAGACCAATCCACTGGAGCTTCAAGAATGAGCGTTATTGACAAGGACGACCTGCCGAGCAACCCGTCTGCCAACGAGCATTTCAACGATGTCGTCGAGCGCGCCGTATCGCGCCGCGCCCTGCTGAAGGGCGGCGCAGGTCTGTCGGCCGCGATGTTCCTCGGCGGCATGCTGAGCGCCTGTGGCGGCGGCAATGGCGGCAGCAGCGCCACGCCGACTCCGGTACCCACCCCCGTGCCCACCCCGGTGCCGAGCGCGCTGGGTTTCAAGGCCGTGGCGACCTCCAGCGCTGACAGCATCGTCGTACCGCAAGGATACAAGTATCAGGTCATCGCCCCCTGGGGCTCGCCGCTGTTTGCCGATTCGCCGGCCTGGAAGCCCGATGGCTCCAATACCGGCGATGAGCAGGCTCGCCAGGTCGGCGACAACCATGACGGCATGACCTTCTTTGCGATGACCGACGCCGCCGGCAAGGAAAAGAGCGACGAAGGCCTGCTGGTGGTCAATCACGAGTATTGCAATTACGAATACCTGTACAAGCTGGAAGCCGGCCAGCCGCCGCTGGAGCCGTGGACGCTGGACAAGGTCCGCAAGGCGCAGAATGCGCATGGCATTTCGGTGATTCATGTGCGCAAGGTGGGCGGCCAGTGGGAAGTGGTGCTCAACTCCATGTACAACCGCCGCCTGACTGGCAATTCGCCGATGCAGCTTACCGGCCCGGTGGCCGGCCATGCGCTGGTGAAGACCGCCGCCGATGCGGCTGGCGTGAACGTGCTGGGTACGCTGAACAACTGCGGTAATGGCTACACGCCCTGGGGCACCTACCTGACCTGCGAGGAAAACTTCAACGGCTACTTCGGCGCCACCGACCCGGCCTTTGCCGCCGACCCGCTCCAGAAACGTTACGGCATCGACAAGGCTGGTTTTGGCTATCGCTGGCATGAACTGGACAACCGTTTCGACGTTTCCAAGACGCCGAATGAGCCGAACCGTTTCGGCTGGATTGTCGAAATCGATCCCTTTGACCCGAAATCCACCCCGAAAAAGCGCACCGCGCTGGGCCGCATCAAGCATGAAAACGCGGCGGTGACGATTGCCAAGAGCGGCCATGTCGTCGTGTACATGGGCGATGACCAGGCCAATGACTACGCCTACAAGTTCGTATCCACCGGCAAGTACGACCCGGCCAATCCGGCAGCCAACCGCAATCTGCTCGATAGCGGCAAGCTGTATGTGGCCAAGTTCAATGCCGGTGCGGTCAGCGGCGACATGATGGGCAGCGGCGAGTGGGTCCTGCTCGACAAGGTGGCCAATCCGGTACTGGCCGCTGACACCCGTTTTGCCGATCAGGGCGAATTGCTGGTCAAGACCCGTCTGGCTGCCGATGCCGTTGGCGCCACCAAGATGGATCGTCCGGAGTGGGTGACCGTACACCCGCAAACCGGCGAGGTGTACATCACCATGACCAACAACAGCGGCCGCTCGACCACCGATGAGGCCAATCCGCGTCCGAAGAATTCCTGGGGTCAGATCGTGCGCTGGCGCGAAGCCGGTGGCGATGCCACCGCGACCAGTTTCGAGTGGGACCTGTTTGTGCTGGCCGGCAACCCGCTGGCCTTCCCGGACCGCAAGGATCTGCGCTCCGGCTCGGCGAACGTGACGACCGACAATACCTTCAACAGCCCGGATGGCCTGGCCTTCGACAAGTCCGGCCGCCTGTGGATCCAGACCGACGGCAACTTCAGCAATACCGGCGATTATCTGGGGCAGGGCAACAACCAGATGCTGATTGCCGATGTGAACAGCAAGGAAATCCGCCGCTTCCTGGTGGGCCCGTCCGGTTGCGAAATCACCGGCATCAGCTGGACACCGGACCAGAAGACCGTGTTCATCAATGTGCAGCATCCCGGCGAAGTCGGCAATCATCCGAACAAGCCGGCACTGGCGGCCGGCGAGACGATGGATCAGCTGCTGGCCAAGAACCCGCTGGCCTTCTGCAAGTGGCCCGATGCGGCTGGCGGCCGTCCGCGTTCCGCAACCGTGGCCATCTGGCGTGAAGATGGCGGCATCGTGGGGGCCTGATCGCCCGCGCGGCCTGCGGTAAAACAAACAACCCGGCTCAGGCCGGGTTGTTTGTTTGTGATGATGCACATGGATTTGTCTACGTATATGGCTGTGACCAATGCTGGGCGTTGCTTGCATTGGTATGGGGTTGTAGGTATGGTGCGCCTCACGCCTCACGCCTCACGCCTCACGCCTCACGCCTCACGCCTCACGCCTCACGCCTCACGCCTCGCCCCGCTGTTCCGCCATTTTCTTCAGCGTCACATAATCGGTCTTGCCGGTGCCCAGCAGCGGGATGGCGGCGATGACGCGGATGTCGCGCGGAATGGCCAGCTCGGTCTGGCCCAGCTGGCGCGCGGCTTCGGTCAGTTGCTCGCGGCGCAGGGCGGCGTCGGTGGTGAACAGCACCAGCGCTTCGCCCTTGGTGGCGTCGGGCCGGCTGCTGGCGGCGTGCTGCTGGCCGGGGCTGGCGGTGTTGGCCAGTTTCTCGACCACTTCCAGTGAAATCATTTCACCGGCGATCTTGGCGAAGCGTTTGACGCGCCCGACGATGCGCACAAAGCCTTCGTCGTCGACCGTCACCACATCGCCGGTGCTGTACCAGCCGTGACCGCTGTCGGCCGGCGGCATCTCCAGTACGCCGGGTTTTTCATAGCGCAGATAGCCCAGCATCAGATTCGGGCCGCGCACTTCCAGCAGGCCGCCGCTGGCTATGCCGGGAACCGGAATCTGCCGGTGCTCGATGCCGGGCAGGAACTGGCCGACGGTGCCGGCCTCGTTGGCCATCGGCACATTCACCGAGATGACCGGCGCGCATTCGGTCACGCCGTAGCCTTCGAGAATGCGGATGCCGAATTTCTCCATCCACACGCTGCGCGTTTCCGCGGTCAGTTTCTCAGCACCGGCGACCACATAGCGCAGGCGGCCAAAGTCATAGGGGTGCGCGTATTTCGCGTAATTGGCGAGGAAGGTGCTGGTGCCGAAGAGCACCGTGCAGTTGCGGTCGTAGATTAGCTCGGGGATCAGCCGGTAGTGCAGCGGGCTCGGGTAGAAGAACACCTTGCAGCCGGTGAGAATCGGCAGCAGCGCCCCTGCGGTCAGCCCGAAGGAGTGAAACAGCGGCAGCGCGACCATGAATTTGTCGAGCGGATTGAAGTCGCCCACCGCGCGGATTTGCGCGACATTGGCGAGCAGGCTGTCGTGGCTGTGCACCACCCCCTTGGGCTTGCCTTCCGAGCCCGAGGTGAACAGCACGACGGCCGGATCGCTCGGCTGCTGGTCGGGCTGGCCCATCCAGCGCGGGAAGCGGCTGGCGACCAGAATGCCGAGCTTGTCGACCAGGCCCAGCTCGCTGCGCAGGTCTTCGAGATGAATGACGCGAATGCCGGGCAGGTCGGCGATCAGGTCGTCGAGCTTGCCCTTGGTGATAAAGGCGCGCGCGGTGAGGATGGTCTTGATCTGTGCGGCGGTGCAGGCGGCGATGATGCCATCGCGTCCGGCCGTGTAGTTCAGCAGCGCCGGGATGCGGCCGCGCGCCGACAGCGCGAGGATCAGCGCGACCGAGCCGACGGCGTTGGGCATCAGCACGCCGACGTTTTCACCCTTGTGCGTGTGGCGCTCGGTGAGGCGGGCCAGTGCGGCGATCTTGGTGCTCAGCGAGCCGTAGGTCTCCTCGACCATATTGATGTCTTCGGCGAGGCGAAAGCGCTTGCCGAAGCTTTCGCGCGCGTCGCAATACGATTGATACAGCGTGCGGCGCGGGCGGGTATGCACCAGCATTTCCAGCAGGATGCGGCGCATGGCCTCGCCGGCGCGGCGGCGGCGCGCCTTGGCGTTCGGGCCTTCCGGCATCGGAATTGCAGTGGGGGGCTGCACGCACAGGCTGATCCTGGGCAGCAGGTGCAGCGGATACAGGCCGGAGAGGCGGCCGAAATAGCTGCGCGCCGCGCCGCGGATGCGCACCGGCACGATGCGCGCGCCGGTCTTGGCGGCGACAAAGGCCGCGCCGTCGTAGACCTTCATCAGCGAGCCGGTGTCGGTCAGCCGTCCTTCGGGAAAGATCACGACGTTCTCGCCTTTTTCCAGCAGGCGGATGACCGCCTTCATTGCCAGCGGGTTCGAGGGTTCCACCGTCATGTGCGGCACGTGCGCCAGCGCCATGCGGAACCAGCGGTTCTTCATCACCTGCGCATGCACGACAAAGGTGGCGCGGATCGGCAGGAAGAGCCCGAGCAGCAGGCCGTCGAGAAAGGACTCGTGGTTGGCGACGATCAGCGTCTTGGGCGGGCCGAAAACCGACTGGTCGCCCTGGACATCAACGCGGAACAGGAGGCGCATGATGGCGCGCAGAATCAGTTTGAGCATGGCTGAACGAGGAGTCCGTGAAGGGGAATGAATCCAGTCTGCATCAAGCGTGGGCGCGATGCCAGCCGGATTCCGCGCGGTGCAGGCGGTGCGCCACACCGGCGCAGGATTTGCGCCAGGTAATGCCGTCGGCATGCGCGACTGGCGCATGCGGCGTGCCCTGACTGACCAGTGAGCTACGCGAGGGGTATGTGGCTGAAGCCTTTTACCATGAAGGGCTGTATGTGGATGGCCATGTGGGTATTGCTGCCATGCCGGGCGGCATGGCTTGGCGCTCAGAGGTAGCGGCGCAGCTCTTCCGGCGTGTCATCGTGATCGCCGTGCGGATGGTGTTCCCAGACCTTGGCGTAGACATCGCGGGTCTTGATATTGTGTTCGGGGATGTCCAGATTGTCGCGCTGCACGTCTTCGCAGTAATGCGCCAGGGCACGCCTGATCTTTTGCAGAATGCTGTTGTCCAGATGAAATCCGGCCGTCATCAGCAGGTTTTCCAGCTCCTGCAGCGTGTAATCGGTCACGCAGTAGCTGAGCATGATGCTGTGCTGGGCCGCATTGGCCTGCACCGTTATGCCGGGCAGGCGACCCAGATAGCGCGCTGCCTGCACGGCCTGGTCGGTGGGCAAGGCGTAGAGCACGATTTCGCGGTGCTTCGTCAGATCCTGGCTGGTTTTCATCGAGGTCTCCCGGTGCGCGGTGCCGGCGCGTATTTGCCATTTACTCTAGGCCGGTCGGCGGGAAAATGCACGCTGCAATGCAATATGCCTTATCGGTTTTGCAGATTGATCGTGCCCGAACGCAACAACGCCCCGGCAAGCGGGGCGTTGAGGGGGCGTGTGACGGTTTGCTGCTTACTTGGCCGCCGCCGGGGCCGAAGCCGCCTTCTGCATCAGCAGCTGCTGTACCTTGAGCACGCTGATGGCCTGCTGCAACTGGTAGTCGCTCTTTGAGGCCAGCTCGCGGCTGGGCACTTCGTCTTCAGCGCTTTCGCTGGCCTTGGGCGCGGTGGCCTTGGGTTTGGCTGGCGTCGGCAGCGGGCTGGGCTTGGTGGCCGGTTTCTTGCCTTCGCCGTTGTCGTTCGGATTGTCGAGGTGACGTTCCAGATCGGCTTCGCGCAGTCGCCACGGACTGGCTTCGTCATCCTTGCCAGTCAGCGTGGCTTCCTGCACCTCGATGTCCGGCACAATGCCCTTGGCCTGGATGGAACGCCCGGCCGGCGTGAAATATTTCGCCGTGGTCAGCTTCAGCGCGGACTTGCTGTCGATCGGCAGGATGGTCTGCACCGAGCCCTTGCCGAACGATTGCGTGCCGACGACCAGTGCACGCTTGTGATCCTGCAGCGCACCGGCGACGATTTCGGACGCCGAAGCCGAGCCACTGTTGATCAGCACGACCAGCGGTACGCTCTTCAGTTCGCGAGGCAGGCCGGCGAGCTCGTCCTTGCCGCCGCGGGCGTAATCTTCCTTGCGCGCGAACAGTTTCATCTTGGAGTCCGGCGTGCGCCCGTCGGTATAGACGACCAGCGCATCCTTGGGCAAAAAGGCGGCGGAAACGCCCACCGCGCCATTGAGCAGACCGCCCGGATCGTTGCGCAGATCGAGCACCAGCCCCTTCAGCGGCGCCTTGTTTTCCTTGTAAAGGCTGTTCAGTGCATCGGCCAGCATTTGCGTGGTGCGCTCCTGGAACTGGGTGATGCGTACATAACCGATGCCAGGCTCAGTCAGCTTGTACTTCACCGACTGCACCTTGATCACGGCACGCTTGAGCGTGAAGATCAGCGGCTTGCTCTCGCCCTTGCGCAGCACGGTCAGGGTGACGGCCGTGCCGGGCTTGCCGCGCATCTTGCCGACCGCTTCGTTGAGCGCCAGGCCCTGCACCTGGGTATCGTCGATCTTGACGATGAAATCGCCAGCCTTGATGCCGGCGCGGAACGCCGGGGTGTCTTCAATCGGGCTGACGACGCGCACGAGGCCGTCTTCCATGTTCACTTCAAGGCCCAGGCCGCCAAATTCGCCCTGTGTGCTTTCCTGCAGATCCTTGAACGCGTCGGCGTCAAGGTAGCTGGAGTGCGGATCAAGGCCGGACACCATGCCCTTGATGGCTTCGTTGATCAGCTTCTTGTCTTCGACCGGCTCGACATAGCTTTGCTTGATCAGGCCGAACACGGTCGAAAAGGCACGCAGTTCGTCAACCGGCAGGGGATTGCTGCTTTCCTTGTCCGCGACCGCGGTAAACGAAAGGCTCAATACGGCACCCAGTCCGGCCCCCGCCAGCACGAGGGCGATTTTGCCGAAGCGGTTGCGGGAAGGGGCAGTCTTGCTAGAAGGCATTCGTGTTTTCCTGGTGGATCATCCAGCCCAGCTCATCGGGTCTAATGGCCGGCCATTCTGTCTGATTTCGAAATATACACCGGTTTCGCCCATGCCACCGCTATTGCCGCTGGTGGCGATGGTGTCGCCCGGATTGACTGTCTCGCCGACCTGTCTGAGCAGGCTTTCATTGGCACCATACAGGGTCATATAGCCGCCGCCGTGGTCAATGATGAGCAAATTGCCAAAGCCGCGCAGCCAGTCGGCGAAAACCACCTGGCCGGTGGCCACCGCACGAACGGGCTGGCCGCTGCCGGCGCGGATGAAGATGCCTTTCCAGCTGCCGCCCTCGCCGCGATTGCTGCCATAGCGGCTGACAACGCTGCCCTGAACCGGCAGCCGCAATTTACCTTTCAGTCCGGCAAAGCGCGCCCCCGCCTGCGTTGCGTCGGGAACTTCGGTAACGATCTGCACTTTCTCGGGTGGCCTGGCCGGCGGCGGCTTGCCTGCCTGCCTGGCGCGTGCTTCGGCCTGTGCCTGCTCGCGGGCACGGCGCTCGGCGGCGGCCTTGCGCTGCGCAGCTTCGCGCACGCGCTGGGCTTCCTGCTTGCGCAGCAGGGCGTTGAGTCGTTCGACGAGCTGCGTAAGCCGTTTTTCGTCGGCGGCGAGCTTTTCCAGCTGGTCGCGCTGGTTGTCGATGCGTTGCGAAAGCTGTCTGACCAGCGCCGCCTTGCGTGCCTGCTGTTCTTCGAGGCTGGCTTTCTGGCTGGCCTTGCTGCGGGCCAGTTGCTGCAGTGTTTCATTCTTCTGGCGGATTTCTTCCGCCAGTGCATTCAGTTCGGTCAGTTTGACCTGCAATTCATGCGCCAGCGTTTGCTGTGCCTGCGCCAGATAACGCAGATAAGTGAGGCTGCGGCTGACCTCGTTCGGGTCCTGCCGGTTCAGCAGCAGGCGCCAGGCTTCGACATTGCCGGCCTTGTAGCGGCCGCGCAAAAGCTCGCCCAGCCGGGCCTGACTGGCCTGGATGCTGTTGCGGGTGTTGCTGATGTCCTGATTCAGGCGAGCCAGCTCGCTTTCGGTCAGGTCGCGGGCGTTGTCGAGTTCCCCCAATACGCGGCTGGCTTCCGAAATGGCGCGTTCGGAGTCTTTCAGTGCATCGGCCGCGTCAGCGCGGCTGGCCTCCGATTGCGCCAGTTCTTTCTTGATCTGCGCCATCTGGCCGCGCAGCTCCTGCAGCTCGCCCTGCCTGGCGCTGGTTTCCTGCCTGGACACGCCAAACACCGCCGGGCTGGCGAGCAGCGCGGCGGTGCAGACAAGGGCCAAATAACGCGGGAACACGTGTTACAGGAAATGGATCAGCGAGCGGCCGGTCATTTCCTCCGGTTGCGGCAGGCCCATCATTGCCAGCAGGGACGGCGCGATATCCTTCAGTGCACCACCCGGAGCGAGACGGGCCGGGCGACCGATGTAGCAGAAGGGCACGAGGTCGGTGGTGTGCTGGGTGTGTGCCTGGCCGGAGCTCGGGTCATACATCATTTCGCAATTGCCGTGATCGGCGGTGATCAGTACCTCGCCGCCGGCGGCGACCATGGCATCAACAACGCGGCCCACGCAGGAGTCCAGCGTTTCCACCGCCTTGATTGCCGCCGACAGGATGCCGGTATGGCCGACCATGTCGCCATTGGCGAAGTTGCAGAAGATCGCATCGTACTGCTTGCTCTTGATGGCTTCGATCAGCTTGTCGGCGACTTCATTGGCCGACATTTCGGGCTTGAGGTCGTAGGTGGCGACCTTCGGGCTGGGAACCAGCACGCGATCTTCACCGGCAAATTCCTTTTCTTCGCCGCCGGAGAAGAAATAGGTCACGTGCGGGTACTTTTCGGTTTCGGCGATGCGCATCTGCTTGAGGCCGAGGCCGGCCAGGTATTCGCCGATGCCGTTCTTCACCTTTTCCTTGGTGTAGGCGACCGGATGATTGTAAGCCGAGCCGTAGTCGGTAGCGGTACAGAAATAGCCGAACTGCACGCGGCGCTGCTGATGCTCGAAGCCATTGAAGGCGGGGTCGGTCAGCGCGGTGGTGATCTGGCGGGCGCGGTCAGCGCGGAAGTTCATGAACACGACCACATCGCCATCTTCCATGCGGGTCGGCGTGCCAATGGTTGTCGCCGAGACGAATTCATCGTTTTCGTCACGTTCATAGGCGGCGCGCAGACCCTCGATCGCGTTCTCCGCGGCATACAGGCCCTGGCCATCGACGATCAGGCGATAGGCCGGCTCGACACGTTCCCAGCGGGTGTCACGGTCCATGACCCAGTAGCGGCCGACAATGCCGGCGATGCGGGCGTGATTGGCTTCACAGACCGCCTGCAGGCGATTGAGATACAGTTCCGCGCTGCGTGGCGGGGTGTCGCGGCCGTCCAGGAAGGCGTGGACGCGGATGTCGGCAACGCCGGCATGCGCAGCGGCTTCGATCAGGCCGTGAATGTGGTTTTCATGGCTGTGCACACCGCCGTCGGACATCAGCCCCATGATGTGCAGAGTCTTGCCGCTGCTGCGGGCCTGGTCGATGGCGGCTTTGAGCACCGGGTTCTGCCCCAGTGTCTTGTCGGCCACGTCACAGTCGATGCGGCTGATGTCCTGCTGGACCACGCGCCCGGCGCCAATGTTCAGGTGGCCGACTTCGGAGTTGCCAAACTGGCCGGCGGGCAGGCCGACATGCTGTTCGGAGGCGTTGATGGTGGTCAGCGGATACTGGCTGAACAGGCGATCAAAATGATGCTTGCGCGCCAGCAGGATGGCATTGTCGTCACCGCCGGTGCGGTAACCGAAGCCATCGAGAATCAGAAGCAGGACGGGGGTAACTTGCTGTGCCATGGTTTTTTCCGAAGTTGGGGCAAATAACTGACAACCGGCGCGAAAGAGAGCGTTGTAAGGTTGCGGGCCGATTTCAAACACGGGTAGTATTCTAGCGCATTGTCCTGCTTGGCAATGCGGTTTGCGCAGTATTGCTGATCTGGCTCAGAACCACCGCGTTCGTGGTCCTGAGCGCTTCGCCGGCCAAGCATTCGGGCTTTTGCTGAGACACATAACACTTAGAACAACGACAATGACCACGCTGATTGATATACAGGATGACGCTCATATCGAGCAGGCTTCGCGCGCGATGAAGGCGATGTCGCACCCGCTGCGCCTGAAAATCGTCTGCGTGCTCGGCGATCGCGAAGTGAGTGTCCAGGACATTGTCGAACAGGTCGGCACCACGCAGTCCAATATTTCCCAGCATCTGGCGCTGATGCGCGAGAAGGGCGTGCTGCGCACGCGCAAGGATGCGAATCGGGTCTATTACCGCGTCGGCGATCTGCGCACGCTGGAAGTGATCGCGATGCTGCGGGATGTTTTCTGCGGCTTCTGAGTTCTGCCCAGCCCCTCATCCCCATCGAGTCATTGCTTTTCCGCTTGCGAGTCCCGGCCCGCTGCCTGCGACCGCAGCAGGGCGTTCAGCTGCTCGGCATGCACGCGCCCGCTGAAGCGAGCTACTTCCCGCCCCTGTGCATCGAAAAGCACCGTATAGGGCAAGCCCCGCTTTTCGTTGCCCTGTTCCACCATCAAGGCGCTGATGCCTGCGAAGTCTCCCAGTAGCACCGGGTAATTCACCGGCGTTTGCTGCAGAAATGCTTGTACCGCGCTGCGCTCATCCAGTGCGATGCCCAGAATCGTCAGGTTTTGGCCGTGCTGACGCTGCAGCGCTGCCAGCTCTGGCATTTCTTCGCGGCAAGGGGAGCACCAGCTGGCCCAGTAATTGATGATCAAGGGCTTGCCGCGCAGGGTGTCGCTCTGCAGCGGCGATGCTGCCAGTGTCTGCAGGGCGGCGCGCTCCAGTTGTTCGTAGGGCGTCGGCGCGCAGGCCGCGAGCAGCAGAGTGGCCAGCAGGACTAAGCGGGCTTTCACCGTGCGGGCTCCGCGGGCAGGCCGGCGATCAGTGCGGCAGGGGGCTGGAAGCCGATCAGCCGTTTTTCGTGCAACTGGCCGGCGCGGTCATAAAACAGGATGGCAGGTGGGCCATACAGGCCGAAGCGGCGCAGCAGCCCCTGTGCCTCGTCGTCATTGCGGGTCACATCCGCCCGGATCAGCACATATTCCCGCAGGGCCTGTTTGACGGTCGGGTCGGGAAAGGTCTTGCGCTCAAGCTCGATGCAGCTCACGCACCAGTCGGCATACACATCGACCAGCACGGGCTTGCCCCGTGCTTGCTGGAGCGCGCGGTCGAGTTCATCGCCGCTGCGCACGGTGAGGTGCATGCTGCTGGCCGGTTCTGCCAGGCGGGGATACCAGAGCGGCTGCGCCACCCACACCGCGACCAGCAGTAGGATGACGCCAAAACCGCGGCGCACGCGATTCATCGTCGTACCGGAAAGTCGGGGCAGGATGCTGGCGCCAAAGCCGCCGATCAGCAGTAGCGGCGCCCCCATGCCCAACGCCAGGCTGTAGAGCGACAGCCCGCCGGTCAGCAGGTCGCCGCTGCGGCCGATGTAGGCGAGCGCCGCAGCGAGTGGCGGCGCCATGCAGGGGCCGACCAGTACGGCCGACAGCACGCCCATCACAAAGACCGAGCCGTAATGGCCGCCCGGCAGGCGCTGGCCCAGCTTCTGGATGTGGCTTTGCAGGCTGCTGGGCAATTGCAGGCTGAAAACCCCAAACATGGCCAGCGCCATCAGGACGAAGAAGCCGGCAAACAGTGCGGTCACCCAGGGCTGCTGCAGGGCGACCACCAGTAGCGTGCCGCTGGCCGCCGCCGCCATTCCTGCAGCGGCATAGCTCAATGCCATGCCCTGTATATAGCTGAGGGTCAATAACAGCGAGCGTTGCCGGGATATACCCTGCTGGCCAAGGATGATGGTCGAGACAATGGGGATCAGCGGATACAGGCAGGCGGTGAACGACAGGCCCAGGCCCGCCAGCAGGAACAGCCCCAGCGTGATGGCCAGGCTGCCGCCAAAAAAGCCGGATTCATCCGGTGTTTCGGCCTTGCCCGCGACTCCGAACAGCCCGGCCACGCCTGTCGTGCTGCTGCGGCCATCAAGCGTCAGGCTGACTGTCTGTGGCGGATAGCAGATGCCGGCTTCCGCGCAGCCCTGGAAGGTCAGCTCGATGCGGTCGCTGGCCTGCAGGGTGCGCGGGCTGCGGGCGATCAGGGCGACATCCTGCGGATAGACTTCGGTGCGCCCGAAATAAGGGTCGTCCTTGACGATGCCCGCCGGAAAGTCGAGGGCTAGGTCCTGTTTGTCGTGACTCACCCGGATGCGGTCGCGGTACAGGTAATAGCCCTTGGCGACCTGCCATTGCACGCTGATGTGGGTGTTGTCCACCAGGCGGGCGCTGGGCTGGAAGGCTTCTTCCGGCTTAAGGAGCGTGTCCGGGTCCACGGCGTGGGCTGTGCCCAGCAGCAAGAGGGGGATGAGCCAGAAAAGCAGAGTCTTTAACGCGTGCACGACGATACCCAATCCAGATAGGCAGGCAGCCCCGCACCGAGCGGCAGGGCGATGATTTCCGGGACATCGTAAGGATGATGCGCGTGCAGCCAATCCTGCAGTGCCGGATAGTTGCGGGCCGGAGTCTTGATCAGCAGCGGTATTTCACGGGCCAGTTCAAGACGGCCTTCCCAGCGGTAAATGGACTCGACGGCGGGCAGCAGGTTCACACAGGCGGCGAGCCTTTCATTAATTACCCCGGTAGCCAGTTGCCTTGCCACGGCTTCCTCGGGACAATTGCAGATCACCAGCCAGATCGCTTCGGGTTTATCCATGCCTTATTTCCTTCTTGCCGTACTGATTGCTTATCCGCTTGCGGAGATCGCGCTGTTTTCCGCGGCGGTGGACTGGCTGGGCTGGTGGCCGGTGCTGCTGTGGGTCGGCCTGACCTTCGTGTTTGGCCTTGTCATGCTGCGCCAATATCGCCTTGCCTTTGCCATGACGCTGATGCGCGATCTGCAGCAGGGCAAGTTTGGCGCCGGCAGCCTGTTCGCACTGGCCCGCTACTCGATTGCCGCCATCCTGCTGCTGCTGCCCGGCCTGGGCGGCGATGTGGCGGGGCTGCTCCTGCTGCTGCCCTGGCGCTTTGCCCCCGCGCCTGTGGTGGCGCCTCCCCAGGACGATACGCTGGAAGGCGAATACCGCCGTGTCGACCCGGACCAGCAGCGTCTTGAGGACAGGGAGCGCTGAGCTCACGCCTGCTCCAGCAGTGTTTCGGGCGCTACCGTGCTGCCAGTGATGGCCACGCGTTTCTGGCGGGCGCTGGCGCCGCTGAGCAGCGTGACCTGGCGTTGCGGCACGCGGAAAAAATCCGCCAGCCAGGCCAGTAGCGCCTGATTGGCCTTGCCGTCGACCGGCGGGGCGGCAAGGCGGATTTTCAGGGCATCGCCGTGCAGCCCAGCCACGCCGGTACGCTTGGCGCCGGGTTGCACATGCAGCTGCAGCAGCACTTGTCCGCCCTGTTGCTGGTACCAGCCGCTCACGTTGGCAGACGGACCTGCGTCAGGATCAGGCGCTCGAAATCGCTGATGAAAATGTTAAGGCACAGCTGGATCAGCAGGATCAGGATCAGTGGCGTGATATCTACCCCGCTGATCGGCGGAATCAGCCGGCGCAAAGGGCGCAGGAAAGGCGCCGTCAGTCCGTTGAAGACCGGCATCATCGGATGGTAGGGGGTTACCCAGGACAGGATGGCCTGGCCGACTGCTGCGGCAAACAGCAGATACAGCGACATCTTCAGCAATTCGAGCACGGCAGCGGCCAGAATGGCCAGCAGCGAGAACACATTCGCAAACAGATAGGGCCAGGGCGAAATCCACAGCAAGAGCAGATGCATGAGGTATGCGATCAGTAGCGCCAGCAGCAATGAGCTGGTGTCGTATACGCCAATGGGTTTTATGACGCGTCGCAGTGGCAGCACCAGCCAGTTGGTGAGCGCCAGCACAAACTGGCCAATCGGTTGCCGGAATGGCACGCGGGCCACCTGCAGGTAGAAACGGGCCAGCAGCAGCAGGATCAGAAAATCCCCGATGCTGTGCCCGAGGAAGGCAATCGTGTCACGCAGCATGGCCGGCATCAGCATCGCCTTTACTCCTGCGGATCGCGGCCAAGCTCTTCGCCCAGCTCGCGTGAGCGGGCGGCGGCGGCCGAGGCGGCGGCGATGATGGTGGCGCGTACCTGGCTGGTTTCGAGCGCATTGATGGCGCGCTCGGTCGTGCCGCCCTTGGACGTGACCTTCTGGCGCAGGGTGTCCGCGTCATCCGGGCTTTCCAGCGCCAGCTTCACCGCGCCGGCAAAGGTCTGATAGGCCAGCTTGCGCGCCGTCTCGGGCGCAAAGCCTTGGGCGCGTGCGGCGGCCTGCAGTGCTTCCATGAAATAAAATACGTAAGCCGGGCCGCTGCCGGAAATGGCCGTCACACCATCGAGTTCGCTTTCCTTCTCTACCCAGACCACTTCGCCGACTGCGCTCAGGATGTCTTCGGCAAGCTGCCGGTCGGCGTTGCTGGTGCTGTCCGCGGCCAGCGCACCGGAAATGCCGGCCTGCACCAGCGCCGGGGTATTGGGCATGACACGCACCAGCCGACCATGGCCGCCCAGCCAGCGCGACAGGGCATCCAGCTTGATGCCGGCGGCGATGGAGATGACCAGTGCGTTGCCAACCTGGTTGGCAATTGCCGTGGCGACCTGGCGCAGCTGTTGCGGCTTGACGGCCAGCACGATCACTTCAGACGCCGGCAACGGTGCGCCCGGTTCGGCAGTATGGACCTGCCAGCTGGCCTGCAGCTCTTCACGCTTGGCCTGATCGGGTTCGATCACCAGCACATCCTGCCCGCGGTAGCCGCGCTGCACCAGACCACCCAGAATGGCGACGGCCATATTGCCGCCACCGATGAACGTCAGTTTCATTGCGTGTTTTCCTTGGCGCTGCGCGCCCCAAAAATAGCCGTGCCGACGCGAACCAGCGTGGCGCCTTCGGCAATGGCCAGCTCCATGTCTGCCGACATGCCCATGGACAGGGTATCCAGACCAAAGCCTTGCGAATTGAGTTCCTGCCGCAGCTCGGCCAGCTGCCTGAACTGGTGGCGCAGCGTGGCTGCATCGGCCGCAGGGTCGGGAATGCACATCAGTCCGCGTAGCGTCAGGCGCGGCAGGCTGGCCGTCTGGCGCGCCAGTTCTGCTGCGGCAGCGGTGGTTGCCCCTGATTTGCTCGTTTCGCCCGACACATTGACCTGGATGCAGACCTGCAGCGGGGGCAGGTGGTCCGGGCGCTGTTGCGACAAACGCTCGGCAATCTTCACACGATCCACCGAATGCACCCAGCTTGCCGTCTCTGCCACCTGGCGCGTTTTATTGCTTTGCAAAGGGCCGATGAAATGCCATACCAAATCAGGGCAGTCGCCGCCGAGCTGCAGGGCCTTGTCGTGCATTTCCTGCGCGTAATTCTCGCCGAAATGCCGCTGGCCGTGTTGGTAAAGCTCACGCACAGCGTCTGCCGGGAAGGTTTTGCTGACGGCCAGCAGTTCAACGGTGTCCGCAGGTCTTCCGGCCCGCGTTGCAGCCGCAGCAACGCGGGCGCGCACGCCTTGCCATGCCGTAAAAATCGTTGTCATAATGAGTCAGATTGCATCCAGACTGGCTGCAAAATGCAGTCAGATCAGCGCCTGATGGGGCGCAATGAGGAAGAGATTATAAATGGATATTTCCGAACTCTTAGCGTTTTCCGTCAAGAACAAGGCGTCCGACCTGCACCTTTCTGCAGGCTTGCCGCCTATGATCCGGGTGCATGGTGATGTAAGGCGTATCAATTTGCCGCCGATGGATCACAAGGAAGTCCACGACATGGTGTACGACATCATGAACGATGGGCAGCGCAAAACTTACGAAGACACGCTCGAGTGTGATTTTTCCTTTGAAATCCCCAATCTGGCGCGTTTCCGGGTCAATGCCTTTGTGCAAAACCGTGGTGCTGGTGCCGTATTCCGGACCATTCCGTCCAAGGTGCTGACACTGGAGGAGCTCAACGCCCCCAAGGTTTTCCAGGATATTTCCATGAATCCGCGCGGCCTGGTGCTGGTGACGGGGCCGACCGGCTCCGGAAAGTCCACCACGCTGGCGGCGATGATCAATTTCGTCAACGAGAACGAATACGGTCACATCCTGACCGTGGAAGACCCGATCGAATTCGTGCATCAGTCGAAGAAATGCCTGATCAACCAGCGCGAGGTCGGTCCGCACACCCTGTCATTTGCCAATGCCCTGCGTTCGGCATTGCGGGAAGATCCGGATGTGGTGCTGGTGGGGGAAATGCGTGATCTGGAAACGATCCGTCTGGCGCTGACCGCCGCTGAAACCGGTCACCTGGTTTTTGGCACCCTGCATACGTCGTCGGCCGCCAAGACCATCGACCGGGTTGTCGACGTGTTCCCTGCGGCGGAAAAGGAAATGGTGCGCTCGATGCTGTCCGAGTCGCTGCGTGCGGTTATTTCGCAAACGCTGCTGAAAACCAAGGATGGCTCCGGTCGCGTGGCCGCGCACGAAATCATGATCGGCATCCCCGCGATCCGCAACCTGATCCGCGAGAACAAGGTGGCCCAAATGTATTCCTCCATCCAGACCGGTCAGCAGTACGGCATGCAGACACTGGACCAATGCTTGCAGGGCTTGGTGCAGCGCAATATCGTCTCGGTGGCCGAGGCCAGGGCCAAGGCCGCCGTGCCGGACAACTTCAAGGGTTAAGTCATGGAAAAGGAACAGGCCGCGAAATTCATGCACGACTTGCTGCGCCATATGCGCAGCAAGGGTGCATCCGATCTTTTCATCACGGCCGATTTTCCGCCGGCGATGAAGATCGACGGCAAGGTCACGCCGGTATCGAACCAGGTGCTGACGGCCCAGCACGCCAAGGAGCTGGCCCGCTCGATCATGAATGACCGGCAGGCTGAAGATTTCGAAGCCACGAAAGAATGCAATTTCGCAATCAGCCCGGGCAATCTTGGCCGTTTCCGCGTCAACACCTTCATGCAGCAGGGCCGGGTAGGCATGGTGCTGCGGACCATCAATTCGGAAATCCCGAAGCTTGACGAGCTGGGCTTGCCGCCGGTGCTGGAAGACATCGCCATGACCAAGCGCGGCCTCGTCATCTTTGTGGGCGGCACTGGTTCCGGTAAATCGACCTCGCTGGCCGCCATGATCGGTCACCGCAACAGCAATGCCTACGATCACATCATTACGATCGAAGACCCGATCGAGTATGTGCACGAGCATGGCAAATCCATCATTACCCAGCGTGAAGTCGGTGTGGATACCGACAGCTGGATGAATGCGCTGAAAAACACGCTGCGCCAGGCGCCGGATGTGATTCTGATTGGTGAAATCCGTGATCGCGAAACGATGGATTACGCGATTGCCTTTGCCGAAACCGGTCACCTCTGCATGGCCACACTGCATGCGAACTCGTCCAACCAGGCGCTGGACCGGATCATCAACTTTTTCCCGGAAGAGCGCCGTTCGCAGCTGCTGATGGATTTGTCGCTGAACCTGCGCGCATTTGTCTCGCAGCGCCTCGTGCCGCACCGCTCCGGCAAGGGGCGGGTTGCCGCAGTCGAGGTGATGCTGAATTCGCCGCTGATTTCCGAGCTGATTTTTGATGGCAAGGTTCACGAGATCAAGGAAATCATGAAGCGCTCGCGCGAGCTGGGCATGCAGACCTTTGACCAGTCCCTGTTCGATTTGTTTGAGGCCGGCAAGATCAGTTACGAAGATGCGTTGCGCAATGCCGACTCGGTGAACGATCTGCGCCTGCAGATCAAGCTGCATGGCAGCGAAGCCAAAAACAAGGATGTACTGGGCTCGGGTATCGAGCATCTCGACATTGTCTGATCCGCGTTCGGGCGGATGGCCCCTTTTGCATAACAAGAAGATCAATTTGGCAGTCTGGCGCAATTTAGCTTTTTCTTCCTTGGCCGCCGTGGCGCTGGCTCCGGCCGGCATGGCCGTTACGCTTGGCGACATCCGCGTGCAGTCTGCGCTGGGTGAGCGCTTTGCTGCGCAGGTTCCCGTGCATGTTGCCGCAGGCGAAGAAATTTCTCCGGCCTGTTTCCGCCTGGTCAGGCCCTCGTTGCTGGAGCATGACGGCACGGGCGTGCTGGCCGGGGGCAGCTTGCGGCTGCTGACGCTGCCCGACGGCTCGAGCCAGCTGCAGATTCGCAGCGACGCCCTGATCCAGGATCCGCTGTTGCGTCTGGCGGTGCGGGTGCGCTGTCCTGGCAATGAAGGCCAGGCCTTCCAGCGGGAATACAATGCCCTGCTTGATCCGCGCGAGTATGCCGCGGTGGCGCTGGATGCGCCGCAAGTCAGTGTCTCTGCCCGTCCCCGGGCCGGCGCGGCGCCACGGCGTACGGCGCCGCGTGGCGGCACCTGGCTGACGCGCGAAGGCGATACGGTAGACGGCATTGCCCGGGCCTATGTGTCGCGCGCTGGCGCTGCCCGTCAGCAGTTCATCCAGCAGCTCTACGATTTGAATCCGGATTTGCCGCAGTCGAGTACCGCACAACTGTCGGCCGATGTCGCCATTCGCATTCCGCCAGCCCCGCAGGTCGAGGCGCCATCGCTGCCCGCTCCGGTCAGCGCCCTGCCGACCCTGTTGCCCCTGCCACCGGCGCTCGAGTCCCAGCGCCCCAGTCTGACGCTGGGTGGGGAGCTCGCCAGTGCCGGCAAGGCCAGCGGCCCTGCCAATTATGGCCTGCAGCTGTCTGCGCCGGTGTTGGAGCAAGGCAAGAGCAAGCTGACTCCGGAAGAGGCGCTGTTGCTGCGGGAACGTCTGCTGGCGCTGGACTCGGATGACCAGGCGGCGCAAACGCTGCAGCTGAAGTATCAGGTTGCCCAATTGCAAAAGCAGCTCGCAGAGTTGCGCCAGCGTGACCAGGGGCTCAAGCGTGAACCGCAGGTCAGTGAGCGTCCGGGGCAATCCTGGCTCTGGCTGGCGCTGCCGCTGGCGCTGGTGCTGCTGTTCCCGGTGGGGTTTGTGGTCTGGCGCCGCCGGCAGATACGGCAGCAGGAAAACAGCGAAGTCTTTACGCGCGCGACCATCGCCGCGCCGGTGACGCGCGCGACCGTGCGCCCCGTCGAGCGGGGCGAAATGAATACCCAGCTGCCTGAGTATGCGTCGATGAGCGGCATCAATCTCAGCGAGATCGGCGTTCCGGTACACCGGCCGATGAATGAGGACTGGCAGTCCGAGGTGAGCAGCGAAGTCGATGTCGTCCAGCCCAATAGCGTGGCGGAAGAGGCGCAGCTATTGCTGGATCATGGTCTCGGAGCGCAGGCCATCAATCTGCTCTTGCACGAAATCCAGTCCTACCCGGCTGCCCTGGCGCTGTGGATGAAATTGTTTGACGTGTATGTGCAGCAGGGCATGAAGGATGCCTTCCAGGAACAGGCCGTCGCCTTCCGTCTGCAGTTTTCCAGCGACAGTCTGTGGCAGCAGGTGCAGGAAAAGGGCAGGCAGCTGGATGCCGCGAATCCGCTGTATCGCTCGCTGGATCTGGCGCGCGACGAATTCGAGGCCGAGCTGCAGGGCATGCAGGCGCCGGTCGGAGAGCAGGGTGATGTGTTTGCCTCCTTTATGCGCGCGCAGGCCGGCTTGCCGGAGGCTGCGCCTGCTGTGGCCGCCGCGCCGCCGCAGGCCGAGGCCGACCGGTTTGCCCTGCGTCCGGTGCTGATGCCGTCCGAGCCGCTGCCGCTGCCCTTTACGCTGGATGATCAGGTCGAGCAGGAGGTGACGGCATCCGTGCCACCCGGCGGGGATGACCTGGAATTCGATCTTGATTTTTCTCCGCCGCCGCCTCCCCCGGTGCGGGCCAAGTTCGCCAGCGACGACCCGGCCTTGCAGAAGATCGCCGTGTTGCTCAATCAGGGGGCGGATCAGGAGGCCATTGCGCAGCTGGAGCAGCTGCTCTACAAGGGGACCCTGGATCAGAAGCTGACTGCTTCGAAGTGGCTGGACCAGATCGTGCCGCTCCCGCCGCTGCCGCATTGATTGCCGGCAGGCGGAACAAAATAAAACGGATGCTTGGGCATCCGTTTTGTTTTGCCAGGTATTGCTCTGCAGCCCTTTACCCGGTTTGGTTCTGGCTCAATACCCTGGCAAGGTAGTGGCCGGTGTGGCTGGCCGGATTGGCGGCCACGGCTTCCGGGGTGCCGCAGGCAATGATCTGGCCGCCGCCGGCGCCACCTTCCGGGCCGAGATCCACCAGCCAGTCGGCGGTCTTGATCACGTCCAGATTGTGCTCGATCACCACCACGGTATTGCCGTGCGCGGTCAGGCGCTGGATGACGGAGAGCAGCAGATCGATGTCGTGGAAGTGCAGGCCGGTGGTCGGCTCGTCCAGGATGTAAAGCGTGCGGCCGGTATCGCGCTTGGACAATTCCAGCGCCAGCTTCACGCGCTGCGCTTCGCCGCCGGACAGCGTCGTGGCACTCTGGCCCAGCTTGATGTAGCCCAGGCCCACGTCCATCAGTGTTTGCAGCTTGCGCGCCACCGTCGGTACGGCGCTGAAGAAATCGAGCGCCACCTCCACCGTCATGTCGAGCACTTCGGTGATGTTCTTGCCCTTGTACTGCACTTCCAGCGTTTCGCGGTTGTAGCGCTTGCCGTGACAGACATCGCAAGGCACGTACACATCGGGCAGGAAGTGCATTTCCACCTTAAGCACGCCATCGCCCTGACAGGCCTCGCAGCGTCCGCCCTTGACGTTGAACGAGAAGCGCCCGGGCCCGTAGCCGCGCTCGCGGCTGGCCGGGACGCCGGCGAACAGCTCGCGGATCGGCGTAAAGAGTCCGGTATAGGTGGCCGGGTTCGAGCGCGGCGTGCGGCCAATGGGGGACTGGTCGACGTTGATGACCTTGTCGAAATGTTCCAGTCCGCTGATTTCCTCGTAAGGGGCGGGTTCGCAGGACGCGCCGTTGAGCTCGCGCGCCGCGATGTGATGCAGTGTGTCGTTGATCAGCGTCGACTTGCCCGATCCTGAAACGCCGGTGATGCAGATCATCAGGCCAACCGGCAGTTGCAGCTCGACATTTTTCAGATTGTTGCCGCTGGCGCCTTTCAGGGTCAGCCATTTGCCGTCCTGCGGCTGGCGGCGTGCGGCGGGAATGGCGATCCGGCGCTGACCGCTGAGAAACTGGCCAGTGATGGAGCGCGGCTCGGCGATGATGTCGTCGGGGTGACCCGCCGCAATGATTTCGCCGCCATGCACGCCCGCGCCCGGGCCGATGTCGACGAGAAAATCGGCGGCGCGGATGGCATCCTCGTCGTGTTCGACGACGATCACGCTGTTGTCCAGGTCCCGCAGGCGCATCAGCGTCGCCAGCAGCCGGTCATTGTCGCGCTGGTGCAGGCCGATCGACGGTTCGTCGAGCACGTACATTACCCCGGTCAGGCCCGAGCCGATCTGGCTGGCCAGCCGGATGCGCTGCGCCTCCCCGCCGGACAGCGTATCGGCGCTGCGCTCCAGGCACAGGTAGTCCAGGCCCACATTCACCAGAAAGCCCAGGCGCTCGCGGATTTCCTTGACGATTTTTTCGGCAATCTGGGCCTTTGCGCCTTCCAGGTGCAGGCTGTCGAAAAAGGCCGCGGCGTGCTTGAGCGACTGCACATTGATCCAGTGCAGCGTTTGCTGGCCCACGCGCACATGTCGGGCCTCGCGGCGCAGGCGGGTGCCTTCGCAGGCCGGGCAGGCCGAGTTGTTCTGGTATTTGGCGAGCTCTTCGCGCACCGTGGCCGAATCGGTTTCGCGGTAGCGGCGCTCCAGATTGTGGATGATGCCCTCGAAACTGTGCAGTCGCTCAAAGCGGCTGCCGCGCTCGTTCAGATACACAAAGCGGATTTCCTCGCGCCCCGAGCCGTACAGCACCACCTGGCGGAGGTCTTCTGGCAACTCCAGCCACGGCGTATTGATGTCAAAGCCATAGTGCTCGGCCAGATTCTGCAGCAGCTGGAAGTAAAACTGGTTGCGCTTGTCCCAGCCCTTGATCGCACCGGCCGCCAGGCTCAGCTCCGGATGGGCGACGACGCGCTTGGGGTCGAAGAAGGTGATCTGGCCCAGGCCATCGCACTGCGGGCAGGCCCCCATCGGGTTGTTGAAGGAAAACAGCCGCGGTTCCAGCTCGGGCAGGCTGTAGCTGCACACCGGGCAGGCAAACTTGGCCGAAAACCAGTGCTCCTTGCCCGAATCCATTTCCACGGCAATCGCCCGCCCTTCGGCATGGCGCAAGGCCGTTTCAAAGGATTCAGCCAGGCGTTGCTGCAAGTCGGCGCGCACTTTCAGGCGGTCGATCACCACATCGATGCTGTGCTTTTTGTTCTTGTCGAGTTTCGGAACTTCATCAAGCTCGAACACCTCGCCGTCAACCCGCACCCGCACGAAACCCTGCGCGCGCAGCTCGTCGAACAGGTCGGCGTTTTCACCCTTTTTGCCGACGATGACCGGCGCCAGCACCATGAGCTTGGTGTCTTCCGGCAGAGCCAGCACATGATCGACCATCTGGCTGACCGTTTGCGATTCCAGCGCCTGATTGTGTTCCGGGCAGTAGGGGGTGCCGACGCGGGCAAACAGCAGGCGCAGATAATCGTGAATTTCGGTGACGGTGCCGACGGTTGAGCGCGGATTGTGGCTGGTGGCTTTCTGCTCGATCGAGATCGCCGGACTCAGCCCCTCAATCAGGTCGACGTCCGGTTTTTCCATCAATTGCAGGAACTGCCGAGCATAGGCGGACAGCGATTCGACATAGCGGCGCTGCCCTTCGGCATACAGCGTGTCAAAGGCCAGCGAGGACTTGCCCGAGCCCGACAGTCCGGTGATCACCACCAGCTTGCCGCGCGGAATATCCAGATTCACATTCTTCAGGTTGTGCGTGCGCGCACCACGGATGCGGATCAGCGGAATGTCGGCGGACTGTTGGGAGGCGGGACGGTACATGGCACTGGATTCCGGCTCAGAAATAGCCGGCTATTGTAACGCCACGGCTTCACACGAGTCAGGTTCTGTTGAGGTTTTGTTTGTGCGGCCCGTTTGCGCTGTTGTGGCCCGCAGCGCAGTCTGGCGCAGCGCTGGAGGCGGCAGTGGGTTGCCCTGGCGAAAAAAATCGCGCGGCCTGTTGACGCCCGCCATGAGTGCATTCATAATGCGCCTCCTCTGATGCTTCTGCAGTTTTGAAGCGAGCGCGGGATTAGCTCAGTTGGTAGAGCGATACCTTGCCAAGGTATAGGTCGAGAGTTCGAGCCTCTTATCCCGCTCCAGAGAAACGATTTGCTTGCGAAGCGGGATTAGCTCAGTTGGTAGAGCGATACCTTGCCAAGGTATAGGTCGAGAGTTCGAGCCTCTTATCCCGCTCCATTACAAATCGCAGTTGTCAGACTCAGTCGTGCAAAGCGGGATTAGCTCAGTTGGTAGAGCGATACCTTGCCAAGGTATAGGTCGAGAGTTCGAGCCTCTTATCCCGCTCCAATTCTTACTTTGCATACGGGTTTGCAGCACACTGCGGGATTAGCTCAGTTGGTAGAGCGATACCTTGCCAAGGTATAGGTCGAGAGTTCGAGCCTCTTATCCCGCTCCAGTTTCCATGAAAAAGCACCGCGCTTTTTCCATGGCGCGATAGCAAAGCGGTTATGCACCGGATTGCAAATCCGTGTAGGTCGGTTCGACTCCGGCTCGCGCCTCCAGATTGCAAAAAGCCGCTCACCGAGCGGCTTTTTGTTTGCCCGGACAATGCCCAGGGTTTCGCATAAAATGGGCCACCATGCCGCCATGGTGAAATTGGTAGACACAAGGGACTTAAAATCCCTCGCCTTTTGGCGTGCCGGTTCGATTCCGGCTGGCGGCACCACCACCTAGTTTCAGATGTTCCCAAGAAAGCCAACAAGCCCGCATTAAGCTTAGCTTGTTCGGGTTTTTTTATTCTCAGGAGTGCGCAGCTTGGCGCGGGAAAGCCTAGGTAAATTTGCCCCCATCTTCTGCCCCCATGCTAAGGTACGGGGGCAAATTCCTTTTGCGGGGCAAAGATGGCTGATGATGGGAAGAAGAGAACCGAGCTGCTTACCGATGCTGAGTGCCGGCACGCCAAGCCTGACGAGGGCAAGAGTGAGAAGAACCTGAACGATGGGGGCGGACTATGGCTGGTAGTTACGACTGGTCGCAAACGCTGGCGCTTTCGGGGGACGTTATTCGGCAAGCCGGTAAAGCTGTGGTTGGGGGACTATCCGGCAATGCGCCTGCCAGATGCCCGTAAGGCTGCAAGGCAGTGCCGCGACCAGATCGACAACAAGGACAGCCCCGTCATTGAGCGCCAGATTGCCAAGGCCAAAGCCGAGCGGGCGCTTGCGGCAACGTTCGAGGTCGTGGCCGGGGAGTGGCTGGAAGAGCGTGCCCGCCTGAAAGCCTGGAAGGAACGCACGAAGAACAAGGTGTGGACGCAAATCGTTCAGCATGTTTTGCCGCACTATGGCGCATGGCCGGTGGGCAAGCTGGATGCGGCAACGCTGCGCAAGCCGGTAGATCAGCTCATCAAGCTGGGGCGCATTGAAAGTGCGGGGCGCGTCCTCAATCACATTAGCGGCATCATGAAGCACGCGGTACGCAGCAGCCGAATTGTTGCAGACCCATCCGTTACGCTGGTCGGAACACAAGGCATCATGCCAGTGATTACATCAAGGCCACGCCCGTCCCTGCCGCTTAGTCGCACTGCGGAGCTCTTACAGCGTATAGCCGGCTATGAAGGCTTGCGTATTGCCCAATTGGCGACCCGCTTTGCGCTGCTGACCGGGGCGCGATCATCGGAGTTTCGCTTTGCCCGCTGGGACGAGTTTGACCTTGAAGCGGGTACTTGGCTGATACCGGCGACAAGGGAAGTCATTGAGGGTGTGAAGCACAGCCAGCGCGGCGAAAAGATGGAGCGCCCAAGGCTGGTTTACCTGAGCCGTCAGGCTGTTGCCTTGCTGAATGAAATCCGGGCAATCAATGGCCGTTCGTTGTTTGTGTTCGAGGGGCAGCGTATCGGCGTTCCCATCAGTGAAAACACGGTCAACCTGTTGCTGGGCAAGCTGGGTTACGACACGAAGGCCGATGTTTGTCTGCATGGTTTTCGCACAACGATGGTTTCCGGGTTGAGAGAGTCCGGCCAGTTCAACCGGGATGCAATCGAGCGGCATATCGGCCATGCCGACAAGGACGACAAAGGCGACGAGCCGCCCGATGATGACATGGGGCGATTGTATGGGCGCAATGCCCTGTTCGAGAAAGAGCGCCAAGCCATGCTGCAATGGTGGGCTGACTGGCTGGATGCCCTGCATGCGGCTGGTCGACACATCGAGCCGTGCGACTTCAACCCGAACAAGGCGGCTGTGCTGACGCTACACCGCGCCGCCTGACCGAGCTTGCCGGGTATGCATGGGAATCAGAGCGCTTGACTGCGCCTCTGCAATTAGTGACAATCAAGTTGTCATGCTGTCATTGGTGCGCACAAACCCCGTTCAAGCGGGGTTTTGTCATTTCTAACGTCCGCATTGATAAGACATCAACCCGCCTTACGGCGGGTTTTTTCATTTCAGACCCGCTTACATGGCGGGTTTTTTATTGCGTAAAGGAAATGCTCATGAACGAAAACCGCGCTATGAATTGCCCGATGCCAACTTTGGCACAACTGCTGAAGCGTCCAACGGTCGAGCAAATGACAACCTTGTCGCGCTCTTCCATTTATCGGCTGATGAAGAGGGGTCAGTTCCCGCAGGCCGTGAGCCTGGGGGGGGGTAAAGCGGTGGCGTGGCGTGCCGATGAGGTGGCCGCGTGGATTGAGTCCCGCACTCGCACAGCAGCCTGAGCGGAGGGCACCTCATGAAAAAAAGCCGCAACCCGGTTCCTATGCATCATGGCCTCAACGCTTCAGGCCTGATTACCGACACCAGTCGCAGCGCTCAATGCCAGCGCGTATTGGCAGCATTGCGCATTGCATCTTGCACCACAGTAGAGCTGCGCGACGGCTGCAATGTGATGATGCCCGCCGCTCGCATCAAGGAGCTGAAGGACGCGGGCCACACCATCATCACAGACCTGATTGACGCTGCCGACAGTTACGGTCGCCAACATGGCCGCATTGCCCGCTACACACTGATTCAGGAGGCGCGGCGATGAACGATACTGCAGCCGACATCCGCGCCGCACTGGCGCACATCCCGGCGCATGACCGGGACACGTGGGTGTGCATGGCAATGGCCGTCAAGTCCGAGCTGGGCGAGGCGGGCTTTAACCTCTGGGACGACTGGAGCCAGAGCGCCGACAACTATCAGCCCAAGGCCGCCCGCGCCGTCTGGAAGAGCATCAAGGCCGGCGGCAAGGTCAGCATTGCCAGCCTGTTCCACGAAGCGCACCGCAATGGCTGGCAAACCAGCAAGCCCTACACGCCGCCGACACTGGAACAGCGCCAGCAGATCGAGGCGGCCCGACTGGCAGCGCAGCAGCAGGCCGAACAGGAAGCGGAGCGCCTTCACGCTGAAGCCAAGGCCAAAGCCGCCAAACTGTGGGCTGCCGCTGGCGCTGTCCGGGCTGACCATCCTTACCTGATTGCCAAGGGCATCAAGCCGGTGGGGGCCAAGCAATTGCGCGGCATGCTGGTATTGCCGCTGCGGGCTGGCGGCGAGCTGGTCAGCCTGCAACTGATTGGCGAGGATGGTGGCAAGCGCTTCCTCACTGGTGGGCAAGTCAAGGGCACTGCACTGACGCTGGGCAGCCTGAAGGACTCCACGGAGATTCTGCTGTGCGAGGGCTGGGCGACCGGCTGCACGCTGCATGAGGCCACTGGCCTGCCGGTTGTCGTGGCATGGAATGCGGGCAATCTGGCCGGCACGGCGGAACGCCTGGCCGCTGCCCTGCCGGCTGCCGCGCTGCGGGTGTGCGGCGACAACGACGCCAGCGGCACAGGCCAGCAGGCCGCCCGCAAGGCAGCCGAGGTGCACGGCATGGCCGTCTGGTGCGTGCCATCGTTCACGCCTGAGCAGTGCCAGCAACGGCAAGAAAACGGCAAGGATGCGACCGACTTCAACGACCTGCACCAACTGGCCGGGCTGGATGCGGTACGGGCCGGGGTGTTAGCAAATGTTATGGTTGCGGAGCCAGACAACGGCCAGCACCCCGCCAGCACTCCCGACCCCTTGCCCGATGCCAGCAACGAAGACGCCTACATCCAGCACCTGGCTGGCCTGAGCCTGCTCAACTATGGCCGCCAGCGCAAAGCGGCAGCCGAGGCGCTGGGTGGTGTGCCGCTGGGCATTCTGGATAAGCTGGTGAATGCTGCGCGGAAAGAAGCCGAGGCCGTCCAGCCCGACGACGCACAAGGAACGTTCGTTCTGTTCGAGGAAGTCGAGGCATGGCCGGAGCCGGTCAGCGGCGATGCGGTGCTGTCGGAAGCGCTGGCCCTGCTGCAACGCTATGTCATTGCCGACAAGGAAACGCTGCGCGCTGCCGTGCTGTGGTGCGCCCTGACGTGGCTGGTTGATCGCGCCACCGTGTTGCCGCTGGCGCTTATCAGCGCCCCGGAAAAGGGCTGCGGCAAGTCGGTATTGCTGGAAGCGCTGTCGCATCTGTGTTTCAAGCCGCTGCCGGTCGCCAGTGTAAGCGCAGCCGGCATGTTCCGCGCAATCGAGAAATGGCGGCCAACCCTGTTCATCGATGAAGTGGACACCTTCATGCGCGACAACCCGGAGCTGGTTGGCGTCATCAATTCCGGCCACACCAGGCGCAATGCATTTGTGCTGCGCACCGTGGGCGAGGACTTCGAGCCGAAAGCCTTTTCCACATGGTGCGCGAAAG
>NZ_ATZJ01000041.1 GCF_000428145.1 Chitinilyticum litopenaei DSM 21440 | reverse complement strand
TGCGTAACTATGGCATGACGGCGTCGATGAGTCGCAAGGGCAACTGCTGGGACAATGCGCCGATGGAGAGTTTTTTCAACAGCCTGAAAAACGAGCGCGTGTTCCACCGGCGCTACGCGACCCGGTCGGCAGCCAAGGCAGATCTCTTTGATTACATCGAGGTGTTTTACAATCGCAAGCGCCGGCATTCGTCGCTGAATTACGAATCACCGGCAACCCATTACGCAGCCTGGCTGGAGCGAGAAAAGCTGGCCGCATAACCGCTACCTTGGTAGCCGGAAAGCGCGGGTAACCTCACTCTGTGGTTCCTGATGACTTTGAGTGTGCTGACATTATCTTCTTTTGTGCCATCTACCCTGAGATGACTAATCCAATACTTAAAGCACGTTTGGCCGATTTGGTTTGGATTAGAGCGGATAAACGTAATGTCACCGCAGCACTGGCGGCAATGGATTCCTATCGCCAAATTCCGCTCGACAAAGAAACATGGATTCGCTACGGTCGCGAATGTTGGGAGCGTGCAATTGAGCTAGCTAAGTGGCTCAAAAGAACAGCCAAGCCTGCGTTGGATGAGATGGAAATTAAAATTTTTTCTGCATTTCAGAAATCGACGATGGATGATGGTTTTTTTGCCTTCTGGCTAGGCGAGCTGATGTTGGTTAATCGGCTCTGCACAGACAAGCGCGAGGTGATCGCAGAAAGGCTTGCTTTTTTGGGGGACGAATTTCGTAATTGTGGAGATATTCATCGGGCACGATCATTTTTCAAACTAGCCACAGAGTATTTTGAGAGATTAAATGATATTCAGGCTGCTGCCTGCATGCGGGTGAGCGAAGCGGAATCTTGGGTGTCGGAAGCTGTTGGCTTTACTGCAATGAATTTTTCCAGCATCGCTGCTGTTGGGTGCTATGAAAAGGCGATTCAGGTCTACAGATCGGTGCCACGTACGGAGAGGGGGGTATTTCGGGTCGAGGATAGAATAAAAGAGATTCGGACGTTCCTTGCCGATGCGGGTAATAATGCTCTGGGAGAAATGGTCACGATCCGGACACCGGTGCAGGATGTTAGTGGGCTTGCTGAAGCCGCTCGCCAAGCTGTTAGCGGAAAAGATCCAATCAATGCTCTAAAAGTATTTGCGAATCTTATTCCAGCTCCAACCATGAAGGAGCGTAGGGAGCAAGCAAAAAAGCACTTTAGAGACTTCCCTATGCAGGCTTTGTTTGGCTGTACTTTGATGAGTCGGGATGGTCGTGTGATTGCGAAGAGACCTTCTGTGGATTTTCTGGCAGAGCTTAGTGATAACGACGAAAGTGTTCGGGCCAGAATGATCGAAGACTACAAGTTTTGGATCAATTTAGTGGTTAGGGCAGAGATTATGCCAGCCCTATGGACACTTATTCCGGAGCATCGGCTTCGGGAGACGGACTTCATGAGCCTTGCTGCAGAATCTCCGGTTGTCCCGATTGGACGGGCCCGACTTGTTGGGAAGGCCTTATATGCTGGCTATGAGCTGAATTTCGATATCGCACTACACCTTCTCATTCCACAGATAGAGCATATAGTGCGTGAATGTTTGAAGGGGGCAGGCACCAGTGTTACGACATTGGATCTTAATGGCATAGAAACTGTAGTGGGGTTTAGTACGCTGATGGATCGGCCCGAGGCGGACAAAATTTTTGGCGAGGATTTTGCCTTTGAGTTGCGAGCGCTTTTCTGTGACGCATATGGGCCAAATCTTCGCAACGAACTTGCCCATGGCCTATTGGATGATAGCGACAGCCAATCTGTCTACGCAATTTACGCATGGTGGCTTGGATTAAAGCTGATACTTAATACATACCTCAAGCGCCTAGAGAACGAGAATCAAATTTCTGATTCTTTGGCTGGTGAAGATGGTAGTGGGGAGGCAACTTCAGAAATGTGCTAACTGGATATAATCGCAATGGAGAGTCAGGTCGTAAGTTGCTACTTGAATCGGTATGTTGATTGAGGGGCGCTTTGGTCAAAACAGCGACCCACTACATGTTTTTCAGTAATTCCCCAACCCCTCCAAATACCCCGCAAATGCATCCAGCGTGCCGTTCCAGCTGCTCTCGAAGCCTGCCGCGCGGGCGGCTTCGCGCAGCGACTCGGAATTGAAGCTCGCCCTGATCGTCAGCCGCGTCTTGCCCGCTTGATCGGCGAAGATGACGGTGACGCGGCCGCGCGGGGGGAGGCCGGCGCCGCAGGGGTGGTCGTCCGCGCCGGTGCCAAGGTAGACGAGGCGCTCGGGCGGGGTGATTTCCAGGTATTCGCCGTCGCAGGGGTAGTCGCGGCCGTCCGGGCTGCGCATGGTGAGGTGAAAGCGCCCGCCGACGCGCAGGTCGATTTCGCAGGCGGTGTTGGTGAAGCCCGGCGGCAGCCACCAGCGCGCGAGGTGGGCGGGCTCGGTGAAGGTGCGGAACACCAGCTCGCGCGGGGCGTTCAGCACGCGGGTGATCAGGATGTCGGTATCGGTGGCCGGCAGGTCGGCGGTGATGGGCATGGTCGGCTCGCTGCGCGCGTCGGGCGGGGCGCCCGGTGCAATGAATGTTAACCGATCTGTCGTGATGCTTTCGAGTGTATGGCGTGGTGTGTTGTGATGGCGCAAAGCGGCGGTGGCGCTGGTCGCCGCTGCGCCGCAGACGCTAAAAGCGGGCTCCCGCCTGCGCGGGAACGACAGTTTTTCTCGGCTTGTGGCCGTTGCCAATCAGCGCAACTACGCCTTCGGCTGCTCGTAATTCACCATCCACGGGATGCCGAACTTGTCCACGCACATGCCGAACACCGCGCCCCAGAACATCGGCTGGTAGGGCATCTGCACCTCGCCGCCGGCGGAGAGCGCGTCGAACAGCCGGCGGCCTTCTTCCTCGCTGTCCGGGTGCAGCGACAGGCTGATGTGGTTGCCCTGTGTGGCCGACGGACACATCGGCGGGATGGCGTCGCTGGCCATCAGCGTGTTACCGCCGATGGGCAGCGCCACGTGCAGGATCTTGTCGGCGATTTCGGCCGGCAGCGGCTGGCCGTCCTCGCGCGGCGGGCCGTCCTTGTAGCGCATCAGCGTGGTGAATTCACCGCCGAAAATGCCCTTGTAGAAGGTGAAGGCTTCCTCGGCGGTGCCGGG
Source organism: Chitinilyticum litopenaei DSM 21440 (assembly GCF_000428145.1). Taxonomy (GTDB): domain Bacteria; phylum Pseudomonadota; class Gammaproteobacteria; order Burkholderiales; family Chitinibacteraceae; genus Chitinilyticum; species Chitinilyticum litopenaei. The sequence goes on along the minus strand of NZ_ATZJ01000041.1, from coordinate 34,571 downwards.
GAAGTTGAGGTAGCTGTTCATGACGGTCATCGTGGTTCTCCGGTGGTGGTTTGTTTGGGATCGTTTTCGTCGTAGGAGCGAGCTTGCTCGCGACCAGCAATGCTTCGCGAGCAAGCTCGCTCCCACACCAGCTCAAACTTCTGGGGGCCGGATTGAGAATGGCCAGAGCTGGGCGCGGCGGGCATCGGTCGGGCGCGTGCTGCGGCAAGGGGGATCAAATCACATTCAGATGTCGCGGCCGTTGTAGTGGTGGACGGGAACGGCGTCGATGTCAAAGCCTTCCAGGCAGCGGATGTTCACCGCCACCACCGCATTGCCCTGCGGATCGACGCCCTCGCCAAAGGGGTGGATGCCGCAGGTGGGGCAGAAGCGGTGGCGGATCACGTGCTTGTTGAAGGTGTAGGTGGCCAGGCGCTCGTCCGGTGTCCGCAGCGTGAACTTGTCGCGCGGGACGAACCACAGCAGCGAGCCCTTGCGCTGGCAGATCGAGCAGTTGCAGGCCAGCGCCGAATCCGGCGTTCCCTCGACTTCAAAAACGGTGCCGCCGCAATGGCAGCTTCCCTGGATGCTCATGGTTGTTCTCCTGTCGCCGTGGCTAAAAAACCGTAGGAGCGAGCTTGCTCGCGATCGGCAAGGCTTCGCGAGCAAGCTCGCTCCTACAATGTTCAAGGGCTCAGTGGCTGGCGGCCTGTTCGGCCATTCTGGCCACGAGGCGCTCTTCCTGCTCGCGCAGCTCGGGGGTGAATTCGGCGCCGAAGTCTTCCATTTCGAACAGCGGGCGGATTTCGACTTCCGGCTCGCCGGCCATCGGTTTCGGGCAGCGGCGCAGCCAGGCGATGGCCTCGTCCATCGACTCGACCTGCCACAGCCAGTAGCCGGCGATCAGGCCGTCGTCGATCGCGAAGGGGCCGTTGACGACCTCGGTGCCGGAATCGGTGAAGCGCACGCGCGCGCCGCGCGAGCTCGGGTGCAGGCCGTCGCCGGCGCGCATGATGCCGGCGTTGACCAGCTCTTCGTTGTACTTGCCCATGGCGGCCAGCAGCGCTTCGTCGGGCATGACGCCGGCTTCGCTGTTGCGGTCGGCCTTGATGATGACCATGACTCTCATGATGTTCTCCTGTGGTGGGTACGGCGAAAATCGGTCTTGTTCATGCGACGGCATTCAGCCTTGCGGCTTGCCGCCATCCTGCGCCTGCAGCTCGCGCAGGTAGTCGTCGAGCTGGTCCAGCCGCTGTTCCCAGTGCCGCCGGTATTGCTCGATCCAGCCGGCCGCGTTCTGCAGCGGCTCGGCTTCGAGCTTGCACGGCCGCCATTGCGCCTGCCGGCCCTGCGAAACCAGGCCCGCGCGCTGCAGCACCTTCAGGTGCTTGGTCACCGCCGGCAGGCTGATGGCAAACGGCTGCGCCAGCTCGGTCACCGACGCCTCGCCCAGCGCCAGCCGCGCGAGGATGGCGCGGCGGGTGGGGTCGGCAAGGGCGGCGAAGGTGGCGCTGAGGGCATCGCTGGGCATGGCGGCTTGTATATTTAACTATGTGGTTAAATAAATAGCCCGGCGCGTTTTGTCTGTCAAGAAACTTTCTTCATCTGGCGCAAAAAAAGTCCGGACGGCCTGGAGTGGGGCGCATCCCGTCGTCTTGCGGCGTCCTGGTTGGACGGCAGCTCAGTACTTCTTCATACCGGCGTTCCGTAGGGAATCCCCGTGGGACGCGGGAATGACGAATCCTGATTGGAAAGCTGTCTCAGCAAGCATTCACCAACAGCCCGTCATGCCGGCGAAGGCCGGCATCCAGACTGCAAACGTGTCCTTAACCCTTCTGGATTCCGGCCTTCGCCGAAATGACGGCAAGAACGCTGAAGAGTCTTGCCAATCAGGTGACGAATTGTTCCTTGCTGAGCTTGCCACCCAATCAGCTGCGGCATTGCCGGTACCCGTGGTCGGCATCATGCAGTCAGGCCGGTTTGTTATGGCGGCAATGGGTATGTTGTTGCAGACAAATAGGCTGTTTGGTTGTGGCTTTATACGCAATTGGGTATCAGACTATGCAGCGAGGTGGGACAAGGTGATGCCTGGCTGTACGCCGCTGCGATGGACCTTTATCATCGCCAGTACGCCCGGCGGCAGTGCCGGGTTTGCCCTGTCCTGATTAGATAGCTACCTCAGCAAAGTACAATTCGTCATTCCCGCGAAAGCGGGAATCCAGCTGCAATGCCTGTTCAAGCGGCGCTCTGGATACCGGCTTTCGCCGGTATGACGAGTTGCCGAGCTGGCTACCTAATCAGGTGTCCTGTTGCCGAGACCCCGCATGAGCCTGACCGCCCCCGATCGCCGCCTTACCGCCAGCCTGAAATGGGACAAATACCGTGATCGCGACATCCTGCCGCTGTGGGTGGCGGACATGGATTTTGCCGCACCGCCGGCCGTGCTGGCGGCGCTGCACGAACGCATCGCCCACGGCGTGCTCGGTTATGGCAACCCGCCCGAGTCGCTGCCGGCGGCCTTTATCGACTATGCCGCGCGGCATTATGGCTGGCAGATCGACCCTGACTGGCTGGTGTGGCTGCCGGGGCTGGTGCAGGGCCTGAATCTGGCATGCCGCGCCGTGGGCGAGCCGGGCGATGCGGTGCTGACCGCCACGCCGGTCTATCCACCTTTCCTGCGCGCGCCGGGTCTGGCGGGGCGCACGCTGATTACCGTGCCGCTCGCTGAGCAGGGCGGGCGCTGGGGCTGGGATCTGGCCGCGCTGGAAGCCGCGATAAGCCCGCAGACGCGCCTGCTGCTGCTGTGCCATCCACATAATCCCGTCGGCCGCGCCTGGACGCGGACTGAGCTCGACGCGCTGCTGGCCATTGCCAAGCGCCACCAGCTGGTCGTGTGCTCGGACGAAATCCACTGCGATCTGCTGCTCGACGAGGGGCTGCGGCATCAGGCCTTTGCGGGGCTGGACGCCGACTTTGCCAGCCAGACGATCAGCCTCTTTGCACCGTCGAAAACCTGGAACCTGCCCGGCCTGGGCTGCGCGCTGGCGGTGATTCCCGACGCCGGCCTGCGGCGCCGCTTTATGCGCGAAATGGCCGGGCTGGTGCCGGCGGTCAATGTGCTGGGCTATGTCGCCGCCGAAGCCGCCTATCGTGACGACGGCCAGTGGCATGCCGAACTGCTCGCCACCTTGCGCCACAACCGCGCACTGCTGATCCGGGCCTTCGCCGGCAGCCGACTCGGGCTGACCGTGCCAGAGGCCACCTACCTTGCCTGGATCGACGCGCGCAGCATCGACGCGCAAAACCCGCTGCCCGTCTTCGAGGCCGCCGGGCTGGGGCTCTCCGACGGCCGCGATTTTGGCCTGCCGGGCTATCTGCGCCTCAACTTTGGTTGCCCCGCCAGCACCATCGAAACCGCCATTCAGCGCCTGCAAGCCGCCGGGCTTTTGTAAAAAGCGCGTCCGGACGTTTGCCAAAGCCGCCCGGCCTGTGTATAGTTCGCGCCTCGTTCCGGAGAGATGGATGAGTGGTTTAAGTCGCACGCCTGGAAAGCGTGTATAGGTTAATAGCCTATCGGGGGTTCGAATCCCCCTCTCTCCGCCAGAATTTCCCATTAAAGCCCTGATTTTTCAGGGCTTTTTTGTTTTCTTCACTTCATGGTATGCCATTCGGTATGCCATTCCCGATGCGCTTGATTGACACTTCTGGACATCAACTGAAGCAACATTCGAGCGTTCGAAGCAGGTTCTTGCTCTGATTGGGGGCGTCACAGAAAACGGAAAAAAACGTACGCTAAGCTCAGGCGTCAGCAACGCCACCAGCGCCGGTGGTATGGCAGGAGCAATCCGCTAGCCCTTGGAGAATGCCGCACGACGTGACGGGGCGTGCTCCAGCGCATTTCTCACGCAAGACGGCCAAGTGCTGCTTTAACTGCAACAACGCCTCGATCCGTGCTTCCACCTGCTGGATATGCGTATCCAGCAGCGCATTGACTTCACTACAGTCTTGCGCGGAGTTGTCCCGCAGCCCCAGCAAGGCCCGAATCTCGCCAAGCGCCATGTCCAGCGTGCGGCAGTGCCGAATGAACTGCAATTGCTTGATGTGCGCCTCGCCGTACAGCCGGTAATTTCCGCTGCTGCGAGCTGGCTCCGACAGCAGCCCTTCCTTCTCGTAGTAGCGGATGGTCACGACCTCGCAGCCTGTGAGCCGGGCCAGTTCGCCAATCCTGATTTCCACGTCATCCCCTCCTGCGCTTGACCCTATAGTCGCTATAGGGATTCTAATACACCCTAACCGATGGCAACAGCGAGGAATTTGATATGAACGATTGCGGATCAAAGGGGTGCGGCTGCGGCTCTGCTGCGTCTGGCCCTCTTCTCAAGTCCGAAGCGCGGGCCAGCACCTTGGTCGAGGCTGCGCAAGCTCACTACCTCATCGAGAACATGGACTGCCCCACAGAAGAAGCGCTGATTCGGGGCAAGCTGGGCGGCTTGCCCGGTGTCGTCGGACTGGACTTCAACCTGATGCAGCGCACGTTGACCGTGCGGCACAACCTGCCGTCGCTGGCCCCTGTGGAGCAAGCCTTGTCGGACGTCGGCATGCGGGCGGTGCGCCAGGAAGACGGCCATGCGACGCAAACCACCCGCCTCGGCATAGCCAAGATGGACTGCCCGACCGAAGAGGCTCTGATTCGCAACAAGCTCGCCACGCTAGCCGGTGTAGCCGATCTCGATTTCAACCTGATGCAGCGCACATTGACGGTGCGTCATGCCGCCAACGCGTTGCCGAACGTGCTGGGCGCACTGCATTCGCTCGGCTTCGAAGCGCAAATGCTCGATGCACAGAAGGCCGGCACGCCCCCGACGCTGTCCGCTACTCCTTCGACGCCATGGTGGTCACTCGGCATTTCGCTGACTGCCGCGGCGGCTGCCGAGGCTGTGTACTGGTTCCACGGTGGCAATCATTGGTCGGTCATGGTTCTGGCTTTGGTTGCCATCTTCACGGGCGGTTTGACCACCTACAAGAAGGGCTGGATAGCGCTCAGGAACCGCAACCTCAACATGAACGCCCTGATGTCGATTGCCGTCACCGGGGCCATGTTGATCGGCCACTGGCCGGAGGCGGCGATGGTGATGGTGTTGTTCACGCTGGCGGAGGTCATCGAAGCCAAGTCGCTGGACCGTGCCCGCCATGCCATCCGGGGGCTGCTCGATCTGGCCCCCGAACAAGCCACGGTGCAGCAGCCTGACGGCACTTGGCGCGATGTGGAAGCCAAGCAGGTCGCCATCGGCAGCCGGGTGCGGGTGCGGCCGGGCGAGCGCATCGCCCTCGATGGCGAGGTGATCGATGGCCGCTCGACCGTGAATCAGGCGCCGATCACCGGGGAGAGCCTTCCCATCGAGAAGGCCCCCGGCGATCCCGTCTATGCAGGCACCATCAATGAGTCCGGCTCGTTCGAGTACCGCGTCACGGCGCTGGCGAACAACTCCACGTTGGCACGCATCATCCACGCGGTGGAAGCGGCGCAAGGCAGCCGTGCCCCGACCCAGCGCTTCGTCGATCAGTTCGCGCGCTGGTATACGCCTGCCGTGTTCGCGCTGGCGGTTGCCGTTGCGCTGGTACCGCCGCTGTTTATGGCGGCGGCTTGGATGGATTGGATTTATCGGGCGCTCGTCCTGCTGGTGGTGGCCTGCCCGTGCGCGTTAGTCATTTCGACGCCGGTCAGCATCGTCAGCGGGCTGGCTGCCGCTGCACGCCACGGCATTCTCATCAAGGGCGGGGTGTATCTGGAGGAAGGTCGCAGGCTGCGCTGGCTGGCCTTGGACAAGACAGGCACGATCACCCATGGCAAGCCCGCGCAGACCGACTTCATTGCCTTGGGCGGCGCCTTGGCCGAGCGCAGCCGCAGCATCGCAGCCAGCCTGGCTAGCCGTTCCGACCATCCAGTATCCAAGGCCATCGCACAAGCCGCCCTTGCCGACGGCGTGGTGCTGCGAGAGGTCGCGGAGTTTGTCGCGCTGCCTGGCCGGGGCGTACGCGGTGTAATCGACGGGGCGACCTATCACCTTGGCAACCATCGGATGCTCGAAGAATTGGGGTGCTGCTCCACGGAGCTAGAACAACGCATCACCGCGCTCGAAACCATGGGCAAGACGGTGGTGATGCTGATGGGGGCTGACGGTGTGCAGGCGCTCTTGGCGGTTGCCGACACCATCAAGGACAGCAGTCGCAGCGCGGTGGCGGAGCTGCACGCACTGGGTATCCAGACCATGATGCTCACCGGCGACAATCCGCATACCGCCAAGGCGATTGCCTCGCAGGCCGGAATAGATCGCGCCCACGGCAACCTGCTGCCGGACGACAAGCTGCGCGAGGTCGAACAACTTGCCCAGTCCGGTAAGGTCGGCATGGTGGGAGATGGCATCAACGATGCCCCAGCCCTGGCCCGCGCCGACATTGGCTTTGCCATGGGTGCAGCGGGCACCGACACGGCCATCGAGACGGCCGACGTGGCGCTGATGGACGATGACCTGCGCAAGGTTCCAACCTTCGTGCGGCTGTCTCGTGCCACAGCGCACGTGCTCATGCAGAACATCGTGCTCGCGCTCGGCATCAAGGCGGTGTTTCTGGTGCTCACCTTCACCGGGCAGGCGACCATGTGGATGGCCGTGTTCGCCGACATGGGGGCCAGCCTGCTGGTGGTGGGCAACGGCTTGAGGCTGCTGCGCCGATGAGCTGGAAATTCGTTCTCTATGACTGGGCCGGTCTGAATCTCGCGCTGTTTCAAGCCATCAATACGGGCACGCCGCCGATGCTCGAACCGCTGGCGACGTTCTTCAGCCTGATTGGCAGCTACTGGACAACGCCCCTGACGTTGTTGGGCCTTTGGGGGTGGTCGAAGTCAACCGCCGATCCGGCGCGTGTGCGGGCGGTGCAGACCCGTTTACTGCACTTCGGTGTGGCCTTCCTGCTCGCCTTGGTGGCTGCCTCGATCTTGAAGCTATGGCTTGATTTCCCCCGCCCGCCTGCGGTGCTGGGGGCTCAAGCGCATGTCATCGGAACCGCGGAGCTGCACTACAGCCTGCCCAGCGGGCATGCGACCTACGCCGCACTGGTCGCCGCTGCGCTGTGGCCTTTGCTCGGATGGCGGGGCCGCCTTGGCCTGATCGGGTATGCAGCGCTCGTCGGCTGGTCGCGCGTGGCGGCTGGCATGCACTTTCCAGCCGACGTGCTGGCCGGATGGGGGCTTGGTTTCGGCTGTGTCGTGCTCGCCGAACGGCTGGTCTCCATGTTCGCTGCGGCGCGCGGCAAGGGGCCGCTTGCTCCGGTCTGGCTGTGGTATGGGGTGGCTGTGGTATCCATTGCCGTCGATCAGGCCGCCAAGTTAGCCATCGTCCGAACGTTCGGCTATGGCGAGCAGGCCGAGATCACCCCGTTCTTCAACCTTGTGCATGTGCTCAATCCGGGCGCTGCGTTCAGCTTTCTGGCCGCAGCGGGCGGCTGGCAACGCTACGTCTTCATCGCGCTTGGCCTGCTGGTCGCGATGTGGCTGATGCGGGAACTGAAGCAGGCCCTGCCGCGCCTCCAAGCGCTCGGGTACAGCCTGATCCTTGGCGGGGCGCTCGGCAACGTAGCGGATCGTGTGCTACGAGGTCAGGTCGTGGACTTCCTCGATGTCCACTGGCATGGCACGCACTGGCCCGCGTTCAATCTGGCGGACGTTGGCATCTCGATCGGCGCGGCGTGCCTCGTCCTTGCGGCGATACGTCTGCAAGAACGAAGCTGTAAGAGCACATCGTCAAGTTAAGCTATACCCTAACCGGATGTCAGGATAACCCATGCACAGGCGTCAGAATAGAGCCGCGTTTGCAATTTCTTGACGGGTGCCGCGCAAGGCCATAGATTTCTGCCTGACACTTTAGGCTTGGAGGCATCTTGCAGGGGCATCGCATCGGTTACGTCCGCGTCAGCAGCTTCGACCAAAACCCGGAACGGCAACTGGAACACATCCAGGTGGACAAGGTGTTCACCGACAAGGCGTCGGGCAAGGACACGCAGCGCCCGCATCTCGACGCGCTGCTCGGGTTCGTGCGCGAAGGCGACACGGTGGTGGTGCACAGCATGGATCGCCTGGCGCGCAACCTCGATGACCTGCGCCGCCTGGTGCAGGGTCTCACCCAGCGCGGCGTGCGCATCGAATTCGTCAAGGAGCACCTGACCTTCACCGGCGAGGACTCGCCGATGGCGAACCTGATGCTCTCGGTGATGGGCGCGTTCGCCGAGTTCGAGCGTGCCCTGATCCGCGAACGGCAGCGCGAGGGCATCTCGCTCGCCAAGCAACGCGGAGCCTACCGGGGCCGCAAGAAGGCGCTCGCGCCGGAGCGGGTGGCCGACCTGCGGCGTCGCGCCGCTGCCGGCGAGAAGAAGGCGCAGCTCGCCCGCGAATTCGGCATCAGTCGCGAAACCCTTTACCAGTACCTGAAAACGGACGACTGACCATGCCGCGCCGCTCGATCCTGTCCGCCACCGAGCGGGCCAGCCTGCTCGCCCTGCCCGAGAGCCAGGACGACCTGATTCGCTTCTACTCCTTCGACGAATCCGACCTGGCGCTAATCCGGCAGCGCCGGGGCGACGCCAACCGGATCGGCTTCGCCGTGCAGCTCGCCTTGTTGCGCTATCCGGGGTACGCGCTGGGAAGCGACATGCAGTTGCCGGGGTCGATCATCGAATGGATCGCTCGGCAGGTGCGGGCCGAGCCGAGCACCTGGGCAAGGTATGGCGAGCGCGACGAGACGCGGCGCGAACACCTCCAGGAGCTGCGCGCCTACCTCAGACTGGCGGCTTTCGGCCTGTCCGACTTCCGCATTCTGGTGCGGACGCTGAGCGACCTCGCAATGCAGACCGACAAGGGGCTGCTGCTCGCGGAGCACGCACTGGAGACGCTGCGCCAGCGGCGGGTCATCCTACCGGCGCTGACCGTCGTCGAGCGCGCCTGCGCCGAGGCCATCACCCGCGCCAACCGGCGCATCTACCGGGCCTTGATCGAACCGCTGCACGACCATCACCGCCGCCGCCTCGACGACCTGTTGCGGGTGAAGCCCGACAGCAGCCTCACCTGGCTGATGTGGCTGCGGCAATCGCCGCTCAAGCCCAACTCGCGGCACATGCTGGAGCACATTGAGCGCCTCAAGACCTTCCAGGCGCTGGGCCTGCCGGAAGGCATCGGCCGCAGCGTCCACCAGAACCGCCTGCTGAAGATCGCACGCGAGGGCGCGCAGATGTCGCCGGCCGACCTGGCCAAGTTCGAGAGCGAACGGCGCTATGCCACCCTGGTCGCCGTCGTGCTCGAAGGGATGGCGACCGTCACCGACGAGATCATCGACCTGCACGACCGCATCCTGGTCAAACTGTTCAGCACGGCGAAGAACAAGCATCAGCAGCAGTTCCAGAGCCAGGGCAAGGCGATCAACGACAAGGTGCGGCTGTACTCCCGGATCGGCCGCGCCCTGCTGGAGGCCAAGCAGGCCGGCACCGATCCTTATGCCGCCATCGAGGCAGTCATCCCCTGGGGCGACTTCGAGCGCAGCATCAGCGAGGCTGACCAGCTCGCGCAGCCCGAATCATTCGATCACCTGCACCTGGTCAGCGAGCAATTCAGCACCCTGCGCCGCTACACGCCGGAATTCCTCGACGTGCTCAAGCTGCGCGCCGCGCCGGCCGCCAAGGACGTGCTCGACGCCATCGAAGTGGTGCGCGGGATGAACACGGACAGCGCCCGCAAAGTTCCGGCGGACGCGCCGACTGCCTTCATCAAACCGCGCTGGAAGCCGCTGGTCATGACCGACGCCGGCATCGACCGCCGCTTCTACGAAATCTGCGCCCTGGCGGAGCTGAAGAACGCGCTGCGCTCGGGCGACATCTGGATGCAGGGTTCGCGCCAGTTCAGGGACTTCGACGAGTACCTGTTGCCCGCCGACAAATTCGGCGCACTCAAGCAGGTGAACGAATTGCCGCTGGCCGTGGCCACCGATTGCGACCAGTACCTACATGACCGGCTGACGCTGCTGGAGCAGCAGCTCGCCACGGTCAACCGCTTGGCGTTAGCCAACGAGCTGCCCGACGCGATCATCACCGAGTCCGGGTTGAAGATCACGCCGCTCGATGCGGCGGTGCCCGATACCGCACAGGCCCTGATCGACCAGACCGGCATGCTGTTGCCGCGCGTCAAGATCACCGAGCTGCTGATGGACGTGGACGACTGGACCGGCTTCACCCGCCATTTCGTCCACCTGAAGGACGGCGAATCGGCGAAGGACAAGACGCTGCTGCTTTCCGCCATCCTGGCCGATGCGATCAACCTGGGCCTCACCAAGATGGCCGAGTCTTGCCCCGGCACCACCTACGCCAAGCTGTCGTGGCTGCAAGCCTGGCATGTGCGCGACGAGACCTATTCCGCCGCGCTGGCCGAGCTGGTCAACGCTCAGTTTCGCCATGCCTTTGCCGAGCACTGGGGCGACGGCACTACCTCGTCGTCGGATGGCCAGCGCTTCAAGGCCGGTGGCAGGGCCGAGAGCACCGGTCACGTCAATCCGAAGTATGGCAGCGAACCGGGGCGGCTCTTCTATACCCACATCTCCGATCGGTACGCGCCGTTCCACACCAAGGTGGTGAACGTTGGCGTGCGCGACTCGACCTACGTGCTCGACGGCCTGCTGTACCACGAATCCGACCTGCGCATCGAGGAACACTACACCGACACGGCCGGCTTCACCGACCACGTGTTCGCGCTGATGCACCTGCTCGGCTTCCGCTTCGCACCACGTATCCGCGATCTCAAAGACACCAAGCTCTACATCGTGAAGAACGGCGAGGACTACCCGGCGCTGCGCACGATGATCGGCGGCACGCTCAACATCAAGCACGTGCGCGCCCATTGGGACGAAATCCTGCGCCTCGCCGCCTCGATCAAGCAGGGCACGGTGACGGCCTCGCTGATGCTCAGGAAGCTCGGCAGCTACCCACGCCAGAACGGCCTGGCTGTGGCCCTGCGCGAGCTGGGGCGCATCGAGCGCACGCTGTTTATCCTGGACTGGCTGCAAAACGTCGAGCTGCGCCGCCGCGTGCATGCCGGGCTGAACAAGGGCGAGGCGCGCAACGCGCTGGCCCGCGCCGTGTTCTTCAACCGCTTGGGAGAAATCCGCGACCGCAGTTTCGAGCAGCAGCGCTACCGCGCCAGCGGCCTCAACCTGGTGACGGCCGCCATCGTGCTGTGGAACACGGTCTATCTGGAACGGGCGACACAGGCGCTGCGCGCCGCCGGCAACGGGATCGACGAAAAGCTGCTGCAATACCTGTCGCCGTTGGGCTGGGAGCACATCAACCTGACCGGCGATTACGTGTGGCGGCAGAGCCGGAAGGTCGAGGATGGGCAATTCCGGCCGCTACGTCTCAACGGGAAGGCTTAGCGTACGATTTTTTCCGTTTTCTGTGACGCCCCCTGATTGCGTTTTGCGCCCCTGATGAGGGCCTCGCTAGAGCAAGCTGCAGGGCTTCCACACATTCGGCGCGGCGCTAGGCGGCGTCGCCGCCTAGCGCCGCAGTCCCCGCGCCTCTCAGCGCAGTGCTTTTCTGTTCTATTTTTTTCCGGCAGCGCGGGACAACTCGCCCTGCGGGCTCAAACACGTCCCGCGCTGCCGGAAAAGCTGCGTGTCTCTGACGTATTCAAGCGACTTCGATTTAATCAATGCTTGCAGCTGGCTGTACCTGTTGAGGCCGCCATTTCATCATGAGTGGCACAAGATCGGTTGCTTCATTTTTGGTAACAATTTCAACGCGGGCTTTCGCAGTGAGGTGTTCGATTTTTAATGAATTTTCAGACCTCAACGAAAATCAGCCTGAATGTTCAGGCTGATTTTCGTTGAGGTCTCACTTGATCTACTTGGTCAAAATTCATTTGAACTTTCCATCCGGATTATTGGTCTTCTGCGTCTGCTTTGATAAGCAAGCCTGAGAGCGAGACTTTATACAGCGAGCTGCTTGACCGATATGAATGCCTTGTGCTGATTTTCCGTTACTAGCGCGCCCGTAGCGTGATTGTGAGCGCTCGCTCGCATGTCCAAGTGCTCGTGCAATACTTTCTTTATCGACCCGTTGCTTCTTTAAGTCTGAAGCAAAGCAATGTCTTAGTGTGTAAGGTGAGACTCCTCTTATGTTTAAGCGTAAAGCAAGGCGAGTGAATTTATTGCCATACGCTTTAGGTGTCGATCTCAATATGGCTTCTCCCGCACTGTTTGCAAGAAAATCATAAAGAGGATGTGAACTGCTAATGATGATTTCCCGTGCTTCCTGGCCTGATTTTGCCGTTATTTTTGCACCTTTAATGGTTAGCTTGACGCTTTTTGCAATTTGGGGTTCAATCATGATGCCAGCTTTGAGCTCACTTGGTCTACAACCTGTAGCTATTTGCAATGCGATCATTAGCTTCAACTCACCCTCTGCCGCAGCAAGCATCTGCATCTGCCAGTCATCAGGCTGGCCGATCATGGAGTCGCGTTTTGAACGCGCACCACCGCGCTTGATACGCGACTCGCTCTTAATCGGAATGGATTTGATTTGAAGATATAGATTTTTTTGATGAATAATTTCAATTAATGTCATCATGTATTCAATTTTTCTTATTAAATCCTCAATGCATTCCTTGCCTACAGCTTTCCTCTGATTGTCAAGTGTGTTGAGTAAAGCCTTCATTTTCATAATCGCGTAGTATTTTGCGGCAGCAAGGTGGCGATAATAGCTCCTATTACAGTCCTGATCTTGAAGAAGCAAAATCATCTCCCCTTTGTACTTGTCTCTGCACAAATTCACTGTCGCCTGATAAGATTTTTTTGAACTTTCGCTCAGCGATTTCCAGCTTGTCTTTTCATGCTTTTTTACGAGCGCCCTTGCTTGTACTACGCGTTCGTTGATCATGTTGAAGTCGTGCATGATTTTCTCCAGTTTGGCTTCGGCCAACTCGCACTGACGTGCGCCCTGCGGGACGTTGGCACATTATTCCTCGCCTGTGCGGCGAGGAATAATGTAGTGGTTGCGAGCGTTTTTGGGCGGGGCGGTGGATTGCCTTTTCACCACTAGCGTTCTCGTGGTAGCTTATTGATGAACTCAATAATCTCATCTAGGCGATATCGCACGGACTTATTGTTTAAGTATATCGGCTTAGGAAAGCCAGCCGAGCCTCGTAGTCTGTATAAAGATGATTTTGACGTGCTGAGCATTCTTGCAAATTCTTCCGTTGTGATCAGTTCCATTTAAGTGCCCTCTAAAGTGTTAGGCTGAAAATTTTGATGCTGGCCAATTCAAGCCTGCATACGTGCGGCCGCGCTTGTGGCTATCAATGCTGACATGCTTAGCATCACAAACAATGGCGCCAGACTGCATAAGCCTAGGCGATGTAAAATAACAAAGCTCAGCGGAAATAGCTTGTGTCAACAGCACTTTCTTGCTGCGTCGAAATTAAAAAAATAATAAAAAAATATATTTTTCAAAAGCCGCGACTTAACAATGACAGCCTGCCCGCAAAGGTTGTCCACACTTCGGCTGTCTCTGAATAGCAGGTGGTCGAGCTCACTGTTCGAATTGATGTTCAGGCGCAAACGGGAGATGCAGCAAAAACTGCGTGAAGGGCATCGCCTGCACGGACAAGACATGCCGAGCGGTCTTGCAATTTCTGGTCACGATGTAGGCGCAGTGAGGGGATGATTGCGAGCTTCTTCGGTGATCGAATCTCTGCTGGAAACAAAAAGCGCAAGCTGAATGTTGCGCTTCTTTGCATGGCTTGATCGGAGGCTGGGGCAGGGGGTTTACCAGTCAGGTCGTCGTGTTGCAGCAACCCAATGGCTTGGCAGCGTTGATGTGAGCGGGCGAAATATTTCCACTAAAGGCACTATTTGACTGAAGCTTGCGTGCACATGATGCAGTTGCTGGCACCGTTAATGGCAGAGCCTGATGGAGCTGGATTTCTGTTTTGCCTCGGCGACTTGTTCGGGGCGCTTTGTTTGCACTGCTGTTGGACGTGGAAAGTGTTCTGATCGGCGCAATCTGCTGGGAATTGCAGTAGATCTGGGTGCCTTTGCCGTGGCCGGCTAAGAGAAAGGGGGTTGACTATGATCCTGGTGATCGATCTGGAAGCAACGTGCAGTAACGATGGCGCAATCCCCGCACACGCGATGGAGGTCATTGAAATTGGCGCTTGCTGGGCTGAGGCGGATGGCCGTGTCATCGACCAGTTTCGGTCGTTTGTGCGCCCCATCGAGCGCCCGGTACTGACGGAGTTCTGTGCCCAACTGACCGGTATTCGGCAGCAGGACGTCGATTCCGCGCCGAACTTTGCTGAGGTCTGCCTGGCGTGGCGCGCATTTGCTGCCCAGCATGCCCAAGCCGAATCCGTCTGGCTGAGCTGGGGAGCCTATGATCGCAAGCAGATCGATCTGGAAATCGCACGGCATGGCATTGCCCACCCGCTTCCCTTGCCGCACATCAACGCCAAAAAGCAGTTCGCCAAGCTGCAACGCGTGGGCAAGGAAGTCGGTATGTCCCGCGCGCTCAGCCTCTGTGGGCTGGAGCTGGAAGGGGCGCATCATCGGGCGCTGGACGATGCGCTCAACATCGCCCGGATGCTGCCGTGGATTACGGGGGCGCGATTGCTCCGGGACGAGAAAGGGGGTGTGTCGCGCCCGTGCTGATGGCTGCTTAGATCATCCGGCATCCCTCAACCGAGCTGCCCGCCCCCTCACCTGACGCAACCTGTTGATGACCGCGTGAAAAATGCCTGCCAGGAGGCGTGGTGTGCTACTTGATTTGTTGCGAATGCTGAAGGCAAATGCAGTGTTTTTGCTTTCTTTTTGCTGTCTAGATTCGTTTTTTTTCTGGCGTGGCTGCCGGTTGAGGTGGCGCAGCCTGCCGCATACAGATGGGCCCTGGGGGGCGCTGATATACCTCGTGGTATACCTCGAAGTAGACTCCGTAATCTACTAAGGCCCCTTGGACCAGGTCGAAGGGCGATAATCTACTACCAGGTATACTTCAAGTAGACTTCGCAGTCTGAAGTAGATCTGAAGTAGATCTGAAGTAGATCTGAAGTAGATCTGAAGTAGATCTGAAGTAGATTAACTGCTCAACGCGCGTGTTTGGCTCCGCGCTGCCGCTGCGCGGCGTAAATGTAAGAAGGACATGCCCGCGCCGTACATCCAGCATGACGGCAGGACGGTTTTGTAACCTCTGCTTTCATAATTATTACTTCGTAAGGTTGCTGGTGCTGCCAGGCCGCAAGCGCCAGGTCCGTGGGGCGTCGCGGTCGCACACCGCCGGGCATGCCAGTGCGCAGCGTCCCGGCCCAGAGCGGACAGACCGGTGTCCACGCGCGTGCGGCGTGAACACCCGGTATGTGATTGTTGCTGTCCGTCGGGTGGGGCAGGCTGACCAAAACGCTCATTCCCCTTGATCCGTCACATCCCGCCAGCAACGCCCGAGCTGGTTGTCGAGTGCCGCGATCCGCTCATACACATACATCGCGTCAGGGTGGTAGCCTGGTGGACCGCTCAGTTGATAGCGTCGCCCGGAGCGGCTGATGTACTGGCGCTGTGCCGGATCACCAACGGCGGTCACCGGCGACGATACCCGTCCTTCATAGCCGCAATACCCGACCAGGCGCAGCACGCGGCTCTGATCTTCTAGGCGCACCTCAAAGATGCGCCATGCGGTCAGGACGGTTTCCGGTTCCTGGCTGGCGGGAATGGCAAGCCAGACATGCTCATGATCGGCGCTCATGGCAAGACCTCCTGCGACGGATGGCTGGGCTGTTTCTGGCCGGTGCGTGCCTTGCGGGACGGCCGGGGTGGCGGGGCAATCTGCCTGAGCGTGTTGTTGGCGAGCAGCGTGAACACCGCCAGCCTGGCGCTGTCCGCATCAGGATAGCGCAGCGAGCCTTGCCGCGTGTTGATGCAGATTTGCCAGGCGCCACCCGGCGCGACCGGGTGGATGTCTATGCGGTAATGGCGCCGGCGATAATGCCAGACCCCTCGTTCATCACATGTCCAGTCCCGCGAGTTCATGAAGCGCTGGCAGCGTTGCTGCTGGCTCGGTGTGGCTTGCGGCTGTCCGGTCAGGGCTTCGGCGCACTGGCAGCCGACCTGTAGCGGCGGCCACTGCGGGTGCCCGAGCAGGTAGCCATGCCGTAGCTCATGGCCGCACAACTCGCAGTGGCCGGTGAGCCCCCCATGATCGATGATCCCCAGCAGTTCCCAGCCATGCTGCGGGCGCAGTACGCCATGCTCACGGGCATGGCAGCCACTGCACAAGGTTTCCATTGCGGACAGCGGGTATTGCCAAGGCAGCTGCCCTGGCAGGTAATAGAGATGATGCGCCTGCAAGGTGACGCCCTCGACTGGTCCACGGCCACACTGGCGGCAACGATGCCCGTTGTGCGCCAGTACCTGCTCACGAAACGCCAGCCATTCGCTGGCGCGGTAAAGTGTGGTGTACATGCAGTAATCCTCCTCGGTCGGTCAGTGCAGGAAACCAAATGGGCGCGCGCCATCCAGCACGGCGGGGGCGGGCGTGATCGCCGGCACCAGCCGCTGCATGGGCGCGGTCATCTCCCGGGCCTGCATCCGTGCCCGCACCACGTCCTGAATACCAGCCTGCAAGCGCCGCTGCACATCGCGCAGCGAGGCACAGCTCTTCCACATGGCCTCACACAGCGCATCCGGTAATTCCTCGACAAACCAGCCTGTCATGCCCTGTTGCTGCAGCAGGTCGCGATACAGCTCGCGCGCGAGAGTGCGCTTGACTGCGGTGGAGTATGCGGTGGACAGCCGATGCTCCTTGCAGCGACTCCGAAGGGGCGCTCCCAAGCACTGCACATCGTTCGCCGTCAGCACAAAGGACAGGTAATCCAGTCGCGCAGGCAGGTTGACATAGTCGTCTTTGAAGGCGCGGGCATTCTCGGGTTCAAGGAGGTTCAGCAAGACGTCTTCCACGTTGCCCCAGCGAGACCCACCGGTTTTGTCCACTTCATCCAGGATGACCAGCGGATTGCCCACCGGGCAGTGGGCCAGCTGCTGGATCAGCGAGCCCGGCGCGCTATTGCTCCAGCTCTGTGAATTGCCCCGCAAGGTCAGCACATCACCGCTCCCGGCCAGTGCAAACGTGAGGCACGGGATGTCGAGCGCTGCGGCGAGTAGGCGGCAGAGGCGGGTTTTACCGTGTCCGGGCGGGCTGTGCAGCAAAGTGGCGGGCAGGCGCAGCGGCAAGCCCTGCACGATCTGCAGGTAAATGACGACCTTCAGCTCGTCCAGTACCGTGGCAAACTGCGGTGCCCGTGCCTGCAAGTCATTCAGTGCATCCAGCATTCCCTCGTTCGCCAGACGTAGCGGTTTGGGCCGCAGAAACGCTTTCAGCAGCTCGCAGTTGGCGCGCTGGTCAGCGCGAGCCTTGAGGAAATCCAGCCGTGTCTGCAGCTCGGCGGGGTCATAGATGGCCAGCGCCGCAGGGTGCGGCTTTGCCGCCGTCCTGGCAGCGGGGTCTGGCAGACCCAATGCGCGCAGCAGATCAGACTGGCCTGCCTGCAGATGATCAAGCAAGTTGCATGTGTTCAATGTGTTCATTGCAGAGACTCCTTGTCAGCCGGCAGCGTGTGACACCAGTCGTGCAGCCGTTGGGTTACGCGGTGCAGCAGTGCATCCATCGCCACGCTGGATTGCGGGCCGGTCGCCACCAGCGGCAAGCGCGCATGCACCTGCACCTGCACTCCATCGGCAGTGACCCAGCAGGTCATCGGCCATTCGCCGCCATTCGCCTGATTGCAGGCCACCACCAAGGCTACCGCCAGCGTGGCTGGCCAACGGCACACCGAATCAAGCTCCAGCGCAAGTTGCTGGCCGCACCGTTGCCAGCGCGCCGCAAAACGGACGTTGCGCGCCGGGAGTGGCCACTCTGTACACCAATCGATCATCAGGCCGCCTGACGCGGCTTGGTCCGACTCGACGCGCATGGGAAACTCACCGCCCGCCAGCAGGCTCCGCCATCGTGCGTCCCAGTCAGCCGCGGATGGCTGGCGAAATGCGGCCGTCTCCTGCCAGCGAACCCCGTACGGCAGCGTCAGCAACTGCGTCAATTCTGGTGCCGCTACCTGCTGATTGAGAAACCACGCCTGCTGCTGCATGACCCAGTGCCGGACCGGCTCGGGTTGTTGCAGCAGCATCTCCTCATCGGCAACCGACAGGGGCGCGGCCTCTGGTACCAGCATCTGCCAGTCGTGTTCAAGCCGCCTGTGCTGCAAATACGACGCCGGCAGTTGGATTCCACGCACCCGGAAATCGTCATCCGGCAGATGCAGGGGTGAACACCACAGCACCAGCGGCGGCCGATAGCGGGAAATCAGGGCCGACAGCGTGGTCGGGTTGCCGCTGGTCAGCACCGGAATGTGTCCGACCGGCAGCACGACAGGCCAGAGCGCCTCATCCTCACTCAGCACCAGCGCCGCAAATCCTGCGTCCTGGATGCTCTCGGCGATCACCCACTCGGTGCCTGGACTTGCAAGCTCAGGCAGCTGAACCACCCAGGACTGCGGAACCAGCCGCCCGAGGCCCGGCACACAGAGCTTTTGCAGCAGCAGGCTCAATTCGCGCGCCTGCAAACATTCATAGTGAAACCAGCCCGGCTGCGGATCCTCTTCGCAGTAGGACTCGGAGTGCCGCTGCAGATCAGCCTGCCGGAACGCCTCGACGGCTTCCTCGTCCAGCGGTGGCAAGTGCTGCAGGTCATCGTCGAGACGGGCTCCGCCTGTCACGCCGGGTACAAATCGGGGCTTAATGCGACTCATGATCGTTGCTCCTCAAGCGGACAGGGACGTGTTGCCGGATTTGACAGCATTAAAATCCGCATGCGGACACTGCGACGTATTGGCGGCGCCCATCTGGCTAGGGCCAGACCAGGGATTGCGAGGGGCGCAGGCATCATGAATGCGCGCGGCCAGCTCTTCAGAAATGAAACAAGTGGTGCTCATGGTTTTGCTCCTGTCTGAGATGTAAAATCAGGAGACCAATTTCCATCAACACAAAGCAAGTTGATCTCCTGAAGATCATTTTACACAGGAAAAGACCTTTTGCAAGTCTTTTTGATCTTCAGTAGATCATTTTGATGCGAGAATACACATGATCAAGTGCCATCTATCCAGGATCATGGGCGAGAAGCGATTGAAAATCAGCGACGTTGCCCGTGACACCAATCTCAACCGCGGAACGCTCACGCGGCTTTATCACGAGACAGCAGAGCGTATCGAACTTGAAGTGCTGGACGCGCTTTGTCGGTACTTCAACTGCAAGATCGAAGATCTGATTGAGTATCTTCCCGAGGCGCAGACAGGGCAGGATCACGCGGAATGAGTGCGTTCAGCGTCCCATGGCATGATGAATCACCCTGGGTTTCGCGGAGGCTGTTTTGTGTGAGTCGGGCCGGTACGGCCTGCTCGCTCAGACTGCGGTAGTAGTTTGCCTCCACCTCCGTCGGCGGGATGTAGCCGAGCGGTGCCAGCAAACGCTGGTGATTGAACCACGAAACCCACTCCAGCGTCGCCAGCTCCACCGACATCCGCGAGATGTACCGTCAGCCGTACAAGTCTTAATCCCCTTCGGAAAGTCTGGGCGGGGAAACACAGACCTGATGATTGACGCAGCCCTGCGGCAGGTTGTTCGCTGTCAGGCCAGCGATGGATTTGCGTCCGTCGCGAGCTTAAAAGATCAGCCAGGACGGCGGTCGCCGGTGCGAGCGCTCGACGCGGGTGCGTGCACCGCACTTCGGACAGTTGCTGTCATGCGGCTGATCGCGCAGGGCGCCAAGCCCGCGCGCCAACAGGGCGACGTAAGGATGGTTCGTGCCCGCAGCGGGTGCAGCGATACACCAGTGGCGGCGAGTAGGGGGCAGGAAAAAGGGGACATGGTGTGCTCCTATTGGTGAAGGCGAGCGGGGCTGGTGTGCTCAGAATTCGTCATGGGAATCGTCGTCGGCGTAGAACCAGCCTTCTTCATCAGAGCGGCAGTAGTCGTCCATGTCTGACTGGGCTTCTTGCCATTGTTCCTGCCATTCCGGGTCTTCATCTTCCGGCGCGGCTTCGATCTCGACTTCTTGTGCGGCCAGTTAGGCGTGTTGTTCCCAGTCCTGCAGCCAACACGCGTGGATAATCGTTCAGTTCCACCGTGATAAGCACCTGTTGTCCGGTGACAGGTTCGCTCGTGAATGAGTTTCGGGATCATTCCTGGGACGCCAATGAGCTGCATGTTCGCCATGATGCTGCAGAGTTCATCAGGCCCTGGGTTCACTTTGCCATTACGCAGGCAGGACCAGATCGCATCAGCTGGTGGCAGCGCCTGCAGAATGGGTTGTGGTTGGACATAGTGCCGAGCAGCACTGTGGTCATCAGCAAACACGTCAAGGTGACCGATGCCACCAGCTCCGAATTGAGTCCGCAATAACCATTCCTGTTCGATGGGCATCCGGGCGCGTCGCTCAATGCCGCGAGCATCCAGCAGGTTATGCATCAGACGCCGCATCGGTGAATAGGGATCCTGAGGTGGTAATAAAGACTGGAGTTGTGGTGGTAGCTGTTGGTGGGAACAAGGCCACTGCCAGCGGTTCTCCCCGGTCAAGTCGTGCAGCATGCTAAAACCCGGCTTGTCCATGCCATCATGGATGACGCGTTATCTGCAATTCCATGGCAGTCAAACCATATCCGCCAATTTGACGGGTATGCCCTGATATCGGGTCCAGATCACACCAGTACGTTCCAACAGTGCGACGTCCTTTGCTCAAGCAATTGAGTCATTGAATCCGGATCAGCGAGCATGCTTGAGTGACGTCGATTCATCTTTTATCTTTTCGCCTCCGTTGCATAGAGCCAGCCGGAAGTTCACCTCCCGGCCGGTTGAGGGGGGTCTTACTTCAGATCAAAGCGGAATTGCTCGGTGGCCTTGCCCGGCAGAGTCACCTTCACCAGTGCCTTGGCTCCAGGAGCCAGCTTGTACTGGCCCTGCGCCATAAATGAGTTTTCTCCGGAGGGTTGCAGCTTCAGCACTTGCTTGTCCTTGCCGGTCAGCAGGGTCACTTCGCCGCTGGCGCCTTTTGTGGCGAGCTTCTCATCGTGGTGGCTAGTCAGATACACCATGATCATATTGCCTTCACTGGAGAACTCAGCCCGAGTACCCGAAGTGGCTTCTGCCATGATGCCGTTATGCATGGGTTTCATCACGCCATCCGCCAATGCCATTGCGGAGGCCAGAGAAAGCAGCGTTACGAGCAGTACTTTTTTCATGTCGATTTCCTTTGGATTTGAATACCCATGTGAGTGATTTAGAACATTTGCTGGTCAGAGTCGGCCAGTAGACGTTTCAGCGGCTTTTCGCCGAACAGCCAGAACATCAGCGGCGTAAGCAGCGTATCGAGCAGGGTCGAGCTGACCAGTCCGCCGAAGATCACCACGGCAACGGGGTGCAGGATTTCCTTGCCCGGGGCATCGGCGGCAAAGAGCAGCGGAGTGAGCGCGAGGGCGGCTGTCAGCGCGGTCATCAGTACCGGCGTCAGGCGTTCCAGCGAGCCACGGATGATCATGGCCTGCCCGAACGATTCCCCTTCGAATTTGCACAGATTGATGTAATGACTGACTTTCAGGATGCCATTGCGGGTGGCAATACCGGTCAGCGTGATGAAACCGACCAGCGACGCCACCGAGAGCGTGATGCCGGCCAGCCACATGGCGATGACACTGCCGATCAGTGCCATGGGGATATTGCCCATGATCATCGCGGTAAGCGTGACCGACTTGTAGCGGCTGTAGAGCACCATGAAGATCAGCGCCAGTGACACCAGTGACAGCCCGGCAATCAGCCTGCTGGCGGCTTCCTGAGCCTGGAACTGCCCTTCCAGACTGATGAAATACCCATCCGGAAGTTTGTTGGCCGCTATTTTTGCGCGGATCTGCGCAATGATCGCGGCCATGTCCGAGCCGTCGGTATTGGCCGAAATGATGATGCGGCGGCGGCTGTTTTCACGACCGATCTGATTGGGGCCGTCGCCTTCCTCGATGGTCGCGACCTGGCTAAGCGGAACCCGACCGTGCGGTGTATCGATCAGGATATTGCCCAGTCCCTGCTGGGTACGCGCACTGTCCGGCAGGCGGATCACCAGATCGAAGCGCTTGTTGCTGTCGATGATCTGCGCAACGGTGTCGCCCTCGCCCAAGGTTTCCAGTACGCGCAGCAATTCGCCCGGCGCCACGCCGAGGCTGGCTGCACGATCATAGTCCAGCCGCACCTTCAGTTGCGGAATCAGCACCTGCTTCTCTACCTGCAGATCGGTCAGGCCGGGGATACCAGTCAACGACTCTTTCAGTAGCGCCGCCTGACCGCGCAAGGTATCCAGATCGTCGCCATACAGCTTGATGGCAATCTGTGCGCGCACGCCGGACAGCAGATGGTCAAGCCGGTGCGAGATGGGTTGCCCCACGGTGGTGGTGGCCGGCAAGGGGGCAAGGCGACTGCGAATATCGGCCAGCACCTCGTCCCGGCTGCGCTCGGATGCCTTCAGGTCGATATCCAGCTCGCTGGTGTGCACCCCCTCGGCATGCTCGTCGAGCTCGGCCCGCCCGGTACGCCGACCGACACTTTCGACCTCCGGCACCTCCAGCACCAGCTGTTCGGCCAGGCTGCCGACCCGGTTAGCCTCGGCCAGCGAGGTACCCGGGTTGAGCTGCAGACTGACCAGTAGCGTGCCTTCATTAAAGGCTGGCAAGAAGGCGCGCGGCAGCAATGGGACGGTTGCCAGCACGGCCACCAGCAGCAGCACGGCGGCCACCAGCAACTTGCCGGCGTGCGGAAAGGTCGCCAGCAATAGACGCCGATCCCAGCTTTTGAGCCATTGCACCAGCTTGCCGTCACCGTGATCGATCTGCTTCATGCGCGGGAGCAGGTAATAACACATGACAGGCGTCACGGTGAGCGCCACCAGCAGACTGGCCAGAATCGAGGTGATGTAGGCCACGCCCAGCGGGGCAAACAGCCGTCCCTCCATGCCCGGCAAAGCAAACAGCGGAACAAAGACCAGCACCACTACCAGCGTTGCCACCACCACACCCGAGCGCACTTCATTGCAGGCGCTGCTGATGACACGCATGACATTGAGCGCGCCTTGCGGTTTCTGCTCCTTCAGGCGCCGCAGCACATTTTCGACATCCACCAGTGCATCGTCGACCAGCTCGCCAATCGCGATGGCCAGCCCCCCCAGTGTCATCACATTCACCGACAAGCCCATGGCCTTGAAGATCAGGAAGGTCAGTGCCAATGACAGCGGAATGGCCGTGAGCGAAATGACCGTTGTGCGCATGTTCATCAGGAACAGGAACAGGATGACTGCCACCATGATGGCGCCGTCTCGCAATGCTTCTTCGACGTTGCCAATTGACGCCTCGATGAAATCGGCCTGCCTGAACGACACTTGCGGCATGCTGATGCCTGCGGGCATGCTCTTCGCCATGCTGTCCAGCGCCTGCTCGATTTCGCGGGTCAGGCGAACCGAATCGGCTGTAGGCTGCTTTTGCACGCCAACGATCACGGCCGGCTTGCCATCAAAACCCGCGTCGCCGCGTTTGAAGGCGGGCGCAAATTTCACATCGGCTACCTGCTTGAGCAGGATAGGCTGGCCGTTGTTGTCCTTGACCGCCAGGTTTTGCATGTCCTCCAGCCGCGTGGTGCGCCCCATGTTGCGAATCAGGTATTCACGGGCATTGACCTCCAAATACCCACCGCTGGTATTGCTTGAGAACCCTTTGAGTGCATTTTCTATGTCGCCATACCCCACTGATAGCTGCGCCATCAAGGCGGTATTGGGCTCCACGCGAAATTGCCGAACTTCGCCGCCAATCGGAATGACTTGCGCCACACCGGGTATGGACAAGAGGCGGGGGCGCAACACGAAATCAACGTACTCGCGCACGGCCATCGGACTGACCTTGCCGGGGTCGGCCGGAAAGGCAATCAGCATGATTTCGCCCATGACGGAGGAAATCGGCCCCATGACCGGCTTCACGTCGGGTG
Organism: Chitinilyticum litopenaei DSM 21440; assembly: GCF_000428145.1. GTDB lineage: Bacteria > Pseudomonadota > Gammaproteobacteria > Burkholderiales > Chitinibacteraceae > Chitinilyticum > Chitinilyticum litopenaei. Next base: position 10,455 of record NZ_ATZJ01000041.1, on the reverse strand, counting down.
GCAGGCTTTCCCTGACCTCGGCCAGACGTTCAGCCACCAATTGCCGGTTGCGATAGATGTCCGACCCCCAGTCGAACTCTGCGTAAATGATGGACAGGCCGACACCGGATACCGAGCGCACCCGGCTGACGCCGGGCATGCCATTGAGCGAGGTTTCCAGCGGGAAACTGACCAGCTGCTCCACTTCTTCCGGCGCCATGCCGCCGGCTTCCGTCATGATGGTAACGGTAGGCTTGTTGAGATCGGGGAATACATCGACCGGCATGCGGCTGGCAACGATGCCTCCCCATACCAGCAAGATCAGTGCAAAGGCACTGACGAACAGCCGGTTATTCAGGCTGTGATTGACGATCCAGCTAAACATGATTCACCTCTTTAGCGGATCTGGTTGATCAGGGTGGCGCCCTGAGAGACAACGCGAGCCTTGGCAGGTACGCCGCGAACGAGTACTGACTCACCATCCAACGGTGAAACCTGTACGGGCAAGGCACGGAATATCAGCGCGCTTTCATGCAGCCAGACCACGGACTCATTGGCTGCATTTTTGACCACACTGCTGGCCGGCACCTTGATGCCTTTTACTTGCTCCTTGCTTTGCGCCACGATCTTCACCGGCTGACCAAGCGCCAGCGCTATCGTGACTTCCGGCTTGAAGCGCAGCGGCAAGGCGCCATCGCGCAAGGCCAGCGCGCCCCCAAGGTAGCGCAGTGGCTTGCCGTTCAGCGTCGCACCGGCAATCGCATTGACCATTGCGGCGTCGTAGGCCAGTGCTTCGATCAGCATACCGTCATTCGCCACGACTTCGAAAACCAGCGCGCCAGCGTCGACCATCTGCCCATTCACCGCATTGCTGGAAGCAATCACGCCATCCACCGGCGAGCGCAGCGTTTCGCCAGCGCTTCCCGCCTTCAGCGCAGCAACTTTAGCCCGGGTGGCTTGCAGCTGAATCATCGCTGCGTCGATGTCCTTTCTGGCCACGCTGCCGGTCAGTTCTGCCAATCGGTTCGCAGTCTGTTCGGCCAGACGAAGCTCACTCTGCGCCTGGGCCAATTCAGCCTGACGTTGTGCGGTTTCAAATGAATTGGCTACTGGCGTGATGCTGCCTAGAACCTGGCCTTTGCGAACCGTTGCACCCAAGGGCGGGAATCCGCTACTCGGGGTCACAAGTTTGCCAGCAGTCCCGGCCTGCACCCTGCCGCCTTTATTGGGATCAAGAACCACATGGCCGCTGAGCTCGAAGGCTTTGGGGAACGAGGCCTCAACGGCCTGTATCGTGCGGATGGCCAGGCGATGCTGGGCGGATTTGGGTAAAGACACACGCCCATCAGGCAGGCGTTGCGGTTTATCCGCCGAGATAGCGACCTGAGGAGCATCGCCATGATCCTCACCACCATGAGCCCATAGCGGCGTTGATGCCAGGCACAGGAGAATGGAAAGCAGCTTGTTCGTTTTCATGTGCGGGCTCCAGCAAAACGGCGACGAAAAATCAGGGCGCTGCCGCCAAGCAACAGCAAGGCCACCCCTCCTGACAGCCAGTACGGCCATGGGGGGCGATTGGCATGGTTTTCGGCGCTGGGAGCGCTGGCGACGATGAGAGTGCTTTCCAGCAAATCCGAAGTGTCGCCGGCAATCACGGTAAAACTGAGCGGGTACTGGCCTGCTTTGCTCAGTGCAGGCGCGGAAGCCGTGTATTCACCAGGACCGACCGGCTTGAATGTCACTGTTTGCCCGGCGTAATCCATGTCAACCTGGGCGCCCTCTACTGGCTGATTGTCGACGTAGCGATCCAGATAGAGCTGCGCTTGTGAGCCCGCGAGCGTCAACACCAGTTCGAAATCCTGTGAATGCGCTTCTGCAAAGGGCTGATTTTGCGCCGCAGGCGCTACGACTGTCGCGCCATGATCCTCGTCACCATGCGCAAATACGGGAGTACTCAGGGCAAGCATCAGGGCAGTGGCAAGCACTATTTTGTTTTTCATTGAATTACTCCATTGGCCTGATTGCTGCGCGAGATGGCGCGGGCTACTTCAAGCTCGGATTTGGCTTGCAGCGATTGGGCGAGCCATTCTTCCTGCAGGGTCTTCAGATAAAATGCGAGGTCAAACTGGCCTTTTTGATAGCCTTTCTGCACCCAGACGGACTTTTCCCGTGCCAGCTCCAGTAGCTCCCCGGCATTGGCGGCATTGTCCCGAGCCAGTTGCAGTTCATTGACTGCGACACGTTGTTGCATCGCGATTTGGCGGACGATTTGCTCCCGATTGATCTGGGCGGTGCTGAGCGCAGCATTGATCGCTGCGACCTGCGCCCGATTCTGGGCACCGCCCCCCCAGGGGATAACCAAGCCCAGTTTGACCCGCCCACGGTAAGGCTCATCAAACGCATCGCGTTCCGAGGTATACGACAGGGCAAGTTCAGGCGTCCCCACACTGGATGAACTCGTTTTCTTCAGCTGGACATTGGCGGATTCGGTTTCGAGCGCGGCGCTGCTTAATGCAGGGTGCTCCGGATCGCTGTTTTGTAACACTTCCGCCTGGTCCGGCAGTTCAGCCCCCATGCTGATGAGCTGGAAAGACCGAAAGGCCTTGTCATGTGCCGCGCGGGCCAGGGCCAGTTCCCGGCGGGCATCCAGTTCAGCCTGTTTTGCCTGATTGGCCTCCAGCGGAGCGACTTCGCCAGCCTTGAGTTTTCTGGCGGTATCCGCGTTTATGCGCGCCAGCAATTCGAGCTTTCTACCTGCATTGCGTACCTCTGCCTCGCTAAGGCGAGCCTCCCACCAGGCTTCGCGCAGTTCGCCGGCCAGCTTCCATTTTTCAAACGACTGACGCGCAAGGAATGCGCGTTGCTCCACGGTGGCCGCATCCATTGCATTGCTGCGCTGGCCGGGTCGCCAGAGCGGAATGTCGACACCGACTTCCCACTCCCTGCGCCCCTGATTGGCATTCAGCTGATCGCTGGTGTGCGACACACCGAGCTTGGGTGGTTCCGGAGTCCATGCCTGGCTGAGATCAATTTGTGCAAGATGGTGCTCGGCTTCTGAGCGCCATTTGTCCTGCTGTGCAGCCCAGGCGTGATCCAGCACCTGCTGCAAAGAAGCGGCGTTTGCGCTGGCCAAAACGAAATAGCCAAACGCCAACCCGACTTTCATTGTTTTGAAAGTGGTCATAAGTCCATCCTTGACGGTGAAGAAACAAGTGTTCTTTCCGGCGCAATCAGGATGGCAAAACAGGGCTTGCGAACAGGCAGGCGTCATAGACCTCGGGGAGTACCCTCAAGGTTCAATGCTGTTTGATGCTGGAAGTGAGTGCGCCAGAATCAGGCGCGGCGCATGGGGGGGCGCAGAGGCGGGGGAAAGTCGAGTGTAGACCAGGCTTGTACCATCTCAGGAACGATGACGGCACCCATGCTGGCATGGAAGGAGGAGTCATCGGCTACCGGCAACGCGGATGCACAAACTGCACAATGGCTGTTCTGAGTCTTGGCCACGGTTTTGTTGGCATGCGAGTCGTCGCCATGATGGCCTTGCTCGCCATGTGCGGAGTCGGCCTGGTTCATGTCCTTCCCGTGATACCCGGTATGGGTATCATCATGAGGTGCAAGCAACTCCTTCGCCGCAGCCACGTTCATGGCCAAGGCGAGGGCAAGCAGCACTCTGAGAAGAAGTTTCGTAAAGGACACAAGGCAACCTGATAACTACATGTCTTGAAATGCTACGACGAAATGCAACAAAGGTGCAAGCCTTGCCTGACTGGGTTTCAGTGTCTTGCAGGAGGTTTGTTGCAACATCCGCCTTGTTTGTTTTGCAGATGATCTCTTGAGTTTTGATCCATGTAGTCGTACAGCATGGCCTTCCATCGCCAGAGTCGGCCGAAGGGCTGCTGGTTTTGCAGGCATTCAGCCAAACGGCCAAATTGAACGACCCGGACATCGTAAGTCACAATAAGCCCGCATGCACTTTCGAGCGATTCAATCACACCAGGCATAGTGTCCAAGTCATGCCGAATACCAGCCTTTAGCGCAGCATGTACTGGTATCTCACGAGTTCTCCGCCATGCTTCAAGCATTGATTACTCCCTTAGCGATTTCTTCGTGTGCGTGGTTCTTGATGCAAATCAATGGACGCCGCTAGAACCGCCTGCTGAATGCTTCTATCATTATTGACATGGGCACAAAACGATTGTTCCTTTTGCTGATGATATGGGCGCTGGCCTTGTCTCCGCTGCTTATGCGGCAGAGCATGGCGCAGATGCCTCCTGCTGCGCAGGCCGCAGCCAGCATCATGCAGCACGCTCAGCCACATGCAGAAAATAGCAAGCATGCCGGCTGTCAGGATTGTTTTGCTGCTCCCGACCACAGCCACGATGCCGGCATCTCACAGGCTGCTGGTGGATGTTCCACCTCGGATTGCTGTGACTCGCACTGCAGCAGCCTTGCCCCCCTCCTTGATGCATTCTCCCTGTCACAGCTGGAACATCCGGCTCTCTCTGCGCCGCTTGCCACTCCGCGCACAGCCACGCTCGCGCTGCCTTTCCGTCCTCCCCGTCTGGCCTGACGTCGCCCCATGACTCCCTGAGTCATGTCCGTGCCCATTGGCACGCGCCGTCATTGTGTCCCTTTGCGTGTTTCCTGGCCGATTGGCGTTCATCGCGGACGCTCATCGCCAGCGTGACTGCTCGGGTGCTCACGACACGCCGTTTGCCAATGGTTTGACCCTGACGACACATTGATCGTCGTCACCCCAGAGGCCCATCATGAAAGCCACTCCTACCCGATCCGCACGGGGCGCGCTCGCCCTTGCCTTCACCCTCTCGCTTACCCTTGCGTTTACCTCCGCTGCACAGGCAGCAGAAACAAGCCCATCATTGGGCAGCTCGCTGCCCGAATTATTGCTCTGGGCCGAGCAACACAGCCCTGTACTTAAGGCCAGCCAGTACGAGGCACAAGCCCGACAGCAGCAAATCATCAGCGCCGGCGCGCTGGAAGACCCGATGTTCGCAATCGAATGGATGAACATCCCGAAGGACAATCTGTCGCTCGACCCGCGCAAGGCCGGCGAGATGAAATACACCCTCAGGCAGGCTTTCCCGCTGTGGGGCAAGCTGGACCTGAAGGAAAAAGCCGCCCGGTCTGGTGCTGATGCAGCCAGCCTGATGAGCCAGAACGTGCGCAACCAGTTGCGTAGCGATATCCGCTCGGCTTATGCGGCTTGGTATCGCGCCAGCTCGATCCAGCGCATCAACCGGCAGCAGCTTGATCTGCTACGGCTGATGGATGCATCGGCCAGTCAGCGCTACGCCGTTGGCAAGGCGCCACAGTCCGAATCACTGCGCATCCAGACTGAAATGTCCATGCTTGACAACGAAGCGCTGCAACTGGAATTGATCACCAGGCAATCACAGGCCACGCTGGCTGCGCTGCTGAATGTCGCGCCCAATACGCTGCAGGGCACGCCGACCGGCCTGCCGGTTGTTCGCAATGAAGGTCGTGACTGGCTGACTCTGGCGCACAGTCGCAATCCGGAATTGCTGGTCGCGCAAAAAGAACAGGAGGCCTCCGGCTACCAGCTGGCGCTTGCCGGCAAGAACAAGCTGCCGGGCTTGAACGTCAGCGCATCGGCCTATCAGATGGGAAGCGAAATCACCAGCTACGGCCTGATGCTGGAATTCCAGATTCCCTTGCAACAAGGGGCAAAAAACGCCGAGCAGGCTGAGGCGCTGGCCATGCAACAACGGGCCAAATCAGCGGAAGTGGCCAAGCTGCGTTCGCTGGAGGCAGAAATCGGCCAGATGCAGGCCATGTTCGACAACACCAGCCAGCAACTGGCGCTGCTGGAGCAAACCCTGCTGCCACAAGCGGAGCTGACCCTGCAATCCGCACTAGCCAGCTATGGCGCAGGCCGTGGCGAGTTCACGGCGCTGCTGGAGGCCCAGCAACAGATCAAGCGCTTGCGGCAGATGCGCCTGATGGCCGAAGTCGATCACTTCCTGGCGCTGAATGCGCTCACCCGACTCGCAGGGGATGAACAATGAAAACAACAGTAAAAGTACTAAGCGCCAGCATCGCGGCCATTGCACTTGCCTATGGCGGGTATTGGCTTGGTTCCAAACAAAATCAAGATATTCAGGTAAATACCAGCCAGGGTACGCGGAAGATTTTGTATTACCGCAATCCGATGGGCCTGCCGGATACCTCGCAAACCCCCAAGAAAGACCCGATGGGAATGGACTACATCCCGGTTTATGAGGGGGAAGACCAGGCCGCAAGTCCTGATGCCAAGGGCAAGATTCTGTATTACCGCAACCCGATGGGTTTACCGGATACATCCAAAACGCCCAAGAAAGACTCGATGGGCATGGACTACATCCCGGTTTACGAGAACGAAGTTAGCGGCCCGAATCTGGTGCGGATCAGCCCGGAGAAAATACAGCGCCTGGGCGTCAAAACGGCAGCGGCCGAACTGCGCCAGACTGGCGGCGATGTGCGCGCAGTTGGCCAGATCACCTTTGACGAGCGGGCTGTTGCCACCATCGCACCGCGTTACGAGGGCTGGGTCGAACGTCTGGTCGCCAGCGCCGTCGGTGACTACGTGCAACGGGGCCAGGTTTTGTTCGAGGCCTATAGCCCGGACATCTACGCCGCCCAACAGGAATATCAACTTGCCATTGCCGGTGAGCGACAACTGTCCAGCGCCAGTGAGGATGCACGCGCCGGCGTTGCAAGGCTAAGCAGTGGCAGCGTGCAACGGCTGAAGCAATGGGAAGTGTCGGATGCCGACATCAAGCGCCTGCAGCAAGGCGCCGCACCGCGCCGCACTGTCGCATTCCATTCACCGGTCTCCGGTGTCATCGTCGAAAAAACCGTGCTGCAAGGCGCGCGCTTCATGCCGGGCGAGGCCTTGTTGCGGATTGCTGATTTGTCGCGCGTCTGGTTGCAGCTCGATCTGGCCGAGCAGGATCTCGGAGCGGCTCAGGTGGGCAAGGTGGTGAATGTCACGCTGGACGCCTGGCCCGGCGAAGTGTTCAAGGGCAAGGTCGATTTTGTCTATCCGGTGCTGAACGCGGAAACGCGTACCGCCAAGGTTCGCGTGGTGCTAGCCAATCCAGGGAATCGGCTGAAACCTGGACTGTATGCTCACGCCGTGCTGGCGGGCAGCGCTTCCGGTCAGCAAATCAGTGTACCAGAGAGTGCTGTCATCGATTCCGGCAAGCGGCAACTGGTATTGATCAGTCTTGGAGAGGGGCGCTTCGAGGCGCGAGAGATCAGGGCCGGTTCCCGGAGCAATGGCTTTATCGCGGTGCAATCGGGTCTGTCTGTCGGTGAAGAAGTGGTCATGACGGCCAACTTCCTCATCGATGCCGAAAGCAACCTCAAAGCTGCGGTGAGCAACATGGCGACTGCCTCGCAAGAGAAAGCTGCTACGGCCTCCACAGCGGCTTCTGCACCTACTCCAGCCAGCCATGAGCACGGAGGCCACTGAGATGCTTGAGCACATTATTGCCTGGTCACTCAGAAATCGCTTTCTGGTGCTGCTGCTGAGCGCATTCCTGATCGTGGCCGGAGTCATTGCGGTGCAGAAAACACCGCTGGACGCGCTGCCCGATCTGTCGGATACGCAAGTCATCATTTACACCGAGTACGGGGGCCAGGGGCCGCAGGTGGTCGAGGATCAGGTGACCTATCCGTTGGTGACCTCAATGCTGTCGGTACCCAAGGCCAAGGTCGTGCGCGGTTTTTCCTTCTTTGGCGCATCGTTCGTTTACGTCATTTTCGAGGACAATGTCGACCTGTACTGGGCGCGCTCGCGGGTACTGGAATACCTGAACAGTGCCAGCGGCAAGCTGCCCAAGGGGGTGACACCAAGCCTTGGCCCCGATGCCACCGGGGTGGGCTGGGTGTACCAGTACGCCCTGCAGTCGAAAAACATGGACCTGGCCGAACAGCGCACGCTACAGGACTGGTTCCTGCGCTACCAGCTGACCAAGGCTCAGGGCGTCTCCGAAGTAGCCGGCGTCGGTGGTTTCATCAAGCAGTATCAGGTGACGGTCGATCCGGTGAAGCTGCGTGCTTACGGCATCCCGATGATGGCGGTCAATGAAGCGATCCGGCGCAGCAACCAGGACGTAGGCGGCCGCGTGATCGAGATGGCCGAAACCGAGTACATGGTGCGCGGCAAAGGCTACCTGAAGGGCGCGGACGATTTGCGCCAGATTGTGCTCAAGGCCAAGGATGGCACGCCGGTGCTGCTGCAGGATGTGGCGCGCATCGAAATCGGCGCCGATGAGCGACGCGGCATCGCCGAGCTGAATGGTGACGGCGAAGCCGTTGGCGGCGTCGTCATGGCGCGAGTCGGCGAGAATGCGCTGCACGTGATTGACAACACCAAGGCCAAACTGAGCGAACTCAAAGCCGCGCTTCCCGAAGGGCTGGACGTCATTCCCGTATACGACCGCTCGGAACTGATTGATCGCGCGATCAGTACGCTCAAAAACACGCTGCTGGAAGAAAGCTTGATCGTCGCGCTGGTGTGCGGCATTTTCCTGCTGCATGCACGCAGTGCACTGGTCGCCATCATCACCTTGCCGCTGGGAGTGCTGTTTGCATTCCTCTCCATGCGCGCGCTGGGAGTGAGCGCCAACATCATGAGCCTGGGCGGCATTGCCATTGCGATTGGTGCGATGGTCGATGCGGCCATTGTGATGATCGAAAACGCGCACAAGCACCTGGAGCGCGCGCCTGCGGATGCCGACCGGCGCGAGGTGATGTTCAAGGCTTGCAAGGAAGTCGGCCCGGCGCTGTTCTTCTCGCTACTGATCATCACCGTCTCCTTCTTGCCGGTGTTCACGCTGGAGGCACAGGAAGGGCGCATGTTCCATCCGCTGGCCTTTACCAAGACCTTCGCGATGGCTGGCGCCGCCATCCTGTCGATCACGCTGGTACCGGTGCTAATGCTGATCTTCGTGCGCGGCAAAATCCTGCCGGAACACAAGAATCCGGTGAACCGCTTTCTGATCTGGGCTTACCGGCCATTCATCAACTGGGTGCTGCGCTGGAAGAAGGTGACCATTGCACTGGCGGTGGTGGTACTGGCGGTAAGCTGGTGGCCGTTCTCCAAGGTGGGGAGTGAGTTCATGCCGGTGCTCAACGAAGGCTCGCTGCTCTACATGCCGGCGTCACTGCCGGGCATGTCGGTGACCAAGGCGGCGGAAGTGATGCAAACACAGAACCGCATCATCAAGGGCTTCCCGGAAGTGGCATCGGTGTTCGGCAAGGCTGGGCGTTTCAATTCGGCGACCGATCCGGCGCCGCTGGAAATGTTCGAAACGGTGATCAATCTGAAGCCGGAGAGCGAATGGCGGCCTGGAATGACCATGGACAAGCTGATCGCCGAGCTGGATCAGGCGGTGCAGATTCCGGGAGTATCGAACGCCTGGACCATGCCGATCAAGGCACGGCTGGACATGCTATCCACCGGTATCCGTACGCCAATCGGCATCAAGGTCTATGGCCGTGATCTGGCCGAGATCGAGCGCACTGCGCGTGAAATCGAAACCGTCGTGCGTGAAGTGCCGGGCACCACCAGCGCGTTTGCCGAGCGGCTGACTGGGGGCTTCTACCTGACCATCGAACCTGACCGCAGCAAGCTGGCGCGCTATGGCCTGCAGGTATCCGACGTGCAGGATGTCATCGCTACCGCGCTGGGTGGCGAGATGGCGACACTGACCGTTGAAGGGCGCGAGCGCTTTGGCGTGTCGGTGCGCTATCCGCGCGAGTTGCGCTCGGACCCCGACTCGATTGCCCGTGAGGTCCTGGTACCGGTCATGGGCGGCAGCAGCCAGATTCCGCTCGGGCAGCTGGCCGACATCCGCATCGAGAAAGGCACGCCGGGCATACGCACTGAGAACGGCCTGTTGACCGCTTACATCTACGTCGACATCCGCGACCGGGACATTGGCAGCTATGTGGCGGAAGCCCGCCGCGCGGTGGCTGAAAAAGTGAAATTCGCGCCGGGTTATTACGCGGTATGGAGCGGGCAGTTCGAATTCATGGAACGCGCGATGGAAAAAATGACCTGATTAGCAAGCCCTCTCAGCTTTCTTACGTAGCCACAATTCTGTCTTTGGGCCGCAAGCCACTACCGCCAGTAGTAAGCGTTCAGGCAAGGCATCCAGCCGGAAGCGGCGGTTGAAACGGTAGGCGATGGCGGCCAGGTAACGATCAGCGTACTTGCCGAAGGCAAACGCATGGTAAGCGCCCGAGAGCGTCATCTTGACATTCCCGAGCACGGTGTTGATCCAGTAAAACTCCGGCAAGTCCTTCGGTTTCTTGCCGCCAGCGACCCGAACCTCATGCTGGCAGCCCGCGGCAGTCACCGCCCGGAATGCCGGCAAGCCATCCGAGATCACTCGTGCGCCACTGGCCAGGTTGCTCTTGGCCCACTCGGCAATGGCCTTGGAGGTG
>NZ_ATZJ01000040.1 GCF_000428145.1 Chitinilyticum litopenaei DSM 21440 | reverse complement strand
TAACTCCATCTGCTCGGGCGTGATCGCCTTGCCGGTGCCGGCGGCCAGTTTTCCCGCCTTGCTGGCTTTGCGCCAGTTGCTGAGTGTCTGCTCGGAAATGCCCAGCTCGCGGGCGACCTGAGCGGGGGATTTGCCTTCGGCCTCGACCAGACGGACCGCCTCTTGCTTGAACTCGGTGGTGTAGCTCTGCTTCGGGATTTTGTACATCGATACCTCCGTATGCCAGTTTATCTGGCTACGCTTGGTATCCGAAATTCGCGGTCAACCTCAGAGCGCCGCCCCTCCATCACTATAAAAGGTTGAAATGGATTGTTGAGGCTGCCAGGAACGAGACGCATCGAGCACGCATCGGCCAATAACCAAAGCACTTTCCTGCGCGGGATGTTGCCTTCGCCAACAGCCACCCTTGCAGCATTCGAGAAGGCTCGCCATAACGATGGGTAACCATCATCGCCAGCACTCTCAAGCACTTCAAGCCACCCAGAAGAATCAAAATCGTCTGGCGTGATAGCCAAGTTGGTTGGAAAGTGTTCCATTCAGCCTCCGTAGTAATTAATCGACAAACTGCATTATCGGACATGTAACGTGTGCAAATCCTGATTTACGCACGCGGAGCAATTCCCAAACAAGCGCCTCGCTCATGTTGAACCGCTTTCCGGTGCGCAAACCCCTGCCGGGTTTGCACACCCTACCAAGACCGGGCAGCCCTTGCCTCTAAGACCCTCCGGCACCTTTGCGCCTTCCCCTTGTCAGATCAAGCCCTTGCCCGCATTCTTCACCGGGCAACACCAGGAGAAAACAATGGACGCGCAATTCGAGGATAAGGGTTTCTGGGACAAGCTGGGCGGCTATGCGAAGTCGGCGGGGCGCGAGGTGGTGGGCCGTGCGCTGTGCCTGTACTACGCGGCGCAGTCGCCGGCGACGCCGGTGTGGGCGAAGAGCGTGATCTATGCGGCGCTCGCCTATTTCATTTTTCCGCTCGACGCGGTGCCCGATCTCGCGCCGCTGGTTGGCTATACGGACGACATGGGTACGCTGGCCGCGGCACTGGCCACCGTGGCCTTCTACGTCAACGACGAGGTGAAGGCCAAGGCGGACGCGGCGCTGCGCCGCTTCTTCGGCTGAGCGGTGGCGGCGCGAACTGGCATGCTCGCTGAATTGCCGCTTTGAGCTTAGGGAATCCCCCGTGGGACGCGGGAATGACGAACCGGCTTTTGCCGAGCCAGCGATCCGAGCGGGGTAGTGCACAGGTATATCGCCACAGCCCATTACTGAAAAGGGCCGGGACCACATACACCACAACCCATGTTCTGCGCAGGGCTGCCAACCTTCCCTGCCGCACCACAGCCCCACCCCGCGCCGGCCTGGCGCCGCATCCGAACCGGCCAGGCAAACCCGCCGCCATGCGGGGCAGGCATTCACCCGGCCGCACCCCGCACTGCCGCGCGAAGAAGACACAGCAGGCTGGTAATGCGTAGCGCCTTGCGGCGCTTGCGCGGTGCCGGCTGGCGCCGGTGCTTACCCAATCAGGAAACTGATTATTGATCCGGCCCTCTGATGATTTTACTCGTAGGAGCGAGCTTGCTCGCGATCAGCAAGGCTTCGCGAGCAAGCTCGCTCCTACGGAAATTCAAACTTCCGAGGGCCGGATCAATAGATAGCCAGCTCAGCACTCCGTCATCCCGGCGTCCCCCGGGGACTCCCTGCGGGCAAAGCTGGTATCTAGCGCATCACTGGAACAGGCGTTGCACCCGGATTCCCGCTTTCGCGGGAATGACGAACAGTTCTTTGCAGAGGTAGCTACCCAATCAGTATCAGAAATGGCCTTGCACCATCACGCTCTGGCGGTGCGCCTGCCTGCGTTCGCTTGACAAGTCACCATTAAGTGACAAAACTTGTGTCACCAAATGGTGACTTAAGGAGCGGACATGGACAGGCGCAATTTTCTGAGAGTAGTCGGCGGCGGGGTGATTCTGGCGGCGGGCAGCGGGCTGGTGGCGTGCGCGGCGGCAACGCCGCCCGAGGCGCTGGCGGCCTGGCAGACGCCGGGAACGGGTGAGACGGATGTGCGGCGCTGGGTGTTGTCCTACGCGATTCTCGCGCCGCATTCGCACAATCTGCAGTCCTGGCTCGTCGACCTGGCGACGCCACAGCAGATCACGCTGTACTGCGACCCAACCCGGCTGCTGCCGGAAACCGACCCCTACTCGCGGCAGATCATGATGAGCCACGGCACCTTTCTGGAGCTGCTGGATCTGGCGGCTCGCGAGCGTGGCCTGCGCGCCGAGATCACGCTGTTTCCCGAAGGCGTGTTCGGCCCCGTGCGGCCCGATCAGCGCCCGGTGGCGCGCATCCGCCTGGTCGCGGATGCCGGTGTGACGCGCGATCCGCTGTTCGCGCAGATCGTGCACCGGCATACCAACCGCAATGCCTACGACCCCGCGCGCGCCATTCCCGATGCGGCCTGGCGCGCCATGGCGGCGGCCGTGGCGCCGTGGCCGCTGCGCTTTGGGCATGTCGATGCCGGCGCAGCGCAGGCGCTGGCCGCCCAGCGCGCCATCGCCATCGAGGCCTGGCGCATCGAGCTGACCACGCCGCGCACCATCCTCGAATCCTACCGCTGGCTGCGCATCGGCAGCGCCGAGGTGGCAAAACACCGCGACGGCCTCACGCTGCTCGACCCGAAGGTGGTCTGGCTGGAGCGACTGGGGCTGTTTGACCGCAGCAAGGCGCCGGCGCCCGACGACAGCGCAACGACGGGGCAGCTCGACGAGTTCAACCGCAAGCTGGCGACGACCCCGGCCTTTCTGTGGCTCGTTTCACCCGGCAATGACCGCGTGATACAGATCAACGCCGGGCGCGCCTATGTACGCGTGCAGCTCGCCGCCACCGCGCACGGCGTCGTCATGCAGCCCCTGCAGCAGGCGCTGCAGGAATACCCGGAAGTCGCCGGCCCCTACCGCGACATCCACCGCGTGCTGGATGCCGACGGCCAGACCGTGCAGATGTGGGCGCGCGCCGGTTTTGCCGAGCCGGTGCCGCCCGCGCCGCGTCGCGGGCTTGACGCGCACATCCTTCGCGGCTGAAGCTGGCGCCTGCGCCGCTGGCGGGCTGCCTGATACAGCCTGCCGGCGGCCCACCCGCCGCTGCCACTTCTCACACTGCCGAAGAATGCCCGTCATGACCACGCCCCCGCCCGCCCCCGCCAAACCCGCCAGCCGCACGCGCGACCGCGCCGCCAGCGAGGAGCGCATCCTGGCGGCAGTCGGCGCGGTGCTGGCGCGCGACGGCTTCGCGGCCATCGGCGTGAACGCGATTGCGCGCGAGGCCGGCATCGACAAGGTGCTGATCTACCGCTACTTCGGCGGTCTGCCCGAATTGCTGCGCGCCTGGGGCGCCAGCGGGCGTTTCTGGCCGAGCGTGGCTGAGCTGGCCGGCGACGACGCGCTGGCGGCGCTGCCGCTGGCGGAGCGCTATGCGCTGTTTTTCGAGCGCTTTATCGACGCGCTGCGCGCCCGCCCGCTCACCATCGAAATCCTCGCCGCCGAAATCGCCAGCCGCAACGAGCTGACCGCGATTCTGGAAAGCGAGCGCGAACAATGGGGCCAGCAGGTCGAGGCGCTGCTGGGCGCCGACGTTGCCAGGCAGGCGCCGGAGCTGCGCGGCATCAGCCTCTTGCTGATCGCCGGCGTGCAATACCTGCTGCTGCGCGCGCGCACGATTCGCCGCTTCGGCGGCCTGGATCTGGCCAGCGACGCCGACTGGGCACAGCTGAAGGCCGCCATCCGCGGCATGGCCTTGCGCCTTTGCACGCCCTGAAACCCGAATCGCGCAGCTGATCCGATTCGCCATTCCCTCATCGCGCGGGGATTCCCTGCGGGCAAAGCGGGAATCGCGCTGCAATGTCTCAATGTCTGTTCAAGCGGCGCTCAGCATGCAGAGCACCGACAACAGCGGGAGCACGTCTGCGCAGGTCGCGGGTGGCAGTCTGCGCCGTGCGCTCTGGTGCTTGCGCAAGGCCTCGCCCAGCGTTCATGCGGTCTGCGACGGCGCGTTTACGGGCACGGCCAAGCGTCATAAATTCTAAATAGAACTATAAAAATCATTTTAAAGTATTTAATGGCATAACAACTCCGGTGCGAAGATGCAGCCATCAACTCACCCGGAGAACCCGCCATGCGCTTCAAGACCCGCCTTACCGCCCTCACCCTCGCCCTGTTCGCCGGCAGCACCTTTGCCGCCAGTGTCGAGCTGCTGAATGTGTCTTACGACCCGACCCGCGAGCTCTATCAGGAATACAACAAGGCCTTTGCCGCACACTGGAAGAAAAAAACCGGCGACGACGTCACCGTCAAGCAGTCGCACGGCGGCTCGGGCAAGCAGGCGCGCTCCGTGCTGGACGGCCTGGAAGCCGATGTGGTGACGCTGGCGCTGGCGTATGACATCGACGAACTGCATGCCAAGGGCCAGCTGCTGGGCAAGGATTGGCAGAAAAAACTGCCGCACAACGCCAGCCCTTATACCTCGACCATCGTTTTCCTGGTGCGCAAGGGCAATCCCAAGAACATCAAGGACTGGAATGACCTGGTGCGCAATGACGTGAAGGTCATCACGCCGAACCCGAAGACCTCGGGCGGCGCACGCTGGAACTACCTCGCCGCCTGGGGCTATGCACTGAAGCAGCCGGGCGGCAATGAGGCCAAGGCCCGCGAATTCCTGCAGAAACTCTTCCAGAACGTGCCGATTCTCGACACCGGCGCGCGTGGCGCGCTGACCACCTTCGCCCAGCGCGGCCAGGGTGACGTGTTCATCTCCTGGGAAAACGAAGCCGTGCTGGCCGTGAAGGAGCTGGGCCCGGACAAGTTCGACATCGTGGCCCCCAGCCTGTCCATCCTTGCCGAGCCGCCGGTGGCCGTGGTTGACAAGAACGTCGACAAAAAGGGCACCCGCAAGGTGGCCGAGGAATACCTGAAGTACCTCTATTCGAAGGAGGGCCAGGAAATCGCCGCGCAGAACTACTACCGCCCGATCGACAAGGATATTGCGGCCAAGTACGCCAAGCAGTTCCCCAAGGTGCAGCTGTTTGACATCGACGATGTCTTCGGCGGCTGGGAAAAGGCGCAGAAGACCCACTTCAGCGATGGCGGCGTATTCGACCAGATCTACAAACCCGGCAAGTAAGCCGCACGATAAGGAACACGGCCATGAATGCCCCCGCTTTTCCCGCGGCACTGGATGCCTGGATTGCCAGCTTTGGCGACCCGCTCAATGGCGGCTGGTCGCGGGTCGAGTGGGCGCGCACGCCGCAGCAAGGCCTGCTGGCCCGCACACTCGGCCTGACGCTGGGCAGTGTCTTCCAGCCGATTTTTGACCACAGCGGTCGTCTTTACGGCTACGAAGCGCTGCTGCGCGCCAGCACGCGCGGCCGCGCCGTGGCGCCGGCGCGCGCCTTTGCCATTGCCACGCTGCAGGGCGAGCTGGTCAATTTCGACCGGCAATGCCGCCTGATGCACCTGGTGAACTACCTGCACGCCGGCGGCGCGACCACGCCGCTGTTCCTGAATGTGCATCCGGCCCACCTGCTGGAAATCAACGAGCGGCATGGCCATTTTTTCCGCCATATCCGCGAGCAGTTTGGCGCCGCCGGCCTGCCCATCGTGCTGGAAATCACCGAGGAAAACATCAGCCCGCAGCAGCTTGGCCACATCCGCAATGCTGTGCGCAACTATCGCCAGCAGGGCTTTCTGATCGCCATCGACGATTTCGGCGCCGGCAGCGCCAACATCGACCGCATCTGGCAGCTGGAGCCCGATTTCGTGAAGCTGGATCGCCAGTTCATCGTGCGCGCCGAACACGACCCGCGCGCACGCCGGGTACTGGGCAAGCTGATCGGGCTCTTGCACGAGCTGGCCGGCCAGGTGGTCGTCGAAGGCATCGAGACCGCGCTGCAACAGCAGCTGGCGCTGGATGGCGGCGCGCATCTGCTGCAGGGGTACTGGCTGGGCCGCCCGCAAGGCACGCTGACGGCGACGCGACCGGCAACAGCACAACACACAACCCAGAACAACACCACAACACTCAGTCAATCAGGAGCAAACGCATGAACACCAAACTGATCGCACTCACCCTGGCGCTCACCACCGCCGCGGCCGCCCAGGCCGCCAGCATCGACTTCCGCGGGCAGTACCGCACCGGCCAGGAACGCTGGGAAAGCCGCTTCCTGCTGGGGCATGAACTCGACAACGGCCTTGGCGGCACCATCGAATACACCATCAACAATTCGAGCAAGGCCGGCGCGGGCCTGGACGACATCAGCTGGAAGGACACCGAATTCCAGCTCTATTACAAGTACAAGCTCAATGACACGATCACCCTGCTGCCCTCGGTGCTGTGGGATTCGGTGAAATCGAGCAATAACGAGGTCTACAAGGTTGGCCTGCAGGCCAACTGGGCCTTCCAGCCCGGCTGGCGCCTCGATGGGCGCGTGCGCTACGAGTACAACAATGAACCCAGCGCCAACCTTAACCGCCAGATCGATAACGACGACTGGACACGCACCGACATCACGCTGCGCAATACCATCAACAAGGAATTCGATGCCTATTACAACTTCCGCTGGGATCACAAGCTGAGCAACTATGCCTTCGCCAATGGCAGCAAGAACAATTACGAGCACAACATTGGCGGTGGCTACAAGATCACCAAGAATGTCCGCCTGCACGGGGAGTTCGGCTATGTGGGCGAAGTGCAGGATCCGAACGCGCCGCGCGGCGTGCTGACCGACGACTGGCGCTTCCGTCTGGGCGCGACCTACACCTTCTAAGGAGCGCGCGGCGATGCACGTGTTCACCGACTGGCTGCGCCAGGGCAACAGCATCGTGCTGGTGCCGGGCTGGCGCGACTCCGGCCCGCAGCACTGGCAGAGCCGCTGGCAGCAGCACGACCCGGCCATGCGCCGGGTAGTGCAGGACAACTGGGAAACCCCGGCCCTGCAAGACTGGGGTATACGCCTGGATGCAACGCTGCAAAAGGCTTCCGGGCAGATACTCATTGTTGCACACAGTCTGGGCTGCCTGACTGTTGCGCACTGGGCCGAACATTACCGCGCCAATACCCATCGCGTGCACGCCGCGCTGCTGGTTGCCCCCGCCGACAGCGAACGGCCGCAGCGCCCCTGGCAAGGCAGCGGCTTTTCGCCGCGCAGCCGCGCCCCGCTGCCCTTCCCCAGCCTGCTGGTCGCCAGCGACAACGACCCTGCCTGCACACCGGCAGCGGCGCAGGCCATGGCGCGGGACTGGCGCAGCCGCTTTACGCTGCTGGCAGGACTTGGCCACATCAATGCCGATTCCGGCCTGGGTGACTGGCTGGCCGGGCAGGCGCTGGCCGCCACGCTGCTGGAAAGCCGCCCGCTCGCGGGCAGCTCGGTCGCCTCTCCCCCAGTCATGGCAAGTCCCGCGCAGGCATTGGGCTGACTGGACGCCCTGTTCGCCGCCCTGCTCGCCCACTCCCCCGATACGCAATCCTGATTATGTCCCTCTTCCAGACCCCCTTTTTCGTCATGCCCGCGAAGGCAGGCATCCAGAGCAAAGCTTGATTTCACAGCGTCATCTGGATTCCCGCGTACGCGGGAATGGCGATTCTGCAGCAGAGACATAGTCAGGTAGGCAATGGCCCTGTGAATCACAGGAACACGGCGGGCCGGCGGGGCACCAGCCCGCGAAGCCAAGGCTTTGCGCGCGCGTTGCGCAGCGATTTCGTCAGCAGGAAGCACCGCGCTTGCAGCGGTGTGCGCTGAAGCCGCAGGCTAATCGCAAAAGTTATATTGAAATAATTTCTAATTTCTTCACGCGCTATATGCTTGCGCGATACAGTCATATCAGCATTGTTTTTAGCACTACGAATACTAACAAAACCCGACGGAGTATCCCCATGCGCGCCACCCGCCTGCTTGCCGCCCTTGGCCTGGGCTTCACCCTGTTTGCCCATGCCGACACCACGCTGCTCAATGTGTCCTACGACGTGATGCGCGATTTCTACAAGGACTACAACCCGGCCTTCAAGAAGCATTACGACGCCAGGTTCAAGGACAGCATCACCATCCAGCAATCGCATGGCGGCTCCAGCAAGCAGGCGCTCTCCGTCATCAGCGGGCTGGAGGCCGATGTGGTGACGATGAACCAGTCGACCGACATCGACGCGATTGCCGAGAAAGGCAAGCTGCTGCCCGCCGACTGGGCCAAGCGCCTGCCGGATCAATCCGCGCCATTCTCCTCGCTGCAGGTGCTGATCGTGCGCAAGGGCAACCCGAAAGCCATCAAGGACTGGAACGATCTGGTGAAGCCGGGCGTGCAGGTCATCGTTCCCAACCCGAAAACCAGCGGCAACGGTCGCTACACCTATCTGGCGGCCTGGGGCTACGCGCTGAAGCAGCCGGGCGGCAACGAGCAGAAGGCGCAGGATTTCGTGGCCGGCGTGTTCCGCAATGTGCCGGTGCTGGATGCGGGTGGCCGGGCCGCCACCACCACCTTCATGCAGCGCAAGATTGGCGACGTGCTGGTGACGTTTGAAAACGAAGCCGAAATGATTGCCCGCGAATTCGGCCGCGGCGAGTTCGAGGTGGTTTACCCGAGCATTTCCATCGATGCCGACCTGCCGGTCGCCGTGGTCGACAAGGTGGTCGACAAGAAGGGCACCCGCAAGGCAGCCGAGGAATACCTGAAATACCTGTGGAGCCCGGAAGGCCAGGAAATCGCCGCGCAGAACTACCTGCGCCCGCGCGACAAGGGCGTTGCCGCCAAGTACGCGAAGCAGTTCCCGGCGGTGAAGCTCTTCGGCGTCGACGAGTTGGGCGGCTGGCAGGCCATCCAGAAGCGCCATTTCAATGATGGCGGCGTGTACGACCAGATCGCCGCGAGCATCGCCAAGAAATAAGGCGAGACCACCCATGCGGGGGACCGCCCCCCGTTTTCTGCATGACTAATGGATACCTGATTCGGCAGCCACCTCAGCAAAGACCAATTCGAATTCGTCATTCCCGCGAAAGCGGGAATCCAGCTGCAATGCCTCTTCAGGCGGCGCACTGGATGCCGGCTTTGACCGCAGGAAATCCCCGTGGGACGCCGGCATGACGAGTTACTGAGGCAGCTGCCTGATCAGGAATGGATATTCTCATGGCGTTCAAGCAAGCCAGTGTGTTGCCGGGCTTTAATCTGTCCTTTGGCTACACCATTTTCTACATGTCACTGATCGTGCTGCTGCCGCTCACGGCGCTGGTCGTCAAGACCAGCTCGCTGGAGTGGGGGCAGTTCTGGGCGATCGTCAGCGAAGAGCGCGTCGTGGCGACCTACAAGGTTACCTTTGGCGCTTCGCTGCTGGCGGCCATCATCAATCTGTTCACCGGCCTGCTGGTGGCCTGGGTGCTGGTGCGCTACTCCTTTCCCGGCAAGCGCCTGATCGATGCCCTGGTCGATCTGCCCTTTGCCCTGCCCACGGCCGTCGCCGGCATCGCGCTGGCGACCATCTATGCACCCAATGGCTGGATCGGCCAGTGGTTCGCGCCGGGCAGCGTGCTGGGGGGGCTGTTTGGCAGCGAAGGGCTGAGCCTCGCGTTCAACCCCACCGGCATCGTGATTGCGCTCACCTTTGTTACCCTGCCCTTTGTCGTGCGCACCGTGCAGCCGGTGCTGGCCGACATCGAGCAGGAGCTGGAAGAAGCCGCCTCCAGCCTGGGCGCCAATCGCTGGCAGATTTTCCGGCTGGTGATCCTGCCCATCCTGTGGCCGGCGCTGCTGACCGGCTTTTCGCTGGCCTTTGCCCGCGCCATCGGCGAATACGGCTCGGTGATCTTCATCGCCGGCAACATGCCGTTCAAGTCGGAAATCACGCCGCTGATGATCATCAGCAAACTCGAACAATACGACTATGTCGGCGCCACGGCGATTGCCGTGGTCATGCTGGGCGTGTCCTTCCTGCTGCTGCTGGCCATCAACGGCCTGCAATGGTGGAGCGCGCGCCGGCTGGGCAGGAGGAATTGAGATGGCCGCATCATTGACCGTCAACCGCAGCCAGGCCACCACGGAAACCCGCTGGGTGCGCTATGCCCTGACCGGGCTGGCGCTGGCCTTCATCACACTGTTTCTGATCGTGCCGCTGATTGCGGTGTTTGCCGAAGCGTTGCGGCAGGGCTGGGGGCTGTTCCTGGCCGCCTTCACCGACCCGGATGCGCTCTCGGCCATCCGGCTCACGCTGATCACCGCCGCGATTGCCGTACCGCTGAATCTGGTGTTCGGCGTGGCGGCGGCCTGGACGATCTCGCGCTTCCAGTTCCGAGGCCGCAGCGTGCTGACCACGCTGATCGACCTGCCGTTTGCCGTCTCGCCGGTGGTCGCCGGGCTGATCTACGTGCTGCTGTTTGGCGCGCAGGGCTGGTTCGGCCCGTGGCTGGCCGAGCACGACATCAAGATCATCTTTGCGATTCCGGGCATCGTGCTGGCCACCGTCTTCGTGACCTTCCCCTTTATCGCCCGCGAGCTGATTCCGCTGATGGAAGCGCAAGGCAGCGACGAGGAACAGGCCGCGCTGGTGCTGGGGGCAAGTGGCTGGCAGACCTTCTGGCGCGTGACGCTGCCCAATATCAAGTGGGGCTTGCTGTACGGCGTGATTCTGGCCAATGCGCGGGCCATGGGCGAATTCGGCGCGGTGTCGGTGGTGTCCGGCCACATCCGCGGCATGACCAATACCATTCCGCTGCATGTCGAGATTCTTTACAACGAATACAACTTTGTCGGCGCCTTCGCCTGCGCCTCGCTGCTGGCGCTCCTGGCGCTGGTGACGCTGGCGGTAAAGAGCTTTATCGAATGGCGCAGCGAAAAGCTGGCCGAAGAAGACCGCCGCCACGCGACCGAAGAATAATACCGATTCACCACAGAGACACAGAGGGGCACAGAGTCAAAAAGGCACGAAAAACCAGCTGGCCTCAAGCGGTTTTCTCTGTGTTCTCTGTGCCTCTGTGGTTCAAAAAGGATTTGATTAAATGAGCATCGATATCCGCAATATTTCCAAGCGCTTCGGCAATTTCGTGGCGCTGGACAACATCAACCTCGACATCGCCTCGGGCGAGCTGCTGGCGCTGCTGGGGCCTTCCGGCTGCGGCAAGACGACTCTGCTGCGCATCATTGCCGGGCTGGAAACGGCGGACGCCGGCCAGATCCTCTTCCATGGCGAGGACACGACGGACAAGCACGTCAGCGAACGCCAGGTCGGCTTTGTGTTCCAGCACTACGCGCTGTTTCGCCACATGACCGTGTTCGAGAATGTGGCCTTCGGCCTGCGCGTGCGCCCGAAGGAAACCCGCCCCTCGGAAACGGAAATCAAGCGCAAGGTGCATGAATTGCTGGAGCTGGTGCAGCTCGACTGGCTGGCCGACCGCCACCCGGCCCAACTCTCCGGTGGCCAGCGGCAGCGCATTGCGCTGGCGCGCGCGCTGGCGGTCGAGCCGAAGGTGCTGCTGCTGGATGAACCGTTCGGCGCGCTCGACACCAAGGTGCGCAAGGAGTTGCGCCGCTGGCTGCGCCGCCTGCATGACGAAGTGCATCTGACCAGCATTTTCGTCACGCACGATCAGGAAGAAGCGCTGGAAGTGGCCGATCGCGTGGTGGTGCTGAACAAGGGCCATATCGAACAGGTCGGCACGCCGGAAGAGGTGTACGACACACCGGCCAGCCCCTTCGTGTACCAGTTCCTCGGCGACGTGAACCTGTTTCACAGCCGCGTGCACGCAGGCTGGGCGGAAGTGGGCAAGGGGCGGATCGCCGCGCCGGAAGCCCCGGACGCACCGGCAGTCATCTATGTGCGCCCGCATGAAATCGACCTGTCGCGGGTGGCGTCCGGCGATGCGCTGCATGGCGAAATCAGCCATATCCGCATTCTTGGCGCGACGATCCGGCTGGAGGTGGATGTCGAGGGGCACGATGGTGTCGAGGTGGAGCTGAGCCGCGAACGCTATCAGGATGGCGGCTGGCAGGTTGGTGAAACCGTCTTCCTTACCCCGCGTACGGTGCAGGTCTACAGCAACCCTCAGTAAATACTTGGCTGTGTATATGGCTGCGGCCCTTTATATTAATTGGCTGCAGCCACATACCCTGTATAAACCATGGAGTTTGGTACAGTCCATCGCGGTTCCTGATCAGAGGCGGCAGCAGAAGGCTTGGCAAGCAGGTGATCCGGCCCTTGGCGGCCCGGATTGGAACTGTGCTTTGCTGAGGTCGCTCGCTGTGCGCCGGACGGACCAGCGTGACCAAGAGCAGCTGTGCCATATCGCAAACGGCGCTATGCAAATCACATTTGAGTATTATTCGAGCTATATATTTCCGTTATAACATCGGCGTCATTAATAAGACAAAGCAGCGATGTCATGAAAATCCGCCCTCTCCAGCACAGCGACAACCCCGTCAACCAGGAGCATGCGCAGCTGGGCATTCCGCCCAGCGACGCCGATGTCGCCGCCACGCCGGCCTGGCGCGGCAAGCCGGCTCTGGCGCTGGGCCTCTTGGTGCTGCTGACGCTGCTCACCTACACCATCAGCCACAGCGACCCTGCCCTGCGCAGCCAGCTGGCGAGCGGCGCCAGGCATGTGCTGTCGTCGCCGGAATTCTGGCTGGCGGTGGCCGTGGGCTTTGCGGCGCAGGCCATCGACGGGGCACTGGGCATGGCTTATGGCATCAGCTCGACCACCTTCCTGATCGGCACCGGCGCCAGCCCGGCGGCGGCCTCGGCGGCCGTGCACATTGCCGAAGTCTTCACCACCGGCTTTTCCGGCGCTTCGCATTTCAAGCTCGGCAATGTCGATAAAAAACTGTTCCGCCGCCTGGTGATTCCGGGCGTGATCGGCGGCGTTACCGGCGCATATCTGCTGACCAGCATCGACGGCAAGCTGCTGAAACCCTTCATCGCGGCCTATCTGCTGCTGCTGGGTCTGCACATCCTGCGCAAGGCATGGATCGGCAGCCGCCCGCGCCCGCAAGGCGAATTGAAGCACGTCAGCAAGCTGGCCCTCACCGGCGGTTTTGTCGACGCGGTGGGCGGCGGCGGCTGGGGCCCGGTGGTGACCTCCACCCTTGTTGGCCGTGGCACCGACCCGCGCACCACCATCGGCTCGGTGAATGCCGCCGAGTTCTTCATCGCGCTGGCCACCGGCGGCGCCTTCCTGCTGTGGGCGGAAGTCGATCACTGGCTCCTGATCGCCGGCCTGGTCACAGGCGGCCTCTTCGCCGCGCCGTTTGCCGCGCTGCTGGTGAAAAAACTGTCGGCGCGCACCCTGCTGTGGCTGGTGGGCGGGCTGATCAGCCTTTTGAGCGTCTACAACCTCTACAAGGCGCTGGCTTGATGCGGTGAACGCAAGGGCGGTGAAAAGCAGCCTCGAAGCTTCCCGGCTGGCGACCTGCAGTTCAGCAGGAAGGAGCGCCAGCTCCTGCGCGGGTCTGCGTCCATGCACGCAGACCCGCTTTGCATGGAATCAGGCGTGCAAGCCTTCATCCGCCAGAGCGCCTGCTGCCTGTGCGGCCTGCACCTCCACCAGGTCAAGCTCCAGCTTGCCCTCGCGGATCGCCAGCCGGATCTGGCCGGGCTTTTCACCCAGCCGGCTCAGCAGGGTGATGCTGAGCGGGGCCAGCACTTCGCTGTTGATCAGTGCGTCGATAATGCGCGCACCGCTCTCCACCTGGTCGCAGCGGGCATGAATCCAGGCCAGCACCGCTTCGTCCCAGAGCAGTTCCGCGCCATGACGTTCCGCGAGACGCCGCGCTACCTTGCCCAGCTTCATGGCCACCAGGCGCATGAAGAGTGTCGGCGACAGCGGGTAATACGGCACGGTCTTCACCCGCCCGAGGAAGGCCGCCGGGAAGACGGCACGGAGATCCTGGCGCAACTCGCGCTCGATGACATCGGCCGGCGGCGCCAGCTCCGGGTCTTCGCACAGGCTCATGATGCGCTCGTCGCCGACATTCGCCGTCATCAGGATCAGGGTATTGCGGAAATCGATGAAGCGCCCCTCGCCGTCTTCCATCCAGCCCTTGTCGAAGACCTGGTAGAACACTTCGTGGATGTCCGGATGGGCCTTCTCGATTTCATCGAGCAGCACCACCGAATACGGCCGGCGACGCACGGCTTCGGTCAGCACGCCGCCTTCGCCGTAGCCGACATAGCCCGGAGGCGCGCCTTTCAGTGTGGAGACGGTATGCGGCTCCTGGAATTCACTCATATTGATGCAGATGAGGTGTTCCTCGCCGCCGTAGAGCGCGTCGGCCAGAGCCAGTGCGGTTTCCGTCTTGCCGACGCCGGACGGGCCGACCAGCAGGAAAACCCCGGCAGGCTTTTGCGGATCTTCAAGGCCTGCGCGGCTGATCTTGATCTGGCGGCTGATGGCTTCCATCGCATGGTCCTGCCCCAGCACGCGGGCGCCCAGCGTTTCGGCCAGCTTCAGCACGGCATCCTGCTCGTCCTGCAGCATGCGGCCGACCGGAATGCCGGTCCAGTCGGCAACGAGTCCCGCGACCGCGCTGCCATCCACGCAGGGGTGCACCAGCTTGCCGTCGCTTTGCAATTGCTGCAGTTCGGCCTTCAGCGCCAGCAACTCTTCACGCAAGGCATCGCGATCGAGCACGGTCACCTCCTCGTCCGTCGCGCTTGCGCCAGCTTCGGCCTCGTTGGCCAGCAGCGTGCGGGTCAGCGCCGTGATGCTGTTGACCAGCTGCTGCTCGGCATCCCAGCGTTGCTGCAAAACCGCTTCACGGAGCAGGTCCTGCTGCAGTTCGTCCTGCAGGCCGGCGATACGCTCGCCGTGCGGATAGCCCTGTTCGACTTCCTGCTGCAGGATGAGCAGGAGTTGCTGTTTCTTGGCGATGCCCGCGCGCAGCAGCTCGATTTCGCCCGGCGCCTGCGACTGGCTCATGGCCACGCGTGCGCAGGCGGTATCCAGCAGCGAAATGGCCTTGTCCGGCAGCTGGCGTGCCGGAATGTAGCGATGCGACAGGCGCACGGCCGCCTGCACCGCTTCGTCGAGCACGACAACCTTGTGATGGTTCTGCAGTTGCAGGGTGACCGCGCGCAGCATGTCCATCGCGGCCTCTTCGCTGGGCTCCTGCACCTGGATGGTCTGGAAACGGCGGGTCAGCGCGGGATCCTTCTCGATATAGCGCTTGTATTCGCTCCAGGTCGTCGCGGCGATGGTGCGCAGCTTGCCACGCGCCAGCGCCGGCTTGAGCAGGTTGGCCGCGTCGCCCGTGCCGGCGGCGCCACCGGCGCCGATCAGCGTGTGCGCTTCGTCGATGAAGAGGATGACCGGCTGGCTGGATGACTGCACTTCGGCGATCAGCTGCTTGAGACGATTTTCAAACTCGCCCTTGACGCTGGCGCCAGCCTGCATCAGGGCAATGTCCAGCTCCAGCAGACGCACATCCTGCAGCAGCTCGGGCACCTGGCCGGTGGCGATGCGCAGGGCCAGGCCTTCGACGACGGCAGTCTTGCCGACACCGGCTTCGCCAACCAGCAACGGATTGTTCTGGCGGCGGCGGATCAGGATGTCGATCAGCTGGCGGATTTCATGATCACGGCACGATACCTGGTCGATCTGCCCGTCGCGCGCCTGGCGAGTCAGGTCCTTGGTGAAGCGCTCGATGGCATTGCCCTGGTTCATCAGCAACTCGTCGCCAGCGCCGGCCGCGGCAGGCTGCGGCAGCTGATCGCCTTCGGCCTGGTCGCTTTCCGGGGAGCCAGCCAGCCAGGCGGACCAGTTTTCCATCAGTACGGCAGCGCCCAGCAGGCGGAATTCCTTGCTGATGCGTTGCAGGGCCTGCACGCTGGCCGGGTCTTCCAGCAGGGCCAGCAGCAAGTGGGCGCCGCGAATGCGGGCGGCCCTGAATTTCAGCGAGGCATAGATCCAGCCGCGCTCGACGGCGTGCTCCAGCTCCGGGGCAAAATCAATGCCGGCATCCTGCTGTGGCAGGCGGTTGAGCGCCTCGGTCACGTCGCCGGACAAGCGCGCCAGATCGATGCCAGCGGCAGTCGCCACCAGGTGCACATCGGAATTGGGCAGCTGCAGCAGCAGGTTCAGCCAGTGGGCCAGTTCGACGCGTGCATGGTTGCGATAGCGGGCAAAGCGGGTCGCACTTTCCAGTGACTGGAACAGCGTCGAATTCAGCCTGCCGAACAATTCCGAACGATTAATCTTGCTCATTTGCATCCCGTTTTTGCATGTTAAGATTGGCCCCGAATCGCCAGTCCGGGTTCTACAGGGTCGTGAGAAACAGCGGTTATCCAGCGGCTTCGGAGTCCGGAAAACCCGGCGCATACGATCGCCTGCAAAACCGCCAATTCGTTGTTGCTTGTCACTACAATTTCCGGCATGGCCGGAGATACGGTTCACAGGCAGGGTTCAACAGCCTGTCAGGGAGTTATACGCGTGCATCTTCAGTTGCTCACCGCCCAGGGCGAACCGGCCCCCGGGCATGTTCCGGTCCGGATTTCCGAACAGGGCACCCGGTTGGGCGCCGCACCCGGCAATGATCTGGTGCTGCCCGATACCGGCGCCGTCTCGGCCGTGCATGCTGTGATCAGCGAGCGTCAGGGTCAGCTCTACATCACCGACCAGGGCGACCTCACTCCGGTCTGGCTCAATGGCAAGGCACTGGGATACGGCGAAAGCGGCGCCATCCACGCCGGCGACATCCTGCGCATCAGCACGCTGCTGATCAGGGTGTGCGAATTGCAGACCGCAACGCCTGATGCCACTGCATCCCGGCCGATTCCCGAGTTGCCGCCACTGTTTGCCCCGCCCCCCGTTCCGGCTCCGGCGCAGGCAGCCATGCCGCTGCACGGCAATCTGCCACCACCGGCCAGGCCCAGCGAACTCGACCAGCTGTTCGCGCTGGGCAGCAGCGCCACTGCGCAAACGGCGCCCAGCCATCTTGACCCGCTGAGCGTGCTTGGCGGCAGTGCTAGCCAGCCGGGTTTTGCCGAACCGCAATACCGCCAGCCCTACACCCAGCCAAGCGCCGATGACGCGATTGACGCGCTCTTTGGCATCAAGAAGTAAAAATCGGTTCGGTCCCGGGGCGAAAGTAGCGGTTTTCAGCTGCAATATTTCACCCCATCGAGCACCGGGTGCTGTCCTGACCGGGGTAGCAGCCAGCTGTCAAACCCCAGCCTGACGCCACGCCCCAGCTCCAGCCTGCGCGCCGTGGGCGTGCTGACTTGCAGTTGCACCGTCCAGTTGTAATGCGTGCCCAGCCAGTTGCGGATCAGCGCATGCAGCTGCTGCAGACGCGGAGATGCGGGGTCGAAACGATCATATTCATCCTGCGTCAACGGCCCGAGCTGTACGGCAAAGCCGAACTGCACATCCGGCACGCGCTTGCCCAGCACCATGCCCTGACCCAGCTCGCTGTTCGCCCGGCCAAGCGCGGTGCAGGAGTCGGCGTCCAGCGGCAGCCACTGCCGCACGTTTTCGGCAACCATGACCGGCACGCCCAGCAGCTGCACAAGCAGTACGCGCAGTTCGTGTGCGCTGCGCACCGGTCTGGAAAACTGCCCGGCGTGACGCACCTTGAAATGGTCGGACAAGGCATCCCGCCCGGCCAGCTCCGGTCCGGCATAGCCACCCAGGGCGGCTATGCGGCGGGTGAAAGGCTCGTCGCCGCTGCGATCCAGCGCCACCACCGGCTGAACTTCGGCCCAGGCGCGGTAGAACAGGCACTGCATGCGGTGGTGGAAGATGTCTGCGAAATCGCGCAAACGCGTGTCGGCATGGTTGTGCAGCTTGTCCCAGGCCTGCTCGGTCAGGTGCAGCGGCAAGGGGCCATTCGGACCAAACAGGCCCTGCGCAAAATGCCGGATGACCGGCACACCGGCGTGCGGGTGCTCATCGATCGAGCTGATCTCGGTTGCGGCAAACGCCATGTCGGGCTGATGCGCCAGACGCACGGCATCTTCGCGGGCGCGCAGGCTGCGCCCCAGCAAGGGCTTGTCCTGATTTTTCGCATCAACCCAGCGCAGCACGGCAAAGAGGCTTTGCCGGTGCGCCCGTTCGCGCATTGCCGGCGTCATCACAGCAAGCCCCGCTTGCCGGGTTGCGCCGGCCAGATCTTGATCAGCCCGCGATTCTGCGTCGAAAGGCGGAACTCGACAAAGGCATTGAGCTGCACGAATTGCAGCAGAAACTGCCGGATCACCTGGCCAAACACAAAGGCACTGGCGCCGGCAAAAGCAATGTCATCCAGGCGGATGTCCACGCACACGCCTCTGGCATAGGCAATCGGGCCGGGAGCCGGATGGCGCCGGGTAACGATGCGCGTACTCATGCCGCACAGGCTTTGCGCATGGGCCAGATGACGATCACGGCCAAACCGTGCATACAGCGTCAGCAGGTTTTTCAGCGCATTGACCGAGCCGGCCTCGTCCTGGTCGTTCAGGTACAGATAATTGAGCGAGAGCTGATTGATCAGCCGCCACGGTGTTTCTCCTTCCGGGATGGCCGCAGTCGGCTCGGTCGGCGGCACGACAAACTGGATGGCCTCAAGCGGCGCGGAATCGACCAGGCTCAGGTCTCGCGGTCCACCGCGCGGGCACAGGATGGGGAACGGGCCATTGCTCACCAGAATATCGCCGCCAAACTGGCGGACATCCGGGCGCAGCGGCGCATTGTTGCGATCGACCACCGACAGGAAGACCTCACTGAACTGGTAGTTGGCGACAAAGGCCGACTGAGGCTTGTTCTCGTTGACCAGGCGCGGTTGCCGGCGCAAGGTGAAAAACGCCGTGGAGTCCTGCCAGCCAGCGCTTTGTGCACCGGCAAACAGCGGTGTGAAGGTATTGGTTTGCGCATGATCGCGGCCATAACCCTCGATCAGGCTGGCGTCATACACCTCATAGGCCAGCGGTTTGCGGCGGTCGGCGACCATGTGGTACTCGGTCTGCATTTCATCGACCAGAATCCGGTCCATGCGGCGCGAAAACAGATTGATGACCGGCGTGGTGAAAAGGCGCAGGCTCTCTTGCGAAACCGCGCTGGCAAGCGAGGCATCATTGCCGCCCAGATGGATGGCGATGGACACCCGGCCGGCAGTGGCCGTGCGCCTGATTGTCTCGGCAAGTTGCGCATCGCCCAGCGTGAAATAACGGAATTTCTGCGGGAAGCTGAAATACTCCTGCAGCAGGCGGTGGCCGGAAAAGGTCCGGGAATCGAGCGGCAGCAGCGCTTCGTCCTCGGCCAGCCCCTTGGCCCGGATCGCCTCGGCGGCGAAGACGCCGGCCGGCGAAGCGCGATCGGCCAGATCGCCCTGCACACGCACGCCCAGCGTATTGCCCACGATCAGCTCGCACAGCTTGGTCGCCACTTCATCGTCACCAGCGACAAAGAAATCCAGGGCATTGATCGACATGCGCCGCAGATCGGCCCCCGGATAGGCTTCCAGCGTCAGCAGCAGCGATGCCCTGGTACCGCGGGGGGCGCCTTGTACGGTTTCTCCGACCACATACTGGACCTCTGCCAGACGAATGGGCCAGACGCGCACATCAAAAGCCGTGGCGAATTCGCAGGGTGTCTCAATTCCCGGCACCGCCTGGGTCAGCAACCGCGCGCCACGCGGGATGGCAAAACCATCATGCAGGCCTGTTGCGGTCTTGTCCGGCGTAAAGCCGACAATGGCCATCGATGGCGTCTGCTTGCTCCAGTGGGGGTAAGCACAGCGCAGCAGGTGATCGGTAAATTGCGGAAATGCCGCTTCCTGCTTGAGCTGCACGCGCGAGGACAAAAAGGCAAAGCCTTCCAGCAAGCGTTCGATGTAAGGATCGACCACCTGGTTGCTGTCGCCCAGATGCCCTGCCACATCGGGATACTGGCGTGCAAACTCCCGCCCCATGTCGCGCAGGTGGCGCAATTCCTGATTGTAGAGTTCGAGAAATCGCTCGTTCATGCTCGTCCCGTTGCGGCATCGACTACGGCAAAACGCCCGTTATCCAGGTCCAGACGGGTCTGCAATTCCAGTTCAACCGGGTAGGGGCGCGCATTGACCAGACCACGAATGGCATAGGCAAGAAACTGGTGATGCGACTGGCCCTTGTCGAGCACCGGAAAAACCGCCAGTGATTCGGGCAGGATGCGGGGCTCGAAGCGCAGGATGCTTTCCTCAATCCAGGCCTTGATCTGCTTGATGTGCACGCTGGAAAGACTTTTGCCGCTTACACATGGAAAGCCGAAGGCCAGGACCGAGCCGGCTACATGTGGCAATGCCGATTCGAAAATCTCGGCTGGCACGATGGCATTGAGCAAGGCAGTCAGATCGGCAGACACCGTGGCGACCAGCCGGCTTTTGTCCATCGGCCGCAGCAGATCGCCACCCGCGCCGGGCTCCGCGACAAGCCGGTCCCACAAGGGCGCATTGAAAAGGGTCGTCATGGCCGCGCTCCGTTTACCATGGTGCGTCCAGCGCGCTGAAATCCTGGATTTGCGGTAGGCGGCTGAAATAGCGCAGCTCGCTGTTCTGCCCGTCGGACGACTTGCGCCACCAGACCGAATGTCCGGCAAAGAGACGATCCACCCCCAGCACCGCCAGATTGCGCGCCAGATAGGAAATCGCCGAAGCGCCAGGCAGCACATAGGATGTACCCTGCTTGCGGGCTCCCCAGTCCTGGATCACGGTGCGCACCTGCTCGAGATCGCCCTGCCCGGCACTGGCCGCCAGCGACGGCTGTCGATCGAGCAGCATTTCGATCTGCTCGGCCGTCAGCTGCCGCTCGATCACCGCTTCGGCTATTTCGGCCATGCGGTCAAACCAGCCGGAAAGATCGGCCTGCATCAGCAATTCGGCGCACGGCGCACGCACGGAGAGCAGTAACAACAGTGGGTATTCCCTGCCCACCGAATCGCTACTGCGCAACATGACGCCAAGCAGGCCGACACCCGAGGCCAGATCCGGGTCGATATAAAAACGCCAGGCACGCTGACCGGCAGCAAGCGGCGCCGCAGTCAGCGCAGCCTGCTGCACCAGCAGCTTGCCGATCCAGTTGCCCAGCAGTTCGCGGGTATCTGCGGACAAGCCGCGACCCACAAATTCCGCCGCGGCCGGAATTTTTCCAAAAAA
Organism: Chitinilyticum litopenaei DSM 21440; assembly: GCF_000428145.1. Taxonomy (GTDB): domain Bacteria; phylum Pseudomonadota; class Gammaproteobacteria; order Burkholderiales; family Chitinibacteraceae; genus Chitinilyticum; species Chitinilyticum litopenaei. The sequence goes on along the minus strand of NZ_ATZJ01000040.1, from coordinate 20,083 downwards.
CGCGATTTTTTCCATCAAGGGGAGAATCAGATGCTCATCGGGCAGCTGAACTTGTCCATTTCAGCCAGTACAAAGGGATTTTGCGCGGTCGATGCGGTGATGTCGTACTTGACGTAATGCCCCTGGATCTTGAACGTGACCCGGATGGTTTCCGGTCGATCCGTCCTTTCCTGGACCGCACGGTCGATGGCGCGCCACAGCGCCCAGTCGCCTTCATAGCTGAGGCTGCCGATGTCCTCGCCCTTTGTGGAAGTCAGGCTGAGGCGCACCTGGCCGGTGCCCTTGCCGGGCCAGGTCATCTGTGCCGGCACGATGGCATCATGCCGGTAGCGCAAAAGCTGGCCATCGATATCGAGCACCGACTGGATCACCCCGGTGCCCATTTCCACCGGCTTGATGGTGAAACGAACCTGTGGCGATGCACCGCTGGCAAAAAAAACGCTACGTATCGCGCTGGCGCGCTGGAACTCCGCCAGCGCCGAAGAGGTAGCCGGGCGGGTATCTGATCCGGGCAGCGGCTTGAGTGCCCAGGTTTTGCCGGTCATGTCCACATCCTGCGCCAGATTCTTCTGGAAAAAGCTGTCGATCACGCCGCCCGGGGCGAAGAACTTCTGAAAGTCGTCGCGCTTGACTTCCTGCGTGCTCGCCCGGTTGAAGGGATAGCGCTTGTCGATGGACTGTGTGCAGGTCTCGCCGACGGTATTCTGCATCAGCGAGGACAGATTGCTGCGCGCCTCACCCTGGGCATTGCGCATGCTCACATCCGACAGGGTCTGCAGCATGGCATTCAGCGGCGCGGGCATGCGCTGGGCTTCGGATTTCAGGCGCACCGGCACGTCGCTTTGCGGCAATGCGCCCTTGGACTGCACGGCAATCTCGGTCGCAGACAAATGATTGTAAAGATCACTGAGCAGCACCAGGGTCGAATCAATCGGCGCGGGCGCGCCGGGCGTCGGCGAATTGACGAGACGATGAATGCTCAGGAAACGGTTTTCCACAATGTATTCCGGCTTGCTCATCGCGATGGTGGCCGGGCGCTGCTGCACCGGCGCATTCACCAGACGCTGCAGCTTGTCCTTCTGCGCCTGCACCGCGCTGGAGGCCGCGGCCTTGGCCAGCGCTTCGGCGGCGGACACATCGGCATCGCTCAGCGCCACCAGCGAGGTTTCGCGCGTCACGCCCCGCAGGAAATACAGCAGCGGCGAATCGGGCGCTGACAGCAGACGGGCCAGGTGCACGCTTTGCTGCAGATTGCTCCCCGGAACGATGCGCACATCGTTGACAAAGCGTTCCCACACGCCGGCGTATTCTTCCAGGTACAGACGCTTGACCAGATCCTTGTTGCGCTTGAAGGCCTCGTCGCCACCCAGCACCTTCTGCGATGTGGTGGTCATCACCGCCGGTGCATCCAGCACCCAGCCCTCTTCGCTTTGCAGTTCCTTCAGCGTCGGATCCAGCGCCGGCAGAAAGGCTTTGGCATAACCATCGGCGGTATAAAAGCCCTCGATGCCCTGGCTCAGCGGCGCGCCGCTGCTGCGCACGAACACCACGGCGGCGGATGGGCCGGCCACTTCGGTCAGGCGGAACGGCGCGATGCCGTCGGCCACCCCCATGCGCTTGATGCGGCCATACACACGCTGTGGCAGCGAGGCGGTCGAGATCAGCGCGCGCACCTCGTTGACCAGATCCTTTTGCAGCGGCGCCTTGCTTTGCACGAGGCCACGCACCAGCAGATTGTTGAAATGCATTTCCAGCTGCTTGCGCTGCTCGGCCGTCACGCTATTGGCGAGATGACTCTCCCAATCCATCAGCACCCAGGCACGCAGGCTGGCTTCGTCAAAGTGCTTGGGATCGTGCAGCATCAGATATGCTTTCAGCGTTTCATACAGCAGATCCGGATCGTTGCGGTAGCTGCGCAAACCCTCTTCCAGGCGGAAATTCACATAGGCCAGCAAGGTGTCTTCGAGCATGCGCTTATAGGCGTCATTCGAAGCGGACTGCAGCTTTTCCTGCTGCCCCAGGCCCGGCACGTTCACGCCGCCGGAGTTCGCGCCCGGATCGGCGATGCGCATCACGCTGTCCAGCGCCGGCAACACATCGGCAATATTCATGTCGGCCGTGATATTGACCTGCTCGACCTTGGTCTGCGTGGCCGGCAGTTTCTTGTTCACCGCCTGCACATAGTCGCTGTTGTGCTGATAGCTCAGCACGAGGCCGGTCAGCGCGATCAGCGACACCGCTGCCAGCGAGACATAGCCCAGTGTTCTGGCCAGCGTGCGCTTGCGATGCCAGTTGATGTTGCGCCCGGCCAGATGGCTTTCACCCAGGACCAGCTCGGAAAACAGCCGGGTCAGGAAGTAGGGACGGAACACCATCTGCGGCCCGAGCAGGCGACTGAACGACTGCTTCAGGCCCAGTTCCTGCGGCACCGCGCCGAACAGCGGATCAATGATCTCGCCCTGCTGTGCGGCACTGGTCAGATATACACCACGGAACAGCACGCGCGGCTGATAGGGATTCTGGCTGAATGCCGCTTCGGCAAAGTCGATCAGCGACTGGCGCACCGTGTGCAGCGATTGCGGGAACACGCCAACGGCCGAGCGGCGCAGGACTTCGCTTTCCTTTTGCAGCTTGCCGACCAGCATGGCCTGCAGGCCTTCGAGCAAGCCGTCGACCTGGCCTGCAAACGAGGAAATCGCCACATGTTCCTTTTCGCCCGCCGGCAGCGGCAGCGTGAAACCCCAGACCTGCTGGCGTTCTTCGCTGGTAAGCGATTCAAAGAATTCGGCAAAACCCGCGATCAGGTCACACTTGGTGACAAGCAGGTAGACCGGCACTTCCAGACTCAGCACCTGCTGCAACTCCTGGATGCGCTGGCGGACCGAGTTGGCCTGGTTTTCCAGATCGGAGCGCTGCCCCTTGAGCAGCGAATCCGCAGCGATGGTCACCAGCACGCCATTGATGGGCTGACGCGCGCGAGTGCGCTTGAGCAGCTTGAGGAAATGCCCCCACTCGGCCGAATCCTGCAGGCGGTCGCTTTCGTGCGTCGTGTAGCGGCCGGCCAGATCCAGCAGCACGGCCTGATCGGCAAACAGCCACTTGCAGTTGCGCGTGCCGCCCACGCCGTCAACGGCGTCATTGCCCAGCGGAAATTTCAGGCCGGAATTCTGCAAAACGGTGGTCTTGCCGCTGCCAGGCGCCCCCAAGACCATGAACCAGGGGAGGCGATACAGGTGCGACTGGCGATCCATGCGGGCAAAAAAGCGTGACAGTCCACCCTGCTCTTCTTCCGGACGTACCTGGCGCAGCACTTCAAGCGCTTCATTGAAGCGCTGGCCCAGTGCCTGCGCGGCCTCGCTGGTACCGGCCGTTTCGTCGCGCTGCATGCCCTGCTCCAGCTCTTTCTGAGCCTTGCGTTCACGGAACAGGGTATACGCCAGCGCACCCCAGTAGATGACCCAGATTGCCGTCAGCACGACGATGCGTACCCAGGCCGGCGCCAGCGGTCGCCATTGCGCGATGCTGACCAGTGGGCCAACCCACCAGATGACGATGCTCAGACACAGCAAACCCAGTGCCGACCAGAACCAGGAACTGGAGAAAATACGGAAAAGCCTGCTCATTTTCGATTACCCGGATCTGCTTACTTGTTGGTCATGAAAACGGTGATTTCAACGCGACGATTCTTGGCGCGCCCGGCCGGTGTGGCGTTATCGGCCACGGCTTCCGAATCGGCGCTGCCCTTCACCTCGATGCGCCCCGCGCCAATATCGGCGGCCAGTACGGCCGCCACCGAATCGGCGCGTGCCTTCGAGAGCTGCCAGTTGGACGGGAAACGCAAATTGCGGATCGGCTGATTGTCGGTATGGCCATTGATGACCACGGCGCCGGGGAATTTCTTCAGCTCGGTACCAATGCGGTGCAGCACCGGCAAGACCGGCGGCAGTACATCAGCGCTGCCGGAATCGAAGAGGCTGTCACCGAGAATGGTCACCACCGAGCGGTCTTCATAGTCGGCCACGCTCACCAGACCCTCGCGCACTTCGCGCTCCAGGAAGCGGGCAAAGCGGGCTTCCTTGGCAGGGATAGCCGTACCCGCCGACTTGACGCGCAGACTCTGGATGTCGCCGAAGACGGGGTCGGAATGCTGGTTCAGGCGCAAGGACAGGAAGAGGTACAAGAGCAGCAGCACAAAGGCCAGCAGGATGGCGCCGACCCAGACCGGAATCACCACCATCGAGCGCTTGGTGTTACGGGTCACGCCCTGCCAGTTGCTGGACATGTCCTGGCCCGCAGAGGGACGCAGCGTGCGCAGCAGTTCACCCAGATTCTTGCGGATCACTTCATGCTGCTGCATCCCGCCATCCAGCACCAGATAGCGGCCGGCAAAACCGTAGCTCATGCAGACATACATCAGCTCCAGCAGATCGCGGCTTTCCTGCGGGGATTCTTTCAGGCGCTCCAGCAGCTGGAAGAATTTCTCGCCGCCCCAGGTTTCCTTGTGAAAGTGCACCAGCAGCGAGGTAGCCGACCATGCAGCCCCCCAGGACGAACTGGCCACCACTTCATCAAGGAAAGTGCACATCACATAACGCGCACCGATCACATGTTCATGCCGCACGCCACGCACGCGCATGGCTTCTTCAAACTCGCCGATCTTGGCGATCAGCAGCTGCTGCAGCCGCGCCAGATCGCAGGCCGCCTTGGCGTTGCGCAGCTGCAGGGCCAGGTAGAGCAACTCGCCAGCACTGGACACAATCGGATTCAAACCGAACGCCAGGCTTTCTGCCGCCCGCACATCGAACTGGTGCACATCGGCATGACCTGCCGGCTGCGCCCCCCCAAACAGCTGCGCCCAGGATTCCTGCGAACCCCCGGCATCGATCACTGCATCAGTCACTCTTCACCCCGTTGCTGTATCTGGATAAGTCTTCTGGATAAGTCCGGAGCCTGGATTTGGCCCGGCCAGTCAATTCCCAATCAATTCCCAATCAGTTTCTGATTGCCCACAACTCAAGCTGGATGCCGGGGAATTCCCCCGCAATATGCATGGCCAGACCGCCCGATGTGGTCAGAGGCCGCCAGAAATCACTGCTCTGGTCGAACTCGAAGTAGCAAAACCCGGCATGGAACGGGATCTGCGGCGGCGTGACCGGCAGGCTGGAAATGGGCACGCCGGGCAGATGCAGGTTGACCAGCTCGCGAATCTTCTCGACCGGGCCGACCTTGATCTGTGATGGCAGGCGGCTGCGCACGGCTTCGCTGGCGACCTCGGCCTTGACCGCGAGCACGAAGCGGGCCGATGTGAACATCGTGGCATCGGCAACGATGGCCACCCGCACGCCAAGCTGACGCTCCTGCAGTTCGATACGGATGGCCGATTGATCAATCACCAGCGTCAGCAGCTCGCGCAGCTGCACCATCAGCTCCGCCAGGCAAAGATGCGGGCGGTCGTGGTCATACAGCGGCGGGTTGTCGAGCAGGCGCTTGCCGGGGCAGAACACGCGCAGATCGCCGACGATCTGCTGGCAGGCAAAATAAAAGTCGGCAAAGGCAAGGCCGGGGCGCAGCAGCTGCTGCTCCAGAAAAGGCAGATAGCGGTTGATGGTCTGCAGCATCAGGAATTCGGTCACATCGGCCGCACCGGAGCTGCGGACGCCGGAAATGGCTGCCGCCAGCATCGCACCACGCTGGCGGAACATGCCCAGCAACTCCTGCTGGCCTTGCCGGATCAGCGGCTGCGCACAATTGAGTACGGGTGGCAGGAAGGCGGCATCCAGCAGCAACTGGCCATCCGGCAGCTTCTGCGCGATCAATGCCACCGGCAGGCACACAAATTCGGGCGTGACATCGCGGGCCAGCTTCAGCTGCAGATGCTCCTGCGCCAGTGCCATTTCGACGATTTGCTGGCTGTCGAACACATCTTCGACCTGCCGGTCGAGCACCTGAAAACGCGCGGCGCCAAGGGCAGGCGGATAGGCGTGGGTCGGGCGTCCCGGGATCACCAGCGGCAGACACAGGTAAATCACCTCGTCGCGAATGTCATCCGGAATGTCCAGCGGCAAGGGAGCAGCGAGCGCGTCGGGAAAGGAAAACACCGTGCCATCGCGCAAAACGCCAGCCGCACGCACGAGGGCCAGCTTGCCCAGGCTGGCCAGACCTGCATCGATGTCAAGCTCGGCAAACCCCCAGAACCACTCGGCAGACAGGCAGGCCAGCCGCCCTAGGCGATAGTCAATAGAACGATCCAGCTGCTGAAAATGCTGCTGCTGGATAAAGAGACCCTCACTCCATACAACCCGGTGATTCACTGCAACTCCCCCGATACCCCTGATGGCCAGGCCGGCCCCGGCAAGTGCGCCACATCACGGCGCCCTGCTGTTTTTTGCTTGATCTGCTGCGAATGCGGACTGCCCGAACGCTCAGAACGACAGCTTGGGCAGCTTGTCGGCGATGGCGGCTTCCACTTTTTCCTGAGCCTTCTTTTCAGCCTCGGCCAGCGCCTGATCCGCCATCGCGGATGCCTTGCTGCTCACAAAACTGGCGAGCGAGGCCTCAAGACCGCTGGCCGACGCCATGGCGCGCACACGTTGTTTCGCCCTGGCGGATTCCTCGGCCACATCGAGCAACACGGCACTCGGCGGTGACGACATGGCGACACGCGAGCCGTCCACATCGATGCGCAGCGGCAGATCCTGGCGGTACGCCAGGCTGGTGAACGGCACCTCGAAAGTCCAGACATTCTGCACACCACTGGCATTGCGCCAGCGCGCCGAATCAATGTCGCGGAAGGCGGCAAACGTCGCCAGGTATTTCGTCTCCGGCGCCAGTTTGCGCTTCAGGCGCACCACTTCGTCGGGCTGCACGATGAACTCTTCAATCGCCACGATTTCCGGCGAAAAAGGCTCAACAGACTGGCTGAGCAAGAAATAGTCTGCCGACTGAAAGGCACGCACACCCTTCATCTGATACAGCTTGAGAATGACAGGCGAAGGCCGCCCGTTCACGTCGGGATTCATTTTTTCCGCCCCGACGATCAAGGCATCCACCTCGTTCGGCCGGCTGGCGCAAGCAGCAAGAGCGAGCGCAGCCACAGCACAGATTACACGCGAGCGCAATATGGGAACCCCTGAAACAAGTAATTAATGTAACAAAAATTGCTTTCACTTCTTGACTTTGCGGCATTCTAAACACAACATCTAACCCCGCACAATACTTACTCCAAATAAAAGCTTTATGCGAATAAACTAATATTCTTGGATTGCCGATTTACAGGAAAATGCCGAAGGCATTCATATTTATTCAATGATTTCAATGCGATAAGATGAATAAAGAAGACATTCTGGCACTCGCACTGCCGGTCAGTGCGGAACAGCCCAGCGGGGAGAATCTGGAATACTCGTCAGAGTTCTTCAGCCTGGAAACGCTGACCCAGGGCACTCCGGAGCAACAGTTCGGTGACACCATCATTCCCGGAGCAGAGCCAGACTGGACAGCTGCGCGCAAGTTGAGCACCGACTTGCTGCAACGCTCGAAAGACCTGCGGCTGGCCGCCATCCTCGCGCAAAGTCTTGTCGCCACCGAGGGGCTGCCCGCCCTGCATCCGGCGCTGCTCCTGACCGAAGAACTGCTGAGCAAGCAGTGGCCCTGCCTGCACCCGGAACTGGAAGATGGCGACGCCACCTTCCGCCTCAATGCGCTTTCCGCGCTCAATGACAGCGAATCGCTGCTGAAACTGATACGTCAGACCGCCTTCCTGCCGCTGCGCGGGCATGATCCGATCCGCATCCTCGACATCGAAAACCTGCACAGCCCAGGGCAAAGCAGCAACCTGCAACTGGGCGACCTGCAGCGCCATGTGCATGCCCAGGCCGAAGCCGCCTGCCGGCTTGCCGACACCCTGCGTGACTGTCTTGCCTGCTGCCAGCGCATTGAAAGCGCCGTGGAAAGCCATATCCCGGTGTACAGCTCGCTGACCGGCAATCTGCAGCAGCTGCTGCGCGTGGTACTGAACCACCTGCCGGACGACAGCCCCGCACCAGCCACCGAACCGGCCCCTGAGCACAGCACCGGCGCAACGCCAGACAGCGGCGCGCCAGCCGTCCCGGTCTCAGCCAGCAGCGTGACAGCCATCAGCAGCCGCGCCGACATTGACCGCCTGCTGGACCTGATGTGCGACTACCTGGCGCGCCACGAACCCAGCAACCCCGCGCCATTGCTGTTGCGCCGCGCGCAGAAGGTCCTGTCGATGGACTTCCTGCAACTGATGAACGAACTCAACCCGGAAGGCCTCTCGCACATCGAGCAGCTGGCCGGGCTGAATCGCTGAGTTGCGCATGCATCGGCAAACGCCCATGGCGCCCAGACAACACAAGGCCAGCAGCAGCACCAGCCTGAAGCCGGCCGCCGGCGGCAACACCGCCCATTTCACACCCCAGCAAAACCCGCACCACAGAGGACACCAGAATGGCTAGACCCTCCACCGGCAACAGTGGCCAGAAATTCATCGCCCGCAATCGTGCTCCGCGCGTCCAGATCGAATACGACGTGGAAGTGTATGGCTCGGAAAAGAAAATCCAGCTGCCCTTCGTGATGGGGGTGCTCTCGGATCTGGCCGGCAAATCCGCCGAAGACCTGCCGCCGCTGGCCGAGCGCAAATTCCTCGAAATCGACGTGGACAACTTCGACAGCCGCATGAAGTCGCTCAAGCCGCGCACCACTTTCCGCGTGGCCAACACCCTGACTGGCGAAGGCGAAATCAGCGTCGATCTCACCTTTGAAAGCATGGACGACTTCAACCCGGCGCAGACCGCCATGCAGATCGAGCCGCTGCGCAAGCTGCTGGAAGCGCGCCAGCAGCTGTCCAATCTGCTGACCTATATGGACGGCAAGAACGGCGCGGAAAAGCTGATCACCGAACTCCTCAACGACCCCGCCCTGCTTGCCGCGCTGTCCAGCGCGCCCAAGCAGGACAACCAGGCCTGATCACCGGCACGGAGACCCGATAAATGACCCAAGAATTGCTTGACCACGCCCCACAGGGCGGCGCCGCCGTAACGCTGGAGGCCGACAGCGACTTCACCCGCCTGCTGCAGCAGGAATTCCGCCCCAAGTCCGATGAAGCCCGCTCGGCCGTCGAAGAAGCCGTGCGCACCCTGGCCGCCCAGGCCTTGGGCCAGACCGGCCTGATCAGCACCGATGCCGTGCGCACCATTGAAAGCATGATCGGCGAGCTGGACCGCAAGCTGTCCGCCCAGCTCAACGAAGTCATCCACCACCCCGACTACCAGCAGCTGGAATCCGCCTGGCGCGGCCTGCATTACCTCGTCACCAACACCGAAATGGACGAGATGCTGAAGATCAAGGTGCTGAGCATTTCCAAGACCGAACTGCACCGCAACCTGCGCCGCTACAAGGGCACCGCCTGGGATCAAAGCCCCTTCTTCAAGCGCATTTACGAAGAGGAATACGGCCAGTTCGGCGGCGAGCCGTTTGGCTGCCTGGTGGGCGACTATCACTTCGACCACACTCCGGTCGATGTCGAGCTGCTGCGCGAAATCGCCCGCACCGCCGCCGCCTCGCACTGCCCCTTCATCGCCGGCGCCTCGCCCTCGGTGATGCAGATGGAATCCTGGCAGGAGCTGGCCAACCCGCGCGACCTGACCAAGATTTTCCAGACGCCGGAATACGCCGCCTGGCGCTCGCTGCGCGAGTCGGATGACGCGCGCTACATCGGCCTGGCCATGCCGCGCTTCCTCGCCCGCCTGCCCTATGGCGTGAACACCAACCCGGTCGATGAATTCGACTTCGAGGAAGACACCGCCGGCGCCGCCCACGAACGCTACAGCTGGGCGAATTCGGCCTACGCGATGGCCGTGAACATCAACCGTTCGTTCAAGTACTACGGCTGGTGCTCGCGCATTCGCGGCGTGGAATCCGGCGGCGCGGTCGACAACCTGCCCTGCCACACCTTCCCGTCCGACGATGGCGGCGTGGACCTGAAGTGCCCGACCGAAATCGCCATTTCCGACCGTCGCGAAGCCGAGCTGGCCAAGAACGGCTTCATGCCGCTCCTGCACCGCAAGAACTCCGACATGGCCGCCTTCATCGGCGCGCAGTCGCTGCAAAAGCCGCAGGAATACGTCGACCCGGATGCCACAGCCAACGCCAATCTGGCCGCGCGCCTGCCCTATCTGTTCTCGGTGTGCCGCTTCGCCCACTACCTGAAGTGCATCGTGCGCGACAAGATCGGCTCGTTCAAGAGCCGCGACGAAATGCAGCGCTGGCTGAACGACTGGGTGCTGCAGTACGTCGATGGGGATCCGGAAAACTCCTCCGAATCGGTGAAGGCCGAGAAGCCGCTGGCCGCCGCCGAAGTGCACGTGGAAGAAGTGGAAGGCAACCCGGGCTACTACACCTCGAAGTTCTTCCTGCGCCCGCACTATCAGCTCGAAGGCCTGACCGTATCGCTGCGTCTGGTTTCCAAGCTGCCGTCGGTGAAGGAAGGCGGCGCCTGATCGCCCCCAAAAGCTGACAAATCAGCAAGCAAGCAAAACCCGCGCAGTCCGCTGGCTGCGCGGGTTTTCTGCAGCCCCCAATCCGGGCACTGCAAGCAATGCGGCAGGGTATATGGCCACAGCCTTTATCGGCAATTGCTTATGGACTGATGGGCTGCAATGTATATGCATGAAAATGTCAAGTGAAGAAAGCTACTGACATTCTGCCGTCAACAGGCGCAAATAGTGCGCCCACAGATTTTTTACACGTGGCCCAGCCACACAACACGGAGAAGTAAGAATGGCAAATGATATGTTCCTGAAGATCGACGGCATCGAAGGCGAGTCGCTGGACAGCACGCACGCCAATGAAATCGAGCTGCTGACCCTGGACTGGGGCATGAGCCAGGGCGCCAGCATGCACGCCGGTACCGGCGGCGGCGCCGGCAAGGTGTCGATCGACGACCTGGTCTTCACCCACAGCGTGGACAAGGCCAGCCCGATCCTGATGCAGGTGTGTATGAGCGGCAAGCACATCCCGAAGGCCGTACTGACCGTGCGCAAGGCCGGTGAAAAGCCGCTGGAATTCTACAAGGTGACCATGACCGACGTGATGGTGACCAATGTACAACCCAGCGGCAGCAACAGCGGCGGCGGCCTGATCGAAACCGTGGGCCTGGCGTTCTCGAAAGTGAAGATCGAATACCAGCCGCAAGGCGCCGATGGTTCCGCCAAGGGTGGCGCAATCGTTACCGAATACGACATCAAGGCCAACAAGAAGGTCTGATTTTCGTAAGTCACAGCAGGGGCTTGCCCCTGCTGCCTCTTCATCCAACAAGGACATGACATGGCTGCACCCTCTACCCTGCGCGAATTCCAGGAACACGACCTGCTGTTTGATGCTGACGAAACCCGCGCAATTCTGGAGTTCTTTTTCCCGCACGATCGCGCCTTGATCGCCGAAGCCCGCATCACCCTCGAAGTGCGCAGCTTCGCCCAGGGCCTGCTGGTCACCGCCATCGACGCCAATGAAGCCATGGGCTATGTGGAAGCGCTGTTCAGAAGCTACGCCCGCCCCAGCGCCACCTTCAGCAAGGCCCTGCGCAAGCTCGCCACCAATGCCGCCAAGAACTGGTTCAAGCACGCCAACATCCGCAATCTGGCCAATGTGAAGATTTATCACTCGATCAAGGTCGAGATTGGCCGCCGTTTCCGCACGGAACTGCACGTCCGTCTGGGCTGAGGAACGTCGCCATGAATGCCAAAAAGCTGCTGATTGGCGGCCTGGCAGCGGCAGCCGGCTGCTATCTGGCCGGCGCAGCCTATACCGTCAGCCAGCTCGACATTGAAGAGGCACTGGTCTGCGCCGATGAAGGCAGCCTGCTGATTCCCGCTGCGCAGCAGATCTGTCGCAGCTACGTGCTCGCATTGCGGGGCACACCGGAAGATATAGCTGAGCTGCATGCCGGTATTGGCGCGGGATTTGTCGTGCAAGGCTCGGCCAGCGCCGCCGACAAGGCCGAGATGCTGGCCTTCCTGCAAGCACGCGGCCTGGACATCAACCGGCCCGATGTCAGGGGCATGCTGCCCCTGCATGCGTCCATCCTCGCGGGCCGGCCCGATGAAGTGGCGCTGCTGCTCAAGCAGGGCGCCAATCCATCCCTGAAAAACGCCCAGCAACAAGATGCGCTTGCCTACGCCCGCGCGCTGCATCAGGCGAAAGGCCGGGCTGAGCACCGGGAGATCGCCGAGCTGCTGGCCCGCACGATCCAGGAAGGGAAGCAGTAAATGCAGCGCTCACTCACCCCTCAGACCCAATTAAGAATTGAAAATTACGAATTATAAGAAAGCCATCGCCATCAGCTTAACACTATCACTATCACTAATAGCAACACAAACAAAAGCTGATAAAAAAGAAGAAGACACAAAATGCAAAACAACAATCAAGAACTACTATGTCGGAGGCAGCGACGGGAAAGTTTATATAACACTAAAACTATGCAACAAGATCATTCATGGCCACATAACAGGCCCAAACAAAACAGTATTTTATCAAGGCAAATTTAAACTTGGAAAAACAACAAGATTATCAGACATAAAACAAGAGAACATTCTAGGCTGGGATGGCACATTAATCCTCCTAAAAAACGAGAAAGCATTAATAGCAGTTGAATAATAATCCTGCGTAACTCCAAAGAAAACGAAGTATATTAAATGACAACCCTCTCCCCGCAATCGCTGGCCGACCAGCTCGCCGACATCCAGGATCGCGTGCGCAATGCGCCGTCCGATCCGCAACACCGCATCGCGCTGGCGCAGCTGCTGTGCGCGCGCGGGCAGTGGGATCGTGCGCAGCAGCAGCTGCAGCACCTGCAAAAGGCCGACCAGGCCTACACCCGCTTCGCCCAGACCTATGGCGGCGCCATTCGCGGCGAGCAGCTGCGCGCGCAGGTCTTTGCCGGCGACGCCTTCCCGCACCAGCTGGCCGGCACCCCCGCCTGGCTGCTGCGCCTGGCTGGCGCCCTGGGCATGGAGCGCCAGAAAGCCTTTGCCGCCGCACAGCAGGAACGCCAGGAGGCCTGCCTCGAAGCGCCGGCCATCGCCGGTGAGCTGGATGGCCAGCCCTTCGCCTGGCTGGCTGACGCCGACCCGCGCATGGGCCCGGCTTTCGAGGCCATCATCGACGGCGACTACCACTGGCTGGCGCCCGAGATGCTGGCCGAAGTGCGCTTTTTCCCGCCGCAAACCCTGTTCGATCTGCTCTGGCGCCAGGCCATCATCACCACCGTGGCAGGCGAAGAACTGCCGGCGCTGATCCCGGCCCGCTACCCCGGCTCGGAAAACGGCGACGACCGCCACGCACTCGGCCGCGCCACCGACTGGATCGAATGCCGCCACGAACTCTGGCACGGCCAGGGCCAGCGCATGCTGGCCAGCGATGACGCGGATTTCAGCCTGCTGGCAATCGCCACGCTGACATTCCGCGCCACCGGACAGGAAGCCGCCTGATGGCAGGTCAGCGCAGCCCCGATCCGCTGGGCCTGCTGCCGCAGCCGCGCCCGAACGGCAGCCTGACGCAGCTGCATGGCGGCATGTCGCCCGACCCGACCGGCCTGCGCAGCTGCGCAGCCCAGGCCGCACTGGGTGGCGCGCCGGCCAGCACCTTTGCCGACGACGCGCGCCGCCGCGCCGCCGTGCTGGCCTGCCAGCCCCAGCTGACCGCCGAAGAATGGGTGCGTCGCGGCATGGAAGAAAAGGCCAGGCGCGATCAGGCCGCAGCGGCCGAATTGCGTCGCAAGCAGGCCAAACTGGAGCGCCTGCGCAAGGAAGTGCGCAACTACGGCACCGAGATGGCCGTGGGATCTTTCGCCACCTTCGACGGCAAATGGATCGAGGCACCGTTCCGCGCCATTCCCTTCCTGGTCGGCTGCGGCATAGCGCCCATCCATGGCGCCATCAACCTCATCAGCCAGCCCATCGACACCATCGACCTGTGGGTCACCGAAACCGATGTCGCCTGGCAGACGAATGACAACTGGGGTGTGGCCGGCGCAGCATTTGATGTAGTCAGCATCATCCCCGGCGCCGCCGCTGCCGCGAAGGGGCTGCAAGGGGCCAAGACACTGCTGCGGGGGTCTAGATCGCTTCCCCAGAGTATGCCCGCACTGGCCAAAACCACCGTTCCGCGCATCAAGCCGGCCCCCGACAATTACGCCTCCTATGTCACGCATGGCCTCAAGACGAACCCCCTGGATCTGGAAGAAGGACGCCACCTGATCCGCGAGCTGCAAAAACAGGGGATGGACCAGGCTCAGGCACTCACCAAAGCCAGGGAGTTGCTGGCCTCAGGCTCCACGGTGCCAAAGGCCGCGTCAGTTTCACCCGGCGAAAAACTCTACAAACTGGTCCCCGAAGGCGAAATGCCCGGAGCACGCAGCGCATTCTGGGCCACCAAGGATGAAGTGGCGGCACTGAAAGGCATGAGCCGAGACCAGATTGCCGATCGGCTTGGCATTCCACTGGAAAGCCAGCAATTGCCGCGCTTTGATGTGGTGGAAATCACCGCGACCCGACCGACGACGACCTTCAGCTCTACAATCGCGCCCACGACGCAAAATGGCTGGGAACAAGCGGGTGGCGGGATTCAAACCCTGGTCACGGATCGCGGGGCGTTCACACCCCCGGTCGCTACCGGCAGCAAACTGCCCTGAGCGTGATTCTGGAGAAAAAGCATGTACCGAAAACTGATCAGGCTTGATGCCAACGGCAATTTCACCGAAGTCGACCCGATTGCCTGCAAGCGTTATGCCCAACAGCTGAAAGACTTTATCGAAGCTGAAATTCCGGCCGGGCAAGACCCGCACAATGTACGCGGCCAGGTATTGCCGCTGTGCGAAGTGGTGCTGGCAGACCAGATTCGCCTGCCGATGGACCATGACGCCTTGCCGCTGGCTTATGCCAGCCGCGAAGGCTTGCTGCCGGAAGGTTTCGCACGCCCCTGGGCCTATTTCACAGTCAATGTCACCGGCATGCTGGATCGCGTCTCCGACCCCGTGGTCATTGATGGCGTGCGCTATTGCGAAACCGAATTTGAAGAGCCCGGCGACTGGCCCGACGTCGTCCTGCGTCGCTGGGAAGAACGGCGGCGGGAAGACATGGGCGACGACTACGTTCCCAGCAAATCCTGAGCGCCTGAACCATTAGCACCGCTACCCGATTAAACGCCCACTGCCCTGCAACCGAGACCCGCCATGTTCGATAACCGCACCTACCGCCTGCGCAGCCCGCTGCCCGAGACGCAACTGTTCTTCCGCAACCTCACCGGCGGCGAGGTGCTCAGCAGCATCAGCCATTACCAGCTCGTGGCGCTCTCCCCCAGTGCCAATCTGCCACTGGATCAGCTGGTGGGCCATCCGGTCACCATCGAAATCGACCTGCCCAAGGGCGGCGTGCGCCACATTCACCAGTACATCGCCAGCATGGTGTTCGCCGGCGAGGAAGGCCAGTACTACCGCTACGAAGCCGAGCTGCGCCCCTGGCTGTGGTTCCTCACCCGCACCGCTGACTGGAAGGTGTTCCAGAAGCTCAACACGCTGGATATCGTCAAGCAGGTGTTCGCCGACCACGGCATTGCCCGCTTTGAAGACCGCACCACGCAAAGCTATCCGCCGCGCCGCTATTGCGTGCAGGCCGGCGAAACCGATGCCAACTTCGTGATGCGCCTTTTGGAGCAGGAAGGCATCTATTTCTTCTTCGAGCACTCCGCCGGGGCGCACGTGCTGGTGCTGGCCGACAGCATCGCCGCCCACAAGCCGCGCGGCGGCTATGAAGTGCTGCCCTTCGAGCACGGCGCGCTCGACGGCGGGATGCACATTGATCAGGAGCATTTCGCCCGCTGGCGCTGCGGCAAGACGGTGGAAAGCACCCGCTTTACCGTCAACGACTATGACTATTTCCGCCCCTCGGCAGATTTGCAGGTCAACCAGAGCGAAGGCAGACCACACGGGGAAGCCCAGCATGATGTCTACCTGTGGCCCAGCGAGTATTACGCGCCCGAGCGCGGCCAGCACTTCGCCAGCGTGCGCCTGGAAGCCGCGCAGGCGCGCTATGAAACCGCCACCGGCGCCGGTCCGATCGAGGGCCTGGCCTGCGGGCAGCTGTTCACGCTGATCGATCACCCCCGCCGCGATCAGAACCAGGAATACCTGATCACCAGCGAGCATCTGCTGCTCGAAGAAAACACCTATGAATCCACCGGCACCGGCGTGGCCGACAGCCAGTGCCATGTCACCGTGCAGCCCGCCAAGACGCCGTTTCGCCCGCTGCGCATGACGCCGAAACCCTATGTGCAGGGCACGCAGACGGCGGTGGTGGTCGGCCCGCCGGGCGAGGAAATCCATACCGACGAAAAAGGCCGGGTGAAGATCCAGTTCCACTGGGACCGCTACGGCCCGAAAACCGACAAGTCCAGCTGCTGGGTGCGCGTGGCCAGCGCCTGGGCCGGCCAGGGCTGGGGCGCGACGTCGATTCCCCGCATCGGCCAGGAAGTGCTGGTGTCCTTCATCGAGGGCGACGCCGACCGTCCCATCATCACCGGCCGCGTGTACAACGAGGAACAGCCTGCACCATTCGGCAATGCCGGCAGCAAGACGCAATCCGGCCTGATGAGCCGTTCCAGCCCCGGCGGCGGCCCGGATAACGCCAACATCCTGCGCTTTGAAGACAAGACGGGGGCAGAGGAAGTGTATTTCCAGGCAGAAAAAGACCTGAACTTGCTCGTAAAAAACAACGACAGCCAGACCGTGCAGGTCAATCGGAGCATCAATGTCGGCGGCGCACATCAGGAAGTAATCCGCAAGGACATGACCGTCAATGTGACGGAGGGCAACATTCTGGTCAGCAGCGACTCGGCAACCGTCACCATCACGGCCAAAACACAGCTGGTTCTGCAAGTCGGTGGCAGCCAGATCGTGATGACGCCCAGCAATATTCTTCTCAAGGCAGATCGCATCGATCTGAACCCCTAACAGCCAATCCGCAAAAGACAAACAATGAGCAACTATCGCATCAACGAAGGCCAGTTCACTCTTCCCGAAGGGTTTTACGACAATAGCGCCAATGTATTCACCCTCGGCACCCCGCAAAGCGCCACGCTCAACATCACCATCACGCGAGACCGGCTCGACAGCGGCGAAGATTTGCCAAGCTATGTCGAGCGTCAAATCAGCAAAATGAGCAGCCATATCAAAGGCTACAAATTGCTGGATCGCCAAGCCATCGCGATCGGAGCCGACCAGCTACCCGGTGAACTGCTCAAGGCAACACTGCCGGGCAAGATCAAGGGCAGCCTCCTGCACCAGCAGCAGGCCGGACTGGCATTTCTCGAAGGCCCGCATGCCGGCAAGGTACTGGTCTTCACATTCACATCCCAGCACAAGCCCAGCGACGCCGAACAGGCGCAATGGCAGGCACTGCTGGCCAGCTATACACCTACGGTCTGAGGCCGGTATCCGTGAAACAACATCATGTTTGAAGCAGCCCGCATTCACGACCCTATCGAGCATACCTTCGCGCTCGCCGGCTTCATTGCCGGTGCTGTCCTGGCGGCGATCATCATCATTGCTGCGGCCGTCACTGTGTGCACAGGCGGCCTGGGCGCCATTTTCCTGATGGCACTGCTGGCTAGCCTGGCACCATCTCTGCCTTCGATAGGAGAAGCGATAGGCAAGATGTTTGGCAGCACGGCGGGCATGATCATCACAGGCGCCCGCAACGTCTATACCAACAAGCGCAAATCCGCGCTGGTCAGCATGAGTCAGGTCATGTGCGACAAGCACAGCCCGCAGCAACTGATGGCCGAAGGTTCGCCGAATGTCTTCATTCACCGACTGGCAGCCTGCCGCAAGGATGATCGCACCACCTGCGACGCCAAAGTCAGTGATGGCTCGGGGAATGTCTTCATTCATGGCACCCCGGTGCAATATCTGGATATCCAGTCGGAAGTACCGGACGAATTGCGTGAACTGGTCACCAAACTGCTCACCTATCTGGAATACGCCACCATGATTCTGGGGCTTGGTGCCCTGGTCAAAGGGCTGATCAAGTGTGTCGGCGGCAAGCTCGCGGGCGTTTTCAGCAAAACCGCCATCAAATGCGTGGGCAAATTTGCTACAGGCATTGCAGCGGGTGTCGGCGGCAGCATGGCCGGCTCGGCAATTGGGAACGCGGTAACCACCAGCCGTGTGGCTGGCGGCCAGGTCGGCAATCCGGTGGAAATCACTACCGGGCGCAAGATTTTGCATCCTGATGCCGAAACCGATCTGGTACTGAATGCCCCGCTGCCGCTTGCCGTTGCACGGTTCTACAGCAGCCAGCTCGATGCCAGCAGCATGCTGGGTCAAGGCTGGCGCCTGCCCTGGGAAAGCCGCCTGATCCAGCAACCGGATCATCTGCTGTATCTGGACGAACAGGGGCGCGACTTCAAGCTGCCGCTGCTGCAAGCCGGCGAACGCTTTGCCGCACCCGGCGAAGCGTTCAGCCTTGCCCGTCTGAACGACGGTCGCTGGGTCATTGCCGACCTGCATGGCACGCACTGGCTGTTTGCTGCAAGCAACCCGCAGCGTCCCGAACAGCTGGCGCTCAGCATTATCGAGGACAGTCTTGGCCACCAGATTCGCCACCATTACGACGACAACGGCCAGTTGAGTGCCATCAGCGACAGTGTCGGCAACCGCCTGCAGCTGCATTACCACAGCATCACCTTGCCGTCGGGCCCGGTCATCCGGCTGGCGGCATTGGAACAAACAGCCGGCGGCCCCGGCGGCGTGCGCGTGCGCTACGACTACGACGAACACGCCCGCCTGACTGCCGTCCATGATGCCCAGGACAACTGCCAGCGCCGCTTTGCCTGGGGCGATGATGGCCCGGGCCGCAACCTGCTTATCCGCCATGACAATGCACTGGGCCTGAGCTGCCACTATCGTTGGGACGACTTTGACGGTCTGCCGCGTGTTGTCGAGCACTCCACCAGCGACGGCGAACATTTCCACTTCACCTACGACCTCCCCGCGCGCAGCGGCAGCGCCACCAATGCCGCAGGTCATACTGTCCACTGGCGCTGGAGTGAACAGCTCGACATCCTTTGGTGCCAGGATTACGACGGCGCGCAATATGGCTTTGACTACGATGCACTCGGCCAGCTCACCGCCCTGCGCATGCCGGGTCATAGCGAAGATACGCCCCGGCAGTGGCTGCTGGAGTATGACGAACTCGGCCGCGTTGTCCGTGAAACCAGCCCCTCCGGGCGCAGCGTCAGCCGCAGCTATTGCCCCGACAGCCTGCGCGTGCAAACCGAAACCGACGCACTGGGCGCGACCTGGCAATACCAGTACGAACCCGTCACCGGCGTCATCCTGCGCAGCACCGATCCGCTAGGCCAGCAAACCACCTGGCACTGGGAAAACCCCTTCGGCCCCAGTGCCATCACTGACGCCAAGGGCAACACCACCCGCTACGACTGGGGCCCCCGCGGGGAATTGCTCGCCTACACCGACTGCTCCGGCAAGCTCACCCGCTACAGCTATGACAGCCGGGGACAACTGAGCAGCCACAGCAACGCACTGGGCGAAACCACCCTGCTGCACTACGACGAGCTGGGCCAGCTCAGCCAGATCCAGCATCCCGACGGCAGCCGCGAGCAATTCGACTACAACGCGCTCGGCCAGCCACTGCGCCATCGCAACGCCAATGGCCAGCTGCGGCACTGGCGCTACACCCCGCGCGGCCTGCTGCACCGCTACACCGACGAAGGCGGCCACGATACCGTCGCCGAATACGATGCCCTGCTGCAGCTTTGCCGCTTGCAGCATGGCCAGCTCGAATACCGCTTCGCCTACGCCGCAGGCGGTCGGCTGGAACGCGAACAGCGCCCCGACCAGACCAGCCTGCAGTACCGGCATGCCCCCGGCGGCGAGCTGCTCGAACGCCAGCGCCACGGCAGCGACGGCCAGAGCGTCAGCCGCACCCGCTATCAGTGGGATGCCGACGGCTTCCTGCTCGAACAAGCGCACGAGCACGCCAGCGTCGCG
>NZ_KE386632.1:27963-42100 GCF_000428145.1 Chitinilyticum litopenaei DSM 21440 | reverse complement strand
CTGCGCCCAGCGCCTGAAACTCTTGGCACTTCCGCCCGGCGTGTCGGTGCTGCGCCCAGCGCCTGAAACTCTTGGCACTTCCGCCCGGCGTGTCGGTACTGCGCCCAGCGCCTGAAACTCTTGCCACTTCCGCCCGGCGTGTCGGTACTGCGCCCAGCGCCTGAAACTCTTGGCACTTCCGCCCGGCGTGTCGGTGCTACGCCCAGCGCCTGAAACTCTTGGCACTTCCGCCCGGCGTGTCGGTACTGCGCCCAGCGCCTGAAACTCTTGGCACTTCCGCCCGACGTGTCGGTACTGCGCCCAGCGCCTGAAACTCTTGGCACTTCCGCCCGGCGTGTCGCTGCCGCACAGCACACGCCGTCAAACGATGGCAGAATGCTTGCAACCGGCTAGCCCGACGGGGCGAAAAGCAGACGCCTTCACCTGCCCGCCGGGGTTCTCCATCTGTGAGGGCTCTTGCATGAAGGGGCAAGGGATGCAGGACAGCGAAGATGACAAGGCCCAGCCGGTAAGGATCAACCGCAAGCCCGTGGAAGTGGTCGCCGCCAGCGAGGCACACCACGAAGTTTACGGGCCGCAACCCGTGGCGGCATGGGAAGCGCTGCGCGGCTGGCCGCGCTCGCTGGCCGATGTACTTGCGGACGATGAGCGGGCCACGCATCGCCGCCTTGCCGATGCTGTCGTTTCGGCCAGTCTGGCGGGCGATGATGCGCAGTGTGCTGACTATCTGGACAAGCTGCGGGCGCGGCTGCAGTGGGGTCTAGACATTTCCGGCAGGGCTGCTGCCGTTGCACTCATTGCGCCGCCGGGCGCGAACCAATTTGCCAGCGCGCTAAACCTGATTGGCGAGGCGTGGGCGCGTGCGCATGCTGTTGAGCCTGAGCAGGTCAGCGAGGAAAAAAAGGCACTCCGCTGTGCGTTGCTCTACCGCGCTCGCCTTGCTGAGCTGCAATTGATCCCCCATCGTGGCAGAAAAACCAATGTCGGCATTCGGCGGCTTGCCGAGCGCGTCCGCGCGAGCCTTATGCAGAGCGGTGTCGAGCTGCACGCCATAACAATCTGGCGCGAGATGGTGCGGCAAGTCGAGCAAGCGGGCGGCGAGGTGCTCATCGCTGGCTTTTGCGTTACCCGTGATCCGGACAAGGATGCTTTTACCTCTGTGCTGGATAGCGGCGCAAAGGGCGGCGGGCGGGCTGATTTGGCTTGGTCAACTTTTCAGGCGTCGCGCTGCGGCAAGTGGGACTTGCTCAAAAAGTAAAACGCGCATGCTTCCCCGTTTTTCCAATCTTGGCGATTGATTGGAATACCCCATAACGCATAGTTGCATCCATCCCCGGCAACGTCGGGAAACTGAAGGATGCAATCATGTCCCATCTTCATCTTGAACGTTGGTCAGACCAACAAGCAGCCCTTGTGCTGGGCATCAAGCGCAGCACATTGGCGAAATGGCGATGCCTGGGGACGCCGGCTGGCCTCCCGCCCCTCCCGTACAGCAAAGCAGGCCGCAGGGTTTTCTATACCCCCGCTGATGTCGAAGCATTTGCTGCGATCTACGTCGTAAAGCATGACGGCAAAGGCGGTGCGGCATGATTCGCAAGCCCACCATCCCTGCCGGCCAGACCCCGGCCAGCGCCAGCGTTACCCCGATCAAATCCCCGACGACGACCGACACCCAGCCCCGTGCCGATCAGGCCCCATTTTTTGTGCTCATTCGCTTGTCGGAGGTGCTGCGCCAAACCGGCCTAAGTAGGTCGGCATGGTACGCCTCAATCGCAGCCGGCAAAGCCCCGAAGCCCGTCCCCTTGGGCGGCAAGGCAGTGGCATGGCTGCAGCACGAAGTACAGCAGTACATCGCTGGCTTGGTTGCGGCCCGCGATCAGCACGCCGGCTGACCCATGCGCAACCCGACACCCGAAACATTGTTGCAGCGATTCCCGGCCCTGCAAGCGCGCTTTCCCGCTGGCGCCAAGGCCAGCATCAAAGCCGCACGCAAGGCGCTGGAAACCGCCCGCACGCTGGCAATGACGCCCGATGGCATTGCATTACTGGCCGCGTCGCTGCTGCTGACCCAAAGGAGCGCCACCCGCAAGAAAAAAACCCTGATTCATCGTACGGAACTGCAGTACCCCAAATCTGATTTTTGATTGATTTTTTAATTGAAGGAAAGCAAACCATGACCCAATCCAAACAAACCCCGTTTGACCTGAAAGCCGTTGTTCGCGCCATCGGTGAGATGGTCGAAGCCATCGCGCAGCAAGCCAGCCAGCACACCAGCAAGGCCGCCAATGACGCCAGCCACGAGGCGGCGGCCAGCACCGCGCCGGGCGCTGGCGATTTCGAGCTGATCGGCGT
This sequence comes from Chitinilyticum litopenaei DSM 21440, assembly GCF_000428145.1. Lineage (GTDB taxonomy): Bacteria > Pseudomonadota > Gammaproteobacteria > Burkholderiales > Chitinibacteraceae > Chitinilyticum > Chitinilyticum litopenaei. The sequence continues at coordinate 39,748 of NZ_KE386632.1, read as the reverse complement.
GCCGTCCGAGGACGCGATGGATGCCGGCTTTTCCGACAACCCCGAGGCCGCGCCGGATGTGTTCGCGCTGCTGCCGGTAGTGGCCGGCGAAGAGGACGACGGCCTGCTGCTGCCGCCTGCTGCATCGGTGGAAGCGCACTACCTGAAAAACCTGTTGCAAAACGGGGCCGATGCCATGGTGATGCCGATCCAGACGGCCCGCGCGCTGGCTGATCTGGGTTGGTGCGATTTCCAGCCGCTGGCCGACCTGACGGGCAAGGATAGCGGGCATGCGCTCGCCATGCTGAATCTGCGGGCGCTGGAAGCCATCAGCCCGGATTTCGGCGTTTACGATCAGGACGTATTCGGCCTGCTGCTGACGGAATCCGCGACGTTCAGCGCATGGGCTGCGGCGGTGGGCGCGGCCCACTTTGAAACGCGCGAGGCATGGGCCGATGCACGCAACGAACAGGCCAGCGCTGCGACGTTTGGCACTATCGAGCACGGGCTGGAAGGCATCGAGGCGTTGCGTGTCGAGGTGGCCACCTTGCTGGATATGGTGGGCAGCCTGATCAGCCTACTGGTTGGTGTGGAAGTCACCATCGAAAGCATGAAAGCCTATCAGAACGGCGTGAAGGCCGGGCTGGTGCGCCCGCTCTATGAGGATGATGATCCGGCGAACGATGCCCGCGCCGTGATCCGCTGCGGCGCGGAGGGCTAAGCATGGTCGCCTGCATGTCTGTGGCTGTCGGCAGGAAGGCGGCTAATGCCGGAAAATTTTCCGGCATTTGGCCGCTGCTGTGCCGTGTCATGCCCGCCCAGAACGAGAAGGGCGGGTTTATTCTGCGCGGTGGCTCACGCTGCAATGCGTTCAATCGCAAAGCGTTCACGCTGGCTTTGCAATTGCCAAAGGTCAAAGGCCGCTTGCATCGCCAGCCACGATTCTGCGCGTTTGCCGAACGCCAGTTCCAGCCTGAATGCCATTTCCGCGCTGATGCCCGCACGACCATTCACAATCTCGGACAGCGTTTTGCGCGATACCTGCAGCTTTTCGGCGGCGCGGGTGATCGACAAGCCCAGCGGCTCAAGCCACAAGTCCCGCAGTATTTCGCCGGGGTGCGGCGGTTTGTGCATTGTTGTCATGGTGGCGCTCCGTCAGTGGTAGTCGAGATAATCAACAAGGTGCACATCATGGCCTTCAAAGCGAAAGATGACGCGCCAGTTTGCTTGCACCGTCACCGACCAAAAACCCTGCTGCTGGCCGCTCAACGGGTGCAGGCGCAAGCCGGGGGCGTCAACGTCTGCGGCGCTGCCTGCAGTGTCGAGCAACAGCAAGATGTGCCGCAAGCGTTTGGCGTGCATGGGCTGGATGCCGGCCATGCTGCCCGTGCGGTGGAAGCGCTCAAGCCCTTTGTGGGTGAAAGATGCAATCATGCAGCAAGTGTAACCCGAAAGGTTACGAAAAGCCAACTGCTGCGCAAGGGCTTGACGGACAGCGCCAGCGCGGACTATCGTTCCGGGGTCGTGTTCAATAGCACGACCGGGTTTAGCAGCCCGGAAAAAACCAAGGCAGACGAGCTGCCCATTTTGCGCAGCTTTTTTTCGTTCGGCGTTTACGCGCCGGGCGCGTCTGCATACGCCATAGTTGCGCCTTCAATGGTGGGCCGTGGTGGGGAGGCTTCGGCCTGCCGGTCCCTTGGTTCCGGTCTGCTAACCCTGCTACGCGCCTGCCACCCTCGTTTAGCAGCGAGCGGCGGGTGTTCACACCCAACCAAGGAGGCCAGCACCATGGCTATCGAAGTCGCAAGGACCGGCTCGCCCGCGTCCGTCCGTTCCCCCTCTGTTTCTACCCCTCGTTTTTCCGCCCTACTGCGCCATGCCCTTGGGTATGCCTTTGCAGCCATTGCCGTTCTTGCGTTTGAACGTGATACATCGTTGATTGTGCCGCTGCTGGCGCTGGCCGGCGTGGTGCTGGCGCATGTGATGGGAGGGCGCGGCCATGTGTAATTCTCTGCAGTATTCCCGCCAGTCCGTGCACGCGCGTGGCGATGAATCAACCCATGCGGCCATTCGCCATTATCCCGCCGACACGCTGTTTTATCTGGAAGCCTGTCAGACGGTTGGCGGCCATTCCGTGCGGCTGCCCGTCTCTCCGTACCGCGATCTGCCGTATAGCGCCGCAGAATGTGCGGCGATAGCGGCCCGGCTTGGCGTCGCCGTGCGGCAATGCCGGCTGCTGGGGATATAAGCATGCGTAAACCCTCACGCTTCAACCCTGCCGCCGATTCTGCGGCCCGTGGCCGCGTTATCGCCCCCCTGCAGCGGCAAACCCTCACACCCAAGACCGAACGCGCCAAACCGGCGCAAATGCGCCTGCATTTCGTGCTAGCCAAAACCCGCTACTGAACGAGGACAAACCATGAACAAAACGAACACCAACACGGTGGGCGGCGGAGTCGCTCAAGCTGAAACCACGCCGGATGAGCAGGAAACGGCGCTACTGGCTGCGGATGGTGATGCATTAAAGACGCTGGCAGCGTGCAGCGAAGCAATGGAAGCGCTGGAAGTCGTGGCGGTGGCGCTAGCCGATCAGGCTAATGCTAATCCGGCTGTTGCTGGTGCGCTTGTGACGCTTGGGACGCGGCTTAAATTGGCGCGTGACAAGGCAGAAATTGAATCTGCAGAGGCAAAGCTCGCCCTGTTGCAGTGGGCTATCGAGCAACACCCGGATGATGAGGGCGGCGGCGATGACTGAGCGCGATTCTCCGGTCCCCGGCGGGCTGCTGGCCGATCCGGCCGGGTTGGGCTTTCAGGCATGGCTGCTGCAATGCTTCCTGCTGAATGTCGAGTGTGACGGCTGGGCACCGGCTGGCGTTAACAAGGCCGTCGCGCGGCGCACGCTGCAGGCGATGAAATGGCAACAGGCACTGGGCCTGCCCCGCTACGAGCGCGGCGGGGCGGCGATCCGTGCGGCGCTGGCGGCAGTAGTGAACGAGTGCGAGGGGCCGGGCAAGCCCTTCAGTACCGATTCCTATCTGCCACCGCGTTTGCTGGCTGATTGCCGGGCGGCGCTGGCCTTGCTGGATGGGGGCCGCGATGACTGAGCAGAAGAGCGAGCGCATCGATATTCCGGCCCTGAAAGAGGCTGCACGGGGCCGCTGGCGCGATATTTTGCTGGCGGCTGGGCTGAGTGACCGGAACCTGAACCGCAAGCACGGCCCCTGCCCGCTGTGCGGCACGGGCAAGGACCGTTTCCGCTTCTCCGACCGGGAAGGGCGCGGGACGTACATCTGCAATCAGTGCTGCCCCGATGGTGGCGACGGTTTCGCGCTGCTGCGGGGCTGGCTGCGCGTCGATTTCATCGAGGCCTGCCGCTATGTGTCCCGCTTTCTGGGTGGTGCTGGCGTAGTGGCTGGCGCTGGCCTGAGCGCGGCGGAAATCGAGCAGCGCCAGCGCCGGGAAGCCGAACAGCAGGCCCGCGACTGGGCCAAGGTGGCGGCGCAAAACCGCGCGATCTGGCAGCAATGCCAGCCCATCACGGCGGCTTGCCCTGCCGGCCTGTATCTGGCCCAGCGCGGGCTTGAGTTGGGCGAGTATCCGCGCACACTGCGGTTTCACCCGGCCTTGCCCTATTGGGAACGCAACGAGGCCGGCGAGCTGGTGAAGCTGGGCGAATTCCCGGCAATGGTGGCACCGGTACTCGCCCCCGATGGCCGGGCGCTGGCGCTGCACAAGACGCATTTGACGCCTGATGGCCGCAAGGCTGCCGTTGCCGAGGTCAAGAAAATGACCCGCGCCTCTGGCCGGCTGGAAGGCGCGGCGATCCGCCTGCATGCGCCTACGCATCAACTAGCGATTGCCGAGGGCATCGAAACGGCCCTTGCCGTGACGGCGGCCAACAATCTGCCCTGCTGGGCGGGCGTGTCGGCCTTTGGCTTGGCGCATGCCTGGCTGCCTGACAGCGTGAGCGAGGTATTCGTGTTCGGGGATTTGGACGCTAGTGGTGCGGGCCAGCGGGCAGCGCGACAACTGGCCGAACGCATGCACGCGCAAGGCCGCACAGTGCGAATTGTGCTGCCGAGCCTGCCGGGGCTGGACTGGCTGGATGTGCTGACCGTGAAACATGATGATTGGAGTAAACCGCAATGACGGCTCAAGTGAACGTAGAACCCGGCAGGGACGACCTGCAAACGCTGCTGAACCCGGAGGCCGTCCCGGCCTTCAAGCCCGGCGGCACGGCCCCGCAAAAGAGCACAAGCGAGAAAAAGCCCGCCAATGAGGCCACGGCGACCGGCAAGCCGGAAAAACGCAAGGCGCAAACGGTAAAGGCTGGCGCTGGGCAGTACCGCGCCAAGGCTGACGGGGTGTATTACCGCAGCGGCGAGGATGACGAGGGCGACGGGCGCAAGCTGTGCGGCCCGCTGTTCATCATCGGGCTGGCGCGGGATTTTGCCGGGCTGGGCTGGTCGGTCGTGGTGCGGCTGGCCGATCTGGACGGCAACGAGAAACAACATCTGATCCCGCGTGGCAAGCTGGTATCGCAAGATTCTACCCGCGTGCTGGAAGAGCTGGCCGAACTGGGCTTGTGGATCAGCACGGCCAACGATGCGAAAAAACTGCTGCTGCAGTATCTGGCCAGCGGTGTGGATGGGCAGCGGCTGCGGCTGGTGAAGGCCACCGGATGGCATGATGGGCGGTTTGTCTTGCCCGACGAGGTAATCGGTGATGCTGGCGAGGAGCCGGTGATTTACCAAGGCCGGGCAAAAACACCGATTGCCAGCGCGGGAACGGTGGCAGCGTGGCGCGATGGCATCGCCCGGTATGCCGTCGGCAATCCGCTGTTGATGCTGTCGATCTGCAGCGGCTTTGCCGGCCCCTTGCTGCGCTTTGCCGGGATGGATACGGGCGGATTCCACATCTTTGGCGATTCAAAAGACGGAAAGAGTACCGTGTGTTACATGGCGGCCAGCCTCTGGGGCAACCCGGAAGACTACAAACTGAGCTGGACAGCCACCGAGAACGGGTTGGAATCGGCAGCGACGGTGTACAACGATTTGCCGTTTCTGCTGGATGAACTGGGGCAGGCCGGCAAAAAGATTGACGTAGGCGCGGTGGTCTACAGCCTGTCGCAGTCCAAGGGCAAAACGCGATCCAGCGACGTGGGCGCGCTGCGCGATCATGCGCGCTGGTCGTGTTTTGTGCTGAGTACCGGCGAGCCATCCATCCAAGCCTACATCGAGAAGAACGGCGGCAAGGTAAGTGCCGGGCAGTTGGTGCGCTTTATCGAGCTGAACACCGGGCAAGGGCGCGGCACATGGCCCGAGCTGCACGGCTTTGCGAGCTATCACCCCTTGTGCACACACCTGCGCGATACCGCGAAAGCGCAGCACGGCGCGGCGGGGGTGGCATGGCTGCAGGGGCTGGTATCGATCCCCCGGCATGAGCTGGAAGAAAGCATCAAGGCCGCCATGCAGCGTTTTGCGCATCAGTACGTACCGGAAGGGGCAAGCGCCCAAGTGACGCACGCGGCGGGTTATTTCGCGCTGGCCGCGTTTGCCGGCGATCTGGCAGCGCATCTGGGGCTGACCGGCTGGCCGGCTGGTGATCCGCAACGGGCAGCGGGTGAGTTGTTCCGGGGCTGGGTGCGCGGGCGCGGCGGTGCGGGTAGCGAAGAGGACCGGCAGATACTGGAGCAAGTGCGGCTGCACTTCACTATTCATGGTGAGGCACGCTATAGCCGCATCGGTGAAGACCCGTCCGCCGTCGATAAAGACGCGCCGCGCACACTGAGCCGCTGCGGCTGGCGTGAGGTCAACCCGGTCAACCCCGAAGGACTGAAGGACAAGGACAGCAGCTATACGGAAACGACCTATTACGTTCAGGCCGATGCGTGGGCGAAAGAGGTGCTGGCCGGGGTCGATACGCGCCGGGCAAACAAGCTGCTGGCGTCCCTTGGCATCCTTAAAACTGACGCAAGCGGCAAGTATTCGTGTAACAAACGGATGCCGGGGCATAAGCTGATCCGGGTTTATGTCGTGCTGCCCACGCTGTTTAGCGGCGACTTCCTGCCCGCAGACGACGACGGCGCGGAAATCTGATTTCCATAGCATATTCAAAGACTTGCGCAAACAACGCCACCCTGATTCCGTTGATTTACGCCCCCTTGCTGTTACACCTGTTACACCTTCCAAAAAAAAGGTGTAACGCTGGAACCCGCGTATTTATTGGTTGTTACACCGTTACACCTGTTACACCTTGTTTTGTCACCCCCCCCGGACGGCGGCGCGCGCGAGGTGGGCGCGCAAGCTTACAACCGACGCGATTTTTTGCTGGGCGATGCCAAGAACGGGGGGGACGTGTAAGCAGCGCGGCGGATTGTTTGGGGGCTGGCTAGCGGGTGGGCATGGGCACATCAGGCCGGCATGGTCAGCGGGCGTGGGTCCTTCCGGGTGTTTCCCCCTGCGGGTAATTCGGACCCCAGTTTTTCCCGACCGTGGCCCCATAGAACATAGTGAACGAGGTATAGAAAGCGATGAAAGCACAAGTGAACGCACTTTCTGCGCATGGCGGCACCCTGTTTACAAGCAATCGCTGGAAACGCAGCAACCCGCCGGCACGTGCCGAGCTGCTGCAGTTCCTGCATGAGTCGGTGAACTGGGCAGGGCTGGAAGCGGCAGCGCGGCCCTACTACCAGAGCGATATTCAGAGCACCGGGCGCAAGGGCTTTAGCCTGGGAATGATGCTGCGCTACTTGCTGGTACAGGAGCTGTGGGGGCTGTCCGATCAGGGTGTCGTCGATATGGCGAAAGATTCCTACAGTGTCGCCAAGTTCATCGGCACAGACCCCGACTACCCGAGGCCGCCCAGCGCGGCAGCGGTGCGCAAGTTCCGGCAGGCGACGGCAGCATGCTGGGGCGAGGGTATCAAGTGGGTCGTGTACTGGGATTTGCAGGGCAAGGGGTACGAGCTGCGCATGGGCAGTCTTGCCGAGCCGATGACCAGAAGAAAGCCGAAAGGGTGAGCGCGGCAGGTGTGACACTCAACACCAAATAGTTGCGGTTTATACCTCTTCCACCTTTGATAGTTAATATCAATCAAATCTAAAAAAGGTATAGATAGGGGCTATGCGGTGTAACCGGGTCAGCCCCCCCAAGTAGGCCAAGCGGGGGGCGATTTTGCAAAAATCCCTTCTGAGTCCCCCCGTTTTTCCCCCCGTTTTTTTTCCAACAGCCTGCAACCCGCATAAATGCTAGGCCCATGTATTACTCGCTGAATCAGCGCGTTTTACTGCGAATGGAAAACCCCGCTCCGGCGGGGTTTTTTCTCGCCGCTGCCCGGCACGCGTTCACGTAGAATGCGGCTCTCATTCCTTGCATTTCCTGCGGAGTACCTGCCCATGCCCATCCGTGCCGTCGTGTTCGATTTCGGTGGCGTGCTGTTCGACTGGAATCCCGACTACCTGTACCGCGAGCTGATTGCCGACGCCGAGGAGCGCGCGTGGTTTCTGCGCGAGGTGTGCAATCCGGCATGGAACATCCAGCAGGACGCCGGTCGCGCGCTGGCCGACGCTACCGCGAGCAAGATCGCCGAATTCCCCGAGCACGCGGCGCTGATCGAGGCATTTTACGGCCAGTGGCCGAAGACGCTGCGCGGCACGCTGGCCGAGGGCATGGCGCTGCTGGACGAACTGGAAGCGCTCGGCATGCCGCTCTATGGCCTGACCAACTGGTCGGCGGAAACCTACCCCTATGCCGAAGCCCATTACCCCTTCCTGCAGCGCTTTCGCCACATCGTGGTATCCGGCCGCGAGCAAATGATCAAGCCGGATCCAGCCATATACCAGCTCATGCATTCGCACATCGCCAGCCAGCTTCCCGATATTGCCGGAAACGAGATCGCATTCATCGACGATTCAGCCGTCAACGCGCAGGCTGCCAGCATGCTGGGCTGGCTGGGCATCCACCATCACGACATGGCCCACACCCGCGCACAATTGCGCCAGCACGGCATCGCACTGGCATCCGGAGTACCGGCATGAACGACACCCGCCACCCACGCATCACCATCCACTACTGCACGCGCTGCAACTGGCTGCTGCGCGCGGCCTGGCTGGCGCAGGAACTGCTGTCGACCTTCGCGGACGAAGTCGGGGAGGTTGCCCTGCAACCGGGGACTGGCGGGATTTTTGTCGTGCACTGCGACGGGCAGCTGATCTGGGATCGCAAGGTCGAAGAACGCTTCCCCGAGGCCAAGGAGCTCAAGCAGCGCGTCCGCGACCTGATTGCCCCGGACCGCTCGCTGGGCCATAGTGATACACGCCCCTGACCTGTGGTAACGTAACGGCGCCATGACAATCCGCTCCTTTCTGCTCCCCGCCGCCCTTCTCGTGCTCGCCAGCCCGCTGGCGCTCGCCGACATTTACAAATATGTCGACGAGAACGGCAATGTGGTGTTCACCAACGAGCGCAACCCGCCCAAGGGGGCGCAACGCGTCTACATCGATACGCCCAGCGTGATCTACAGCGGCAGCCCGCCGCCCAAGCGCAGCAGCAGCAACAGTGGCAGCAGCGGCGGCACGCAGAAGGTCAACACGCCCAGCCCGGCGAACTTCCCCAAGGTGGATGCCGAAACGCAGCGCAGCCGCGACTCGAATCGCAAGCGCATCCTGCAAGACGAGCTCAGCAACGAGCAGTCGCTGCTGACACAGGCCCGCAAGGCGCTGGGCGACGCCGAGGGCAACAAGAGCGCCGATGAAAAGGCCAACCCGAGCAAATACCTCGAACGGCTGGGCCGCCTGCGCGAAACCGTCGTCATGCACGAAAAGAACGTCGCCGCGCTGCAGAAGGAATTGTCGCGCGTGCAATAGGCAGGAACCCGCAGCCGGCCAAGCCGGCGCCCGCCCGCCCCAAAGCCGTCATACCCTGACGGCTTTTTGCTGCCCCACACCCCACACCCCACACCCCACACCCCACACCCCACACCTCACGCCTCACGCCTCACGCCTCACGCCTCACGCCTCACGCCTCACGCCTCACGCACTACAATGGTGCATGACGCGGCCGCTCGCCCCGTTTTTTGCCCTGCAACTCCCGCATACGCCCCGAAATCAGTCGCCAGCCTCTTGGCATGGCTTTTGCTGGACAGTCATCAACCCGTCAGGAGCCCACCATGCCCCATCCTGCCTTCGCCGGCCTGGATTTTCTCGATACCGCCGTGCTGGCGCTCGATCACGAGGCGCGCGTCGTCTACCGCAACCCGGCCGCCGACAGCCTGTTCGTGCTGCGCGAGCCGCTGGGCCTGCCGGTGGATGCCTGCTTCGGCCCGGCCAGCGCCATCGTGCAGGCCGTGCGCGCGGCGCAGGCCGCGCAAATGTCGATCACCGAACACGAGCTGATCGTGCCGGGCAGTCTGGGCGATATGTATGTCTCGCTGGACGTGCTGCCCATCGAATCACCGGCCGCCGCCTGGTTGCTGGAAATCCGCCGCATTGACCAGCAGCGCCGCATCGTCAATGAAGAGCGCGTGCAGGCGCAGCAGCAGGCCAACCGCGAGCTGATCCGCAACCTGGCGCACGAAATCAAGAACCCGCTCGGCGGCATCCGCGGGGCGGCGCAACTGCTGGCGCACGAACTGCCCGACCCGCAGTATCGCGAGTACACGCAGGTCATTGTCGAGGAAGTCCAGCGCCTGCAGGGCCTGCTCGACCGGCTGCTGACGCCGCACCGCCTGCCGCAGCTGAAGGAACTGAACATTCATGAGGTCCTTGAGCGCGTGCGCAGCCTGGTACTGGCGGAAACACCGAATGGCCTGGCCGTGCGCCGCGACTACGACACCAGCCTGCCCTCGCTGATCGCCGACCGCGAGCAGCTGATCCAGTCGGTGCTCAATATCGTGCGCAACGCCATCCAGGCGATGAGCGGCATTGGCGAAATCATCCTGCGCACGCGCATCGCGCGGCAGGTGACGCTGAACCGCCAGCGCTTTCCGCTCGCGCTGCGCATCGACATCATCGACAACGGCCCGGGCATTCCGGAGGGGCTGCGCGACACGCTGTTCTACCCGCTGGTCTCGGGCCGGCCGGGCGGCACCGGCATCGGCCTGCATCTGGCGCACACCTTCGTGGTGCAACACCATGGCACCATTGAATTCGACAGCCGCCCGGGGCACACCTGCTTCACCATCCTGCTGCCGCTGAACGCCTGGAAGGGCGGCGAGCACTGAGCCACACCGACACGAACAACAGGTATACGCCCACAGCCCAAGCGATATAAAGGCTGCAGACGTATACATAGACGAATCACCAACACGGCAGAAACCATGGCAACCGTCTGGATCATTGATGATGACCGCTCCATCCGCTGGGTCTTCGAAAAGGCGCTGGCGCGCGAGCACATCGCGCACGCCACCTTTCCCTCGGCCACCGAAGCCGTCGCCCGCCTGCAAGTGGAACGCCCGCAGGCCGTGGTGTGCGACATCCGCATGCCCGGCGAATCGGGGCTGAACTTCCTCGAACTGATGAAGCGCGAATGGCCGCAGATTCCGGTCATCATCATGACCGCGCATTCGGACCTCGACAGCGCGGTGTCGGCCTTTCAGGGCGGCGCCTTCGAATACCTGCCCAAGCCCTTCGACGTTGATGCCGCCATCGCGCTGATCCGCCGGGCGCTGGCCGAGGGCGAGCAGCAGGAAAGCCAGAGCGACGCGCCGCTGCAAACGCCGGAAATGCTCGGCCAGGCACCGGCAATGCAGGATGTATTCCGCGCCATCGGCCGGCTTAGCCAATCGGCCGCCACCGTGCTGATCACCGGCGAATCGGGCTCGGGCAAGGAGCTGGTCGCGCGCGCGCTGCACCGGCATAGCCCGCGCTCCGGCAAGCCCTTTATCGCGCTCAATACCGCGGCGATTCCGAAGGATCTGCTCGAATCCGAACTGTTCGGCCACGAGCGCGGCGCGTTCACCGGGGCGGATGCGCGCCGCACCGGCCGCTTCGAGCAGGCCGAGGGCGGCACGCTGTTTCTCGACGAAATCGGCGACATGCCCTTCGATCTGCAGACGCGGCTGCTGCGCGTGCTCTCCGACGGCTTTTACTACCGCGTCGGCGGCCATCAGCCGATCAAGGCCAATGTGCGCGTGATTGCCGCGACGCACCAGAACCTGGAAGGCCGCGTGAAGGATGGCCAGTTCCGCGAGGATCTGTTTCACCGCCTGAACGTGATCCGCCTGCGCCTGCCCTCCTTGCGCGAGCGCCGCGAGGACATCGCCCTGCTGACGCGGCATTTCCTCGCCAAGTCCGCCGCCGAACTCGGTGTCGAGCCCAAGCGCCTGTCCGATGCCGCCATGCAGCGCCTGGCCGGCTTCGCCTTTCCCGGCAATGTGCGCCAGCTGGAAAACATCTGCCACTGGATGTCGGTGATGGCGCCAGGCCAGGTCGTCGATGAAGCCGACCTGCCCCCGGAACTGCTGGATGGCGGTGACGGCGATGCCGGCAGCAGCCCCGGCATGGGCAACTGGCGCCAGCTTTTCGCCAGTGAATTGCAGGCGCGGCTGGCGCGCGGCGAAGCGCGGGTACTCGATACGCTCACGCCGGATTTCGAGCGCGTCGCCATCGAGGTCGCGCTCGCGCACACCGGCGGCAAGCGCATCGAAGCGGCCGAGCTCCTGGGCTGGGGCCGCAACACGCTCACACGCAAGATCCAGGAACTGGGGATGGAGCAGCTGCGTGGTGAGGTGTGAGGTGTGAGGTGTGAGGCGTGAGGCGTGAGGCGTGAGGCGTGAGGCGTGAGGCGTGAGGCGTGAGGCGTGAGGC
>NZ_KE386632.1:0-27863 GCF_000428145.1 Chitinilyticum litopenaei DSM 21440 | reverse complement strand
GTGAGGCGTGAGGCGTGAGGCGTGAGGCGTGAGGCGTGAGGCGTGAGGCGTGAGGCGTGAGGCAAACATAACCACCCATATCGCCACAAGCCTTTCATACAAAGGGGTTCAGCCCGATACCCACAAAAAAGCCGTCACAGCATGACGGCTTTTTCTTTGACTTCGTGCAAGAGCAGCAACCTGTCGGGATTCAGGGGCCCTCTCGCCCCCTCACACCTCAGCGAATCTCGAAAATCTTGCCGAAATTGGCGATGTCGAGCACCGAACGCACCGTGCCCTTGCAGTTGACGAGGGTGATCTTGCGGCCATTGCTGCGCTCATTCAACAACAGGAGCATGCCCAGCGCAGCGGAATCCATGTAATCGACCTCGGCCAGGTCCAGCTCGATGGTACTCACGTCATTGCGTTCCAGCGCGGCATTGGTCACCTGCTTGAATTCGCGGTGCACTTCAAAGGTGAAACTGCCGCGCAGGGCAATAATGGCCTTGTTGCCGTCCTGCTTCATCGTCGCTTGCATGGGGTTCTCCGGTAAGCCTTGCATTGCCGCGCAAGCGGCGTCACTGTTCACAGCATAAGCAAGCTAGCCGGCAATTTCCACGCGTCCGCGCCCACTGTGCTTGGCGCGATACAGTGCCTCGTCAGCGCGCAGCACCAGCGCGCGGCCGTTTTCCTCCGGGCGCAGGTCGGCGATGCCGGCGGAGAACTGCACCTCGATGCGCTGGTGATGGTGCTGGAAGGGCGTGCGCGTGGCGACGATGCGCAGGCGGTCGATCACGTATTGCGCGCCCTTCACGTCGGTGTCGGTCAGCACGATGAGGAATTCCTCGCCGCCATAACGGATCAGGAAATCGGTATCGCGCAGCACGGCGCGCGCCAGACTGGTCACGTGCACCAGCACCTGGTCGCCAACCAGATGGCCGAAGCGATCGTTGATCTGCTTGAAGTCGTCGAGATCGAACATCGCGACGGCCAGACGCTGGTTCATGCGGCGCGCGCGCTTCACTTCGCGCATCAGCAGGTGATCCAGCCCCTGGCGGTTCAGCGCGCCGGTCAGCGCATCCATTTCCAGCGCCTTGCGGTTGAAGGCAAGGTCTTCCTCGATCTGGCGCAAGGTGGTGCGGATGGCCTGCAGCTCGGCATGCGAGGTATGCACGGTGCCATGCATGCTGCGCGTGGTGGCGATCACGTCGTCGAGCAGCGCTTCCAGTGTCGAATGGCTTTCCTCGATGCTGACGCGCTGTTCGGCGTGCGCCTGCCGCGCATGCTGCAGCACGCCCAGGCTTTGCAGCATGCTGTCGCTGCCCCCCGACAGCGATTGCAACAGTCCGCCGGTGCTGCCGCTGGCGCCTTCGAGCACCTCGTCGAGCTGGTAGATCACCTGCCAGGCCAGCTGCACCTCGTCGGTGCTCTTGTTCTGCGGCGCCTTGATCGTCAGCACGGCGTTGTAGAACTGCGCGTAGTTTTCCGGAGTCGGCGGCAGGCCGCGTTCGGTGAGGCGCTTGAGCGCAATGCGGGCGATTTCAACCGGGTTGACCGGCGGGGAACTGCTCATGATGGCGTGCAAACCTGCAGAGGGGTCGGGAGGATCGGAACGCGGTAATATATCGCATCCTGCAGCAGCCGGCAGCTTTGCTGACAACGGCAGCACCACCGGCAAGCATACGCGCCCCATTGTTCAAGAAATTGCGGAAAAACAAGGCAATGCACATTCACATCCTCGGCATCTGCGGCACCTTCATGGGCGGCATTGCCGCGCTGGCGCGCGCCGCCGGCCATACCGTCACCGGCTGCGACGCCGGCGTCTATCCGCCGATGTCCACCCAGCTCGAAGCGCTGGGCATCGAACTGATCGAGGGCTGGGATGCCGGCCAGCTGAATCTCGGCGCCGATCTGTATGTGATCGGCAACGTGATCACGCGCGGCAACCCGCTGATGGAAGCCATCCTCGAGCGCGGCCTGCCCTATATTTCCGGCCCGCAATGGCTGGGCGAAAACCTGCTGCGCGACAAATGGGTGCTGGCCGTGGCCGGCACGCACGGCAAGACCACCACCACGTCGATGCTGGCGTGGATACTGGAGTATGCCGGGCTGGCGCCCGGCTTTCTGGTCGGCGGCATCCCGGAGAATTTCGGCATTTCCGCACGCCAGCCGGGAACGCCCGCGCAGGATGCGGCGAGCACCTCGCCCTTCTTTGTCATCGAGGCCGACGAATACGATACGGCGTTTTTCGACAAGCGCAGCAAGTTCGTCCACTACCGCCCACGCACGGCGATCCTGAACAACCTCGAATTCGACCACGCCGACATCTTCGCCGATCTGGCCGCCATCGAAACGCAGTTCCACCATCTGGTGCGCACCATTCCCGCATCCGGCCGCGTGATCGTCAACGGCCGCGAGGACAGCCTGCAGCGCGTGCTAGAACGCGGTTGCTGGAGCGAGGTCGAGCACTTTGGCATTGCCGATGGCTGGGACATGGGCGAGCGCTACGATGACGGCTTTGAGGTGCTGCTGGCCGGCCAGTCGCAAGGGCGGCTCGTCTGGTCGCTGCTGGGCGAACACAATGCGCTCAATGCGCTCGCGGCGATTGCCGCCGCGCGCCACATCGGCGTGACGCCGGAGGTCGCGATTGCCGCACTGGCCGAGTTCAAGAATGTGAAACGCCGCATGGAAATCAAGGGCACGGTCAACGGCGTGACGGTTTATGACGACTTCGCGCATCACCCCACCGCAATCGCCACCACCGTGGCCGGCCTGCGCGCCCGCGTCGGCACAGCGCGCATCCTCGCGGTGCTCGAACCGCGCTCGAACACGATGAAGCTCGGAACGATGAAGAACGCGCTGCCGGGCAGCCTGCAGAATGCCGACCTGGTGTTCTGCTATGGCAAGAACCTCGGCTGGTCGCCTGCGGAAGCGCTGGCGCCGCTGGGTGAAGTCGCCCGCAGTTTCGACGATCTCGACCAGCTGGTCGCCAGCGTCAGCGCCGCCGCACGCCCTGGCGACCAGGTGCTGGTGATGAGCAACGGCGGCTTCGGCGGCGTGCACCAGCGCCTGCTCGACGCGCTGGGCTGAGCGGCGTCGGCGCCTCATCCTCACGCCTGATTCAGCAAGGCGCAAACCCCTTTTGAACCACAGAGGCACAGAGATCACAGAGGAAGAAAAACCGAGAAATGCACAAGATTTTCTCAGGCTTTTCTCTGTGCCTCTGTGGTGAATCAGGTTTTGCCGGGAAGTCTTGCCGAACAAGCCTAGCACCAGCATTACCCACAACCCCATACCCCTGCACGTCATTATCAAAAAAGGCTGCAGCCCGATACCCCAGCGGCAAACCAGGCTGCAGCGCCCATCCTTGCCGCAAGCCTGCCGCCCTTCCACGGCCAGACGGCACCCATAAAATAGTCATTTCCAATCAAAACAATTAAATCATTTTGATTTTGCTATCACAGCATGCGCCCTATCATGGCTTCACTTTTTCGTGACCACCCTGATGGAGCCAACGCATGTCCCTGATCAACACCACCGTCAAGCCCTTCAAAGCCACCGCCTACCACGACGGCCGTTTCGTTCACCTCACCGAGGCCGATTTCCACGGCCAGTGGTCCGTCGTGTTCTTCTACCCGGCCGACTTCACCTTCGTCTGCCCGACCGAGCTGGGCGATCTGGCCGACCACTACGCCGAATTCAAGAAGCTGGGCGTGGAAATCTACGGCGTATCGACCGACACCCACTTCACCCACAAGGCCTGGCACGACACCTCCGACACCATTGCCAAGGTGCAATACCCGCTCGTCGGCGACCCGACCGGCACGCTGGCGCGCAACTTCCAGGTGATGATCGAGGAAGAAGGTCTGGCGCTGCGCGGCACCTTCGTGATCAACCCGGAAGGCCAGATCAAGATCATCGAAGTGCACGACAACGGCATCGGCCGTGACGCCAAGGAACTGCTGCGCAAGGTGCAAGCCGCGCAATACGTCGCCAGCCACCCGGGTGAAGTCTGCCCGGCCAAGTGGACCCCGGGCGAAGCGACCCTCGCTCCGTCGCTCGACCTGATCGGCAAGATCTAAGCGGCGACACCCCGCCGCACCACAACCCGGGCCCATCCGGCCCGGGTTTGTTTTGACCTCATTACCCCTTACGAGGAGCCCTACCATGCTGGACACCAATATCAAAACCCAGTTGCAGACCTATCTGACCCGCGCCACCCGCCCGATCGCGATCACCGCCTTCGTCGACGACAGCAACACATCGCGCGAGCTGCAGGCCCTGCTGGCCGATATTGCCAGCGTGTCCGACCTCGTCAGCGTCGAGGAACGCCGCGATGCGAGCGAGCGAACTCCTTCCTTTGCCCTGAACAGCCCCGGCGAAAACATCGGCATCCGTTTTGCCGGCCTGCCGATGGGGCATGAATTCACTTCGCTGGTGCTGGCCCTGCTGCAAGTCGGCGGCGTAGCCCCCAAGATCAGCGAAGAAACCGCCGCACAGATCCGTGCACTGAAGGGCAATTTCGACTTCGTCACCTATATTTCGCTGTCGTGCCAGAACTGCCCGGACGTGGTGCAGGCGCTGAACGCCATGGCCGTGCTCAACCCCAATATCCGCCACACCATGGTCGACGGCGCGCTGTTCCAGGATGAAGTGAACGAACGCAAGATCATGGCCGTGCCGACGGTGCTCTTGAATGGCGCAGTCTTCGGCCAGGGCCGCATGGGCATCGAAGAAATCGTCGCCAAACTCGACAGCGGCGCGACCGATCGCGCTGCCGAGAAAATGAACACCGCCGCGCCGTTCGACGTGCTGGTGGTCGGTGGCGGGCCGGCGGGTGCGGCGGCGGCGGTGTATGCCGCGCGCAAGGGCATCCGCACCGGCGTGGCGTCCGAGCGCTTTGGCGGCCAGGTGCTCGACACCATGGCCATTGAAAACTTCATTTCCGTGCAGGAAACCGAAGGCCCGAAAATGGCGATGGCGCTGGAAGAGCACGTGAAAAGCTACGCCGTCGACATCCTGAACCTGCAGCGCGCGAGCAAGCTGGTTCCGGCGGGCGACGATGGCCTGACCACGGTCGAGTTTGCCAACGGCGGGCAACTGAAGGCCAAGAGCGTGATCGTCGCCACCGGCGCGCGCTGGCGCGAAATGAATGTGCCGGGCGAGGCGGAATACCGTGGCCGTGGCGTTGCCTACTGCCCGCACTGCGATGGCCCGCTGTTCAAGGGGAAAAAAGTGGCCGTCATCGGTGGCGGCAACTCCGGCGTCGAAGCGGCGATTGATCTGGCCGGCATCGTTGCGCACGTCACGCTGCTGGAATTCGGTGAAGCGATGCGCGCCGACGCGGTGCTGCAAAAGAAATTGCTGAGCCTGCCCAACGTCACCGTCATCACGCAGGCGCAGACGACCGCCGTGCTGGGCAATGGCGAAAAGGTGACGGGGCTGGCCTACACCCACCGCGCCACCGGCCAGTCGCACGAGCTGCAACTGGACGGGATTTTCGTGCAAATCGGTCTGGTACCGAATACCGACTGGCTGAAAGACAGCGGCGTGAATCTGAGCCGCTTTGGCGAGATCGAAATCAACGCACGCGGTGAAACCTCAGTGCCGGGCGTGTTCGCCGCCGGCGACGCCACCAACGTGCCCTACAAGCAGATCATCATCGCCATGGGCGCGGGCGCCACCGCCTCGCTTTCCGCCTTCGATCACCTGATTCGCAGCTAGGTATATGACCAAAGCCAAATAGCAGAAAAGGATACAGCCAGATACATCTGGCTGTATTTGTTTGCCGCTGCAATTCTGCGCTTCGTTTGGGTCTGGCTTACTTGCAGTCGACATCCTCAGCGGAACACACGACGAAGGGCACAGTAATCGCGATACCCTCGTCCTTGCCCATTGCAATAAGGGTATTCTGGGCATTCGTCACCTGGGACTTGGCCTTGGTAATGTCGGCAAGGATTTCCTGCTCCAGTTGCTCATCGGGCTCACGCTTGCCTTCATTGTCTTTCAGTTCCTGAAGATATTTGGCCCAGTTGCCGTAGGCAGTGCTCAGCCGATTGACCTGCTCCTGCACCTGCGGGTCCTGCAGCTTCAGACGATCCAGGCCTCTCTTGCTGCCTTCCAGCAAGCCCATCAAGGCATCCAGCTCTGGCGAACCGCCACGATGGCGTTCAGTTTTAGCCCTGAACGCCATCGTGGCCTTGGTGCTTTCAGCGAACTCATGCATTTCCTTGTTCAGCCGCGCATAGGTTTCCAGATCTTTTTCCAGCGGACTCTTGCCGCAAGCGGCAAGCGCAAAGACACAGAATATGAGCAGGAGTGAGCGGTAGAGGATTGTCATGATGTGGGGGCAGGAGAAAAATCATGAGGGATTATCCGGTGGGATTGATTGTTGCGCTACAGCAATCGCATCTCATGTCTCAGCACGTTTGAGTTATGCGATAGCGCAACTCAAGACGAAGGAGGCGCCCGATCGTTGAGCTTCACTCATTCCGCCCAAGCTCCATACAGGAGCGGACTTGCCAGCCCTCCTTGCTGACTGCGAGCAAGCTCACCACTCCGCCTCCGTAAAAACTTTCACGCAAATGACAAAACAAAAAGCCACATGCAATAATCACAACTTCCCGCCTAAACCGACTCGAACACAATTCAAGGAGTCATCATGAGTTGCCCCTGCTGCCAAACAGTCAACCCTGCAACCAGTGCCCGCTGTTATCAATGCGGCACCGTCCTCATTCATGAGGCAGTGGGCTTTTCCAAGGAGGCGCGCGAGACTGCACAACGTCTGAACCGGAAAATGCACACAGGCTATGGCGGCGTGATAGGCCTGATACTGGCATTCCTGATCAGCCCGATGTTTGGTGGCAGTCTGGGGGCTCTCCTGCCAATCTGCACGGGTGCAGGTGCATTGATTGGGCGTCTGATTGCGATTCACAAAGAGAATATTCTCTAATTTTGCTTTGCCAGCCAGGTAAGCAAGTTTAGGCATCATGCCGCGCAAACCTGCTGCGGTATTCGGCCGGCGTGCAACTCATCTCGCGCTTGAACAGGCGGCGGAAGGCGCTGAGGTCTTCGTAGCCGCATTCGGCGACGATCTGCTCGATGGTCGCGTCGCCGTGCTGCAGCTGGCGGCAGGCGTGCTGCAGGCGCAGCTTCTGCAGATACTGCAGCGGCGTCACGCCCAGTGCCGAGCGAAAGTGCCAGATCAGCGTGCGCCCGCTGCTGTGCGTGGCGCTGGCCAGCAGCTCGAGACTGAATGGCTGCGCCAGTTGCTGCTGCAGCCAGTGCTGCGCGCGGCAGACCAGCGGGTCGTCGTGCCCGCTGAATTGCTGCAGGCCGGCATACGGCGCCTGCGAATCGCGGCGGGCATCGAGCAGCAGTATCCGTGCGCATTCCAGTGCCAGATCCTCGCCGCCCTTCTCGCGGATCAGCTGCAGCATCAGCTCCAGGCAGGACGTCGTCGCCCCGGCCGTCAGCACGTGCCCGGCCTTGCACAGCATCGCGTGCGGCTGCAGTTGCACCGCCGGATAGCGCTCACGAAACCACTTTCCCAGCCACCAGCTGGTGGTCGCCTGCCGCCCCGCCAGCACGCCGGCCTGCGCCAGAAAGGTGGTGCCGGTGCAGTAGCTGCCAAGCCAGCGCCCCTGGCAATTTGCCGCCTGCAGTACGGCGCAGAGCTCCGTTTCTTGATCCAGCTGCCGTTCCAGCTTGGCCAGCGAGGCATAGCCGATGCCGGCGACCAGCAGCACATCGGCCGGCAGGGCATCCGCATACCTGCCGCTGGCTGGCAGCAGGATGCTGCTGCTGCTGCGCGCGGGCGCGCCATCGCGGCTGAAAAAACGCCAGGCGAACAGCGTACGGCCGCAGAGTCTGTTGGCCAGCTGCAGCATATCGGCAGCACTGCAGGCACCACTGGCGATGTATTGCTCGGGAAGGAGGATGGCGACGTTAGGCATATTGGCGATATCGGCATTAATGATGGCGATATTGCCACTGCGCGCGCACGCGGGCAATTCGTACAGTGAATGCTCCTTACCACGGAGCACGACCATGAATGAGGCAATTCTTCAGGCCAGCACGGCCGAAACCGGCCCGCATTTCTCCGCCAGCCACGTCGGCCCGATGGCCGAGCTGGCGCGCTATCGCTTCCGGCTGCCGGCGCTGGGCAATCGCCCGGTTCCCGGCAAGGTTTTCCTGCGCGAGGCCTTGCACTGCACCGGCGTCGAGCTGTCGCTCAACAGCCTTCCCCCCGGCGCCGGCGTTCCCTTTTTGCACGCGCACCGCGAAAACGAGGAGATCTACGTCTTCACGCGCGGCAGCGGCGAATTCCAGGTCGACGGGCAGATTTTCCCGGTAGGCGAAGGCTCGCTCGTGCGCGTCGCCCCCGCCGGCCGCCGTGCCTTTCGCAACACGGGGGAGCAGGCGCTGGAGTTCACCGTGCTGCAGGTGCGCGCCGGCAGCATGAATACCGCCACCACCGAAGATGGTTATCTGGTACAGGAGGAATTGCGCTGGGCTGAGGCCTAAGGCCGACGCACCGGTCGGGTATTTCTTGCACACCCGGCCGGTAATGCCGGTCTTCTGCCGGGCGCACACTAGCGCGGGTATTCTGCACTGCCATGCAGCCGTATTTCGGCAAAGGCCATCGCAATACCCTTCAGGATATAAGCCCACAACATATATATTTGAATGGCCATGGCCACATACCCTTCAATTCATCATTCGCAACGCGCCATTGCCGCATGACAGGCACTGCGCAGGCGCTCGGCGCCGGCAGTCAGGCGCTTTTCCGCGTGCCAGACAAGATAGAAACGCCGTTGCATCGTGATCTGCGGCAGCGGAATCACGGCGAATTCGTCCCGCGCCAGTTCGCGGGCAATCGAGCGGCGCGAGCCGCAGGAAATCCCCAGCCCCAGCCGCACCGCCTCGCGCACGGCCTCGCCGCTGCCGAGCTCCAGTAGCAGATTCATGCCGCCCAGATGCGGCAGCAGCATGGCTTCCAGCATCTGCCGCACCCCGGAGCCGGCCTCGCGCATGATCCACGGCGCTGCGGCCAGATCGGCAAGGCTGGCCTCGCCCGCCAGCAGCGGATGGCCGGCGCGGGCAAACACCACCATCTCGTCCGTCAGCCAGCGCTCGCTGACCAGTTGCCGGTGCGTCAGCGGTGCCTCGATCAGGCCGATGTCGGCACGGCTGTCGAGCAGCAGCTCGACCACGTGCTGCGAATTGCCGATGGCGACCTCGTAGCGGTCTTCCGGGCGCGCCTGCATCAGCTCGCCCAAGAGCGCCGGCAGGACGAAATTGCCGATGGTGAGGCTGGCGGCGATGCGCAAGCGGCTTGGCGCCCCTGCGTCGTAGCTGGCTTCCAGTGTTTCGGCCTGCGCCAGCAGTTCCTCGGCGCGCGGCAGCAGAAAGCGCCCGTGTTCATTCAGCACCACGCGCCGGCCGATGCGATCAAAGAGCGTCACGCCCAGCCGGCGCTCCAGCTCGGCCAGGGCGCCGCTGGCCGCCGATTGCGACAGCCCGAGCGCTGCGGCGGCAGCCGTCACGCCACCGGTGCGATTGATCGCGCAAAAGACTTCCAGCTCGCGCAGCGTCATTTTCAGCATGGGCACTCCTGATCGGTTTTTCCGATGGCTTGAACTTAATTATCCGTTATTCGATATATATCTTCCAGCGATAAGCTTATGCCATCAAAACTCAAGCAGGAGCACCGCGATGAATGCCTCCGTACTCAAACAACGCCTTCCCGGCCTGGCACTGGTTGCCGCCATTACCGCCGTCGCCCATGTTCTCGGCGAACAATTCCCGCTGATGGGCGGCGCCGTTGCCGGCATTCTGCTCGGCCTCGCCATACGCAGCCGCTTCACGATCAGCGAAACGCAGCTGCCGGGCGTCCGGTTTGCCGGCCATCAGTTGCTGCAGTGGTCGATTGTCGGCCTGGGGCTGGCGCTGCCGATCGGTGCGGTGCTCGACACCGGGCTGAAATCCCTCTCGGTCACGCTGGTCACGCTGTCACTGGCCTTTGCCAGCGCCTTTGTCTTCGGCCGGCTGCTGAACATCCCGGCCAAGCTCTGCGTGCTGATCGGTGGCGGCACCGCGATCTGCGGTGGCTCGGCGATTGCCGCGATGACACCGGTCGTGAAGCCGGACGATCACGAAACCGCGTTCTCGCTCTCGACCATCTTCCTGTTCAACATCGTCGCCGTGCTGACCTTCCCGGTACTGGGCCAGTGGCTGGGGCTCTCGGATGCCGGTTTCGGCCTGTGGGCCGGTACCGCGATCAACGACACCTCGTCGGTGGTGGCCGCCGCCTACTCGTGGAGCAAGGAAGCCGGTGACTATGCCACCATCGTGAAGCTGAGCCGTGCCATGCTGATCATTCCGGTGACGCTGGTCCTGAGCTTTGTCTTCGCCCGTCGCAATGCGGTGGGCAAGGACGCCAGCGCCGCCAGGCGCCCCGGCATCCGCCACGCGATTCCCGGCTTCATCCTCTGCTTCGTGATTGCCTCGCTGTGCAACGGCTACCTGCCGCAGGCCCTGACCAGCGCCGCGCACAGTGTCTCGACCATTCTGATCACCGCCGCACTGACTGCCATCGGCCTCTCGACCGATCTGGGCAAGATGAAGCACACCGGCTGGCGCCCGATTGCCCTGGGCCTCCTGGTCTGGATTACCGTCGCCACCTCCAGCCTGCTGATGCAGCACCTGGGCGGGCACTGGTAAGGGCCGGCACATAAAAAAAAGCCGCTTCGCAGCGGCTTTTTTTTATGCGGGTGACGGATCATCACTTGCGGGTGATCGCGCGCCAGCCAATATCGCGGCGGAACTGCATGCCGTCGAAATGCACGCCGGCCAGCACCTCATAGGCGCGGGCCTGCGCCAGCTTGATGCTGTCGCCCAGTGCGGTGACGCACAGCACGCGGCCGCCGGCGGTCAGCGGCTCGCCGGCATGATTGAGCTTGGTACCGGCATGGAAGACATGCGCATCGGCCAGACCGCGCGGCAGGCCGGTGATCAGGTCGCCCTTTTTCGGAGTCTCCGGATAGTTGGCGGCAGCCAGCACCACACCCAGGGCCACGCGGCGGTCCCATTCGGCTTCGACCTGATCCAGCGTGCCATTCACACCATGCTCGATCAGCGTCACGAAGTCGCTCTTCAGGCGCATCATGATGGGCTGGGTTTCCGGGTCGCCGAAGCGGCAATTGAATTCCAGCACCTTGATGCTGCCATCTTCGCTGACCATCAGGCCGGCGTAGAGGAAGCCGGTATAGGTAATGCCATCCTTGGCCATGCCCTGCACGGTGGGCAGGATCACCTCGCGCATGGCGCGGGCGTGCACTTCCGGCGTCACCACCGGTGCCGGGCTGTACGCGCCCATGCCGCCGGTGTTCGGGCCTTCGTCGCCGTCGAGCAGGCGCTTGTGGTCCTGGCTGGATGCCATTGCCAGCACGTTCTTGCCGTCGACCATGACGATGAAGCTGGCTTCTTCGCCGGTGAGGAACTCCTCGATCACCACGCGCGCGCCGGCATCGCCGAGCTTGTTGTCGCTGAGCATGGCATCAACCGCGGCATGGGCCTCGGCCAGATCCATCGCTACCACCACGCCCTTGCCGGCGGCCAGGCCGTCGGCCTTGATGACAATCGGTGCGCCCTTGGCGTCAATGTAGGCATGGGCCTTGGCGGCGTCGGCAAAGGTTTCGTAATCAGCAGTCGGAATGCCGTGGCGCTTCATGAAGGCCTTGGCAAAGTCCTTGGAGGATTCCAGCTGCGCGCCGGCCTGTGTCGGCCCGAAGATTTTCAGGCCCGCAGCACGGAAGGCATCCACCACGCCTTGCGACAGCGGCGCTTCCGGGCCGACGACCGTCAGCACGACGTTATTGTTTTTGGCGAACTCGACCAGCTCGGGTATGGCGCTGATCTCGATGTTTTCCAGATTGTCGTCCAGCGCGGTGCCGGCATTGCCCGGCGCCACATAGACCTTGCCCACGCGCGGCGACTGGGCCAGCTTCCAGGCCAGTGCGTGTTCGCGACCACCGGAGCCGATAACCAAAATATTCATGGGTATTCCTCGTTTTCTGTACGGTTTTCAGCGCCTGCGGCGCGATGTTTACATGCCGGTTCCGCCCGGCAGACGTGTCAGGGGGCTTGTCTTGCCAAGCCCCCCGACACCCCCAAGGCGCGCCCGGTCCGCCGGCCCTTCGGGCTCCCCTGCGATGCTCGCTTTTCCGGGGGTGCGGGACAACTCGGTCGCTACGCGCCCTCAAACACGTCCCGCCCCTAATCCCGAAAAACCTGCGCTTCTCGGCGGCTCCAGGGCTTGGGTCTACTAATCAAACGTAAACGTTTACTGCCACAGCCAAAACCAATGGACATGCATCATGCCTCAGCACTGCGCGATTCGGGAGCGAGCCGTGTGAGGGCGCGGAACACGGTGGCGACGTGTGCGTTTGCACACGAGCCGCCGGGTGACAAAGCCATCGCACGGCACAGTCCCGAATCAAGCCGTCGGGCGAGCAGCCGCACCCGATTCGGCAGCGAGCCGAGTCCGGACGCGAAACAAAGGCCCGACGTGTACGTTTGTACACGAGGGGCTTTGTGACAAAGTCCGGACACGGCGCAGCCCCGAATCAATGACGGAAGTGGCGGATGCCGGTGACGACCATCGCAATGCCATGCTCGTCGGCCGCGGCAATCACCTCGTCGTCACGCACCGAGCCGCCCGGCTGGATGATGGCGGACACGCCATTTTCGGCGATCACGTCCACACCGTCGCGGAAGGGGAAGAAGGCGTCCGATGCGGCGACCGAACCGCGCAGGTCCAGACCGGCATTCTTGGCCTTGATCGCGGCGATCTTGGTCGAATCGACACGGCTCATCTGGCCTGCGCCGATGCCCAGCGTCTGGCCCTTGCCGCAGAATACAATCGCATTGGATTTCACGAACTTGGCGACATTCCACGCGAACAGCAGGTCTTTCAATTGCTGATCGTTCGGCTGCTTCTTGGTCACGACCTTCAGGTCCGCCAGCGTCAGCGCATGCACGTCCGGACTTTGCACCAGAATGCCGCCGCCGACGCGCTTCAGGTCAAACTTGTTCTCGCCGGTTTCGATGGCCACTTCCAGCACGCGCACATTCACCTTCTTCGCCAGCAGGTCCAGCGCTTCCTGGGTGTAGGACGGTGCGATCAGCACTTCCAGGAACTGCTTGGAGACGGCTTCGACGGTGTCGGCGTCAACGGTCTTGTTGAACGCGATAATGCCGCCAAAGGCGCTGGTGGTGTCGGTCGCGAACGCCAGCTGGTAAGCGGTATAAGTATCGACCGCCACCGCCACGCCGCAGGGATTGGCGTGCTTGACGATCACACAGGCCGGCTCGGCAAACTGCTTGACGGCTTCCCACGCGGCGTCGGCGTCGGCGATGTTGTTGTAGCTCAGTTCCTTGCCCTGGAACTGCTTGTAGTTCGCCAGGCTGCCGGCAGCCGGGTGCAGGTCGCGGTAGAAGGCGGCGGACTGGTGCGGGTTTTCACCGTAGCGCATGTCCTGCACCTTCACGAACTGCACGTTCAGGCGATTCGGGTAGGTCACCTTCTCGCCCGCGTCGGTCAGCGCGGTCAGGTAGTTGGAGATCGCGCCGTCGTAGGCGGCGGTGTGGCTGAAGGCCTTCTTGGCCAGATTGATGCGGGTGGCCAGGCTCAGTGCGCCGCCGTTGGCCTGCATTTCTTCAACCAGTGCGTTGTAGTCCGCCGCGTCGGTGACAATCGCCACGTGCGCGTGATTCTTGGCTGCCGAGCGCACCATGGCCGGGCCGCCAATGTCGATGTTTTCGATGGCGTCTTCAAAGCTGCAATCCGGCTTGGCGATGGTCGCTTCGAACGGATACAGGTTCACACAGACCAGATCAATATTGCCGATGCCGTGCTCCTGCATGGTGCCCACGTGCGCTTCCAGATCGCGACGGCCGAGAATGCCGCCGTGAATTTTCGGGTGCAGCGTCTTCACGCGGCCATCGAGCATTTCCGGGAAGCCGGTGTAGTCCGACACTTCGATGACCGGAACGCCATTGTCGGCGAACAGCTTGGCGGTACCGCCGGTGGACAGGATTTCCACCCCTTGCGCCACCAGCGCACGGGCGAAATCCAGTACGCCGGTCTTGTCGGATACGCTGATCAGCGCACGTTGAATCTTGCTCATTTACATCTCTCCAGATTGAATTGCGATTTGCTGCGCCCCGTTGGCAAACGGAGCAAATTTCAAAGGCATTTCCACGGGTATTCACCTGCAGCCTTTACTGGTAAAAGGCCACAAGCCCATACCCATCAAAGCATGTCGTAAGTCTGCAGCTTCTTGCGCAGGGTGTTGCGGTTGATGCCCAGCATGTCTGCCGCCTTGGTCTGGTTGCCCCCCACACGCTCCAGCACGACTTCCAGCAGCGGCTTTTCCACGCGCGCCAGCACCATGTCGTACAGCGCGCAGGGTGCCTCGCCATCCAGATCACGGAAATAATCGGCCAGAGCAAGATGGATCGCGTCGGCGATATGATCCTGACGGCGGTCGGCCAGTTGGGCAGTCATTGGTTTCCCCTATTGTTGTTGTGGTGCAGTGCCGTCGTTCGCGGCACTGTCATCGTCATAAACCAGCGTGTCGCTCATGGCGGACAGGCGGTCAAAAAATTCGCGCGTGGCGCGCGCCTGCTCGGCACTGCTTTCCAGCGCGTACATCGCCTGGCGAAAGGCATTGCCACCCTGCAAACCCTTGGTCGTCCAGGCGATGTGCTTGCGCGCGATGCGCACGCCGGAATACTCGCCGTAAAAGGCATACAGCGCGTCC
Source organism: Chitinilyticum litopenaei DSM 21440 (assembly GCF_000428145.1). Lineage (GTDB taxonomy): Bacteria > Pseudomonadota > Gammaproteobacteria > Burkholderiales > Chitinibacteraceae > Chitinilyticum > Chitinilyticum litopenaei. Next base: position 13,056 of record NZ_KE386632.1, on the reverse strand, counting down.
AGGTGTTCCATCATCACCGCGCGCACTTCGCTCACATCGGGCGGCGGCAGCAGCTCGCCGCTGGCCAGAAAATGGCCGATTTCGCGAAACAGCCAGGGCCGCCCCTGCGCGGCGCGACCGATCATGATGGCGTCGGCGCCGGTCATCTCCAGCACCTGCCTGGCCTTGTGCGGCGTATCGATATCACCATTGGCAATGATGGGCAGGCGGCGCGCGGCCTTGACCGCGCGGATCAGCTCATAGCGCGCGTTGCCGTTATACATGTCCTCGCGCGTGCGGCCGTGGATGGCCAGCGCGGCAATGCCGGCATTCTCAGCCAGCTCGGCGACGCGGTGAATATTTTCCTCGCCATTGCAAAAGCCCAGCCGGGTTTTCAGCGTGACGGGCACCTCGACCGCGGCGACGACGCGCTCGAGGATTTCCTGCACCAGCGCTTCGTCCTGCAGCAAGGCGGAGCCGGCCAGCTTGTTGCAGACCTTCTTCACCGGGCAGCCCATATTGATGTCGACGATCTGTGCGCCGTTGGCCACCTGATAGCGCGCGGCCTCGGCCAGCTTTTCCGGCTCGCTGCCGGCAATCTGTACGGAAATGGGCGCGAGCTCGCCGGTGAAATCGGCGCGGCGCTGGGTTTTCTTGGTGAGGCGCAGGCTCTGGTCGGCCGTGATCATTTCCGACACGGCATGGCCCGCGCCAAAGCGCTTGCACAGCTGGCGGAATGGCCGATCCGTCACCCCCGCCATGGGAGCCACGATCAGATTGTTGGCAAGCGCGTATGGCCCGATTCGCATGACCGGTGGCAGAGGGGGGAGGTGGGATGGGCGGCCATTCTACACAGCGCCTAAAAAATAGGCAACAACGATCCTCGCGCGCATATAAAACACCCCACCCCATGCAGCCAGAGCCCATGCTGGTGTGGGGCTAGCGCCCGATACCCACCGTTCCGGCGTTGGTCAGCGCCAGTGCCGGCAGCAGCACTGCCCGAAGCAAAAAGCGGTCATTGGGTATACGGCACATACTCGGTCTCATGCGTGGCTGTTGGGCAATGACAATCTTACACAAATACGCGAAAATACTTACCAAAAAGAATAACAGGCAGGCGTGCAGCACACCCGGCTGTCACGCGAGGCCACTGCGGGGTAATGCGAACACACAGCAAAGCTGTGCGCATTACCAGCGACTTGCTGCCGATGCGTCGTCCGGATCGGGACTATCGCCAATAGGCCGGGCCGTAACAGTTGGGCACACTCTTTGGCATCCAACTGTAACCGGAGTGATCATGTCCCGTGCCAACTGGGGCTCGAAACTGGGCTTCATCCTTGCTGCTGCCGGCTCCGCCGTCGGCCTGGGCGCCATCTGGAAATTTCCCTATATCGCTGGCAAGAACGGCGGTGGCGCTTTCCTGATCGCTTATCTGGTTTGCGTCTTCACGCTGGGCGTGGGCATGCTGCTGGCCGAAATGCTGATCGGCCGCGCCGCGCGCAAATCCGCCACCACCGCGTACCGCGAGCTGAAGAACAAGACCTGGGCCTGGGCGGGACGGCTCTCCGTGCTGTGCGTGTTCATCATTCTCTCGTATTACTGCGTCGTCGGCGGCTGGACGGTCGCCTACATCCTGCGCTCGATCACCGGCGAGGCGATCACCGCCGATACCGCGGCGCTGAAATCGGCCTTCGGCAGCTTTATCGCCGATCCGGCCGACGCCATCCTGTATTGCGCGATCTTCTTCGGCATCAATATGGCCATCGTGCTGGGCGGCGTGCAGGCCGGCATCGAGCGCATGAGCAAGATCCTGATGCCGGCGCTGTTTTTCCTGATGCTGGTGCTGATCGCACGCGCGCTGACCCTGCCGGGCGCGATGGAAGGCGTCCAGTATTTCATCACGCCGGACTGGAGCAAGGTCAACGCCACGATGCTGCTCGATGCGATGGGGCTGGCGATCTTCTCGCTGTCCATCGGCGGCGGCATGATCATCGCCTATGGCTCCTACCTGTCGTCGGACACCAAGCTGGTCGGCGCCACGCTGTGGGTGTCGGCGCTGGCGACGCTGGCCTGCCTGCTGGCCGGGCTGATGGTGCTGCCGGCGGTGTTCGCCTTTGGCGTCGATCCGGCAGCGGGCCCCGGGCTGACCTTCATCACCATGCCGGCGATCTTCGCCAAGATGCCGTTTGGCCAGGGCTTTGCCATCGCCTTCTTCTGCCTCTTGCTGTTCGCCGCACTGACCTCGTCGGTATCGATTCTCGAGCCCATCGTCGCCTTCCTGATGGACGAGTTCGGCTGGGCGCGCAAGCCGGCCACCGTGGTGGTGACACTCACCTCCTTTGCCGCCTCCATTCCGGCTGCGCTGTCGTTTGGCGTGCTGGAAAAAACGCTGATCTTCGGCAAGACACCGTTCGATCTGATGGATTACGTGGCGTCGAACGTGCTGATGCCGGCCGGTGGCCTGCTGGCGGCGGTCTTTGTCGGCTGGGCGATCTGGCCGCGCGTGCGCGACGAGCTGCACGCCGAGGGTGCGGCGGCGGTGTTGCCGGCCTTCCGGCTGGTGTGCGCCTTCCTTGCGCCGCTGGTGCTGGGCTACATCTGGATTCACGGCCTGTAAGCCAAGGTCGGAACAAAGCAAAGGGCGCGCCGCAGGTGCGCCCTTTTGCATTGCGGCAATGCATACAGAAGTGGCGCAGCTGCTTGGCAGAACTACCCTGCCCTTGCAGCAGCCGAGAAGCGCAGGCTTCGGCAGGGTTTCGGCGCGGGGAGTGTCTGAGGGCGCAGCCCGAGTTGCCCCGCGTCGCTGCCGAAGTCGAGCATCGCAGGGCACCCCGCAGGGGCTGCGGAACGGGCGCGCCTTGGGGGTGTCGGGGGGCTTGGCAAGACAAGTCCCCTGACGTGCCGCCGGCACACCGGCAACCGATCACTGCGCCGAAGGCGCTGAAAAGATGTAGTGCAGAGTCGCTTGAGTGAACCAAGTCCTTCGCCGCACAGCGCCAGTGCGTAACAAATTCACGCAGCCAAGCGGGGTGCGCTTTGGCACAATCGCGTGGTCATTTCCGGTTCTTCCCATGTCCGACACGTCGTTTGCCTTCCAGCCCATCGGCTTCATCGCCACGCCGTTTGCCGACAAGTTCGGCATTCCGCGCCAGCCTCAGCTCGCCCCGCACGCCACCGGCACGCTGCAACTGCTGGCGCCGTACAACCGCGCCGAAGCGGTGCGCGGGCTCGAAGCCTTTTCGCATGTCTGGCTGTCCTGGGTGTTTCACCAGACGGCCGGGCAATGGCAGCCGACGGTGCGCCCGCCGCGCCTGGGCGGCAACCGCCGCGTCGGCGTGTTCGCCAGCCGCAGCCCGTTCCGCCCCAATCCGCTGGGCCTGTCGCTGGTGGCGCTGGCCGGCATCGATACCCGCGACGGCGTGACGCTGAGCTTTACCGGTGTCGATCTGGTCGACGGCACGCCGATTCTCGACATCAAGCCCTACATTCCCTTTGTCGAGAGCCAGCCCGCTGCGCGCGGCGGCTTTGTCGACGGCCCGCCGCCGCGGCTCGAGGTGGTGTTCAGCCCGGCGGCCAGCGCCAGCCTCGCCACGCATGCGCTGCGCTACCCGGCCTTGCCCGAACTGATCCGCGAGGTGCTCGCGCAAGACCCGCGCCCGGCGTATGCCGACGAAGGCGAACGCCAGTATGGCGTACGCCTCTATACCCTGGATATCAAATGGCGCTGCCAGCACGGGCAGGCCATTGTTGACGAGATCATTGCCCTATGAAACGTCGCAGCTTCTTGCAGCTCCTGCTGGCCTCCACCCTGCTGTCGGCCTGCGCCACCAGCGAACCACCGGCCGCGCCCAAACCCGCGCCCAAGAAAATCCGCGTCGGTCTGGCGCTGGGCGGCGGCGCGGCCAAGGGCTTTGCCCATATCGGCGTGATCAAGATGCTCGAAGCCAACGGCATCCAGGCCGAGGTCGTCACCGGCACCAGCGCCGGCAGCGTCGTCGGCAGCCTCTACGCCAGCGGCATCGACGTGTTCGCGCTGCAGGAAAAGGCCTTCGCGCTGGACGAGAGCCAGATCCGCGACGTGAGCCTCTTGTCCGGCGGGCTGGTGAAGGGGCAGAAGCTGCAGGATTACGTGAACACGCTGGTAGGCGGCAAGACGATGGAAACCTTCCCCAGGCGCTTTGCCGCAGTGGCGACCAATCTGGACAACGGCGAGCGCATGGTATTCGGCAGCGGCAACACCGGCCAGGCCGTGCGCGCGTCGAGCAGCATTCCCGGCGTGTTCGAGCCGGTGACGATTGCCGGCAAGCGTTACGTCGATGGCGGCATCGTCAGCCCGGTGCCGGTCGACGCCGCGCGCCAGCTCGGCGCGGACTTCGTGATCGCCGTCGATATTTCCAGCAAGGCCACTTACAACCGGCCGGCGAGCATGGTCGGCAACGTCAACCAGGCGATCACCATCATGGGCCAGAAGCTGGGCGAACAGGAAATGACGCGCGCCGACGTGATCATCCGCCCCAAGGTCGGCAAGATCGGCGCGGCGGACTTCGACCAGAAGAACACCGCCATCCTCGAAGGCGAAAAGGCCGCGCTGGCGCTGATGCCGGAAATCCGTCGCAAGCTGGCGGAAAAGCAAGGCAAGGGTATTGCCCCATAACCCTTTTCTGAAAAGGGCTGCAGCCATATACATATCAAAAACCTATTGAACCACAGAGACACAGAGGGCACAGAGAAAGCACAACCCCGAGCAATGCCGATGACGTGCTCCCGCTTTTCTCTGTGTTCTCTGTGCCTCTGTGGTTGATTTGGGTTTTGCTGAGGCCACTGCGTTGAATGTGCCTGCCCGGCAAGCCGCTCAGTCTTCGTCCACCCGCAACCAGACCTGATAGCCGCCCTGCCCGCGCTCGCTGCCATTGTCCGGCCAACCGGCGGTCGATGACTGGCTGCTGCTGTTGCTCTCGCCGATCAGCAGCCATTCACCGGGACTGGCGCGCACTTCGGTGTAGGCGCCGGCGCGCTCGATGCGCCTGCCCCCGACAAAGCGGCTCAGCTGCGGGCTCAGCCTGACAACGACCTCGCGTCCCTGCGCCAGCGGCTGCGCGACAAAACCGTTGCCCACGCTCGCCCATTCGCCGCCACTCACCACCACACCGCTGCCCGGCCACCAGGTGCGCAGCGGATAAAAGCGGCTTTGCCCGAGCGAAATCCACGCCTCCTGCCCGTCCAGCGTCAGCACGCTGCTGCGGTTGAGCAGGCGGCTGTCGCTGTGGAACTGGCCAAGCGACACGGCCAGCGCGCCGCCCGCCTTGCCGTTGCGGATCACGACGCGGCCACTGGTGTCGAAATGCCAGCCGGCGGCACTGGCGTGCTGGCGTTGCTCGACACTGAGGCGGAACTGGCGGGTAACGGTATCAAGCTCGGCCAGCAGCGCCTCGATGCGCGCCAGCGTTGCGCGGTCCGGCGCACGGACGATCAGCTGCTGGTAGAACACGCTGAAGGCGGCATCGGGAAAGGCCTGCTGCAAGACCGGCAACAGCTCGGCTGCCGGCTTGTGCCGCGGGCTGAGGGTGGCAATGTCATCCGCCGTCGCCAGCGGCGACAGGGCAAGTACGATCAGCAAGAGCAAGGTGCGCAACATCGGCAACACTCCGAAGCCGGGACAGGATTCATTCTCAGCCAATCTGTATCAGCATGCCATAATGCAAGCACTACTTGGCTGAAGCGACCACCATGCTGAAACAGCGCTTTGACTCCCTGGCCGGCTGGGTTGACTACCTGAGCCACCAGCAGATTCCGCTACTGGAGCACACGCAGCAGGCCCTGCGCGAGCTGGCTGGCCGGCTGGAGGAAGTGAGCGTGCGCGACATCGCCGCGCTGATCCGCCACGATCCGCTGCTGTCGCTGAAGGTACTGCGCTATCTGCAGGAGCATCGCCAGAATGCCCAGATCACCGATGTCACCACGCTGGAGCGCACGCTGCTGATGATCGGCATCAGCGGTTTTCTGCGCGCACTGTCCAGCAGCAACACGGTCGAGCAGCAGCTCGCCCGCATCGAGCCGGCGCTGTACGGCTGCCATGCCGCCTGCTACCGCGCCTATTCGGCGAGCAAGTACGCACAGGCCATTTGCAGCCGCCGCCACGACATCGACCCCGCCGAGGTGATGACGGCGGCGCTGCTGCACGATACGGCGGAAATCCTGATCTGGTACGAAGCGCCGCAACTGGCCGCGCAGGTGATGCTCATGCAGCAGAAAACGCCGGGCTTGCGCAGCCGCGACGCGCAGAAACAGATTTTCGGCATCACCGTACTGGAGCTGCAGCTGGCACTGGCGCACGCCTGGCACTTTCCCAAGCTGATTACCCATCTGCTTGACGAAGGCTACCGTGACGAACCGCGCGTGCGCACGGTGCTGGTCGCCAATGCGCTGGCCCGCCACCTGGTCAACGGCTGGCGCGACCCGGCGCTGCCCGACGATTACGCCGCGGTCGCCGAGCTGACCGGTCTGGATCTCGACGGCGCCTACGCGCTGGTGCGCGACACGGCCGTGGCGCTGGCGCATGAATGGTCGTGGTTCCAGGTCACGCCGCCAGCGGCGCTGCTGGCCAGCAGCAACTGACTCAGCGCGGCAGCAGCAGGCAGACCGCCTGGGCTTCCACCGCCTCGCTCGCACCCACCGGGCCCAGCTTTTCGTAGGTCTTGGCCTTCACATTCACCTGGCCGACGGCAATCCCCAGATCGGCGGCGATATTCGCGACCATGGCCGGAATGTGCGGCGCCATTTTCGGGCGCTGGATCAGGATGCTGGCGTCGACATTGCCGACCTGCCACCCGGCCTCCTGCACGCGCCGCAGCGCTTCGCGCAGCAGCACGCGACTGTCCGCCCCCTTGAATTCCTCTGCCGTATCGGGAAAGTGCCGGCCGATATCACCCAGCCCCGCCGCACCGAGAAGCGCGTCGGTGATCGCGTGCAGCAGCGCGTCGGCATCGGAATGCCCGAGCAGGCCTTTTTCAAACGGAATCGTCACGCCGCCGAGAATCAGCGGCCGGCCTTCCACCATGCGGTGCACGTCCCAGCCTTGTCCGATACGCATGCGTTTACTCCTTGTTGGCGAACAGCTGCGCGAGCTGCTCCAGATAGTGTTGATCAATCTCATCAAAGGCCGCCAGCTCGCTGGCATCGACATCCAGCACCGCGATTACCGCGCCGGCCGCATTGCGCAGCGGCACGACAATCTCGCTGCGGCTCAGGCTGGAGCAGGCGATATGCCCGGGAAAGGCGTCGACATCGTCGACCCGCAGCGTGGCGTTCTGCGCCCAGGCCGTGCCGCACACGCCACGCCCGAAGGGAATCCGCGTGCAGGCCAGCGGCCCGGCGAACGGCCCCAGCACCAGCTCCGCGCCAGCGACGCGGTAAAACCCCACCCAGTGCCAGCCGAAGGTGCTCGCCAGCGCACTGGCCACATTGGCCATGCCGGCAATCAGGTCGGCTTCGTGCTCCAGCAGGCTGGCCAGTTGCGGCAGCAAGCCGGCGTAGCGGGCGGCCTTGTCGCCGGCGGCAATCGTCAGTGTTTCAGCCATGCGGATATTCCTCTGCGCCTGTCACTTCTACCAAAACGTCATTCCCGCACAAGCGGGAATCCAGCCAGGCTACTCGCCTGCTCTGGATGTCCGCCTTTGCAGACATGACAACAAGGGATTGTCGAAAAAACCGCATCAGCGATTTCTTTCTGCATGGGCCGCCAGAATCAGACTGGCGAGCTGCAGATCCTGCGGGTAGGTCACCTTCAGGTTCCACGGACTGCCCATCACCAGCTGCGGCGTGTGGCCAGCCTTTTCCAGCGCGCTGGCCTCGTCGGTAATGTCCGGCCCCATGCCCTGGCCCAGGCAATCGGCCAGCATGCCGAGGCGGAACATCTGCGGCGTTTGCGCCTGCCACAACCCGTCGCGCGGGTGCGTGCGGGCAATGGACTGGCCTTCGCCCGCCAGCTTCAGGGTATCGGCCACCGGCACAGCAAGGATACCGCCCACAGGGTGATACCCCAGCTCCCCGATCATGCCGGACACCAGCTCCGGTGCGAGGCAGGGGCGCGCGGCGTCGTGCACCAGCACCCACTCGTCCTGTGCCTCGCCAGCCGCGCGCAAGGCATCGAGGCCATTCTTTACCGACTCGGCGCGGCTATCGCCGCCGCAGCGCAGTACCGTCAGCCGCGCGAAGCCCGACCAGTCAAACGTCTCCCACCACTCGTCGCCGGCGGAAAGCACCACGACAATGCGTGCAAGCTCCGGCACCGCGTGCAGCGCCAGCAGCGTATGCCAGATCAGCGGCCGGCCGTTGAGATCGAGATACTGTTTGGGACGCGGGGAATTCATCCGGCTGCCGGAGCCGGCGGCGGGAAGCAGGGCAATGGCTTTCATGCAACACCTGGGAAAAATGAACCACAGAGACACAGATGGACACAGAGAAAAACCCTTGGCCGGAGAGGCTGAAGAAAACCGGAGGACGGCTTGTTCGTTCGCCCGCATTGCGCGCCCCTGCGCCTCGGCATTGGGTTTGCTGTTCTCCGAGCCCTCTGTGCCTCCGTGGTGAGTCTGCCGATTAAACTTGCGCGTCTTCCGGCGTCAGCGCCACATACACCTCGCGGATTTCGACATCCGGGCAGGCGGCCTGCCAGGCGTCGATCAGGTCGGCCACCGGCTGGTCATCCTCCGCGGCGATGCCGATCTCGCGCACCTTCTGCCATTCCGGGTCGGCCGGCGCATCCTTGCCTTCCGTCGGCAGCACATAGCGCACCTTGCCGCCCCAGTCCTGCAGCGGCAGGCCGGCAGACCTTGCCAGATCAGCAAGGGTATCGAGCTGCGACCTATTCTCCACAACGGCTTCGAGCACATAGGTGGCATTGTTTGACACCTGCCACGTCCCCAGCACTTCGCGCACCGGCAACTCGCCGCCATCGGTCTTCAGCACGCCATTGCCCAGCCCGTCGTTGAGCAGGATGTCGCCATAGCGCACGCCGCAATCGGGAACCGGAACCTGCGTGATCCGCACCCGCGCCGGGTCGAGCCGTTCGCCCAGCAGCACGTCGATCTGCTTGCCATTGCGCACACGCACGGCAGCGGGAGCCACTGGCAGTGCGGGTGGCAGGGAATCCAGCGGCAGATCGATGTCGAACACCCGCCACGCTGCAGCCGCCGCCACCCAGTCGGACAAGGCGGTGGCGGCAATGCCCAGATTCCACCAGGCCGCCGTGTCGTCGGGCTTCAGCTCGACCGCGCGGCGGTTGTGCGCCAGTGCCTCCGCCCAGCGATCCTGGAATTTGTACAGCAGCGCCAGATCAAAGTGCGTCTGCGCGTCCTGCCCGTCGATCGCCAGTGCCTGTTTGAACAGCGCTTCGGCTTCGGCCTCGTTGTCGTCATCCCACGCGGCATGCGCAGCGGTTTTCAGTTCGGTCGTATTCATGCAGACACTCATGGCAGGGCCTCGGCGGGTGGCGATTTGGGCTCCAGCGTGCGCCACAGGCAATCGCCCTTGACGATCTTGTCGAGCTCATCCAGATACGCCTCGTGGGCGGCCAGTTCTTCGGCGCTCGGCTGGCTGACCAGCAGCGCCACGCCGGGCAGGCGGCGGCCGGCGCCGGTGCCGTCCGGATCGTCACCGCCATGGAAGTCGATCAGCAGGCTGTCCTGCCCGCGCGTCATCGCCAGATAGACTTCGGAAAGCAGCTCGCAGTCGATCAGCGCGCCGTGCAGCACCCGGTTGCTGCGATCGATTTCGTAGCGGTCACACAGGGCGTCGAGGTTGTTGCGCTTGCCGGGGAAGAACTCCTTGGCCATCGCCAGCGTGTCGATCACATTGGCGACGTGGTCGCGGAACTTGCCCAGACCGAGCTTCCCCAGCTCCATGTCGAGGTAGCCGACATCGAACGGGGCGTTGTGGATGATGATTTCCGCACCGCGCACAAAGTCGAGAAATTCCTGGGCGATGTCGGCGAACTTCGGCTTGTCGGCGAGGAATTCGCTCGTCAGGCCATGCACATTCAGCGCCCCCTCTTCCGAATCGCGCCCCGGATTGATGTATCTGTGGAAGTGCCGCTCGGGAGCGGACAGCTTGCGGTTGACCATCTCGACCGCGGCGATTTCGAGGATGCGGTTGCCATCCTCGACACGCAGGCCGGTGGTTTCGGTATCGAGCAGAATCTGGCGCATGGGCTGGATTGGGCAAAAAAGTATCGCGCGATTATACCGGTTCACCGGCAGGCCCGCCGCCCTGCTTCGCTTGCGTTATGATGACCCAAACCCATGGAGCCGGCTTGCAATGCACGCACTGAATATCCTGTTGCGCTTACTGATTCTGTTGACACTGTGCTGGCCGCTGGCGGTGCGCGGCGAGGAGATGGCCGCTTCCCCTGCCAGCGCGGCCGCCACAGCGCCGCCCGAGACCGAAGCGCATGTGCTGCGCGTTTACAATCGCCCGATCACCACCTTCAGCAGCCCGTTTGCCGGCTACTCGCCGCAAGACCGGGCGACGGCGGCGGCGCTGCGCATCAGCCGGCTGCTGGAACAGGACCCGCAGGCAGCCATCAGCCAGTCACCCAGCGCCGAGGGGATGGAAATCCGCATCGGCGGCAAGATTGCCTTCTACCTGCGCCACGGCGACATCGACACGCTCGGCGGCGAAACGCTGGCGCAGCGCAGCGCCGATGCCCGCAAGGCGCTGGAGGCGGTGCGCGAGGACAGGCTGGCGCTTGCCGACCCGCGCGAGCTGCTGAAGGCCGCCGCCATCATCGCCATCGCCACGGTATTGCTGGTGCTGATCCTCAAGGTGTTGCGCCGCGTGCGCCGCTGGGTGCTGGTGCGCAGTCGCCGCTACATCGCGCGACCCATCGCCTCGGTGACCGGGCGCTACACCGGCACCAATGCCCGCACACTGGCGCATTTTTTCCGGCACCTGGTCAATCTGCTGGTCAGCGTGCTGGGCCTGTTCTTTCTGTATTCCTGGCTGTCGCTGGTGCTGCACGAGATTCCCTACACGCGCGCCTGGAGCGAACAGCTCAACCAGGCCGTGCTGGGCTTCCTGGAAAGCAGCCTGCTGGCCGTGCTGGGCGCGGTGCCGGATCTGCTGATCGCCGGCTTTATCCTGCTGATCGCGCGCTATGTCACCCGCTTCATCCACTACCTGTTCGCGCGCGTTGAGCGCGGCGAGCTGCAGCTTGGCCTGTTTGACCGCGATACCGCCGCGACCACGCGCCGCCTGCTGGCCTTTTCGGTGTGGCTGTTCGCCTTTGCGATGATCTACCCCTACCTGCCGGGCGCCGACACCGAAGCCTTCAAGGGGCTGTCGGTCATGGTCGGCCTGATGGTGTCGCTGGGGGCATCGAGCATCGTCGGGCAATTTGCGTCCGGCATGATCATCATCTATTCGCGGGCGCTGCGCGTCGGCGAATATGTGCAGATCGGCGATGTCGAGGGCACGGTGATGCACATCGGTCTGTTTGCCACCAAGATCCACACCAATCTGCGCGAGGAAATCAGCATTCCCAATTCGGGGCTGGTCGGCCAGAACGTCAAGAATTTCTCGCGACTGGCCTCGGGCGGCGGCGTGATCAGCACGGTGGAAGTCACCATCGGCTACGACGCCCCCTGGCGCCAGGTCGAGGCCATGCTGCTGGAGGCTGCCGGCAAAAGCCGCGGCGTGCGCCGCGACCCGGCGCCAGTGGTCTACCAGACCGGCCTTTCCGACTGGTATGTGGTGTACCAGCTGCGCGTGGCGGTGGACGAGCCACGCCGCAAGTTCGAAATCCTCAACGAGCTGCACGGCCAGATCCAGGACACCTTCAACCATTACGGCGTACAGATCATGTCGCCGCATTATCTGGGCGATCCCGCGAGCGAAAAGCTGGTTCCCGAGCAGAACTGGTACGCGGCGCCGGCGCGCCAGGATGGCAAACCCATTGCCGCATCACCCCCCAAGCCATAGCAGGAAAGACATACAGCAACATACCCAACCAATCCCCCCCACGCATCAGGAGTTCGCGTCATGAAAGCACGTTACATCCTCCCCGTTCTCGGTCTGCTGCTGGCCGGCAGCAGCTGGGCCGAAGGCGCCCACTGGGGCTATCACGGCAAGCACGGCCCGAAACACTGGGAAGGCGAATGCCAGACCGGTCGCGCCCAATCGCCGATCAATATCCGCACCGGCGCCGCCACGGCGACCGAGCTGCCGGCGCTGGTTTTCCAGTACCAGCCCGCGGGCGTGCAGCTGGTCAACAATGGCCACACCGTACAGCTGAACATTGCCCCGGGCAGCCGCATCCGCATCGGCGAGGATGTGTATGAACTGCTGCAGTTCCACTTCCACACCCCCAGCGAAGAACAGATCAACGGCAAACCCGCCGACATGGTCGCCCATCTGGCACACAAGAACGAACAGGGGGAGCTCGCGGTCGTGGCGGTGCTGTTCAAGGTCGGCGCCGAGAATGCCGCGCTGAAGTCGTTCTGGAAAGACTTGCCGCGCAAGGAAGGCAAGCTGGAACTGGACCAGCAGTTCAACGCCTTCGACCTGCTGCCGGCCGATTTCGGCTATTACGCCTTCAGCGGCTCGCTGACCACCCCGCCGTGCACCGAAGGGGTGCGCTGGCAGGTGCTGAAGGAGCCGGTGACGCTGTCGCGTGCGCAACTGCATGCCTTCAAGAAGATCTTCCCGATGAACGCCCGCCCGGTACAGCCCTTGAACGAGCGTGAAGTCAAGGCATCGAAATAAGGGTATATTGCCACAGCCCATTGCCAGCAATGGCTACAGGGCAATACCCAGCAAAAAGCCCCGCATTGCGGCAATGCCGCTCAGTTAAGCCTGAGCGGCATTTTTCTTGACTGGGTAACGGGTTTTGCTCATCTTCACTGCGCGCGGATAGCGCCGCTCGCTGCGACGTGGCGGCAGAATGAAGCGCTTGATGTTGCTGCGCATCGCCTTCAACTTGCCCGGGATCGTGCCCGGTGAGCAACGACTCGAACTCCACAGCCACTCATCCACAATGTAACGCAGCGCCGTCAGGAAACTGATCCGGCATGGCGAAACTGCCGC
>NZ_ATZJ01000037.1 GCF_000428145.1 Chitinilyticum litopenaei DSM 21440 | reverse complement strand
ACCCGGCGTATCCGGATCCTGTTTGCCAGCCATCACCCACTGCGTGAGGTGTATCGCCTCGCGGCAGAGGCACTGGCCAGCCCATAGTCAAAACGAGTGCGGCCCCGACACGTTGACGCTTCGGGGGTAGGGGAAGCTGCGCCCGCAATCTGGAAAGCAGGCCAGTGCCCGCGCTGCAGAGCGGCGATCTGCTATCCGGGAGGAGTTTCTGCTGCTTGAGCCCGCTCAGTGAGCAGGTGGTGAAAAATCCGGGCTAGCGCGCCTGCGTGCGGGCCACGGCGGCCTGCAAATCCGGCGGTGGGGTAATGCCCATCGACACATAGATGCTGGTCAGCTTGTCCACCCCGATCTGCGCCGGGCGTATCCAGTCGGTGGGCACGTAGAGCAGGCCGCCGCCGATGGGCACTGGCGCGGTCGGAATCAGGATGGCCTGATAGGTGCGCCCTTCCAGCTCGACCGGCACGGGATTGGGCATCAGCGCCAGCACCGCCACGCCATCACCACCAAAGAAACACCAGACCGGGCTCATGGCGCCAATGTCGGCGTCTTCCTTCTGGTCCAGCAAGCCGACAAAGCGGTCGGCCAGATTGTAGAGATTGCCAAACAGCGGAATCTTGCGCAGCGTGTGATCCACCAGCGTGGCCAGCGGCTGTTTGAGGCGGGATTGCACCAGTATGCCCAGCGGATAGATCGCCAGAATCAGCAGGAAGGTGCCGAGCAGGTATTCCAGCACCGGATTGTTGACGAAATACTGGCCAAGATAGGCAAACAATTGCCCGATCTTGCTACCCGGCCCGAAATACTGGTTGAGAAAGTTCAGCACCCAGGCCAGCAGCGCCAGCGTGAGCAGCAATGGCAACAATGCCAGCAACCCGGCAAACCAGGTTGTCATGATGGCTTTCAGACTACGTTTGATGAGCATGCCTTGTTCCGCAAATAAATCGCCACACCCGCAAAGGATGAGAGCTGCGTACTTTACCTCAGGCAAGCCTGCAACGGCGTAAACGGCAGGGAAAAAGCACACGCGGCCCTGCCAGAGTGCGGAAAGGCGCGAGGAAGAAGGAGCGAGGTGAGGCAGGCAGCCTGACGGAACCGGCCATCCGGCACGCGAAAATGAGAACGGGGTGCTTGAAGCACCCCGTTTGTACCGCCGGATTCCGCTGTCCTGCTACTGCGTTTACTGCCAAACACATGCTGAACTACTGTGGTTGAAGAAAACTAGCGACTCAGGAACTGCTACTGCAAAAGAACGATGCCTGCCCGGTACTGCATTACAACGTGCACACTTTGTGCTCCTGCCACGGATGGCAGCGAAATGGGCGGGCTTGCATGACAAAGCAACAGCTAACGGAACTGCATACTGCGTACAGCAAACAAGCTACTGAACTGCTGGTACTGCATGATGCTCGTACTACTTGGTGTTGCAACTGCGTACGATCTTCAGCGGCATCCGGTTTAGGCAACCCTTGGGCGGGTTAGCTTAGGCGACCACTCGGGTCGCATCACGAAACTGCGAAACTTTGACTTCCAAGCTCTGCTCCTTTCGTGAGTTATCGATGCATTTCCACTGTAGTCCTAAACATGCAAACCTGCAACATATCCGGATGACCAGGCCCACTGAAAATTGTAGCCGCCCAGCCAGCCGGTCACGTCGACCACTTCGCCGATGAAGAACAAACCCGGCACATCGCGCGCCATCATGGTTTTCGACGACAGTGCGGCGGTGTCCACTCCGCCACGCATCACCTCGGCCTTGCGGTAGCCCTGCGTGCCGGACGGGATGAATTCCCAGTGATGCAGCCGGTGCAATAGTGTGGCCAGCTCTTTCGGAGTCAGCTGTTTGAGCGGGCGGCTTTCCTCGCCCAGCACGGCCTGCGCCAGGCGGCGCGGCAGGTGCTCGGCGAGCAGGTTGAGCACCGACTTGTCGCGCTGCGCCTGTGGGAAGATGTCCTCATCGGCAAGCCCGGGCAGCATGTCGATGACGATCGCCTTGCCAGGCTCCCAATAGCTGGAAACCTGCAGGATGGCGGGGCCGGACACGCCCTTGTGCGTGAGCAGCATCGCCTCGCGAAAACTGATGTCGCCGGTGCTCGCCGCGCTGTGCTCGAGCGCGATGCCGGCAAGCTCGCCCCACAGATCCTGCGGCTGAAAGGTCAGCGGCACCAGTGCCGGTGTGGTGGGTATCAGCGGCAAACCAAACTGCTTGGCGAGCTCCAGGCCAATACCTGTCGCACCGACCTGCGGAATCGACAGGCCGCCGGTCGCCACCACCAGCGACTGGCAATGCCAGTTTTCCTTCGACGTGCGAACGATGAAGCCGCCGTCCGGATGGGCTTCCACCTCGAAGAGCTGCGTCGCCATGCGCCAGCAGACGCCGGCATCGTCGACCTCTTGTTTGAGCATGGCGATCACCGCTTCCGAGCCCTGGTCGCAGAACAGCTGGCCCAGGGTTTTCTCGGTCCAGGACAGGCCGTGCTTTTGCATCAGCGCCATGAAGTCATGCTGCGTGTACTGCTTGAGCGCGGACTTCATGAAGTGTGGATTGGCCGACAGGTAACACTCGGGACGCACATACAAATTGGTGAAATTGCAGCGCCCGCCGCCGGAAATGCGGATCTTCTCGGCCAGCTTCTCGGCATGGTCGATCAGCACCACGCGCCGGCCCATCTGGCCGGCCGTCGCGGCGCACATCATGCCCGCCGCGCCCGCCCCCAGCACCACCACATCGGTTTCCAGCATCTTGCTCACCCCGCAGCAGCCGACAAACGGCTGTGTCATTCTTGTTTGTCACACCATGAAAAAACCCCGGCGCAAACCGGGGTTTTCGAGCATCCGCGCCATGCACACCATGGCAGGCGCAGGACAATCAGACAGCCTGTTCCAGACCGAAGGCCTTGTGCAGCACGCGCACGGCCAGTTCCAGATACTTTTCATCCACGACAACCGAAATCTTGATTTCGGAAGTGGAGATCATCTGGATGTTGATGCCTTCTTCGGCCAGCGTGCGGAACATGGTGGAGGCCACGCCCACGTGCGAGCGCATGCCCACGCCGACGATGGAGACCTTGCAGATCTTGTCGTCGCCGCTGACTTCACGGGCACCGACGTGCTTCTTCACTTCTTCCAGCACCTTCAGTGCGCGCGGGTATTCGCCCTTCGGCACGGTGAAGGAGAAATCGGTGGTGCCATCCTGGCCGACGTTCTGGATGATCATGTCGACGTCGATGTTGGCATCGGCCACGGGGCCGAGGATCTGGTAAGCGATGCCCGGCTTGTCCGGCACGCCGATCACGTTGATACGGGCTTCGTCACGGTTGAAGGCGATGCCGGAGATGACTGGTTTTTCCACGGTAGAGTCTTCCTCGAAAGTGATCAGAGTGCCCTCGCCTTCTTCCTGGAAGGAGGACAACACGCGCAGTTTCACATTGTATTTGCCGGCGAATTCGACCGAGCGGATTTGCAGGATCTTGGAACCCAGGCTGGCCAGCTCGAGCATCTCTTCAAAGGTGATGGTCTTGAGCTTGCGGGCTTCCGGCACGACGCGCGGGTCGGTGGTGTACACGCCGTCAACGTCGGTGTAGATCTGGCACTCGTCGGCCTTCAGCGCCGCGGCCAGCGCCACGCCGGAGGTATCCGAACCGCCACGGCCCAGCGTGGTGATGTTGCCCTGCGCATCGACGCCCTGGAAACCGGCCACGATGACGACCTTGCCAGCGGTCAGGTCGGCACGCATGTTGGCGTCGTCGATGTGCTGGATGCGCGCCTTGGTGTGCGCGGAATCGGTCAGGATCTTGACCTGGGCGCCGGTGTAGCTCACCGCATCGACACCCTGCTCTTTCAGCGCCATGGCCAAGAGGCCGATGGTCACCTGTTCGCCGGTGGAGACGATGACGTCCAGCTCGCGCGGATCGGGCTGGGCCTGGATTTCCTTGGCCAGTGCGATCAGGCGGTTGGTTTCACCGGACATCGCGGAGACGACGATCACGAGATCGTGCCCCTGCGCCTTGAATTTGGCCACGCGCCGCGCCACGTTCTTGATGCGGTCCGGGGAGCCGACGGAAGTGCCGCCGTATTTCTGGACAATCAGTGCCATGATTCAACCTGCAGGTTGGAAAGTGTTATTGAAAAATAAGCGCAGTATTGTAATGCAAATATGCCTGCGCCGGGGAAACTATGGAGGACGCCTTCAGTCGATCCGCAGCGGAACACGGGGCGCCAGCGCGCACATCAATTCATACGAAATCGTGCCGGCAGCCCGCGCCACCTCGTCGATCGGCAGGGCTTGCCCCCACAGCTCGACCGCACTTCCGACACCGGCTTGCGGCACAGGTTCCAGATCGACGGCCAGCATGTCCATGGACACGCGCCCGATCAGGCGGGTGCGGACTCCGTCCACCAGAACGGGCGTGCCGGTTGGTGCATGGCGCGGATAACCGTCGGCATAGCCGCAGGCCACCGTACCGACGCGCAGCGGCTGCTCGGCAACAAAGCTTGCACCGTAACCGACCGCATCCCCGGCCTGCAGCTGCTGCACGCTGATGATTGCGGAATTCAGCGACATGGCGGGCAAGAGCCCCAGCTCGCGGGCGCTGCGCCCGGCAAACGGCGAGGCGCCATACAGCACCAGACCCGGACGCACCCAGCGGCCGTGAGTAGCGGGATAATCAAACAGCGCGGCCGAGTTCGCGGCGGTAAACGGAGCGTCCAGGCCAGCTGTCGCGGCCTGGAAACGCGCAAACTGCCAGTCAACTCTCCGCTCGGGCTCATCGGCGGTCGCAAAATGCGTCATCAGGGTAATGCCGGCCACATTGGGCAACGCCGCCAGTTCGGCGTAGCGCTGCCTGGCTTCCGCCAGCGCAAAACCCAGGCGGTTCATGCCGCTATTGAGCTTGAGAAAGACCTGCAACGGCCGCGAGAGGCGCGCGGTGCGCAACCAGGCAATCTGCTGCTCGCTATGCACGGTTGCCGCGAGTTCAAGTTCGGCGCACAGCGGCAACTCGTCCGGGCTGAATGCCCCTTCAAGCAGCAGGATGGGCTGGCGATGCCCCAGCTCGCGCAGCCGAGTGGCGGCAGCCACATCCAGCACGGCCCAGGCATCGGCCCCGGCCAGACTGGCCGCCACCGCAACCAGACCGTGCCCGTAAGCATTGGCCTTGACCACCGCCATCAGCCCGGCCTGGCCGCTGCGCGCTCGCAACACGGCCAGATTGTGCGTGAGGGCGGAAGCATGAATGCGGGCAAGAATGGGCCGGGTCATGGCGAAAAGTGAGCGGCAGGGAAAGCGGATGATTATACGCAAAGCCCCGCTGAACGGGCTGTGAATGCGCCACAGCCGTGCCGGATGCGGCCGCCAGTTCTCCGGGTGAACGGCGCCACGCAGTGAGCCCTGGCATGAAGCTCACAAACCGATATACGCATCAATGTATCGCCATGTAGCCAAACATGAAAAAAGGCTACAGCCACATACCCATATAAAAACTGGCCAGCACATTTCCTCGGCAAGACAAAAGTGGCGAGGTCATTTTGCCAGCGCGGATTTTTCATCAACACGACGCAGGATGATGCAGTGGCTGCGGGTTTCTGCGCCGTTTTAAAACAGCACAAACGGGCAGCGCAAACAAAACGTCAACAGAACCTAGGCTCTGTTGACGTTTGATTAATTTTTACGCGATGGGCTATTTTGCCTCAGTGCAAGGCATTCGTCGCGCCGCAGTACCAGTACTGTCAGCGGCGAATGACGCCGCAATGAGGCAAAAGAGCCCATCGCCCGCAGGGCAGCCCCGCCATTCTTGCCGGAGGCTTTGTCACCAATGCTCGCCAGTACTCGTACTTGCTGTAGCGCTGTTTCGCACCCCGGCAAGCTGGCAGGGCTGCGTAAAAACTAATCAAACCTCAACAGAACCTAGCCACTTTGCAGGCCATAGTCACGCAGCACCTGCTGCCAGGCCGGATCATGGGCGAGCAAGGCCGGAGC
Source organism: Chitinilyticum litopenaei DSM 21440 (assembly GCF_000428145.1). GTDB lineage: Bacteria > Pseudomonadota > Gammaproteobacteria > Burkholderiales > Chitinibacteraceae > Chitinilyticum > Chitinilyticum litopenaei. The sequence continues at coordinate 37,548 of NZ_ATZJ01000037.1, read as the reverse complement.
TGCGCGAATGAATGCCGCCAGTTCTTCATCCAGCGGGTTGGCGAACAGGCGGCGTTCATAGCGGCTGCGCGGTTCGCGCGAGACATGCAGGCCGGCCAGCATGGCGGGCTGGTGCTGGCGCAGCCACAGATAAGCACTGCGCGTCATGAACATGGCATCGATACGTCCAGCAGCCAGCTTGCGCAGATTGGCCTCCTGGGAGCTGACATCGTCGCGCTGGATGCGTCCGGCCCGCAACAGCGACTCGATTTCCACATAGCGGTGGCCGAGCAGCCCGCCCAGTCGCAAGCCCTCCAGGGTTTGCGGCCCCTGCCACTCCAGCGGCCGCCTGGGGCTGGAGAGCAGCCAGTCCTCGTCATTCAGAATGGCGGCACTCCAGGCATGGCGGCGCATGGGCAGGTCGTCGAACCAGGCGGGATTGACCCAGCCCACCACGCCCTGCCAGTCAGGCTCGCTCAGTTGCGCATCAAGCCGTTTGCGCGGCACGACCTGCACGACAAAGGCAAAGCGCTGACCGGAGAGCCGGCTGAGCGTACTGGCCAGCCGGTAACTCAAGCCCTCCGCCGGACTGATGACAAAGGGCGGATAGTCATAATGACTCCACAGCACCACCGTGCGCGGTGCAGCCTGCGCCGTCCACAGCCAGCACATCAGCATCACGCCACACAGTACACGCCAGCCTTTCACACCCCACACCCTGTCTGCCGGAAACCCCATTCCCTGACTTTAGCAGGCCGTTTTCACGGCGGAGCCGAAACCCAAAAACAAGACGCAGGCCCTGCCAGCCTTTGCGCCGGGCCTTTCCCGGCGCGTGCCGCGCGGCCGAAAATCCGGCGGCCAGGCAGTCAGCGCATCAGCCGATGCGGGTCTGCGTCTCCGGATCAAACAGTACCGCCTTGCGCAGGTCGGGCACGAGGCTGCACAACTCGCCAGCGGCCGGTGCATGACGCGGATGGACTCGCGCGATGATGTCGCGGCCGTTGAGCTGGCTGAGCAGCATGGTGTCCGGGCCGGTCGGTTCGGTAATGCGGATGCGGCACGCCACCCCACCTGCGTCCGCCTGGTCGAACTGCTCCGGCCGCAAGCCCAGAATCACCGCCTGGCCAACACGGCCCTGCACGTTCAAGCGCTCCGGCAAGGCAAAGAACACCGGCTCGCCCTCGCCCTGCAGCGCCACACCCAGCACGCCGCCCTGCTCGGCGATGTGGCAGGGAATGAAATTCATCGACGGCGAACCGATGAAGCCGGCAACGAACAGATTGGCCGGCGAATCATAGATTTCCTGCGGGCTGCCGAATTGCTGGATGACGCCATCCTTCATTACCGCGATGCGGTCACCCAGCGTCATGGCTTCGATCTGGTCGTGCGTGACATACACGATCGTCGTCTTCAGGCGCTGATGCAGCTGCTTGATTTCGGCGCGCATTTCCACGCGCAGCTTGGCGTCCAGATTCGACAGCGGCTCGTCGAACAGGAAGAGCTTGGGATTGCGCGCCAGCGCCCGCCCCATCGCCACGCGCTGGCGCTGCCCGCCCGACAGTTCGCTGGGCTTGCGACCCAGCAGGTGCTCGATCTGCAGCATCTTGGCAACACGGGCGATGATCTCGTCCTGCTCCGCCTTTGGTACCTTGCGGGTTTCCAGCCCGAAGGCGATGTTCTGCCGCACATTCATCGTCGGATACAGCGCATAGCTCTGGAACACCATGGCGATGTCGCGATCCTTCGGCGCCACATTGTTCACCACCCGGTCGCCGATATGCACTTCCCCGCTGGTCGGCCCTTCCAGGCCGGCGATGATGTTCATCAGCGTGGACTTGCCGCAGCCCGAAGGCCCGACCAGGATCAGGAACTGGCCTGCGTCGATGTCGATATTGATGCCCTTGAGGATGTCGGTATCCCCGAAGGACTTGGTCACGTTCTTGATGGCCAAGGCACCCATTTGCAACTCCTTTTAACCCTTGACGGCGCCGGCAGTCAGCCCGCGCACGAAATATTTGCCAGCCAGCACGTAGACAACAATGGTCGGCAGCGCCGCGATCAGCGCGGCAGCCATGTCGACGTTGTATTCCTTTACGCTGGTCGAGGTATTGGCGAGATTGTTCAAGCCCACGGTGATCGGCCGCGAATCGATGCTGGAGAACACCACGCCGAACAGGAAATCGTTCCAGATCTGCGTGAACTGCCAGATCACCGTCACGGTGAGGATCGGCGTGGACATCGGCAGGATGATGCGGAAGAAAATCCGCCAGAAACCAGCACCATCCAGCCGCGCGGCCTTGATCAGTTCGTCCGGAATGCCGACGTAGTAATTGCGGAAAAACAGCGTCGTACTCGCCAGCCCGCACACCACATGCACGAACACCAGACCGGTGATCGAATTGGCCATGCCGAACAGACCCAGCGTCTGCGCCATCGGCAACAGCAGCACCTGAAAGGGAATGAACACGCCAAAGAGAATCATCGCGAACACGACTTCCGAGCCGCGGAACTGCCATTTCGACAGCACATAGCCGTTGACTGCGCCCAGCGCCGTCGAGATCGCCACGGCCGGCACCACCATGGCCACCGAGTTCCAGAAGTAGGGTTGCAGACCCGTGCACTCGACCCCGGTGCATGCCGTTGACCACGCCTTGCTCCAGGCGGCAAAGGTGATGTCCAGCGGCAGCGACAGCAGGTTGCCGGCGCGGATTTCCTCCATGCTCTTCACCGACGTGGTGAGCATCACGTACAGCGGCAGCAGGTAATACACCGCTGCGATCAAGAGCGAGCCGTACACGACGGCACGCCAGAATTTGCCTTGTTCAGCCACGGCGCTTGCTCCTCAGTTCGGAATACAGATAGGGAACGACCAGGGCGGCGACGGTGGCCAGCATCATCATCGAGGATGCGGCACCCAGGCCCATCTGGCCGCGCGTGAACGCCATCTGGTACATGAAGGTGGCCGGCAGGTCGGACGAGAAGCCCGGGCCGCCGCCGGTCAGCGCCATCACCAGGTCAAAGCTCTTGATGGCGATATGCGAAAGGATCATCAGCGTCGAGAAAAACACCGGGCGCAGCGCCGGCAGCACAATGCGCCAGTAGATGCGCGGCAGGCTGGCGCCGTCGATCTGCGCGGCCTTGATGATGCTGTCGTCGATGCCGCGCAAACCCGCAAGGAACAGCGCCATCACAAAACCCGACGATTGCCACATCGCCGCAATCACCACCGTGTAGATCGAATAATCGGGGTTTACCAGCCAGTCGAAGGTGAACGACGTGAACCCCCAGTCGTGCATCAGCTTTTCCAGGCCAAGACCGGGATTGAGCATCCACTTCCAGGCCGTGCCGGTCACGATGAAGGACAGCGCCAGCGGGTAGAGGTAAATCGTGCGCAGCGCCCCTTCGGCGCGGATTTTCTGGTCGAGCAAAATGGCGAGGAAGATGCCGACGCCCATCGCGCCGGCGATGAACAGCACGGCGAAAAGGCCAAGATTCTGCACCGCTACCCACCAGCGCTCGCTGGCGAACAGCGCTTCGTATTGCGCCAGGCCCACCCATTCGTAATTGGGCAGCATGCGCGAGGCCGTGAACGACAGATAGCCGTTCCAGGCGATGAATCCGTAAATGAATACCAGCGACAAGAGGAAGGATGGCGCCAGAACGACGCGCGGCAGCCAGCGTTCCGCGAACCCGTAGTGTGCGGTGCCGTTTGTATTGCTCATGATGATCTCCAGAACCTCCCGCCAGACTGGCGGGAGGTATTCGACTGCAGCCTATGATTCAGCTTGGCTTCATGGATATACCCACAAAGGACACACCCAAAGAGCCAGAGTCATCACATGACCTTGGCTGCGGCGGCAAGCTTGTCGGCCGCCTGCTGGGCGGTCATCTTGTCGTCATTCCAGTACTGCGAGATCACGTCATACATCGCGCCCTGCGTGGCCGAACGCATGGCCATGCCGTGCGCCCAGGACGGCACCAGCGTGTTGCCCTTGGCACTGGCGCTGAAATCGGTCGAGGATTTCTTGCCGCAATCGTCGAACTTGGCCATGTCCAGCCCGGTGCGTGCCGGGATCGAGCCCTTGTTGAGGTTGAAGGTTTGCTGGAAGGCCGGGCTCATCAGCGCGGAAGCCAGATCCTGCTGCCCCTTCTCGGCATCCTTGCTGGGCACCTTGAAGAAGACGAAGGAATCGATGTTGAAGGTGAAGGCCTTCTCGGTGCCTGGCGCAGCCACGCACAGGAAGTCCTTGCCCGGCACCTTGCCGGCGGCGAGGAACTCACCCTTGGCCCAGTCGCCCATGAACTGCATGGCAGCCTTGCCGTTGATCACCATGGCGGTCGCCAGATTCCATTCGCGGCCCGGCGCATTCTTGTCGGTGTAGGGCTTGAGCTTCTTGTAGGTATCGAGCGCCTTGATCATCGTCGGGCTCTTGATCGCGGCCGCGTCGAGCTTGACGAAGGCCTTCTGGTAGAAGTCCGCGCCACCGACGCCAAGCGCAATGCTCTCGAACACGGTGGAGTCCTGCCAGGGCTGGCCGCCGTAGGCGAGCGGCTGGATGCCGGCCTTCTTCAGGGCTTCCATGGTGACGAAAAGCTCGTCAATCGTGGCCGGCACCTTGGCATTGGCCTTCTTCAGCAACTCCGGATTCACCCACAGCCAGTTCACGCGGTGCACGTTCACCGGCGCCGCCACATACTGGCCCTTGTACTTCATCACGTTTGACACCACCGGCGGCAGCAGCTTGTCCCAGCCTTCCTTCTTGGCCACGCTGTCCATGCTGCTGAGCACGCCTTCCTCACCCCATTCCTGGATTGCCGGCCCCTTGATCTGGGCGGCGGCCGGCGGCTGACCGGAAACCACGCGGCTTTTCAGCGCGGTCATGGCGTTCTCACCACCGCCACCAGCCACGGCAAAGTCCTTCCACTTGTGGCCCTTGCCTTCCATGGTTTTTTTCAGCTCGGCGGCAGCCTTGGCTTCACCGCCGGAGGTCCACCAGTGCAGCACTTCCACTTCAGCAGCCTGGGCGGTAAATGCGAGCATCATGCCGGCAGTCAGCGCGGACAGTTTGGGGTAAGACATCGTCAATCTCCTGGTTGTGGTCAAACCGAGCCCTTGTTGGTCAGCTCTGGTGTAGTGCACTTTAGGTTGACTACATCCGTTACAACATCAGGTAATCACCGACTGGGGGAACGCCTTACACACAAGACCGTATCGCCTGTCACTCAAGCATTCGGACACCACGACTCCAGTGGAATGTCCTTCAGCATGGCAGCCAGCTCCATCGCCGAATGCACACGCATCTTGGTGAAAATGCGCGCACGGTGCACCTCAACCGTCTTGATGCTGATGTCCAGCCGGTCGGCGACCTGCTTGTTGAGCTTGCCGGCGAGGATTTCCCGCAGCACCTGGCGCTCGCGCGGCGTCAGCTCTTCAAGCCGACTCATCACCGAATCCTGGTGGGTGCGACTCATCCGCGCTTCGCGGTCGCGCTCCAGGCAAACCTCGACCTTGGCCAGCAGTTGATGGTGATCACAGGGTTTTTCGAGAAAGTCCGCTGCACCATCCTTGACCGCGCTGACCGCCATCGGCACGTCACCATGCCCGGTCAGGAAGATCAAGGGCGGCACATAGGCGTAGTCTTCCTTCAGGCGACCAAAGAGCTCCAGCCCGCTCATGCCAGCCATGCGCACATCGACGATCAGGCAGGCGTAACTGCCCGGATTGCCCTCCTCCAGAAAGGCTTCTGCCGAGGCGAAGGTCTTGACCGGCCAGTTGCGAGTCTCGAACAGCAGATCCAGCGAGTCGCAAACGGCCACGTCATCGTCGATGACGGCGATGGGATGATGGGTGGACTTCATGATGTCTCCTCGAAGGTCAGATTGCGCTGGGCCACCGGCAGCCGAAAGGCAAAGACGGTACCGCCCAAGGGGTTGGCTTCGGCCCACAGGTGGCCGCGATGCTGTTCGATGACCGAACGGCAGATATTGAGGCCCATGCCCATGCCATCGGTCTTGGTACTGAAGAAGGGCTGGAACAGCTGCTCGGGCTGGGCAATGCCGCTACCGCGATCGGCAATGCGCACGATCAGGTAGCCCTCGTCGCGCTCGGCACGGATCGTGATGCTGCGATCCGCCACGGGCGTCTCGGCCATGGCTTCCAGGCCATTCTTGATCAGGTTGAACACCACCTGTTCAAGCATCACCCTGTCACCGCTCAGCACCGGCAAGCGCGCCGGAATATCGACCTGCAGCCTGGCCTTTTGCCGGCGCGCCACGGGCTCGAGCAACTGCAGCGGCATTTCCAGCAATTCGCTGAGCTGGCACGGTTCATTGGTCGGCGTGCGCTTGAGCACGAACTCGCGAATGCCGCGAATGATCTTGCCGGCGCGACGCGCCTGCTCGCCGATTTTGGTCAGGGTATTGCGTATCTTGGGCAGGTTGGGATTGGGCAGCTCCAGCAAGGTTTCGCAGGCGGCGCTGTAGCTGGAAATGGCGGCCAACGGCTGGTTGAGCTCATGGGAAAGGCTGGAAGCCAGCTCGCCCATGTTGACCAGGCGCGCCGTATGCTGCAGTTTTTCATCGCGCGTGCGTTCGGCCTCGGCAGCCTGGCGCTGTGCGGTAATGTCGGTGGCAATATCGAGCCAGACCTGGCGACCATCCACCCACTGAATCGAACGGCGCTGCAGCTGGTACCAGCGCTGCGTCACGGCATCCAGGCAATCGACCACCAGCGTTTCGCCCGGCAAGAGACGATCCTGCTGCAGGGGCAGCAGGCACACCGGCCCCACGCCTTCGGGCAACTGGAAAGTACTGGCATGATGGCCGTTGCGATAGCGCAACTCGCCAGTGTGCATGTCCCAGACCGATACGGCGGCCATCAGGCCATCAAGCACCGTCAGCATTTGCTGGCGCGAGGCGGCCAGCGCCTCGCGTTCGCGGCGCAGTTCGGTGATGTCATAGAGCGAAGCCATCCAGCCGCGATGCTCGCCCCGGCTGTCGATCAGCTGCGAGGAGTAAAGACGCACATCGAAACGTTCACCATTGCGACGCATGAAGCGCAACTCGAAACCATTGACCGGGCAGTCGCCCTGCAGGATGGCCTGGTAAGCCGCCGCACAGCTGGCCAGTTCCTCGGGGGGCCAGAAGGGCATGGGCGGCAGATGACCGATCAGCTCGGCGGCGCTCCAGCCCACCATGTCACAGAAGGCCGGGTTCACGTACATCAGGCGACCATCGCGATCCATGGCGCGCAAACCGGTTACCAGCGAGTTCTCCATGGCGGCACGAAACAGGATTTCGTCGGAGAGCTGGCGCTCGGCCCGCTGGCGCTCAAGCAGACGCTGGTGCATGAGGTGCAGCGCCCAGCCCACCAGCAGCAGAAAGGACAGCACCAGCACCCACACGCCCAGGCGCACCCAGGCGCCATGCCGCTGCTGCACTGCAACGGCCCGCAGGCGCAAGCCCTGGCCCGGAGGATCGAAACTCACCTCCTTGACCACCGCCCCCTGCAGCAGGGGCATGTTGCGCAAGGGCGCCAGCACCCTGCCCTGCACATCAACCAGCTGCAGGTCGTAGCGCTGCACCATCCACCAGGGCACGCGCTGCTGCAGCAGGCCGGACAGCTGGTAAGTGATCAGCACCGAGCCCTTGTGCACCGTCCCGTGAAAAAACGGCACAGCCTGCATGACCGAGGTGGACTCATCATGATGCAGCACATTGGAGTACACCGGATAACCCAGCGTCGCCGCGCCCTCAAGCATCTCGATCACCAGCGCATTTTCGAGAGCAGGCAAGGAGTTGGGGCGGCTGCTGTAAATGGGCAGGCCGCTCTGGCGGACACCGTTGGTATCCACCCATTCAATCGCCAGGATTTCCGGATTGCCGCGCATCAGCCCTTCGGCGCGCACGCGAAAATCATTCGTCGTGATCGCTCCGGCCGCCAGCGCGTAGGCGAGGTTTTCCAGGACATTCTGATTGGTCTGCAAGCGCAGGCGCACTTCCTGCTCCTGCCAGAGCAAATCCTGGGCCATCGTGGCTTCCTGCTGGCGGACTTCCTTGTGCCAGTCATTCCACAGATAAAGCGCCAGCGCCAATGCAACCAGCGCCAGCATGCCGTAGGCGAATGTCCATGGCCAGCGCCCGCGCAGATAGGGGCCCAGACGGCTGCGGTTCCTGCCAGTAAGAGTTGCCGAGAAGCTCAAGCGCCCAACCTTTTTCCAGACAATGCCAATTGCAAACCAGTCTCGCATCTGCCTGCACGGCAGACAAATACACTACAGACAGTATGGCGTCCGGGCCGGATTTTCGATACTTGTCGCGAAGCTGAACCAGAACAATGCTTCCGGGGCTACAGCCCAAACGACAATGGCGCCCACAGGGGCGCCATTGTCGTCAGTCATGAATCCGCTCAGGTTTCCGGATTGCTGTTGCTTTCCACGAAGCTCTTGAGCCGCTCGGAACGCGTCGGGTGGCGCAGCTTTCTGAGCGCCTTGGCTTCGATCTGGCGAATCCGCTCGCGCGTCACGTCAAACTGCTTGCCTACTTCTTCCAGCGTGTGATCGGTATTCATGTCGATGCCGAACCGCATGCGCAATACCTTGGCCTCGCGCGGAGTCAGGGTATCAAGCACTTCCTTGGTGGCTTCACGCAGACCGGCATAGACGGCGGCATCGGCCGGCGCCATATTGTTCTGGTCTTCGATGAAGTCGCCCAGATGCGAATCGTCGTCGTCACCGATCGGCGTTTCCATCGAGATCGGCTCTTTCGCAATCTTGAGGATCTTGCGGATCTTGTCTTCCGGCATTTCCATCTTTTCGGCCAGGATGTCCGGCGTCGGATCGGTGCCGGTTTCCTGCAGGATTTGCCGCTGGATGCGGTTCATCTTGTTGATGGTTTCGATCATGTGCACCGGAATGCGGATGGTGCGGGCCTGATCGGCAATCGAACGGGTAATCGCCTGACGGATCCACCAGGTGGCGTAGGTCGAGAACTTGTAGCCGCGACGGTATTCGAACTTGTCCACCGCCTTCATCAGGCCAATATTGCCTTCCTGGATCAGGTCGAGGAACTGCAAGCCGCGGTTGGTGTACTTCTTGGCAATCGAGATCACCAGACGCAGGTTGGCCTCGATCATTTCGCGCTTGGCGCGACGTGCCTTGGCTTCACCGGTGGACATCTGGCGGTTGATTTCCTTCAGCTCCTTGATCGGCAGCATCGCGCGCTCTTGCAGCTCGCCCAGCTTCTGCTGCTTTTCCATCAGCGCGTGCTGATAGCGGCCGAGGATTTCGGCATAGGGGCGGCCGGAGGAAATTTCCTCAAGCACCCAGTTGGTGTCGCATTCGCGGCCCGGGAAGGTCTTGATGAAATGATCGCGCGGCATGCGGACCTTCTGCAGACAGATGTCCATGATCTCGCGCTCGTGACTGCGGATGTCATCGACCATGCTGCGCAGCTGATCACACAGGTTTTCCACCTGGCGGGCCGAGAAGCGGATTTTCTGGAATTCTTCGGCAATCGCAGCCTGCTGGGCGAGGTAAGTCTTGCCCTGCACGCCTTCCTTGACCAGCGCCTTGACCATCTTGTCGAAAAGCTTGCGGATCACGTCGAAGTGCTCGGCAGCCTGGGTCTTCAGCAGCTCCAGATTAGCGCTGGCGGCAGCGGCGCCACCATCGTCTTCCTCGTCTTCCGTTTCGTCATCTTCCAGCTCTTCATCGGACAACTCGGGGGCCGGCGCTTCTTCCTCTTCGGGTGCATTCGGGTCGATGAAACCGTCGATCACTTCGTCGATGCGGATCTCGTCGGCAAGACCCTTGTCCACCAGATCCAGAATGGTCTGGATGGTGGTCGGACACGCCGAGATGGCCAGGATCATGTGCTTGAGGCCTTCCTCGATCCGCTTGGCAATCTCGATTTCGCCTTCACGGGTCAGGAGCTCGACGGTACCCATTTCACGCATGTACATGCGCACCGGGTCGGTCGTGCGGCCGAATTCGGAATCCACCGAGGACAGTGCGGCTTCGGCTTCCTCGACTGCATCTTCGTCCGCCACGGCAGGCGTGGCGTCGGACATCAGCAGGTCTTCGGCATCGGGCGCCTCGTCATACACCTGGATGCCCATATTGGTGATCATGCTGATCACGCCTTCGATTTGCTCGGCATCGAGCATGTCTTCCGGCAAATGGTCATTGATCTCGGCGTAGGTCAGGTAGCCCCTTTCCTTGCCCTGCACAATCAGCAGTTTGAACTTCGCCTTGCGGACTTCCGGATCGAGGCTCTCGGCCTCTTCCCCTTGGGCGCGAGGATTGATATCTTCTTTTACCAAATCTTTATCAGTCGCCATGTCGGTACAACGCTCAGCGTATCGTGCAAAAACGTGGAATTATATCAGAAAATTCAGGCCTTTTCCGAAAAGCCCGGCACTCCCGACCCGATTAGCCTGCCGCTGCGTCCTGCAGCAACTGCAGATATTCCTGCTTTTCCAGCTCGGTCAGGCCGCCATTGGCGCGGCGCTCGTCCAGCTCGGCGCGGCGCGCCTGGCGGCGCGGCTGGATGATGCGCCGCTCGATCAACAGGCAGGTGTCACGCAATTCCTGCTCGCGCTCCTCGCGCGGAAAGCGCTCGAAGGTCGCCAGACCATCGGCGTGACACTGCTGCAGATAGGAGAATTCGGGGCGATCACGCCAGAATTCAAGCAGCAATGCGCCCGGCTGCTGGGGCTGGCTGCGCGCCAGCCCCAGCAGCTCCAGCACCAGCGCCACCCGGCCCTCATGCGGCCAGCGCGCCTCGACCGGATCCAGCCCGGCCAGCAGCGCCGGGTCGCACAACACCAGCTGCATGAGGCGCAAGAGCGGATCCTGTTGCGTGCGCTGCGCCGGCGGCGGCGCACTGAGCCCCTTGGCCTCGCGCTCTTCGCGCGCCCGGCGCTCGCGCCAGTCGCCGCCATTCCTGCCCGCACCTCTCCAGGCGCCCAACCCCTGCCCTTTGCCCCTGCCGCCCCGGGCACCTGCAGGCTGCCACGCCGCCGGAGCCGCCATCTCCTCGTAGCCAACATCCTCGCGGTGCGCATGCGGATAGGGTGACTCGGCGTCGGCCGCCACCATCGGCCGGGATGGGGGCGGCGCACTCTCCTGCAACTGCGCCATATCGGCCGCAGAAAAATGGCACAGCTCGCCCAGCCGTTTTTGCACCAGCAGGCGCAGGGCCGGGGCCTCGTGCAATTGCTGGAGATAGGGCTTGGCCACATGCCAGAGCTTGGCGCGCCCCTCTTCGGAGCCCAGGTCGATCTGCAGCGCCAGCTCGCGCAGCAGGTATTGCGACAGCGGCAAGGCCTCGTGCGTCAGCAGGTTTTCAAAGGCTTCGCGGCCGAACTCCTGCACATAGGAATCCGGATCGTGCTCCGGCGGCAGGAACAGGAAGCGTACCTCCTTGCCATCGCGCACCTGGGGAAGCGCATTTTCCAGCGCCCGCCAGGCCGCGCGCCGACCGGCCTTGTCGCCATCAAAGCCGAAGATCACCTCATCGGCGAGCTTGAGCAGTTTTTTTATGTGTTCGGGCGTGCAGGCCGTACCGAGACTCGCCACCGCATACTCGACGCCATGCTGGTGCAGCATGACGACATCCATATAACCCTCGGTCACCAGCACGCGATTGTGCTCGCGGATCGCCGCACGCGCCTGTGGCAGGCCATAGAGCTCGCGGCCCTTTTCGAATACCGGCGTTTCCGGCGAATTGAGGTATTTGGGCTCGCCCTGCCCCAGCACGCGCCCGCCAAAGCCGATCACGGCGCCGCGCTGGTTCAGGATGGGAAACATCACGCGATCGCGAAAGCGGTCGTAGCGGCGCTTGGTCTCTTCCTTTTCGATGACCAGCCCGGCCTCAAGCAGCAGCCTGTTCCAGTCATAATCAGGGTATATGGCCTTGAGCGCTTGCCAGTCCTCACCCCCAGGGGCATACCCAAGACCAAATCGTGCAGCAGTCTTGCCCTCTACGCCACGCTTCCGGAAATAGGCAATGGCTTCGGGCGACTTCTTGAGCGCCGCGCGATAGAAGTCAAAGGCGCCCTTCAGGACATCGAATATCCCCGGCGCGGCTTTTTCTGCTGGCGCCGGACCACCCTCTTCGACCGGCACGACCATGCCCAGCCCCTCGGCCAGTTTGCGGATGGCCTCCGGATAATTCAGTCCTTCGTACTCCATGACAAAGCCGATGGCCGTGCCGTGCGCACCGCAACCGAAGCAGTGATAAAACTGCTTGGACGGGCTGACGGTAAAGGAGGGGGATTTTTCCTTGTGGAAGGGGCAGCAGGCCTGGTAATTCTGCCCGGCCTTTTTCAGCGGCAGGTACTTCTCGACCACGTCGACGATGTCAACGCGGTTGAGCACATCCTGGATAAACGATTCGGGAATGCGGGCCAAGGCAGCGTCAGTTCACAAGTTGCAGGGCATGTTGACGACCCGGTCAGAACAGGTCAATGGGTATATAGCCACAGCCCTTTCCAGAAAAAGGCCACGGCGATATACCCCATTAAACAACCTGATTAGGTAGCCTGCTCAGCAACTCGTCATGCCGGCGAAAGCCGGCATCCAGAGCACTGCTCGAACAGGCATTGCAGCTGGATTCCGGCTTTCGCCGGAATGACGAACTGGGTTTTGCTGAGGTAGCTACCTAATCAGGTTAAACAATCAGGAATCAACCCAGCCTGGCCTTGACGAGCCTGTTGACTTCCGTCATGTCGGCGCGACCAGCCAGCGCCGCCTTCAGCTCGCCCATGATCTTTCCCATGGCGGCAGGGGCAGCGCCATGCTTTGCCACAGCGGCATCCACTGCCGCTGCGATTTCTTCACCGCTGAGCTGCTGCGGCATGTAATCCTGCAGCACGACAATCTCGGCCTGTTCCTTGTCGGCCAGATCCTGGCGCTGCGCGGCCTGATACTGGCTGATGCTGTCGCGGCGCTGCTTGACCATTTTCTCGATCACGGCGGCCACGGCAACATCGTCCAGTTCGACGCGCTCGTCGACTTCCTTTTGCTTGATCGCCGCCTGCAAGAGGCGAATGGTAGCGAGACGGTCGGTGTCACGCGCCTTCATGGCGGTTTTCATGTCATCGGTAATGCGGGCTTTGAGCGACATGCTGCATCCTGTAATCAACGGGGAAACGGGGCCACTGCAAGCGGAACCGGCTCACACACGGCGACCTGCGGCACCAGCAAAACAGCCGGCAGACTCAAGGCCGGGTGCGACCAGCGGCGTGGCGAACCTGGAATAGTAATGAAAGAACAAAGCTGGCAAATGAAACAACGGCAAATGCAGCGATAAAAGACCAAACGACAAAAGGCCGCACAAGGCGACCTTTTCGTCATGCTCGACCGAATCAGTACAGCTTCGGCGGCAGTTGCTGGCTGCGCAGGCGCTTGTAGTGGCGCTTTACGGCAGCAGCGAGCTTGCGCTTGCGTTCAGCGGTCGGCTTTTCGTAGAACTCGCGAGCGCGCAGTTCGGTCAGCAGACCAGTCTTTTCTACGGAACGCTTGAAGCGGCGCATCGCTACTTCGAACGGTTCGTTCTCTTTAACGCGTACAGATGGCATGAATCGAATCCTGTTGTCTTGGCAGATGAGCCGCAGGCGGCTGCATTGGAATGAGGAAAGTCCGCGATTATCCATGAAAGCCCAGCCCCTGTCAAAACCCTTCTTGCACTGTTGCGTCTTCCCCTATTCCCGCCAGCTGGTTATCCTTCCCGCTCCATTGGACATCCGATCTGGTCTTTCCATCATGCTGGTACTGGGCATTGAATCTTCCTGCGACGAAACCGGCGTTGCCTTGTATGACACGCAAGCCGGGCTGCTGGCGCACCAACTGCACACGCAAATGGCCATGCACGCCGAGTATGGCGGCGTGGTGCCAGAACTCGCCTCGCGCGACCACATCCGCCGCGTGCTGCCGCTGACCAGCGCCTGCCTCACGGACGCCGGACGCACGCTGGCCGATATCGATGCCATTGCCTACACCGCCGGCCCCGGGCTGTCGGGCGCCCTGCTGGTGGGTGCCAGCGTGGCCAATGCCCTGGCCTTTGCCCTGAACAAGCCGACCGTCGCCGTCCACCACCTCGAAGGGCACCTGCTCTCGCCGCTCTTGGCCGACCCCGCGCCCGAGTTCCCCTTTGTCGCGCTGCTGGTTTCCGGCGGCCATACGCAGCTGATGGCCGTGCACGGCGTCGGTCGCTATGAACTGCTGGGCGAAACGGTCGACGATGCCGCCGGCGAAGCCTTCGACAAGTCAGCCAAGCTGCTGGGGCTCGGCTATCCGGGCGGCCCGGCGCTGTCGAAGCTGGCTGATCTGGGCGATGCGACGCGCTTCACGCTGCCGCGTCCGATGCTGCACTCGGCCGATCTCGACTTCAGCTTCTCGGGACTGAAAACTGCGGTCCTCAATCTCGTGAAGGCGCAGGACAATCTCGACGAGCAAACCCGCGCCGACATCTGCGCGGCCTTTCAGGAGGCCATCGTCGAGGTACTGGCGAAGAAGTGCATCAAGGCGATGAAGCAGACGGGGCTCAAGCGCCTGGTGATCGCCGGCGGTGTCGGCGCCAACCGCCAGCTGCGCGAAGGGCTCAACGAGGCCTGCTCGCGCCGCGGCTGGCAGGTGTTCTACCCGCCGCTGCACCTGTGCACCGACAATGGCGCGATGATCGCCTTCGCCGGCGCGCAACGCCTGCAGCACGCACAAGCGGCCGGCAGCTTTGCCGTGCAGCCGCGCTGGGATCTGTCCACGCTGGCCGCCGCCTGATACCCACCAACATATAAAGCCCCAGCCTTTCATGCAAAATGGCTAGCGACAGATACCCAACAAAAAACCCGCCAAGGCGGGTTTTTTGTTGGGTAAACGGCAAGGTTCAGGCCACGCGGAACTCGGCATGCAGCAGACCCGGCGCATCCAGCACCAGCGCGTCACCGGAAACAATGGGGCCGACGCCTTCGGGCGTACCGGTAAAGATCAGGTCACCTTCCTGCAGTCCAAAACGCGCGGAAATCCACGCGATCAGCGTCGCCACGCCAAAGGCCATGTCCTGCGTGCGGGCGTGCTGCTTCAACTCGCCGTTGCGATGGAGAGTGAATTCCAGCCGCTGCGGGTCAGCCACGGCGCCGACCGGCACAAAGGCCGACAGCGGCGCGGATCCGGCAAAGCCCTTCGCCAGCGTCCACGGATTGCCGGTTTTTTTCGCGACCGCCTGTACGTCGCGCGCGGTCAGATCCAGGCCCAGCGCATAGCCGGCAACATGGCCCAAGGCCTCGGCCACGGCAATATTGCGCCCGCCGCGACCGATGGCGACCACCAGCTCGGCTTCGTGATGCACCTCGCGCGACCAGTCCGGCAGCACGAGCGGCTCGCCCTCCATCACCAGGGCCGACGAAGGCTTGAGGAAGACCATGGGCTCCGGGCCGATGGTCGAGCCCATTTCCTGCGCGTGCGCCAGATAATTGCGTCCGACACAAAACACGTTGGCCACGCGCAGCGCGTCGCTGCCGATACGGATGGTGCTCGACCCGGCACTCATCAGGCCACCCATTGCGCAAAGGAGAACAGCAGCACCACGGCCACCCACAGCAGTACATTGCGCCACACCAGCCCTACCGCGCTGGGCAGATAGTCGGCACTGGCCGGCTCGCCCACGCCGATTTCCGGGCGCAGCTTGATGGTGTGATCCTGATGCAGAGCCTCGCCCAGCTTGACGCCCAGCGCACCACCGGCAGCCGCCAGCAGAATGCCATTGCTGAAATTGCCCCAGGTATGCGCCTGGCTGCGCCAGCACTCCACCGCATCTTCGAAATTGCCCATGATGGCGTAACCGGCTGCGGTGAAACGCACCGGCAGATAATCGAGCAACTCCAGCACGGCATCGGCAAAGCGGCCAAAGGCATCGTCGCGTCCACCCCATTTCTGCTGCAGCAGACAGGCCGCGCGGTAGAGCACGGCGCCAGCGGGGCCAGCCACCCAGGCCAGCGCGACAAACCAGAACAGCGTGGCAAACACGAAACGGAAGGCATCCAGCACGCCCTGCTCGATGGTCAGGCGAGCCACTTCATCCGGTGTCAGCTCGGAGGTGGACTGGCCGGTCCAGTCAGCCAGCAGCGCGCGTGCGCCCGCCAGGTCATCCTCCTGCAGCGCCTTGGAAATGCCGGTAAAGGCATGGCTGAACTGCCGGAAGCCCATGGTCAGATACAGCCACAGCACGCACCAGGCCAGACCCAGAAACACACTGACCATGTTCAGCAGCCAGTAACCCAGCACGGTCACCAGCAGCAGGGGCAGTACGGCAATCAGCCAGGCATACACGCCATTGCGGTATTCGCCGGCATTCAGATTGCGTTCCAGCCGATTGGCGCCGCGCACGAACGCCAGATACAGCGGATTGCGGTTGCTGATCGGGCGCAACTGCTCCAGCGCCAGGGCAAGAATCAGGGCAAGAATACTCATGGGCAAACCATTTTCCAGACTGCGCGCGGCCTTGCGCGCCATAGGCAGACGATACCATAGCCCCCGACGCCAGCCCAACTCCGGGCGCAATGAACAAAGCCGGACTGGTCTGGCAAGCCTTGTTGCCCCGGCAAAAAAACCAATCAAGCACAGAGGCCACAGAGAAAGCAACATCATTGAAAGCCGCATGACATGCTCCAGCCTTTCTGGGCGAACGTTGTACCTCTGCAGTTCAGACAGCGGTTTTGCCGGTTTGCCAAGACGACTGGCACGGATAGCCGGACCAGGCCGGCGCGGGCTCTTGAAAAGCCACCGGACCACCCTTATCTTCTGGGGGCTGTTAATAACCCCTGCACCGGAGACCCCATGGAACACAAGCTGCCCGATCTGCCGTACGCCCAGGACGCACTGGCTCCCTACATGAGCGCCGAAACCCTGTCCTATCACTACGGCAAGCATCACCAGACCTACATCACCAACCTGAACAACCTGATCAAGGGCACCGACAACGAGTCGAAGAGCCTGGAAGAGATCGTCAAGACCGCTCCTGCTGGTGGCCTGTACAACAACGCCGCGCAAACCTGGAACCACACCTTCTTCTGGCTGGGCTTCAAGCCGAACGCAGAAGGTGCCGACCGTGCTCCGGCTGGCAGCCTGGCTGACGCCGTCAACGCCAAGTGGGGCTCCTTCGACGAATTCAAGAAGGCATTCAACACCTCCGCCGCCGGCAACTTCGGCTCTGGCTGGACCTGGCTGGTGAAAAAGGCTGACGGCTCGCTCGACATCGTCAACACCGGCGCCGCCGGCACCCCGCTGACCACCAGCGACGTCGCCCTGCTGACCTGTGACGTCTGGGAACACGCCTACTACATCGACTACCGCAACAGCCGCCCGAACTACCTGGAAGGCTTCTGGAAGCTGGTCGACTGGGATGTGGTTGCCGCACGCTTCGCCGCCTGATCACCTCCTGATCGGCACAAAAGGACGACCCCGGTCGTCCTTTTTTCTTGCCTGCGGCAAAAATCGACCGACGGCCTCAAGAAACGCTTATGCTGGGCCGATACGTTGCACATGCGCCTGCCGTGCCTGCGCCCCAAGCCGCCTTCCGGGATAATCGCCATGACCTCGCTCTCCAGCCTCAACTCCGCCATGAACAATGCCCTGCAGGGCACCGCCTCCGGCAAGCGCGATCTGACCCCCGCCGGCAAGAACAATGTTGCCAGCACGCCGCTGACCGCCCCGCAGGAAACGAACAAGCTCGCGCAACGCGTCAGCCAGCTCGGACGCGCCACGGTGGACATGGCGCAACAGTTTCTGGGCGACTTCGCACAATCGCTGTTTGGCGAGGCGGCCAAGGGCATGAAGGTCAGCTTTGACAGCTTCGAGTTGTCGGCGCAATCCACCGCCGCTGCGGCGGCCTACCAGGCCAGCGGCCCGGAGGGCAGCACCTCGGCGGCGGCCTTCCGCCTGGAAGATGCCAGCAGCTTTACCGGGCGCGGCACGCTGACCACGGCGGACGGCCGCAGCTTTGAATTCGAGATCGAAGTGCGCTACCAGCGCGTGCAGGAAGCGGCCTACGCCAGCAGCAGCCAGCAACTGCCGGCCGCGCAATCACAAGCCGCGCCGGGCGCCGCGCCGGCCAATACGCCACTGACGGCAGGCGACTTGCGCAGCCAGTTCGCCGGCATCGCCAGCGACTTGCTGGACGCGCTGAGCGCCGAGCCGGTGCGCCAGCCTTTCAGCCTGCAACTGCCGCAGGAAGAGAACGGCAAGCCGCCGCTGACCCTGCTGGGCGATCTGGCGCTGCAGCTGCTGAACCTGAAGGGCGGCCCGCGCCATGTCGATCTGGCCAAGGTCGGCCAGGACAGTGCCAAACCCCGGCTCGCCGCGCAAGCCTGACATATACCTAACATCCCATTCAGCCATAGCCATTGACACCGCTAGCAAGCAAAGCAATACCCACCATAAAACTGCGATTCTGGTTGGAGCAGCTCGGCCCGCCGGCGCTACTGCTCCTGCTGCCGCTGAACGAAGCCTTCAACACCTCGGGCAATAACGGCCCCGGCGCCACCTTTCTCTGGCTGGGCCTGCTCGGCATCCTGCTCATCCCCTGCCTCTTTCTGCTGATGCTGCGGCTTTTTCGCTGGCGCAGCCAGCCACTGCGCTGGGTGCGCCCGCTGGCGACACTGCTGTTGCTGGTTGCCGGGCTTGCTAGCCTGCAATACAGCTGGCGGCAGGCCACGGACGAAACCGGTCTGCTGGCGCAACGAGTCACGCGGCTATGCAAACTGCAAGGCCAATGCCCGGCATGGCTTCCGGGCAGCGACGACGGCAAGCGCGGCCAGGTCGGCGGCTACCTGCGCTACCCCTTGCGCTATGAAACGACGGGCAGCGAGTTCCGGCTGACCCTGCTTCTCAGCGTCGACATGGCCGAGGTCTTCCAGGGCGGTCGGGACGTGCCGCTGCGGCGCGAAGGCAGCCCTCAGCCCTGATCCGGCAAGCGGTAAGCGACTCCCGGCTGACTGGCCGAGCGCGAGCCCGACAGCGGCAGGTTGTCGCTGGCGTGATAGCTGAACACCAGTGAATACTTGGTCTGCGTCGTGCGGTTGCGACTGGCGGCGTGAAAGGTGCGCGCATCGAACAACACCACATCGCCAGGATTGAGCGCAGGAAACTCGGCACGCGCCACCAGTGGCGCAGCGAGCGGATGATCGGGAATCAGGAACTCCAGCGCATCGAAGGCCTCGTCCGGCAGCTCGGTCTGGTGCGAGCCGGGAATGAAGCCCAGCGCACCGTTGTCCGGGTATTCCTCGCCCAGCGCCAGCCAGGCCGACACCAGCTCGGGACGGCTGAAGCGCCAGTAGCGCAGGTCGCGATGCCAGCGCGTATCGCTGGAAAAGCTCGGCTGCTTGGTCATCAGACTGTTGTGATGCGCCTGGGTCAGCGTGATGTCGCGCGCGCCAAGCAGGCGGCCGACCAGCATCAGCAGGCGCGCATCACCCGCCCAATCGGCGAATACCGGATCACGTGCAGCCATATTGCGCAAACGCCGGATCGTCGCGGCGCCCTCGCCGGCCTGCTGCGGCGCCCCGGGATAGCCCAGCTCGGCTTCCAGCTCAAAGGGCGGCACGCGTCGCGCCAGCTCGGCCATCGCGGCGGCACGAATGGCGGCCAGCCGCTGCGCATCGGCAAAGCCGCGCAGGATCAGCGCACCATCACGCAGAAAAGCGGTGCGGATGGCGGAAAAATCGGAATGGGGGGGGAGGAATTCGGCAAGCATGCACGATTGTAACCGATACGGCAGCAATCCGACCGGCCAAGCGCCGCCCTGCTCAGGACTGGAAAGTATTGCACTGCGCCGGGTCACCGGACTCGAAGCCGCGCTTGAACCAGCGCTTGCGCTCTGCCGAGCTGCCGTGGGTGAACGAATCCGGCACCACCGCCCCGCCGGCCTTCGTTTGCAGCGTGTCGTCGCCGATGGCGTGTGCGGCGTTCAGCGCCTCGTCCAGATCGCCGGCCTCGAGCAGACCGCGCTGCTGCGCGCTGTGCCCCCAGACGCCGGCATAACAATCGGCCTGCAGTTCCAGCTGCACCGACAGCGCATTCGCCTGCGCCTTGGACACGCGCTGCTGGCGCTCGTGAACCTTGGCCGACGTTCCCAGCAGGTTCTGCACATGGTGGCCGACCTCGTGTGCAATCACATAGGCCTGGGCAAAATCACCGGACGCGCCAAAGCGCTTGTGCAACTCGTCAAAGAAGCCGAGGTCGAGATAGACCTTGCTGTCGGCCGGACAATAGAACGGCCCCACCGCCGAACTGGCGCCGCCGCAGCCCGAGCGCACCTGATCGCGGAACAGTACCAGCGATGGCTGGGCATATGTCTTGCCGTTCTGCTGGAAAATCCGCCCCCAGCTGTCTTCGGTATCACCAAGGATGCGCGCAACCATTTCCCTGTGCTGCTCGTTGTCGGCCGCGCCGCGCGGGCCTTGCTCATAGGCGGCCGGACGCTGCCCCGCCGGCCCAACCAGACCCAGCATGCGCAGCATGTCAACCGGGCTCTTGCCCAGCAAGAGCCCCACGCCGATGACGGCGACGACAATCAGCGCCACGCGCTTGAAGCCCAGCATATTGAGCAGCAGCGCGAACAAACCGCCGGACGCCGGGCCGCCGCCGCCAATTTCGTTGCGGCGGTCCTCGACGTTGCCGCTCTCCCGCATGTCATTCCAGCGCATCGTCCTTCCCCTTCAATATACCCTACCACACCATCAAGCCATAGCCATTACCAGGAAAGGGCTACAAGCACATACCCGTCAATCATATCGACGCTCGACCAAAAACAAGGCTATGTAACAAACCGTGCTGTGGTCTTGAACTCGTCATTCCGGCGCAGGCCGGAATCCAGTGGTTCCAGTTAAAAATGCCGTCTGGATACCGGCTTTCGCCGGTATGACGAAGGGGTTTCTCATGTTTCTGTGACACACCATGGTTCTGGGACATAACCAAAAACAAACCCCGCCGCAGCGGGGTTTGTCCGGCTCGTCAGGCGCCCAGTGCCTTGAGCACCTCGTCGCGCACGACATCCACCGCGCGGGTGCCGTCGATCTTGATGTATTTCGGTGCCTTGGCGTCGCCGCTGGCCGCCATCTTGCCGTAGAAGCCGACCAGCACTTCGGTCTGCTCGTGGTAGACAGCCAGACGCTTGAGCACGGTTTCTTCCTTGTCATCGTCGCGCTGGATCAGCGCTTCGCCGGTCTCGTCGTCAATGCCTTCGGTTTTCGGCGGGTTGAACTTGACGTGGTAGGTGCGGCCCGAAGCCACGTGCACGCGGCGGCCGGCCATGCGCTCGACGATGCTGGCATCCGGCACATCGATCTCGACCACGTAGTCGATGTCCACGCCGGCGGCGATCATCGCCTCGGCCTGCGGAATGGTGCGCGGGAAACCGTCGAACAGGAAGCCGTTGGCGGCATCCGGCTGGGCGATGCGTTCCTTCACCAGGCCGATGATGATGTCGTCACGCACCAGGCCGCCGGCATCCATGATGGCCTTGGCTTCCAGACCCAGCGGCGTGCCGGCCTTCACCGCAGCGCGCAGCATGTCGCCGGTGGAAATCTGCGGAATATTGAATTTCTCGCGGATGAAGTTGGCTTGGGTACCCTTGCCGGCGCCCGGAGCGCCCAGAAGAATCAATCGCATCGTCTCTTTCCTGTGGGGTTGAATGGTTGGATCTGTCCCTGGCCGTGCTGGCGGATCATCAATCCGGACGCAGGGCAAAGGCGGCACGGGCCTTTTCCAGGTCTTCCGGCGTATCGACGCCGGGTGCCGGTGCTTGTGCGGTTTGTACCACGCCGATGGCGTGGCCATGCCAGAGCACGCGCAATTGCTCCAGCGCCTCGAAGCCTTCCAGCGGCGAAGCCGCCAGCTGGCCATAGGTGCGCAGAAAGCCGGCGCGGTAGGCGTAAATGCCGATATGACGCTGGGCATTCAGGCCGGCGGGCAGGCGCTCCCGGTCGGCGGCAAACTGGTCGCGCGGCCAGGGAATCGGCGCGCGGCTGAAATACAGCGCGCGCCCGTCGGCGGCACTCACGACCTTGACGCAGTTCGGGTTGAAGAAGTCAGCGCAATCCGCGATGGCATGGCTGGCAGTTGCCATGTCCCAGGCCGGATTGGCGGCCAGCGCGGCGGCCACGGCATTGATCAGTTGCGGGTCGATCAGCGGCTCGTCACCCTGCACATTGACCACGATGGTGGCATCGGGCAGCGCCAGCCGGTCGACGGCTTCGGCCAGCCGGTCGGTGCCGGAAGCATGGTCGCTGCGGGTGAGGATGCAGGCGTAACCGGCTTGCGCCAGGGCATCCTGAATTGCCATGTCGTCGCAAGCGACGGTGACCAGCCCGGCATCGGACTGGAGCGCCTGCTCGACCACACGCACCACCATGGGCTTGCCGCCGATATCGGCCAGCGGCTTGTCCGGCAGGCGGGTCGATTTCAGCCGCGCCGGGATGATGACGACGAAATCCTTAGCCTCAGCCAGCAACATCTTCGTCCGCCGCCAGTTCGCGCGCATCGCTTTCCAGCATCACGGCAATCCCGTCCTTGATCGGGAAAGCCAGACGGTCAGCCTTGCAGATCAGCTCCTGCGCGGCCTTGTCATACACCAGCGGGCCCTTGCAGACCGGGCAGACCAGAATTTCCAGCAGTTTGGCGTCCATGCAATTCCTCGTTTAACCATGCGGCCAGATCCGGCGCGAGCGCGGCGCGGACCGGCAAAACCCAGATTCTAGCACCGGCCGTCCCCAAACCGGGCATGGCGGCCAGCTTCACTGCATCCTTTTCGGTCACGACCAGCGTCCCCGCCGGCAGATCGCCCGGAACAAAGTCATGATGATCCGCCAGCGCCCGCTCGGCAAACTGCGCGCCCTCAGCGCGCAGCGTGGCGAAAAAACGCTGCGGATTGCCGATGCCGCACAGCGCCGTCAGCGGCTGCGGCAAGTCGGCGCTGCGGCAGCGCAGGTCCGGCGCATCCAGCCGGTAGCAGTCGCCCGGCTGCAGCGTCATCAGATGCTGCCGCGCGTGCCAGTGCGTGTCACTGGCGCCGTTGATCACCACGGCCTGGCAGCCGCCCAGCCTGGAGGGCGGCTCGCGCAAGGGGCCGGCCGGCAGCAGCAAGCCGTTGCCCAGCCCGCGCGCGCCGTCGATGACGGCGATCTCGACATCGCGCGCCAGCCGGTAATGCTGCAGCCCGTCATCACAGAGAATGACATTCACTGCGGGATGCGCGGCCAGCAGGGCCTGCCCCGCCGCCGCGCGATCATGGCAGACAAACACCGGCACGCCACTGGCACGCGCCAGCAATACCGGCTCGTCACCAACATACCCGGGATCACTATCAGCCCGCACCCTAACAGGTACCTTGGCTGTACCGCCATACCCCCTGGAAACAATGCCCGGCCGCCAGCCCTGCGCACTCAGCGCCTGCGCCAGATGGATGGTCAGCGGCGTCTTGCCGGTACCGCCGACGCTGATGTTGCCGACGACGACAACGGGAACGGGCAAGCGCACGGCGCACTGCAACTGGCCTCGCCTGCGCCGCGCGGCCAGCACGCCAAACAGCTGTGCCAGCGGCGCCAGCAACAGGGCAAACAGCCCTCGCCGTCCATACCAGCGCGATTCAACCCAGCTTTGCAAACTCACTGAATTCGCCCAATTCGAAAAGAAATAGCAAGCCACAGACTGCTTGAACTTTGTTACCACCAGACCGGGCGAAACCAGGCTTTGCGCCAGCCTATCATCAGCGCAGGCAACAAAATCAGCACCACAGTCAGAACAATCGTCAGCCAATAGACCCAGCCCGGCGGACCAAATCCGAGCAGGCGTTCAAGTAGTGGCCCACCCGCAGTCACATCGTCATTCAAGGGCAGCAGCAAAGCGAACGCTGTCAGGGCGAAATACAGACTGATGCAGGAAAACAGAAAGCGCCCCCAGGCCACGCGGCGCAGCAAGCCGATCACGGTAAGCAGGCATAGTGATGGCATCCAGAGCCCACCCAGGCCCTGGTGCGCGGCAACAATCTGCCACAAGCCAGACAGCGCCAGCCAGAGCAAGACCAGGGCAAGCAGGTAATTCAAACCACGGACGGGAAGCGGCATTGATCGCACCCTGCGGATGTTCTGCAAATGTTTTGCAAAAGAAACGGGGCTTGCGCCCCGTGTTCCCTGATCAGCCTTACTTCGCCTGCGTCTGCGTGGCGAAGGTCAGCTTGCCGTAGTTGGCGATGCGCGCCGCCTCCATCACATTGACCACGCTCTGGTGCGTGGCCTGGGCGTCGGCGTTCACGACGATCATCGGATCGACGTCGTCGCTGCCGGCGGCATTGCGCAGCTCGACCGCGAAGGCCTCGGCGCTGATGAAGGCCGCCGTCTTGCCATTGATCACATACTGGCCATTGGCCGTCACCGCGATCTGGATGGTTTTCGGCTGCTCCTCGCTGACTTCGGCATCGGCGCTGGGCAGGTTGATCTTCAGCTCGGCAAATTTGGAATAGGTGGTCGTGGCCATCACGAAAATCAGGATGACCAGAATCACGTCGATCAGCGGGATGAAATTGATTTCCGGTTCTTCCCGCTCGCGGCCCTTGCGAAAGTTCATCGCGCCCCCGCTCAGTGATGACGGTCGCCGTGGACGACCTCGACCAGCTTGACGGCCTGCTGTTCCATTTCGACGATGAAGCCGTCGACCTTGCCGCGGAAGTAGCGATAGAACAGCAGCGCCGGTGCGGCCACGACAATGCCGCCGGCGGTGTTGTACAGCGCCACCGAGATGCCGTGCGCCAGTTGCGCCGGATTGTGGCCGGTGGTCGGATTTTGCGCGCCGAAGATTTCGATCATGCCGATCACGGTACCCAGCAGGCCCAGCAAGGGGGTGATCGCGGCAATCGTGCCCAGCGTGTTCAGGTAGCGGTTCAGCTCGTGCGCCACCACCCCACCGACCTCTTCGATCGACTCTTTCATGATTTCACGCGAGCTCTTGACGTTCTTCAGGCCGGCGGCCAGCACGCGCCCCAGCGGGCTGCTGGCAGCGAGTTTTTGCAGCATTTCGGCGCTGACACCGTGGTTGCGGTATTCCTGCACCGCCTGCGCCAGCAGTCCGTGCGGCAGCACCAGCTTTTTGCGCAGGCTGAGCAGGCGCTCGATGATGATGGTCACGGCGGCGATCGACGAAAAAATGATCAGCCAGATGGGCCAGCCAGCGGCCTCGATGATGTCGAGCAACAACATGTGCGTTTCCTGAATAGATATGGGCGGGACAGCAGGCCCCAGCCGGGCTTGGGCGGTCCCGCGGATGCCCTGATAGAATCGCGCTACTTTAAACGGATTGGGCAAACGGTGGAAGGGATCAGCGCGTCGCGATCGCAAATCCGTGTTGCAAAAGAACATTTTCGGCTTGCTCACAAATGCTGTGGATAACTTTGTGGAGAAGCTGCAGAAACGACCGCCCAAGCCGCATCCTGCCTGCATTTTCCGGCTTTGCCGCAAAAAATGGCGCAAGATCAAAAACCTTTAAATTCAAAAACTTGAGCAACATTTATCAACTACAGCTTGCGAATCTGCCGCAATGCCGCAACAAAGCTGGCGCGTGTGGATTAAATCGAGGAAAAATCCCTTGTTCACGCATTTGTCAAGCCCGTCACAGGGTGTAGTTTCGGTTTCCGAACTGAACCGCAGCGTGCGCCAGCTGCTCGAAGGCAGCCTGCC
The DNA here is from genome assembly GCF_000428145.1 of Chitinilyticum litopenaei DSM 21440. Taxonomy (GTDB): domain Bacteria; phylum Pseudomonadota; class Gammaproteobacteria; order Burkholderiales; family Chitinibacteraceae; genus Chitinilyticum; species Chitinilyticum litopenaei. The sequence goes on along the minus strand of NZ_ATZJ01000037.1, from coordinate 11,846 downwards.
GGTGCTGTGGGTGGCGGGCGAGATTTCCAACTTCAAGCGCTACGATTCCGGCCACTGCTACTTCTCGCTGAAAGACAGCGCCGCCCAGGTGCGCTGCGTGATGTTCCGCAACCGCGCCGCGCTGCTCGACTTTCGCCCGCTCGATGGTCTGCAGGTGGAAATCCGCGCCGTCGTCAGCCTGTACGAGGCGCGCGGCGATTACCAGCTCACGGTGGAAGCGATGCGCCCGGCCGGCAGCGGCGCGCTGTTTGCCGCCTTCGAGGCGCTGAAGAAAAAGCTCGACGCCGAGGGCCTGTTCGCCGCCAGCCGCAAGCGCGCGCTGCCGGCCTTCCCTGCCCGCATCGGCATCGTCTCGTCGCCATCGGGCGCTGCACTGCGCGACATGCTCAGCACCTTGCGCCGGCGCTGGCCGGGCATCGCCATCATTCTGTATCCCAGCGCCGTGCAGGGCGCGCAGGCGCCCGCCGAGCTGCTGGCCGCGCTGAAAACGGCCAGCGCGCGTAATGAAGTTGACGTGCTGATCGTCGGCCGCGGCGGCGGCAGCCTGGAAGACCTGTGGGCATTCAACGACGAGGCGCTGGCGCGCGCCATTGCCGCCGCACCGATGCCGGTCATCAGCGCGGTCGGCCACGAAACCGATTTCACCATCGCCGACTTTGTCGCCGACGTGCGCGCGCCGACGCCGACTGCCGCGGCCGAGCTCGCCAGCCCCGACCGCGCGCACTGGCAGCAGCGCCTCAACATGCTCGACGCGCAACTGGCGCGCGCCATGGCGCGCACGCTGGGCAACCGCGCCCAGCAGCTCGACCAGCTGGGCCGGCGCCTGCGCCATCCCGGCGAAACGCTTCGATTGCAAGGTATGGCGCTACAGGCCATCGCCAACAAAGCCCGCAACGCCATACACCAGCAAGTATCTCGGTCACGCCTGCAGCTGGCACAGCTGGAGCGCCGACTGCAGCGCCAGCAACCCGACCTCGCGCCGCTGACGCACCGGCTGGAGCGGCTGCAGCAGAGCCTGCACACGGCCGCACACCGCCAGCTGGGCGAGCAGCAGCAGCGCCTCGCCTACGCGCGCATCCGCCTGGACACGCTCAACCCCCGCGCCGTGCTGGCGCGCGGCTACGGCTATGTGACGCTGGACAACGGCCGGCTTGCCGCCAGCGTCGCGCAACTGCCACCACGCACGCACGCCACGCTGCACCTGGCCGACGGCGAAGTAGGCATCAGCGTGGATGCGCCGTCCCCCAGCCAGGGAGATCTATTTTGAGTCAGCATAACGCTGCAAAACCGCGGACCCAGTAGAGTGCCAGCATGACCCGCAACGATCAGACCGCTATCCTCACCTGGCTGCGCCGCGGCCACGGCCGCGCACGCCGCTGCTTGCAGCAGCACGGCACGGCCGGCCTTGAGACCCAGATCGTCGATGCCTGCCTGCGTGACACGCGCCACGACCGGCAATGCGAAGCCAGCCGCGCCCCCTGGCTGGCCGAACTGCTGGCGGAGCACCCCGAACTGATCTCTGCCGTACGCCCGCAGCTGCTGGCGCAACTGGCAAACTGGCCCGCAGCAGAACCGGATGACGATGACGTGGCTCCCGCCCCCGTTCAGTGCGTCGAGCTGGCCGGCGAACTGGCACGCGCCGGTGACGCGGTGCTGGCAGACCGGCTGCGCGCCGCTGCGATGGCCTGTACCCTGGACTGGGACTGGCTGACGCTGCATGAGGAATGGGTGAAACTCGACGGCCTGCCCGCGCTGATCGAGACCGTTCGCCGTGCCGGCGCCCGGCTCATCGCCCACCCCGAAGACCAGGCCGAAGCTTGGCCGTTTCTGGACTCTCTGCAAGAAGACGCCGGCCTGGATGAAACGGCAGGCAGCGCGCTGCGGCAAGCTGCCAAGCACGATGCCGCCCTGGCCGCCTGGCTGGCCTTTTGCAAATCCCAAGACACGCCCGCCGCCGATACCGCCGGAGACGCCGAGGACTACAAGACGCGCTTTCTGCGCAAGTGGCCGGTCGAGCGCATCATTGCGCAAGCCCGGCAACATGCAGAAAACTATCCGAGTTTCTACGCCCGCTTTGGCCGCCATGCCAGTGCCGACGGTCTGCGCCAGGTGCTGCAAGCCTTGCTGGACAGTGATGACGACGAGGCCTGCCTGCGTCTGCTCTGGGTGTTCCGCCGTACGCCATTACCCGAATTGCCCGAAAAACTGCTGGGCTGGCTGGACAAGGAGCATCAGGAAATACGTGCAGCCACTCGGGTGGCATTGGGACAGCTGCAGCATCCGGAAGTCGCACGGCAAGCGCTGAGCCGCCTGCAAGCCACACCCCAGGACTACACACTGCTGCCGCTCTTTGCCCGCAACGCCGCACAGCTCGACTCAGCGCTGCTGCAGCTTGTTCTGGCCGCTTTGCCGATCGACGATGACGATGTCGCGCATGACATAGCCTCGGACCTGCTGGAGCTGGACGCTGATACCCATAACGCAGGGGTCGATCACTCCGCCAGCCTGCACTGGATCTACGAGCACTCCCCCTGCAGCATCTGTCGCGGCACGGCAGTCGAGCGCCTGCATGAGCGGCAGCAACTGAGCCACGAGCAGCAAGCGGAGTGCCGTCTGGATGCGGACGATGGCATCCAGAAATTATTCCCGCCAGAACCAACCATCAACAGAACCTAGCCGGGCAAAGGGGCGCGCGCGCAGTAATAAAAAAGCCTGGCAAATCAGACCAGCAATCTTCCTGCCTCGTCAAACACCCAGCCATCCTCGTAGCACACCTCGAACAGATGCCCGTCCGGGTCGCGGAAATAGCCGGCCACCCCCCAGGCGGTGGTCGTGGCCGGCTTGACCAGCTTGCCGCCATGCTGCACAGCCAGCGCCAGCGCAGCAGCCACCTCGTCTGGCTGGCGTGCCAGATACACCAGCGCACTGTGTGCAGCTTGAACGGGCTGTGAATCGGGCTGACCGGCATCGGCCGCCAGATCGCGCCGGGAAATCAGCCCCAGCACCACCCCGCCCAGATCAATCTTGACGAAGCCCGCATGCGAGCTGGGTGCGGCCGGCCAGCCCAGCGCGGCGTAGAAGGCCGCACTGCGGGGAATGTCATCGACGCCGAGCAAAATCAGATTCAGGCGTTGCTGCATGGCAAGTCCTTACAAAGTGAACGAATGTTCTATTTTGCCACAGGTGCCACGATCTGGCGCGGGATATCAAAACAACACTCACGAGGCTGACAACTGGCATTCATCGTTTTTACTTGAGCTTGGAGACGGCCGACATTTACGATTCTGGCCATCACGCAACCCGCTACCGGATCCCTCCACTCATGGCCATGAATCTCTACCTGCAGCAGTTTCGCAATGGACAGCTGCACTCGGTCTGCAAGCGCACCCTGCTCGACACCCTGGGGCCATTCGGTCAGTGGCACGATGGCGGAGAAATCGGCGAATTCCGCTTCGCCGGCAACGACATCGCCAGCTCGGCGCTGATTGCCAGCTCGGCGGAGGGCGACTGCCACTGCCTCTCCTTCCTGCATCCGCAGTTTGGCGACCCGCTGCGCAAGCTGGTCTTCGAGCTGCTGGACAAGCTGAACTGCTTTGTATTCGACGACGAGCTGGGTACGCTCTACCACGTCCATGGCGAACTCGGCGACCTGCCCGCGCGCATGCGCGGCAAGCTGTGCGGCCAGCAGCAACGCATCCGCTCGCCGCAACAGCTGTGGCCCGAAGGCACCTTTCTGCCACCGGCCAGCCGCCCCAAGGTCAAGCTCGCCTTTCAGCACCCGGAGCGCAAGACGCGCAGTGAGTTGCTGCTCGATGCCCAGAACAGCAACGGCGCCTACACGCTGCCGATTGCGCTCTGCCACGCGGCCGGCAATCCAGGCACGCTGAGCATCCAGCAGGAGCTGGTGAATGCCGTCAACTGCGTCACCGTGCAACATGAGCTGAAGACCGCCATCGATTTCGACTCGATGGCCGCACTCATGGATACGATCATGACCGTGAAGGCCCCGGCGGACAGCGAAGACCCGGCCCCGGCCGCCTTTGTCGCCAACGCCGAGACACACCGCACGGCGCGCCGCCTGAGTGAGCAATTCCGCCAGCAGGTGCTGCAGAAATTCAATCTGCAGCTGGAACTGAGTGCCGGCAGCCTGCCGCAGCTGGAGCAGCTGCTGGAGAAAATCCACCAGCTCTACCTGCAGGAGCGCACCGCCCGGCCAAGCGAATGGCACAGCAAGGCGGCGGCCAACTGGGCGCGGCTGGCCGGCGCCTGGCTGGGCGAAGTGCTGCGCGCCGAGCTGGGCGCGCAATGGGGCACGCTGCAGCGCGGCGGAATCGGCTGGAATGTGCTGATGCTGAACAGCCAGCAGGGGCATTGCTGGCCGGAACAGCAGGTACTCAACCGCATCATCGGCGGCAAGCAATTTGACCTGCAGCACAGCTTCCAGCAGCACTGGCTGCCGCAAAAGGCACGCTCCGCCGGCGCACGCGACCTGGCCGGGCGCATCAGCGATTACGCCGACCAGCTGGTCGCCGGCCTGGGGGAAATCCAGGGCATCGAACGCCTGGCGCGCGCGAAACTCGATTTCACGCCGGAATCGCTGCGCGAACTGGATCGCTTCCTGTGCACCTTCGCCGGGCACGATCTGGACGACCTGATGACCCGGGGCGAGCTGCTGCGCAGCACCGGCGCCTATGTTGGCGAGGTATTGCGCCGCAATAGCGCGCAGCACTGGCTGTGGATGAACTACGACGAATACATGGCGCTGCGTGCGCCGCAGGACACGCCGGCCGACGAGCGACTGCCCGACAATCCGGCCTTCGCCGCCATGCTGGTGCGCGAAGACGATCTGCTCGCGCTGCCGTTCAATTATGTGCTCGGTGTCCTGCTGGAGCCGTCCGACACGATCCATTCGACCATCAGCCGAAAATTGCAAGCGCCGCTGTACAGGGAAAGCAAGACCAAGCCCTACGCCGAGAAAATCACGGTCACACCGCAGTACACGCCGCCCGCAGGCAAGCAGGAGCTGGCGCTGGAGCCGCAGGCCACCCCGGCGGCCCGCGAACTCGCACTGGAGCCGGAAAGTGGCAGCAGCACGGCAGCGCAATCCGCAGCAGATCATCGCTCCGAATCGGCGCAGCAACTGCTGGTGACCGCGCCGGGCCTGGTGCTCGTCTACATCGGTCTCGCCGATGGCAAGGCCGATGCGAAGGAAACGCAGGCCTTCCTCAGCGAAGTGCAGGGGCTGGCCAAGCTCGACAATTTCTTCGGTCGCCTGATCGCGCTGAATCTGGAAACGATGGCGTCCAACCAGGCCGCCTATTTCGGCATGATCCTCGGCATTCTGGAAAAGATCGACGCCAGCTTCGAAGCGGCCAGCCTCACCCTGCTGAGCGCGGCCGCCGATGTGCTCGATGCCGAGCTGGGCGACGAAATGCAGTCGCGCTATGTGCGCCGCCGCCTGTACAACCTCGGCGCCACCGTAGCCGCTGCCTCGGGCGGCGGCTTCCTGCGCAGCGCCGTCAGCCGCGAAGAGCAAGCGCGGCTGGACCGGCTCAAGCAGGCGCTGCGCTGCTGATACCCGGCAATCTATTGCCCTGTAGCCATTTCCATAAAATGGCTACAGATGGATACCCCTGGCCGCCACTTCACCACTATTCTTCCATCACGCCATGAGCCACTTCCTGTTTTTCCAGCCCTTCCTGCAGGGCCGGCCAGCCACGTACTCCCGCGCCGAGCTGCTGGCCCTGCTCGGCCCGCATGGCGAGGCCGATCTCGATGAAAACGATGGCGACCCGTCGTTCCGCTTTCACGATCTGGAAATCGCCGCCTCAGCGTATCTGGTTGCCGACGCTCAGGGCGAGACCCGCTGCCTGACACTGACCCGGCCCGGCTGCACCGAGAAATTGCGCCAGCTGGCCTTTGCCGTGCTCGATCGCCTGGGCGGCTTTGTTTTCGATGGCGAACTGGCCTGCATCTATCACGTGCACGGCAGCGCCGCCGACTTGCCGGCCAGCATGCGAGAAGGCTGCAGCGGCATGCTGTGCCGCGTGGTCGCACCGCAGCAGCTGTGGCCGGAAATGCACGTGCCGGACAGCGCCAGCCAATGGCCGGTACTGCACCACGGCGATCAGGATGGAGCGCGATTTTTCGTCATTGACCGACAGGATGGCAAGACGCTGCAACTGGATCTGCCACTCAGCGCCGCCGCCTGCAATCCGGCGACGCTGCGCGGCATTTACAACCACCTGCTGCGCCTGCGCAGCGCACTCAACCGCAATCCCGGCTACGCGCTGCGGCTTTGTTTCACATCGAACGAAGCCAGCCTGCAACTGCTGGAAAGCCAGAATATGCCGCAAGGCTTGAGCGGCACCATCGTCAATTCGGGCGAGCAATTGTTCGGCGCCGGTGAAAGCCGGCCACGCTTCGTGGCCGATCATGCGCTGTATCGCCAACGCGCCATCAAAACCCAGGCCTTTCTGGCCGAAGCCAGGCAGCGCTTTGGCGCAGCCCCGGCGCTCAATGCCGGCGGCGCCGCCCGGTTTGACGCCATCCTCGAACAGATTCACCAGCTCTATCTGCGCGAGCAGCAGGGCAAGCCGCAAAAAACCTACAGCAAGGCCGCTGCCAACTGGGCCGAACTGACCGGCTTCGCCCTGGGCGAGGCCATGCGGCTGGAAAACGGCGGGCAATGGGGATTGGTCGAGCGCGGCTGCGGGCTGCGCTGGCCGGCGGTGCAATTCGGCGACGGCACGCTGTGCTTCCCGCTCAACCACAGCCTGAACCGCATCATCGGCGGCAGCGAATACGCGATTCCAGCGTGGTTTGCCGCCCATGCCGCACACAAACACCACGGCGATGACGTGGCCGGCGGCATGCTGATGTATGTCGACGTGTTGCTGGGCGGCACCGTGCTCGAAGGCAAGCCCTTGCCGCTGGCAGACCGCGTGCCGCGTGACAGACTCGATTTCAGCCTGGCAAGCCTCAAGGCACTGGATGACTATGCCGCAAGCGCCGGAGCGGCATACCAGGGCATGCCGAATGAGGATGTGGCCACCCTGGTGCTGGCGCTGGGCGGCTATCTGGGTGAAGTCATCCGCCGCAATGCCAGCCAGCACTGGCAATGGCGCAATTACGCCGATTACTTTGCCGGACGCCAGCCCACCTTTGCACAGACGGCCTTTTCGTCCGTGCTGCTGGAAAGTGACGATCGTGGCGTGCAGGTGCTGCAGGCCGTGAAGTTTGCCCTGGCCGGGACGGATACGCTTTACCGCTGCGCGCTGGAGTTTGCGCCGGAACTGGCTGGCGAAGAGGCCGACGCCGCCACGCAGGACACACAGTCTGCGGCCGGTCAGCCGGATTCACGGGCAGCCAGCTTCATGCAGGCAGCGCCGGTGCTGGTCTATGCCTTCGTGCTGGGCGGCGAGCAAAGCTAGGACAGCAAGGAGCAGGACGCCCTTTTCGACGAGCTGGGCAAGCTCGCCCAGATGGACAACACCTTCGGCCAGCTGATGAAGCGCGCCCTGCCGGACATCCTGCCCCAGTTCAGCCGCTACCTGAACGAACCATGGCGGCTGATCGACAGCGACCCGGAAACACAGGCGCTGATGGTGCTGGACGCCCTGCTGCGCGAAGCCCGCCGCTGCATCGACGCCCACCATGACGACATGCAGGCCAGATATGTCCGCCGCAAGCTCTACCAGCTGGGGCACAGCATCGCCTCGGCCTCCGGCGGGGGCTTCCTGCGCAGTGCGGTCAGCACACAGGAAAAGCAGCGGCTGGAATTCCTCAAGGAAATTCTGGCGTGCTGAGCGCTATTGATCCGGCCCTCAGAAGCATGAATTTCTGTAGGAGCGAGCTTGCTCGCGAAGCGTTGCTTATCGCGAGCAAGCTCGCTCCTACAATATGAAAACATCAGCGGGCCGGATCAATAGACTCCCGGGCGAGTGATCGGGCCATCCGCGATTTGCCAGCAGTCATTGCCCCTATCGATCCAGGCCTGACTTGAACACACAGGAATCCCATTCCGGCTGGCTCGATCATTTGGCGCGGAACATCTCGGCTTAACGACCCGTTGTTCCAAGTGATGCAAGCGCCGCCTGTGCGCAGGCCAGCCGCTGCGCCCCGCTGCCGCTCACCTCGGCAAAGGGCACGCCGGCGATCTGCAGCCCTTGCCGGTACAGCTCGAACAGTTGTTCGCGGTCGAGCGGGTTTTCGCGCAGCGGATCGGGCTGCCAGGGCAAGTCCGGGCTGAGCAGCAGGTGCAAGGCATAGTCCTGCGGTCGCCACAGCATCGCCAGTTCGGGCGGGCATTGCCCGAAGCGCACCTCGGCCCAGATCACGCAGACCAGCACATTGGTATCGCACACCAGCCAGCCCGGACTGGCCAGCTCGTCTTCCAGCGCCAGCTGGCCACGCGCGATCGCCACGATGTCATCCAGCGTGTAGTCGCTGCTGCCGCGCGCGGCAAACCAGCTGCGTGCGAACTCCGGCACCCAGGGTGCGGCAAGTTCGGCCGCCAGCTCGCGCGCCAGCGTGGTCTTGCCGCACGATTCGGGGCCGACCAGCGCGATGCGCCGGCTCATGCCGCCAGCTCGCGTTGCCAGCGGCGCCAGCCCCAGGCCGCCAGAATGGCCAGCAGCACATACAGGACCGCCGTGAGGTAGAGCGCCTTGTGCACATAGATGCCGGCGGCCAGCAGATCAAGCACGATCCAGCAGGCCCAGTTTTCCAGGCGCTTTTGCGCCTGCAGCCATTGCGCCAGCAGACCAAAGCAGAAAATCGCCGAATCCAGTACCGGCACGTCGGTGGGCAGGAAATGGATCTGGAACTGCGCCAGCGCCAGCGTGGCCAGTGCCGCCGCAGTACCAAGCAGCAGCATCTCGCGCCGGCTCATGCAGCTGACCGGCAAGGCGTGTTGCGCCGTGCCGTGCCACCAGTGCCACCAGCCGTAGATGGCCAGCACGGCGTAAATCCCCTGCAGGGCGGCCTCGCCAAACAGGTGGTACTCGAGGAAAAGTGCGACATACAGCGCGCTGGCCACCAGCTGCAGCGGCCAGGTCAGCACATGGCCGCGCGCGGCCAGCGTGATGGCCAGCAGGGTAAGGATGAAACCGGCGATTTCGGGCAAGGACATGACAACTCCCAGGAAGGCGCCCATTAAATCACGTCTGCCCGCTCACCGGCATCCGACCGGCCGCCGCGCTATACCTCGCCCCAGCGGCGCAGCAGGTTGTGGTACACGCCGGTGAGCTGCACGGCAACCGGCGTGTCGCCGTGTTCGCTGCGCAGCTGGCGAATCGCGCAATCCAGCTCGAAGAGCTGCAGGCGCTCGCCCACGTCGCGCACCATGCTCTGCAGCCACATGAAGGACGCCACGCGCGTGCCGCGCGTGACCGGCTCGACGCGGTGCAGGCTGGACGAGGGGTAGAGGATCAGGTCGCCGGCCGGCAGCTTCACTTCGTGCAGGCCATAGGTGTCTTCGATCACCAGCTCGCCGCCGTCGTATTCGTCGGGCTCCGCGAAGAACAGCGTGGCCGACAGGTCGCTGCGCACCCATGCGCCGGTGGCGGTCACGCGGCGAAAGGCGTTGTCGACATGATTGCCGAAGGTTTGCCCCGGCCCGTAGCGGTTGAACAGCGGCGGGAAGATCGTTTTGGGCAGCGCGGCCGAGAAGAACAGTTCGTTCTTCTCCAGCGCCGCGAGAATGACGGCACGTACCGCCTCGGCGGCCGGGTCGTCGTTGGGCAGCTGTTCGTTGTGCTTGGCCTTGGCGGACTGGCTGCCGGCGGTGATGCGGCCATCGAGCCAGTTGGCGGCGTCGAGTCGCTGCCGACAGGCCGCGACGGTGGCGGCGTCGAGCACGCCGGGAATGTGCAAGAGCATGGCAACTCCAGAAAAAGGGCTGGCATGGGGTCATTGACCACATGCCAGCCCGGGTATTGCCCTGCAGGGCAAGAACTACATGGGCTTAGAACGCATACTTGGCAGTCAGGCGGAAGGTGCGCCCGGTGCCCGGTACGGCGAAGCCGCGATACAGGCCTTCGTAGTGGTCCTTGTCAAACAGGTTGTACACGTTCATCTGTACCGAATAATCGCGGTAAGTCCACTCGGCCATCAAGTCAGTGCGGATATAGGCCGGCAGATAGGTGGTATTGGCATTGCTGGTGTAGCGCTTGCCGACGGCGTTGAAACCGCCACCAATCTTCCATTCCGGGGTGAGCTGATAGGTGGTCCACAGATTGCCGGTGTACTTGGGCGCGTTTTCCGGCATGTTGCCGACTTCGTTCGGGTTGGCGGTCGGGCCGACGGCGTCGATCACCGGATCCATCCACACCCAGCCGCCAAACACCTGCCACTTGTCGGAGAGCTTGCCGGCGGCTTCCAGCTCCAGGCCGTCGGTATGGCGGCGGCCGGTGAGCAGGTAGGCCTGCGGCGCGCCGCCCGGCTCGATGTCGGTCACGCGCTCGTTGGTTTTTTCGCTGCGGAAGATCGCGGTGCGCAGGGCCAGCCTGCCGTCATACAGATCCCACTTGGCGCCGATTTCCATATTGCGGTTCTTTTCCGGCGGGGTATCGGTGCCGCGCGCATCCAGCGAATACGATTCGGCGGACGGGTTGAACGAGGTGCCGTAGGAGGCGTAATACGATTGCACGGCGTCGGGCTGGTAGAGCACGCCGGTGCGGTAGCTCCACACGCGATCGGTGCGGTCACGGCCGGTGGCTTGCGGCTGCTGGTCGAACTTCACCGCGAAATGATCCCAGCGCGCGCCGGCGATCAGCTTCCATTGCGGGGAGAGTTCGATGGTGTCCTGCGCGTAGAAGGCATAGGTATCCGCGCGCGAATCGGAATAGCCGGTGGTGTTCAGCGCGCCGCAGCTGTAATCGCGGAACGGGTCCGGATTGCCGTAGGTGGTCGACGGCAGCGTGCACGGCGAAGAACGCGCGGTGGTCAGCAGGTTTTCGCGGGTCAGCTCCATGCCGCCCAGCAGCGTGTGGCGCACGGCGCCGGTATCGACCTTGCCGGTGACTTCGGTGATGTTGGAGAAGATGTCCTGATCGCGCATGCGCAGCTTGCGGCTGCGGCGGATTTCGGTGTTGTCGGTCAGCACGCCGCCGGTGCTGTTGAGGTTCAGGCCGGGCGCGGTGGCCGACATGTCGAGCTCGTACTCGCCATAGCGGGTCATGTTGCGCAGCTGCACGCCGGGCGCCAGCTCGTGGGTGATGTCGGCGGTGAACACGTCGGACTTGGTCTTTTCATAGTCGAACTTGTTCAGGCCGTAGAAACGGTCGGCCGGGCCGAGCGGCTTGCCTTCGAAATACGGCACGCCATAGTCGGGGACGTTGTCTTCCTGATAATGCAGATAGGACAGCACGATCTTGGTCTTGTCGCCGGCATCGATGGCCAGGCTGGGTGCAAAGCCCCAGCGGTTCATTTCCGCGCCGTCACGGAAGCTGCCGGCTTCCTGCACCATCAGGTTCAGGCGGGCGGCGACATTCTCGGCCAGCAGGCGGTTCACATCGGCTTCGGCGCGATAGTAATCGTAGGTGCCCACCGTGGCGCTGATTTCATCCCAGATTATCCATTAGCCATTTCCCAAGCATTTGAGGCAAGCTTGCGGCAAGGCAGTGGGTCTTCGCTACGGCATCAAGCCGGGGCATTTCTAATGGATTCCATTAGCAATAACCTTCATGAATCAGCCACATAAGAGGTAGACATGGCCGGGCTGCCGCTGCAGGGAGATGGGTTTTCGATCAGTTTCAGCAACCGCGAGGTCACCGCCTGGGGCGGATTGGTGCTCTTCAAGCAGATGCTCGACAGCATGGGCTTTCGGGACGCCGCCGGGAGCT
>NZ_ATZJ01000036.1 GCF_000428145.1 Chitinilyticum litopenaei DSM 21440 | reverse complement strand
AACTGGAATTCCATCTGCTCGTCCGACAGGTTGTACAGGCGCTTGAGCAGCAAAATGCGCACCATGGTTTCCGTCGGAAACGGCGGCCGTCCGCCCAGCAGGCTAATCGGCCTCGGTGCCGTTTCATCAACCCGCTGTGCCAACGCCATAAAATCGATGTGACACTCAATGCGCTGCAGCGGATCGCCCAGATCGTCGATCTTGTCGCGATGGAGATCAGCGGCAAACAGGTCGGTTTTGATGGCAGAGCGGCGCTTCATGGTTGTATCTTACGAATTCTGTACGGATGCCAGTTTACACGCTTGGGCTGCAGGAGTTTTTCGAGGTGCCCTACAGTCTGGATACCGGCTTTGGCCGCAGGAAATCCCCGTGGGACGCCGGTATGATGAAGTGGTTGCTCATGGTTCTGTGACACAACATGGTTCTGGGACATAGCAATAAAAAAACCCCGCAATTTCGCGGGGTTTTTTTATTGGGCGGCGATCAGCCACCCGGCAGCCCGGCGCCAGGCCGGACGCGATCACGTCGTGGCGCTGGCGTGGTCGCAATCCCTTTCTTGATGTGGTAGCTACCTCAGCAAAGAACAATCCGTTATCCCCGTGGGACGCCGGCATGACGAGTTGCTGAGCTGGCTACCTAATCAGGTCATTTTTTGGCAATGGCGTGACCGCCAAAGGCGTTGCGCATCATCTGCAGCAACTTCATGCCGTAATCGTCGTTGCCGCGGCTGGCGAAGCGTGCATACAGCGCGCCGGCGATCACCGGGGTCGGCACACCCAGTTCCACCGACTCCAGCACCGTCCAGCGGCCTTCGCCGGAATCCGGCACATACGGCTGCAGATCGGCCAGTTCCTTGTCACGGGCCAGCGAATCGGCGGTCAGGTCCAACAGCCAGGAACGCACCACCGAGCCATGGCGCCAGACTTCGGCGATTTCGGCCACATCCAGCTGCAGCTCTTCCTTGGCCTTCAACAGTGCGAAGCCTTCGGCGAAGGCCTGCATCATGCCGTACTCGATGCCGTTGTGCACCATCTTGGTGTAGTGGCCGGCGCCGGCCGGGCCGCAGTGCAGCCAGCCGCGCTCGGCATCCGGCGCCAGCAGCGCGACGTAGGGCTTGACCAGCGCGACGGCGTCATCGCTGCCGCCCAGCATGATGGTGTAGCCGTTGGACTGGCCCCAGATGCCACCCGACACGCCGGCATCGACAAACTTCAGGCCCACGGCCGCCAGTTCGGCGGCGTGGCGCTGGCTGTCCTTGTACATGGCGTTGGCGCCATCAACGATCACGTCGCCTTCCGCCAGCAGCGTCTTCAGCTCGCTCAGCGTGTTTTCGCTGATTTCGCCGTGCGGCAGCATCATCCACACCACGCGCGGCGCCGGCATGGCGGCGACGGTTTCGGCCACCGAGGCAAACGTACGGATATTGGCAAACTCGCCGCTGAGCTGCTCGCGGGTGGCGCTGCTTACGTCAAAGCCGAACACGGTTGCGCCACCGCGTGCCAAACGGCGCGCCATGTTGCCGCCCATCTTGCCCAGGCCGATCATTGCAATATTCATCGTGTCTTTCTCTCCGTACGGGCGGGTCAGCCCCGCCATCTCAAATCAATCAAACATCAACAATAAAGCCGATTGGCAATCCGCGCCAGCCTGCCAGCGCAGGGCGCACGCGCCAATCGGGGAAAAACCCTGCCCGCGCGACATGCCGCGAGCTTGACCTGCATTAAGGCGCCGGCAGCGGCAAGCCCGTATCCTGCAGCTGTCTCCCTTGAGTGGGTAACAACAAACCGGTGCGGAAGTGCAGCCCGCCGGTCTGCGGCAGGTGCGAGGGGCTTTGCCGCCTTTGCGGCGTGTACCGGATCGGTACACGCCATTTCCTTGCCCGCGCCCTGTCAATACGCCAAAGGGGCGCAGCGGCCTAGGCACTTTGCCGCGCGGCTGGCACCGGCAGGTTTGACCTGCGTTAAAGCTGCGGCACCACGCCCGCTCTAAGCTCTGGCCATCCTGTCCGGGAAACCCCGCCATGCCCCGCAAACCCCAGCTGATCTGCCCCGCCGGCAGCCTGCCCGCGCTGAAAGCCGCCGTTGATCGCGGCGCCGACGCGGTGTATGTCGGCTTCAAGAACGCCACCAATGCCCGCAACTTCGCCGGGCTCAACTTCACCGACCAGCAGCTCACGGATGGCATCGCCTATGCGCACCGCCATGGTCGCGAGGTGCTGATCGCCATCAATACCTATGCGCAGGCCGGCCGGGTGGCCGAGTGGCGCCAATCGGTCGACCGCGCGGCGGAAATCGGCGCAGATGCCGTTATTCTCGCCGATTTTGGCTTGCTGGACTACGCTTTTCACACCCATCCGTCGCTGCGCCGCCATCTGTCGGTGCAGGGCTCGGCGACCAATTTCGCGGCGATCAACATGGCGCACGAGTGTTTCGGGGTTTCCCGCGCCGTGCTGCCGCGCGTGCTGACGCTGCCGCAGGTCGAGTACGTGATCAAGAATACCCCGGTCGAGATCGAGGTTTTCGGCTTTGGCAGCCTGTGCGTGATGGCCGAGGGCCGCTGCATCCTGTCGAGCTACGCCACCGGCCAGTCGCCCAACACCCACGGCGTCTGTTCGCCAGCCGGTTCCGTGCGCTGGGAAACGGATGGCGCACAGATGAAAACACGGCTGAACGACATCCTGATCGACCAGTTCGAAGACGGCGAGCCCGCAGGGTATCCGACGCTGTGCAAGGGGCGCTTTGCGGTGGAAGGCGATACCTACTATGCACTGGAAGAGCCGACCAGTCTCAACACCCTGTCCATCCTGCCCGAGCTGCTGAAGATCGGCGTCGCCGCCATCAAGGTCGAGGGCCGCCAGCGCAGCCCGGCCTACACCGCCGAAGTCACCGGCACCCTGCGCGCCGCGCTCGATGCCGCCGGCGATGCCCACTATTCGGTGAAGCCGGCCTGGCAGGATGCGCTGACCAAGGTTTCCGAGGGCCACCAGCAGACACTGGGCGCCTATTCGCGGCCGTGGCGCTGAGCTAAACAAATCACCACAGAGGCACAGAGAACACAGAGGACAAGCACAAACAAGATCACGATTGCCTTGTCGTCAGTCTTTCTCTGTGCCCCTCTGTGTCTCTGTGGTTCAAGTCCTTTGATTTCGGGATGAACTCAATGCAACTCACCCTTGGACCAAACCTGTATTACTGGCCGCGCGCGCAGGTGTTCGATTTTTACGCTGAGGTCGCCGCCTGGCCGGTGGCCGTCGTTTACCTCGGCGAAGTCGTCTGTTCGCGCCGCCATGAAGTGAAGAGCGCCGACTGGCTGGCGCTGGGAACGGAGCTGGCGCAGGCCGGCAAGCAGGTCGTTTACAGCACGCAGGCGCTGCTGGAGTCGGCCAGCGACCTGCAGGGGCTCCGGCGGCTGGCCGACGCCGGCGGGATGATCGAGGCCAACGACCTCGGCGCCGTCGAGATCGCCCGCAAGGCCGGCGTGTCCTTTGTCGCCGGCGCCACGCTGAACATCTACAACGGCCCGGCGCTGGACTGGTTCGCCGCTCAGGGCGCGACGCGCTGGATGCCGCCGCTGGAAGCCGGCCGCGCTACCGTTGCAGCGATCCTGGCCGAGACAAGCTGCGCCATCGAAACGGAAGTGTTCGGCCACGGCCACCTGCCGCTGGCCTTCTCGGCACGCTGCTTTGCCGCCCGCCATTACAACCTGAAAAAGGACGACTGCCAGTTCAAGTGCCTCGAGCATCCGGACGGCATGCCGGTCGATACCCGCGAGGGTCAGCCCTTCCTGCGCATCAACGGCATCCAGACGCAAAGCGCGGCCTGCCACAGCCTGTACGACGACCTCGCGCAGCTGGCCGGCATCGACTACCTGCGCATCAGCCCGCAGGCCACGCACTGCCGCGAGGTCGTCGCCGCCTTCGCCGCGCGGCTGGCCAATGCCGACGCCCGCAGCGATCTGGCCGCGCTGCACCCGCAGGGGCTGGTCAATGGCTACTGGCATGGGCAGGCCGGTATTGCCACGCAACCCAATCTTTAAAAAGGTTACAAGGACATACCCATGAATATCCCCCAGCCCGTCGTCGCCGTGCTGTCGCGACTGCCCGAAGCGCCGCCGACGCTGGCGCTAGTCACCGCACTCAATCTCGTGCGCCGCCGCCTGTGGCCGGAAGAGGATTTTGCCTGGCTGACCGGCCGCCGCGTGCGCATGGCAATCAGCGACCTGGCTTGCGGAGTCACCTTTTCCTTCGACGGCCAGCATTTCGTGCTCGCCAGCCAGCCGGCGGACGTGGTGTTCAGCGCCAGCCTCGCCGACTACTGGATCATCGCCCGCCGCCAGGAAGACCCGGACACGCTGTTCTTCCAGCGCCGGCTGACCATTTCTGGTGACACCGAGCTGGGGCTGCAGCTGAAAAACCTGATGGACGCCACCGATTTCGAGCCGCTGCTGGCCTTCCTGCCCGACCCGCTGCGCAGCCGGCTGGCGATCTGATCAATCCGCCCATTGCTGCCCCGGCCGCAGCAGCGGGGCAGGTTCTGTTGGCCCGCCCGCGCTCCGCAAGGCCCCGCGGGCATGCCCGTTACAGCCCAAAGGCGCGCGATCAGATCTGCGCCAGCCCGCCGTCCACGGCCAGCTCGCTGCCGTTGACGTAGCTTGCGGCCGGCGAAGCCAGAAACAGCACGGCCTGCGCGATTTCGTCAGCGGCGGCAATGCGGCCGGCGGGAACGGTATCGCGCACGAACCCCTCCAGCCCGGCCATCTGCGCCGCATCCAGCCCCAGCCCGCCCGCCTGGATGCCGGTGAGCGTCACGCCCGGGCTGATTGCGTTGACGCGGATCTGGCGATCTTTAAGCTCATTGGCCCAGGTACGCGCGAACGAGCGCACGGCGGCCTTCGAGGCGTTGTACAGCGCCAGCCCGGCCATGCCCTTGCTCGACGCCACCGAGGCATTGAGCACGATGCTCGCACCGTCGCCGAGCACGCCCAGCAGCGCCTGCACGGTAAAGAACACGCCCTTCACATTGGTGTCGAAAATGCGCGCATACTCGGCTTCGCTGGTCGCGCCCAGCTGGTTGTAATGCGCGACGCCAGCATTCACGAACAGCACATCGAGGCTGTCGCCGGCAGCGGCAATCGCCGCGCGCAGCGCATCGAGATCGCCCGGCAGGCTGGAATCCGCGCGCAGCGCCACGGCGCGTTCGCCCAGCTCGGCGGCGGCGGTGGCCAGTCGCGCCGCATCGCGGCCGGTGATGTAAACACGTACAGCGCCGGCAGCGAGCAGTGCGCGGGCGGAGGCCAGGCCGATGCCGGACGAAGCGCCGGTGACAAGGGCGGTTTTGCCGGCCAGGGTCGGCTGGGTCGTGCTGTGTTGGGTCGTGGTGTTCATGAGGGATTTCCTGCTGCGATTCAAGGGATGCCCAGTATCCCGCTGGGATTTTGCTGAAACAATCCGCATAATCACGCAAGGCCAGCTGAATAAAATTCACCAATGCAGCAAAATCTCAACGACCTCTACGCGTTTGCCTGTGTGGCGCGGCTGCGCAGCTTTCGCAAGGCCGCGCAGCAGCTGCACATCACGCCGTCGGCGCTCAGCCATACGCTGTCACGGCTGGAAGAACAGCTCGGCATCCGCCTGCTGCAGCGCAGCACCCGCAGTGTCAGCGCGACAGAGGCCGGCGAACAGCTGCTGGCCGGGCTGGAGCCGGCGCTGGCGCAAATCGCCGCGACCTTCGACCTCCTGAACGCGCAGCGCGACAAGCCGGTCGGCCGGCTGCGCCTGAACATCCCGCGCGCGGCCAGCCGGCTGCTGATTGCCCCGCGTCTGCCGGCATGGCTGGCCGCCTATCCGGACATTGCGCTGGAAATCGTCTGCAGCGATGCACTGGTCGACATCGTGGCCGAGGGCTTTGATGCCGGCGTGCGCTTTGGCGAAAGCCTGGCGCTCGACATGGTCGCCGTGGCGGTCGGCGCGCCGGTCAAATTCGCGCTGGCCGCCGCCCCCGCCTACCTCGCCGCGCACGGCGAGCCGCAGCGCCCGGACGAGCTGCTGGCGCATGAATGCCTGCAATTCCGCTTTCCCAGCGGCAGCCATTGCCCGTGGGAGCTGCGGGAAAACGGGCAGAAGCTGCTGCTGCAGACACGCGGCAAACTGGTTTTCGATGACTTCGACCTGCTGCTCGACGCGGCTTGCGCCAGCGCCGGCATCTGCTTCCATTACCGCGACTGGCTTGCTCCGAAGGTCGCCAGCGGCGAGCTGGCCTGGGTGCTGCCGGATTGCACCCCGCCGCGCGAGCATTTCCAGCTCTACTACCCGCGCGCACGACATGTGTCAGGCCCGCTGCGGGCCTTCATTGATTTCTTCCGCCAGCCAGCCTGACGCAGGGCAAGGCGAGTCAGGCCAAGCAAGTTAAGCTGGGCCAAGCGGTAAACGGGAGCTTCGCAATGTTCGAGCCATTACGCGATCTGGAACACGCAATCGCACAAGCCACCGGCCAGCCCTTCCATGCCCGCCAGCAGCGCAGCGTGGGCGGCGGCTGCATCAATGATGCCTTTGTGCTGGGTGATGGCTCGCGGCGATTTTTTGTCAAAACCAACCGCGCCCGCCTGCACGCGATGTTTGTCGCCGAAGCCGAAGGCCTGCGCGCGCTGGCCGCCGGCATGCGAGTGCCGGAGGTGATCGCGGAAGGCGTCAGCGGCGACACGGCCTGGCTGGTGCTGGAGTGGCTGGAGATGCGCGGCAGCCCGGAGCCGGCGGCAATGGGCGCGGCGCTGGCCGCCGTGCATCGCATCACGGCGCGGCAATTCGGCTGGCATATCGACAACACCATCGGCAGCACGCCGCAGAGCAACCGCCAGCACACGGACTGGATCGCCTTCTGGCGCGAGGAACGGCTGATGCCGCAATTCGCGCTGGCGCGGCGCAATGGCGTGCGCTTTGGCGAGCAGGAAGCGCGCCTGCTCGACGCGCTGCCGGCCTTTTTCAGCGGCTACACGCCGCAGCCCAGCCTCTTGCACGGCGACCTGTGGGGCGGCAATGCGGCGGGGCTCGCCGATGGCACACCGGTGGTCTTCGACCCGGCCTGCTATTTCGGCGACCGCGAATGCGATCTGGCGATGACGGAACTGTTCGGCGGTTTTGGCGGTCGCTTTCTCGCCGCCTACGACGCGGCGTGGGGTATTGATTCCGGTTACAAGGTACGCCGCAGCCTTTACAATCTTTACCACATCCTGAATCACTGCAATCTGTTTGGCGGCGCTTATGAAAGCCAGGCCAGGCAGATGATCAGCCAGCTGCTCGCCGAATTGCGCGGCTGAGCTGCGCCATTCACCACAAGGAAGCCATGGAGTCCATCCTGCAAACCATGGTCGGCAACCCTGCCGACAATGCGCTGCCCAATCTGGGCGCGCTGGTCGACGCCATCCGCCCCAGGCAGGCCGACGATAGCGCCACGGCCGTCAACAACCTGCGCGCGCTGTCCTTTCTGCTTGAACAGAACGAATCCTACCGGCTGGCCTTTCGCCAGCAGCTGGAGGAATTGCTGGGCAAGACGCGGCAGGTGCAGCTGTACACCGATACCGGCATTCTTTCCAACGAACCGCTGCTCACCGGCTTGCGCCGCCGCATCGGCGAGCGCCTGCTGCCCATCAAGCCGCGCCCCGAGCTGCTGAAGGACGTGTTCGGCCTGGTCTTTCACCGCAAGGACGACCATGTCTGGCTTGCTGAAATACCCTATGGGGTGTGGGCCGATTTGTGCCGCAGTCTTTTGCTTGGCGCCACATACCTGCCAGATCGCTACAGCCAACTGCAAAGACTGGAGGCCATCCAGGTCTTGTCCTGCCGCATTGCCACCATCGGGCTGGAGCCCGAGCTGGTGCAGAATGCACCGGATATGGAGCGCTTCGAATCGCCCTTCGTGCGCCAGAATGTCGAGACACTGAGCTTCGTCGAGAACTACCGCAAGGCGCTGGTCGAGGAAAAGGAACTCGACGACGACCAGAAGCACATCATGGTGCTGCTCGACCAGTGCACGGCGCAGATCGCGCGCATCCGCAAGCACGCGCTCAAGCATGGCGTGTCGGTCAGCCTCACCTACCACCTGCTGCGGCTGGAGCAGCACATCGAGCGCATGCAGACGCTGCTCGAGCTGGTCGACCCCATCCCCTCACCCAACTGGGGCCCATCGCAGCTGCGCCTCTTCCTGCAGCTGGTGAAGGCGGAAAACCGCAAGCACAGCCTGCGCGACGTGCTGCGCCAGAACACCGAGCTGCTGGCGCTGCAGGTCACCGAGCACGCCAGCCACACCGGCGAGCACTACATCACCGAATCGCGGCGCGAATGGCTGGCCATGTTCCGCGCCGCCGCCGGCGCCGGCATCATCGTCGGCTTCATGGCGCTGCTGAAGATCCTCATTACCAAGGCCCATCTGCCACCGCTGATCGAGGCCGTGGCCTTCGGCCTGAACTACGGCATCGGCTTCATCATCGTCCACCTCCTGCACTGCACGATCGCCACCAAGCAGCCGGCCATGACGGCAGCGACGATTGCCGCCACGCTGCCGCCGCCCGGCAGCAAGAGCGCCGAGGGTTACCGGGCGCTGGTCGACCTGATCGTGAAAGTGGCGCGCACGCAGTTCATCGCCATCATGGGCAATGTGCTGCTGGCCATGCCGGTGGCGCTGGCACTGGGCTGGCTGTGGGCACAACAGTTCGGCGAGCCGGTGGTCAGCCTGGAAAAGGCCGGTCATCTGCTGCACGACCTGCGCCCCATCGAGGGCTTTGGCCTGGCGCACGCGGCCATCGCCGGCGTGTGGCTGTTCCTGGCCGGGCTGATTTCCGGCTACTACGACAACAAGGCACTCTATCACCGCCTGCCGGAACGCATCGCCGCCCACCCACTGCTCGTGCGCGTGCTGGGCGAACACCGTGCCTGGCGGCTGGGCCGCTATGTCGAGCACAACCTTGGCGCACTGGCGGGCAATTTCTACTTCGGCATGATGCTGGGCCTCACCGGCTTTGTCGGCTTCCTGCTCGGCCTGCCGCTGGACATCCGCCACATCACCTTCTCGTCGGCCAATATCGCCTTTGTCGCCGTCGCGGTCGATTTCAACATCGACGGGTTCATCCTGCTGCTGGGCCTGGGCGGCGTGGCCGTCATCGGCGCCACCAACCTGATCGTCAGCTTCACGCTGGCGCTGTGGACGGCGATGCGTTCGCGCCAGCGTCTGCTCTCCGAGCTGCGCCCGCTGCTGGGCCTGGTGATCAAGCGCTTCTTCACCCGGCCGCAGGATTTCTTCATCGCGCCGCGCCAGCCCAAGGCCGCTGTGGAGCACGCACCCGCCGACGAGGGCAAGGCATGATCGTCACCGGAGCAGACCTGCCTGCGCTCATCGACGCACTGGCCAGCACGGGCTGGGCCGAAGCGCGCGGCTTTCTGAGCACGGAGGAAGTCACACGGCTGGCCGCACTCTGCCAGGCGCGGCGCGGCGATTTCCACCGCGCCGGCATCGGTCGGGCGGCAGGCCAGACGGTGCGCGACGACATCCGCCGCGACACCGTGCTGTGGGTCAGCAACGACGACCCGGAGCTGGGTTTTGTCATGCAGCGTTTCGCCGACTACCAGCAGCAGCTCAACCGCGAGCTGTATCTGGGCCTCAACGAGCTGGAACTGCACTTCGCCGCCTACCCGCCCGGCGGCTTCTACCAGCGCCATCTCGACCAGCACCGCAATCAGGACACCCGCGTCATCACCGTCGTGCTCTACCTGAATCCGCCCGACTGGCAGGACAGCGACGGCGGCCAGCTGCGCATCTATCTGGACGACGGCAGCCACCACGAGGTGCAGCCGGCCGGCGGCACGCTGGTCACCTTCCTGTCGAACCGCTTCGAGCATGAGGTCATTCCAGCACGGCGCGAGCGGCTGTCGCTGACCGGGTGGTACCGGCGCCGTTGAGCCATGCGAGATCTCGCCCTCCTGCTCATACGCGGCTACCAGCGCCTGATCTCGCCACGAAAGGGCTTTCGTTGTGCATATCGGGTTCATACGGGCCGCTGCAGCTGCTCGCACCTGGGTTATCGCGCGATACGCCGCTTCGGCTGCTGGCAAGGCTATCTGATCTTGCGGCTGCGCCTGCAGCGTTGCAGCATTGCCTATCGCCGTCACCTGGAGCAGTTGCAACTGGCCAGCATGCTGCCGGCCCAGCGCGGTGACTGCGATTGCGGCTGCGACCTGCCCGATTTCGGGAACTGTTCGCCGGCTGATTCGCTGGATTGCTGCAATTGCGACTGGTTCTCGCGCAAGCGACGCAAGAAACAGCACGCCGTGCACCTGCCCGGCAAAAACCAGCGCCAGACACCCCGACACATGCAAGCGCCTGAACGCGCGAGTGGCACCAGCGCCAGTTAGGTTGGCTCGGCCTTACAGCGGCAGTGACGTTTGGTCACCCGCTGCAAACAAAACGGGTGAACCACAGTTCACCCGTTTTGTTTGCAGCGCCATGGCGCTCAGTACAGCGCCAGCGCCTTGTACAAGCCGATCTGGTTGGCCGCCTGCTGCTGCTGCAGGGCGATCTGTACCAGTTGCGCGCTGTAGTGGCTGCGCTGGGCGATCAGCACGTCGAGGTAGCCGGCCACGCCTTTTTCAAAGCGCGCCTGCGCCAGCTTCAGCGCCTGGCCGCTTGCGGCGAGCACGCGCGCCTGCGCGGCCAGCTGCCCGGCGTCGCCATCGATCTGCGCGAGGCCGTCGGCGACTTCCCGAAAACCCGTCTGGACGGCCTTTTCGTAGCTCGCCACCGCCAGCTCGCGATCAGCCTTGGCCGCGTCCAGATTGGACTGGTTGCGACCACCGTCGAAGATCGGCAGGCTGATCTGCGGCATGAACAGCCAGCTTCCCGATCCCGCCTGGAAGAGCTGGCTCAGCTCGCTGCTGGCGGCGCCGGCATTGGCGGTGAGCGTGATGCGCGGGAAGAAGGCCGCGCGCGCCGCGCCGATATTGGCGTCCGCCGCGCGCAGGCGCTGTTCGGCCTCGCGCACATCGGGGCGGGCGAGCAGCACGTCGGAGGCCAGATTGCCCGGCACCGGCGGTACGCCGGGCACCGCCCTGTCCTGCCAGCCCGCCGGCAGGCTGGTGGCCTCGACGGGCGCGCCGACCAGCAGCTGCAGCGCATTGCGCGCCTGCGCGACCTGCGTGCGATAGCGTTCGACGTCGACCGCTGCCGTTTCGGCCTGCGTCTGCGCTTCGCGCAGCTCCAGCTCGCCGCTGATGCCGGCGGCAAAGCGCCGTTCGATCAGCTTTTGCGTGTCGCGCCGGCTGGCCAGCGTGGCCTCGGCGACCTTGAGCCTTTCCTGCTCGGCGGCCAGCGCGTACCAGCCGTTGGCAACATTGGCGATCAGGCTGAGCCGCGCGCTGCGCTCGACTTCGCCGCTGGCCTGATAACTGCGCCAGGCGGCGTCGCTGAGGTTGCGCACGCGGCCAAACAGATCCAGCTCGAAACCGCTGATGCCGACCACCGCGGCGTAGTCATGGCTGACCTGCGGCTGGCCGCCGTTATCAGCAGGGCGGCGCTGGTGCGTGCCGCTGCCGTCGGCGCTCAAGGTCGGCCAGCGGTCCGCCGCCGCGATGCCGTACTGCGCGCGCGCCTTCTCGACGTTGAGCATGGCGATGCGCCAGTCGCGGTTGTTGGCCAGCGCCTTCGCGATCGTTGCCTGCAGCGCCGGGTCGGCAAACCATTGCCGCCAGGCATTTTCATCAAGGGTATTGGCCTGCAGCTCATTTACTGATTTGGCCGCAGACGCATACCCATCAGATACCTGATTGGTGAAGCCTGCCGGAACCGGCAGCTCGGGCTGCCGGTAATCCGGCGCCAGGCTGGCGCAGCCGCCGAGCAGCGCCAGCAGCAGACCGGCGGCCGCGCCGCGTGTCATCATTGTTTGCATTGTTATTGCTCCTGTCCGGCCGGGGCGGCGCGCTTGCCGGCAAAGCGGCGGCGCACGCGCACAAAGAACACCGGAACAAAGAAAATCCCCAGTACCGTGGCGCTGATCATGCCGCCGAGCACGCCGGTACCGATGGCGTTCTGGCTGCCCGACCCCGCGCCCTGGCTCAAGGCCAGCGGCAGCACGCCAAAGGCGAAGGCCAGCGAAGTCATCAGGATGGGGCGCAGGCGCATGCGGATCGCGTCCAGTGTCGCGCTGATCAGCTCCTGGCCCTGCTCGTGCAGATCCTTGGCGAATTCGACGATCAGAATGGCGTTTTTCGTCGCCAGACCAATCGTCGTCAGCAAGCCGACCTGGAAGTACACATCGTTCGACAGGCCACGCCCGGTTGCCGCCAGCAGGGCGCCGATCACGCCCAGTGGCACCACCAGCATCACCGCAAACGGAATCGACCAGCTTTCATACAGCGCGGCCAGACACAGGAAAACGATCAGCAGCGACAGCGCATACAGCGCCGGCGCCTGCGCACCCGATTCGCGCTCTTCCAGCGACAGCCCCGTCCACTCGTAGCCGATGCCGGGCGGCAACTTGGCGATCAGCGCCTCCATCGCCGCCATCGCGTCACCCGAGCTCTTGCCCGGCGCGGCCGCGCCCTGGATATTCACCGAAGGCACGCTGTTGTAGCGGTTCAGCAAGGGCGAGCCGTATTCCCAGCTGGTGCTGGCAAAGGCCGAGAAGGGCACCATCTGGCCGCTGGCATTGCGCACCTGCCAGTCGTTCAGGTCTTCCGGCGCCATGCGGCTGGCGGCCTCGCCCTGCAGATACACCTTCTTCACGCGGCCGCGATCGACAAAATCGTTCACATAGGCCGAGCCCCAGGCCGTGGACAGCGTCTGGTTGATGTCCGCGAGCGACACGCCCAGCGCCGTGGCCTTTTCCTGGTCGATGTGCAGGCGCAACTGCGGCGAATCATCCTGGCCGTTCGGGCGCACACCCATCAGGTTCGGATCCTGCGCGGCCATCCCCAGCAACATATTGCGCGCTTCCATCAGCTTCGCATGCCCGACACCACCGCGATCCTGCAGCTGCAGTTCGAAGCCGGAGGCATTGCCCAGCTCGACAATCGCCGGCGGGGCAAAGGCAAACACCATCGCCTCCTTGATCTGGCTGAAGGCGCCCCAGGCACGGCCGGTAATCGCGCCGACATGCTGGTCGGGCGACTTGCGCTCGTCCCAGTGCTTGAGCTGCACAAAACCGATACCTGCATTCTGCCCGCTGCCACCGAAACTGAAGCCGGCCACGGTAAAAATCGAGTTCACGGACTTGGCTTCATCCTTCAGGAAGTGGTCTTCCACCTTCTTCAGCACGGCCACGGTCTGTTCCTGCGTGCTGCCCGGCGGCAGCGTCACCATCGAGAACAGGATGCCCTGGTCTTCTTCCGGCAGGAAGGACGTCGGCATGCGCACAAACAGCGCGCCCATCGCGATCACGATCACCAGATACACGACCATGTAGCGGCCGCTTTTCGCCAGCCAGCGGCTGACCACGTTCTGGTAGCGCTGGTTGCCACGGTCGAACATCTTGTTGAACCAGCCGAAGAAGCCCTTCTCGCCATAACTGTGGCCCTTCTCGATGGGCTTGAGCAGCGTCGCGCACAACGCGGGCGACAATGTCAGCGCCACCACCACCGACAGCAGCATTGCCGACACCACCGTCACCGAGAACTGGCGATAAATCACGCCGGTCGAGCCGCCAAAGAAGGCCATTGGCACGAAAACGGCGGCCAGCACCAGCGCAATCCCGATCAGCGCGCCGGTAATCTGGTCCATCGACTTGCGCGTGGCCTCCCTGGGCGAGAGCCCTTCCTCGCTCATCACGCGTTCGACGTTTTCGACGACGACAATCGCGTCATCCACCAGCAGACCGATGGCGAGCACCATGCCGAACATCGTCAGCGTGTTGATCGAGAAACCCAGCGCCGCCATCACGCCAAACGTTCCCAGCAGCACGACCGGAACGGCAATCGTCGGGATCAGCGTGGCACGGAAATTCTGCAGGAAGAGGTACATCACCAGGAACACCAGCACCATGGCTTCCACCAGCGTTTTCACCACTTCCTCGATCGAGATCTTCACGAAAGGCGTGGTGTCATACGGGTAGACCACCTGCATGGCCTTGGGGAAGTAAGGCTGCATTTCGGCCATCTTGGCGCGCACGGCCTCGGCCGTTGCCAGCGCATTGGCACCGGTGGCGAGCTTCACGGCCAGGCCGGTGGCCGGCTTGCCGTTAAAGCGGCTGTCGATATCATAACTTTCCGCGCCCAGCTCGACCCGTGCCACGTCGGACAGGCGCACCTGGCCACCGGCGGCGTTGGTTTTCAGCAGGATGCGCTCAAACTGCTCGACCGACTGCAGACGCGTCTGCGCGATGATTGCCGCATTCATGCGCTGGCCGGGTACGGAGGGGGCACCGCCGACCTGACCGCCGGACACCTGCGCGTTCTGCGCCTGCACAGCGTGGATCACGTCCAGCGTGGTGAGCTGGTAGTGGCTGAGCTTTTCCGGGTCCAGCCAGATGCGCATGGCGTACTGCGCCCCAAAGAGCTGCACGTCGCCGACGCCCTGCACGCGGCTGATCTGGTCCTGCACATTGGCAGCGACATAATCGGCCAGATCGGTCTTGTCCATGCTGCCGTCTTCCGACACGAAACCCAGCACCATCAGGAAGCTGGCCGACGATTTCGACACGCTGATGCCCTGTGCCTGCACTTCCTGCGGCAACTGCGGCATGGCGAGCTGCAGCTTGTTCTGCACCTGCACCTGCGCGATGTCCGGATCGGTGCCCGCCTCAAAGCTCAGCGTGATGCTGACGCTGCCGTTCTGGTCGCTGCTCGAGCTGATGTAGCGCAGCCCGTCGATGCCCTTCATTTTCTGTTCGATGATCTGCGTCACCGAATCTTCCACCGTCTGCGCGGAAGCACCCGGATAGAAGGCCTGGATGGTGACCGCCGGCGGCGCGACGGCCGGATACTGCTCGACCGGCAGGCCACGGATGGCCAGCAGACCGCCCAGCATGATGATCAGCGCGATCACCCAGGCGAAAAT
This sequence comes from Chitinilyticum litopenaei DSM 21440, assembly GCF_000428145.1. Classification (GTDB taxonomy): domain Bacteria; phylum Pseudomonadota; class Gammaproteobacteria; order Burkholderiales; family Chitinibacteraceae; genus Chitinilyticum; species Chitinilyticum litopenaei. The sequence goes on along the minus strand of NZ_ATZJ01000036.1, from coordinate 28,629 downwards.
GGGCCGGTCAATGAAAAAACGTGCCATTGATCCTGCTCCTTATTTGACGGCCGATGCCGACGCAGCAGACGCCGCGGACGGGGCCGAAGCCGGGGAAGACGCCCCAGATACATCAGCAGGTACTGCCGGCAAGGTATTTGCAGCAGAGGGCTTCACAGGCATACCCGGCTGCACTTTTTGCAAACCCTCGACAATCACGCGGTCGCCGGCAGCCAGCCCCTTGCTGACCAGCCACTGGTTGCCCACCGTGCGGCTGGCCTCCACCACGCGGGCTTCGGCCTTGTCGCCGCTGCCAACCACCATCACGGTAGCCTCGCCCTTGGGCGTGCGGCTTACTGCCTGTTGCGGCACCAGCAGCGCGTCCTTCACCTCAGCCTGCTGCAACCGTGCGCGCACGAACATGCCCGGCAGCAGGTCATGTTTGGGATTGGGCACCAGCACGCGCAGGCTGACCGCGCCCGTGCCGGCATCGACCGTCACGTCGGTGAATTCCAGCTTGCCCGGCTGGGCGTGGGTGCTGCCGTCTTCCAGTACGATCTGGACCGGAATGCCGGCCTTGCCGGCCTGCTGGCCGAATTCGCGCTTCAGGCGCAGCAGCTCGGCGCTGGACTGGCTGATGTCGACATAGATTGGATCAAGCTGCTGCACGGTAGCCAGCGGCGCGGCTTGGCCCACCGCCAGCAGCGCACCCTCGGTAACTGACGACTTTCCAATCACACCGGCAATCGGTGATGTGATGCGGCTATATGCCAGATTGATGCGCGCACTTTCCAGCGCAGCCTTAGCGGCCGCCACATCGGCCTGCGCCTGCAGCCAGGCGGCCTGCGCATCGTCGTGTTCCTGCTTGCTCACGCCGTTGATCGCGACCAGCTCCTTGTAGCGCTCGGCCTTCAGCTTCAGCGTCATCAGATTGGCTTCCGCTTTGGCCAGCGTGGCCTTGGCGCTGTCGAATGCCGCCTGATACACCTCGGGGTTGATCTGGTAGAGCAGCTCGCCCGCCTTGACCTCGCCGCCTTCGGCAAACAGGCGCTTTTGCACGATGCCGCCGACTTGCGGGCGGATTTCCGCCACCCGGAAGGGACTGGCGCGCCCTGGCAGCTCGCGCTCGATCCGGACACTGCGCGGCGCGAGCGTGACGACGCCAACCTCGGCCGGCCCGGGCGCCCCACCCTGCGCCGGCCCGCCCTGGCCGCTGCAGCCCGTCAGCACTGCGCCCAGCAGCGCCAGCAGCACGGCCAGCGGTAATACCCGATGCTTGATTCTCATGGTTTCTCTCGCTATGGAAGCTTGCGCGGCAGACAGGAAGGAGTACACGGCCCGCCGCAAAAATTAGAATGAACGTTCATTCTATATTTTTTTACCCTTGCGAAACAAGCGGGTACAATGCAGGAAATATCACGATTGCATGACAATCAAATCCGTGTGCAAAGCCAAATGACCAGCGAAAAATCCTGCAGCGAGCCCTGTCGGGCCGAAACCCGCCGCAACCAGGTGCTGTGCGCCGCCGCACAGTGCTTTCGGCAATCCGGCTTTCATGGCGCCAGCATGGCCAACATTGCGCGTGCCGCCGGCATGAGCGTGGGCCACATCTATCACTACTTCGCCAACAAGGAAGCGATCATCGCGGCCTTTGTCGCCGCCGAGCAGGACAAGACACGCGCGCTGCTGCAGGCCATGCTCGACGCCGACAACGCCATCCAGGCCATCATCGACTACGCCGCAACCGGCCTGGACGACAGCCTGGATGCCAACAACACCGCCCTGCAGCTGGAAATCCTTGCGGAAGCGGCCCGCAACCCGAATGTCGCGCGCATCATGCGCGAATCCGACGACGCGCTGGCCGTGCTGGGCAGCCAGCTGATGAACAAGGCGCGCAGCCAGTTGCCCGCCCTGCCGGAGAACGAGATGCTCGCCCGGCGCGAAACCATCATTGCGCTGTTTTACGGCCTGAGCCTGCGCGGCCTCGTCAGCTCGCGCCTGCACCGCGACGAGGTACTGACAGTCCTGCGCCGCACCCTCCAGCAAATCGTCGAGAGCTGACATGACCATCCCCCGCCAGCTGGCCAGCGAACGGCTTATCTTGCGCGAATTCCGCCACGACGACTGGCCGGAGCTGCATGCGCATTACGCGGATGAGGCCTGCACGCGCTTCACCTTCCGCCGCGCGCTCAGCGAGGGCGAAAGCTGGCGCGCGATGGCCAGCATGGCCGGCCACTGGGCCCTGCGCGGCTACGGCCCCTACGCGATCGAGGAGCGCGCCAGCGGCAGGGTGCTGGGCGCCGCCGGTCTCTGGCACCCGAACGACTGGCCGGAAACCGAGATCAAATGGCTGCTGGCGCGCGAACACTGGGGCCAGGGCTATGCCAGCGAAGCGGTGCGCGCCATTCAGGCCATGGCGCGCGAACACTTGCCGCAGCCGCCCATCAGCTTCATCAATGCCGAAAACCTGCCATCGATCACGCTAGCCCGCGCCGTTGGCGCGCGCTTCGAGAAGGAGGTCGAATTCCGCGGCAGCCCCTGGCACATTTACCGCCATCCGTGACGGCAAGCGCGGGTAAGCGGCAAGGGAAATCGGAGGGGGTATGGCCCGCAACCCCATCACTGCAAATACCTTGAAGCAAATACCCCGGAATCAATTCTGTACCGGCCAAACCACGGTGTCGTTGACCAGGTACAGATGACAATCCCGCTTGGCATATTGCCGGCAGTACTGCAGCGCACGCGGAGCCGGTTCCTCGTAATCGGCCCAGGCGCCACAAGCCCCATCATCGCTGACGGCAAAGGCCCTGGGCAGCGGTGCGGTCGCCACAAACTGGCGATACAGATTCTTGCACTGCTCGCTGCTCAAGGGGAAGGCATTGAAATCCTTGGCGCTCTCGGCGTGGCCGCTGGGCGGGGGCACGGGAAGATCGCGATAGCGGGCGCCAAGCACCTTGGTCGGCAAGCCGCGCGCCTGCAAGAATGCTTCGACCTTCGGCCACCAGATCTGCTCAAGGCCCTCGCGCGTGCCAAACATGCCATGCCCGTCCTGGCGGAAAGGCGGATACAGCACCAACTCCGCCTTGCCACCACCTTCGCGATACGTTGCGTGCAGGCTGCGAGCCAGCTCGGGCGGGAAAAGACTGTCGTTTTCGGCATAGAACCACATGGAATCCACCCTGGCGCGCTTGCCCAGGCCTGCAAAGACATTCTTCAGCGCACTTTCCCAGTTGCATTCCAGGCTGGTAAAGCGCAGGCCGCCGGCAAAATTCAGCACGGCCTTCACTCCCGCGATCTCGCGACTGGCCAAGGCCATGCTGGTAAAGCCACCGGCAGACTGGCCGATGACCAGAATGCGTTCGGCATCGATATCCGGCTGCTGGCGGAAATAGGCAATCACGCGCTCGATGTCATCGGCCTGCTGCTCGGCAATCGGCGCGAGATTCTGGCAGCTGCCATCCGGAAACATGCCGCCGGAATTGGCAAAACCACGACGCATCGGCAAGGCCACGGCATACCCGCGCTGCAGGAATTCCTGGGCAATCAGCGAGTAGCGACTGCGCGGCTGATGCGCTGGCAAGCCAAACTCCTTGCCATGATTGATCACCACCAGCGGAAAAGGCCCTGGCCCATCCGGCTTGAACAGGGTTGTTTCCAGGGCAAAGCCGAAAATGCCCGGCTTGACCCTGATCATCTCGACGGACTCGTTCAGATCCTTGCGCAGCGGCAGCTCTTCCCCCGCCATGCAGGCCGACGATAACGCCAGCACCATGCCAATAATCCAGCCCGTATTTTTCACCGCAATTCCTTACAAGGAAATAACGCGGGACATTAGCATAATGCAGGCAGGCCAACCAATTGCGACCTTCACTGACCTTGTCGGCGATCAATCGCAGCATGCGGCTGAGCAGGACGTTTTCGCGGCGAATCCGGGAAAAAAGCGCAACGAAGCAAAGCAAGCCATTGATTCTGCAATGCATGTTTCATGCAAGGCATTGCCCATTGCTGGAGCGCGGCCAGGACTCATCATTTTCCAACGGCAGACAGCCTTCAGTAACCAAGTCGCTGGCAAATGGTCGACACCGCGCCGGCGGAATTCAGCGTGTAGAAATGCAGCCCCGGCGCGCCATTGCTCAGCAGCCGGTCACAGAGCTCGGTGACGACGTCCAGCCCGAAAGCACGGATCGACGCCACGTCATCGCCCATGGCCTGCAGGCGCAGGCGCAGCCAGCGCGGAATCTCGGCGCCGCACATTTCCGAAAAACGCGCGAGCTGGCTGAAATTCTGGATGGGCATGATGCCGGGAACGACGGGAATGCTCACACCGCGCGCCGTCACTGCGTCGACAAAGCGGAAGTAGGCATCCGCATTGAAGAAATACTGCGTGATTGCCGCATTCGCGCCCGCGTTCACCTTGTTCACGAAATTGCGGATGTCGGCCTCGGCACTCGGTGCCTGCGGGTGAAATTCCGGATAGGCAGCGACTTCGATGTGGAACCAGTCGCCGAATTCCGCGCGCAGGAAACTCACCAGCTCATTGGCGTAGCGGAAGTCGCCCATCTCGACCATGCCGGACGGGATGTCGCCGCGCAGCGCCACGATGTGGCGGATGCCGTGCTCCTTGTAGTTCTGCACCAGCGCGCGGATGCCCTCCCGTGTCGCCCCGATGCAGGACAGATGCGGCGCGGCGGCATGGCCGGCATTGCGGATATCGAGCACGGCAGCCAGCGTGCCATCCTGCGTCGAGCCGCCAGCGCCGAAGGTCACCGAGAAAAACTCGGGCCGGAACTGCGCCAGCTGCTGGCAGGTGGTGCGCAGACGCGCAGCCCCTTCGGGCGTTTTGGCAGGAAAGAACTCGAAACTGATTGGTGGGCGGCTGGTGCTCATGCTGGCGGGGTTCATGAATGAAATTCAGACTAAATCGTACCATTCAGCCGACTCATTCATCATGAAGCCTTCTCACCCCAGCCTTAGCCGCACTCATGCCCCGAGAAAAAAAGAAACCCCGGCTCAAGGGGTTCCCTCTGGATATTTTGCCGTATCACTCAACCTCAAAAACCATCGCAAATCTTTGATTTTGCTTGGTTACTTCTTTTCCTTTGAATCTTGCCGTATCATTCAGCATCATCAAACCCCCAAATTTTGTCGGGGCGTGTGTCGGGGCGTGGCTCATTTTGTCGGGGCGTGGATATGGCAAAGGCGGAAAATCAGATCAGCGTGATGCAGCTCAAAAAGCTGAAACCTGGGAACAAGGGCGACAAGCTGGCCGATGGTGGCGGGCTGACCGGGCGTGTGTTTGCCGGCGATCCGCTGTCAGTCGGTTTCACCTATCAATTCCGCAGCCCGGAGACTGGCAAGCTGCGCGAAATTTCTTGTGGCGCATGGCCGGCTGATGACCTGAGCGCCATCCGAAAGCTGCGCGACGAGTACCGGCATCAAGTACGCGACGGAATAGACCCATTGGCGCAGCGCCAGCGCGAGCGGGAAGCAGCCGAGGCCGCAAGGCTAGCAGCAGAAGCAGAAGCCCGCGAAAGGGCCGCAGAGGCCGCCAGAAAGGCGGCTCGCTTGACCTATGCCGATCTGGTGAGCCGCTATGAAGCCGCGCACACTGGCAAGCTGAAGCGGCTGGGCGAGATGATGCGCCGGCATCGCAAGGACGCACTGCCCGCCTTTGGCGATGTTCTGGCCGATGAAGTCACCCCGGAAATGATTATCGGCGCGATGCAGAAGGTAAATGAACGTGGCGCGGGGTTTCAGTCCTATATCCTCGCCGCTGATGCAGGCCGGATATACAACTGGGCGCGTGCCTTGCGCCTTGTGCCTACCGGCTGCAATCCTGCCGCCGAAGTTGAAAAAGCAAAAATTGGCACGCGGGACAGGATGCGGGAACGGGTACTGAGTGAAGCCGAGCTAAGGATGCTACTGGCGGATCAGACCATGCCGCTACGCTGGCGGCTGGCGCTGCGGCTGATACTGGCGACGGCTTGCCGCATTAGTGAGGCTTGCGAGGCACGCTGGGCTGAGTTTGATTTGGCTGCCGGTGTTTGGACTTTGCCCGAGGCGCGATCCAAGAACAGCAAGGCGCACCTGATTCACTTGAGCGCGTTTGCACTCGACACCCTCAAACTCTTGCGGGAAGTCTCGCCCGGTGATTGGCTGTTTCCCGACAAGAGCGAGCAACAGCCAATCCGGCACGGCTATCTGAGCAGGCGTATTCACCTTGCCAGACAAAACGGCACGCTGGCGCTGTCCGGCGATTGGACTGCGCACGATTTGCGCCGCACTGCTGGAACGATGATGGGCGATTTGGGCGTGCTGCCGTCGGTGATCGACAAGTGCCTCAACCATCAAGAGCGCAACCGGGTGACGGCAACCTATCAGCGCCAGCAATACCTGCCCGAGCGCAAGGCCGCGTTTGATTTGCTGGGCGCAAGGCTGGAATTACTCGCCAACCCAGAGGCCGGCAATGTCGTGAGTCTGCGCCGTGCCTGATGCGCCGCTTGCCGTCTTACAGTGCCTCCTTGAAGTAAAATGCGTATGCACTCTGCCATGTCCGATCCGCAATTAGCATTTCATCGAACAAGACATGCAGGTGTACTACGGCAGACAAATCAGGAGAACTTCTCATGGTATCAATCAATGACTTTGAAATGAGCGACGCTGAGCTGGCGGCATATGAACAGGAGCACCCTGCAAGCCGTTATGCTGGCCTAAGCCGGGCAACTGTAATGGCGTTTGAGGCTGGCGAGCGCATCATGAGCATGGTACGCCAGCGTGTTGCCGCCGCTGCAACGGCCATTAGCCGCGTTTTTAGCCGTTCCGGCAATAGCCGTTCCGTTGCGCCAAAAACACGTGCTACAGGCCGCAATGCAGCCAAGAAAGCCGCTTCAGGAGGTGGCGGCGATCCCGACCCAGAGCCATATCGCACGCCTGATCTGCCCCGCCTGAGCAACGTTCTATTGCTCGCAAGCATTGCCAGCATCCGCACTTTGGAGGCCGCGCAATGACGACCCGCACCGCATCCAAAGCCAGCACCCAAAGCGCTGCACAAGCATTTGCCGCCAAGTTCGGCCAATTCCCGCCAGCCTTGCGCCCGCGTGACGCCGCCGTATTTCTGGGAATCAGCCTTGCCCACTATTGGCGCCTGATTGCCGCCGGAAAAATACCCGCGCCTGCAAAGCCAAGCCCCGCAGTCACCCTGAGCAAAACCGCCGATCTGCAAGCCTATCTCGACCGCGTTTTCGAGGGGGGCTAAGGCATGATCGACCAACAAAAAACCCCGCTGGCCGGCGGGGCTGTGGAACACATCGGGCAGACGTTTCACGGTGACGATTATAGCAGGCTGCTGGCCCTTGCCGAGTCCAGCCTGTTGATGTTTGACGACCACGAAGACGCACGCGCAGACTTCTTGCGTAAAGCTGGTCGCAACGCCGATAACACAATAGTTTCGCAAATCAGCCGCCAAGTTTTCGGGCCGCCTGCGCCGCTGCCGATACATGGGAAGGAGCCGCACCTCATCACCGATGCTGCCGCGCAGCCGCCGGAGCCGTTCGAGGAGGAAGCTCCGGCAACGCCATGGCCGGATGATTGCCTGCCGGGCATCATGCAGGACGCAGCAGACGCGATTGCCGAGCACGTCAAAGCGCCGCACGCACTGGCGGGCATGGCCGTATTGGCAGCCGTGGCGCACATCGCGCAGCGCCTTGTCGACGCTCCCAGGCCAAGCGGTGGGCAAATGCCATGCAGCCTGTTTGTGCTGACGCTGCTCGAAAGCGGTGGGCGCAAGTCGGAATGCTTCAATCTGGCAACAGCTCCCATCACCAAGTCCGAGATTGAGAAGCGCAACGCACACCGCGCCGAATGCCAGCGGCTAGAGCAGTCTGCCGCAGCCGCCAAACCGAAAGACCGCGCCGCAATCATGGCGCAATGCCCGCCCGATCCGCGCACGCTGTACCGGGAAAGCACGGTGGAAAAGATCATTCGTGACTTTGTGCGTGGCAGTCAGCCGGCGATGAGCTGGGCGACGGATGAGGGCGGTGTCGCGCTGGGAGGGCACTCCCTGAGGTCGGAGACCTGCCGCGCATCGCTTGGCAACCTGACGCGCTTGTTTGACGGCTCAGGCTGCGAGCGCGACCGCATCGGCGACGGGCAAAGTGGGTTTCGTTTCGGTATCCGTTTCGGCTTGTTTTTGAGCTGCCAGCCGATTGTCGCCCGAGAAGCCATGGCCGATCCGCTGCTATCCGGGCAGGGCTTTTTTCCGCGCTTTTTGCTGGCCGCCCCTGAGTCACTGACGGGGACACGTTTTATCGAGCCGGGCGATCTTGAGCGCAAAGCCACCGATGACGAGCGCCTTGCCGCCTATTGGCAAACGCTGGCCGCCATGGATGCCCACGCGATCCACACCGACGAACACGGCGGGCTAACCCTGCCAGCCGTCGCCATGACATCCGAGGCCGTGGAAGTCTGGCGGCTGTGGTTTAACCGTATCGAAGCTAGTATCGAGCAGTTTGGCGATTACGCGCACATCGCCCCGTTTGGCGGTCGTGCCGGAGAGCTGGCACGTCGTATTGCCGCCGTGTTTGCCTGCTGGCGGCAGTTCGAGGGAGGGCTGGCGCTGCCCGTTGTGGACGCCGACGATATGCGCCGTGCTATCGCCTTGTGCAACTACTCACTAGCAGAATGGGCACGCACGAATGGAAGCGCTCGCCTGAGTCAGACCGAGCGTGACGCGCAAAGCCTGCTGCGCTGGATGCAGCACAAGTGCCTGTCATCGTTCACACGTTCAGTGATTGCTCAGGGCTGCACGTCGGAGCTGCGCGGATCACGCAACAAGCAGCGCCGCACGGCGGCAATTGACGAACTGCTACGCAGGCGCTGGCTGGCCGAGCGTGACGGGGCGTTATTTCTATTTTCGGAGGCTGCTACTGCTACTTCTGCTACTTCTGCTACTAAACCCGCATCCAACGGGCCGGAAAGTAGCAAAAGTAGCGGGAATAGCAGTAGCACGCTGGAAGCCCTGAATTTTGCGGATGCCGATCCAGCACCGCCCCCGGCGGACGATCAGGAGGGGGCAGACTATGAAATTTACTGATCTGCCCATGCTGGCCGACCTGAGCTTTGAGCTGCTGGATAGCGACCGGCTGAAAGTTAGCCCGCGCCCGAATGCTGAACAGGCCGAACTGATCCGCACAAGCAAGGCGGAAATCATCGCAGCACTGGCGGCTGAGGCCGTGCTGATGCATCTTGCCGGGGACGGTGTGCGACTGGAGCTTTGGGGCATTCATCGCGCCAGCATCGCGCTTTTGCCCGGCAGTCGGTTCCCAAATGCCGAGCAGATAAAGGCGATATCCGACCATGAGGCCGGCATCCTGCGTTTGCTTGAGGGAGGATAGCGGCAGCTCTACCAACGTTCACAGCCCGGCCATGCGCCGGGTTTTTTCTTGGGGGTATGCTCAAAATTCAGCATACCCGCATGGCCTCCTGAAAAATCAGAACACCCGATCATGTCGTGCATCTATCAAATTAAATATTCGATAGTTTGCGGCTATCATTGGCGCATCGAAAATACGGGAGATTTACGGCGATGGCTAAATTCAGCGCAGACAATCAGCCGCAGCGGCGCAGGGGAAAGGGCTGGCGCCAGCTCGTTTTGGAATCGCTGCAAGCCCGTGGCATGACGGAACAGGACTTTGCTGATGCGCTTGTGGCTCGTGCGTTGGATTCAGCCGATCCGTGCAGCGGCAGGGCGATGATCGAAGTTCTCGCACGACTGGCACCGATTCCGAAGGCAACCGCGCCACTTGTCGAGTTCGCCTTTCCTCAGGACGGTAGCATGGTTGAAAAGATCGACGCCGTGATTGCTGCGACGGCGCAAGGCGAGCTGCCTGCTGATCTGGCCGCGCTGCTGGTCGGCATCATGAAAACCCGCGTGGATGTGCACGAAACTACAGAGCTAGCCGCACGCCTTGCTGCGCTGGAAGCGGCTTTAGCACGCACGCGGACAGACTGACCGGGCAGCGCCAGCAAAAAACTTTGTCGGGGCGTGTGTCGGGGCGTGGGGCCGACTTGGCCGATTTACTCAACGCAACCACATCGCAAACCATTGATAAAAAAGGAAATTGCACAAAAAAAAGAAACCCCGGCTCAAGGGGACAGCCGGGGTGCAATGAGTTCCGAATGCTCGGAACACCCGCTCAGGGAGGAAAAGCGGGAGGTGCAGGGGCGCACCTGATTGAAAAATAGGAATCTTTCGCAAAGATGCAAACGCAATCTTTCACCGCTCGTCGGTAACATCCGGCGCAGCGACTACATCGGCGGCAGCGGCCTGCTCGTCGGCATAGCTGGCAAACCACGCGCCGACGACCTCCTCCACCCGCTCGACACCCTGCTTTTTCAGGCTGGAGAAGAGCTGGACGGTGACCTGGCTATTGCCGGCGAATTCCTTTTCCACCTCGCGCAGCATCTTGATGCTGTCCTGCTTGCTGAGCTTGTCGGACTTGGTCAGCAGGCAGTGCACCGGCTTGCCGGTGGGCAGGAACCAGTCGAGCATCTGCCGGTCGAGCGCAGTCAGCGGGCGACGGGAGTCCATGATCAGCACGAGACCAATCAGGTTGCGGCGGCTGACCAGGTAAAGACCCAGCAGCCTTTCCCAGTGCGCGCGGATTTTTTCCGGCACTTCGGCATAACCATAACCGGGCAGGTCGACAAGACGGCGTTCACGGCCGAAATCGAAATAGTTGATATGCTGGGTGCGACCCGGGGTCTTGGAAACGTAAGCCAGTCGCGTGTGGTTGGCCAGCGTATTGATGGCGCTGGATTTGCCGGCGTTGGAGCGCCCGGCGAAGGCGACTTCGATTCCCTCGTCGGGAAGCGCCCGCAAATCATTGACGGTGGTGAGAAATTGCAATCCGCGAAACAGCGACATCAGGCACGACCAGTGTGGTTTGGAAAAAAGTCTTGTTATAGAATAACAGGATTTGATTGATTCCAACCGCCGCGCAAGACCGGCGGAATGCCTCACCGAGGGAGCAAAACCATGCGCCGCACACCGGTTGCCGCCATTTTCGCAGCACTGATTCTGTCCACGCCGTTTGCCGGCGCCGCCACCAAGGCCGACGTCACCAAAGGCAAGGTAATTGCCGAGCAGGTCTGCGCCGCCTGTCACGGTATCGACGGCAACAGCGTCATTCCGGCCAATCCTAGCCTGGCCGGCCAGCATCCGGACTACCTCGTCAAGCAACTGCAGGAATTCAAGGCCGGCAAGCGCAAGAATGGCCAGGCCGCGGTGATGCTGGGCTTCGCCAGCACGCTGTCTGACGCCGACATGCGCAATGTGGCGGCCTATTTCGCCCAGCAGCAACCCAAGGAACGCGGTGCTGCCAACAAGGATCTGATCGCCGCCGGCAAGAAAATCTACCGTGGCGGCATCGCCAGCAAGAACGTACCGGCCTGTATGGCCTGTCACGGCCCGAATGGCGCCGGCATTCCGTCGCAGTATCCGCGCATGAGCAGCCAGCACGCCGGTTATGTGGCCGAGCAGCTGAAGGCCTTCCGCACCGGTGAACGCAGCAACAACCAGCCGATGATGGATATCGCGGCACGCATGTCCGACACCGAAATCAAGGCGGTGGCCGAGTACATCCAGTCCCTGCATTAAGCCGTGCGGTCGCCACCAGGCCTGCTGCTTCTGCAGCGGATTCGCGGGCGACTCCCGATCGCAATGTCAGGCAAGGCCGGCGCGGAACCAATCCCGACGGTCCTTATCCAAGAGGGGCTGCACGCCCCTCTTTTCCATTTTCCGGCCCAATGAACCGCATCCAGTCTTCCCTGCCCCGTGCGCTCTTTGAACTGCTGTCGTCGATGCGTTTTGCGATCAGCCTGCTGACCGTGCTGGCGATTGCCTCGGTGATCGGCACCGTCCTCAAGCAGAACGAGCCCTACAACAATTACCGCATCGAGTTTGGCGAATTCTGGTTTGGCCAGTTCGAGGCACTGGGCCTCTACGATGTCTACCACTCGAGCTGGTTCCTGCTGATTCTGGCCTTTCTGGTGCTTTCGACCAGCCTGTGCATCTGGCGCCATGTGCCGGGCATGCTGCGCGAAATCCGCAGCTATCGCGAGCGCGCCACGCTGAGCTCGCTGACGCGCATCAGCCATCATGTGCAAAGCAGCCAGCGTCTCGACGAGGCCACGGTCACGGCCCATCTGGCGCAACATGGTTACCGCTGGCGCATCCGCCAGGGCGACGATTTCACGCTGATCGCCGCCAAGAAGGGCAGTTTTCAGAAACTCGGTTATCTGTTTGCACATGCGGCCATCGTGGTGATCTGCATCGGCGGCCTGATGGACGGCAATCTGCCGCTGAAAATCGCCGAAGTATTCGACATCAAGCAACCGGAAACCCGCGACATCCCGCAAAGCCAAGTGCCGCCGCCCAGCCGGCTGACCAGCGACAATCTGAGCTTTCGCGGCAATGTCACGCTCTCCGAGGGCAGCTCGGCCGACGTGGTTTTCCTGAACGCCGGCCAGGGCTATTTCGTGCAGGAACTGCCCTTCCTGCTCAAGCTCAAGCAATTTCACATCGAGCACTATTCCACCGGCCAGCCCAAGCGTTTCGCCAGCGACATCGAGGTATTCGACCACAGCGGCAAGCTGCTTGCCGGCGGCACCATCGAAGTGAACAAGCCGCTGATCGTCGAGGGCGTGGCCATTTACCAGTCCAGTTTCGGCGACGGCGGCTCGGGCCTGGAGCTGCAGGTCTGGGATCTGGCCCGTGGCGCCGCCGCACCGCTGGCGACCCGCTCGCAAAGCCAGCAGCCGCTGGTCATCGGCCAGCAGCGCTTCCAGCTCGAGCTGGGCGACTTCCGCCCCTTCAATATCGAAAACATGGGCGGCGAACCGCCGCCAGCCGATACGCTGCAAAGCGCCATGGCCGTGGCGCAGAACGTCAAGGCCGAGCACAACCTGAAAAACATTGGCCCGTCGATCACCTTCAAGCTGCGTGACGACACCGGCCAGGCCGTCGAGTACCAGAATTACATGGCGCCCTGGCAGGATGATGGCGCCTGGTATCTCCTGTCAGGTATGCGCCGGGAGGTCTCTGCGCCAATGACTTTCACGCGCATACCCCTTGATAAGGACCTGAAACCCGACACCTTCATGCGCTTGCGCGCAGTATTGCTGGATGGCGCCCGCCACGCGGAGATTGCCGAGCTCACCGCCGCGCAAGCCTTTGCCGCCGGCGGCGTCTCGGCAGGCGGACGCGAGCAGTTCAAGCAGATCACGCTGGGCGTGCTGGGGCAGTTTGCCCGCGGTGGCCTGCCGGAAATCGACCGCTTCCTGAAGGAACAGGTGCCCGAAGACCAGCGCCCGCTGGTGGCGCAAACCTATCTGAAGGTGCTGCAGGGCGCCGTGGGCGTGGCGCGCGGCATGCTGGACCCGGCCCGGGCCGCAGAGGCCGCCAGCGATGTGCGCTTCACCACCGACGCCATCGTGGCTGCCAGCAATTTCTTTGAATACGGCAGCCCGGTGTATCTGCAACTGGCCGGCTTCGAGGAAGTCAAATCCAGCGGCTTCCAGCTGACGCGCTCACCGGGGAAGAATGTGGTGTATCTGGGTTCGCTGCTGCTGGTCATCGGCATTTTCTGCATGTTCTACATCCGGGAAAACCGCCTGTGGATCAGGCTGGCCGCCACTGGCAGCGTGCTGGCCATGACCAGCAACCGCCGCACCGCCGAACTGGACCGCGAATTCACCCTGCACAGCACGACCCTGCTGCCCGCCAGCGGCACGCAGACCGACAAGGAATCAGCATGAGCTTCACCTCCGGCCCCTCCTCCCGCCTCAGCCGCGCCGACTACGGCTTTGCGGCCCTGATCATCGCGGCGGCGCTGTTTACCTTCCAGCGCTACGGCAGCTTCCTCGACTACTACGAGCAGGGCATCCTGCTGGGCAGCGCGGCCGGCCTCGTCTGGCTGGGCTGGTTCTGGAAACCGATGCGCTGGTTCATGCCCTTGTGCGGCCTGCTGGCGCTGGCAGGCATCGGCCTGTATGACGGCACGCTGGCCAATGGCAGCAGCCGGTTCTGGCTGAAGTACGCGTTGTCCAGCCAGTCGGCAGTGATGTGGATGTGCGTGCTGTTCTTCCTCGCCACGCTGCTGTACTGGGGTGGGCTGCTGCGCAAGTCGGCGACCCTGCTGGGCCTGGCCAGCGGCCTGACCTGGGCGGCCGCCGTCGCGGCGCTGACTTCCAAGCTGGTACGCTGGTATGAAAGCTATCTGATCGGCGCCGATGTCGGCCACATCCCGGTATCCAACCTCTACGAAGTCTTCATCCTGTTCTGCCTGATCACCGCGCTGATGTATCTGTATTACGAAGCCCGCTATGCCGCGCGCGCGGTGGGTGCCTTTGTGCTGCTGATCATCTCGGCCGCCGTGGCCTTCATCATCTGGTACACCTTTGATCGCCAGGCGCATGAAATCCAGCCGCTGATTCCGGCACTGCAATCGTGGTGGATGAAGATTCATGTACCGGCCAACTTCGTCGGTTACGGCGCCTTTGCCATGGCGGCCATGCTCGGTGTGGCCTGGCTGCTGGTCGAACCGGAGGAACAGGCCACAGCCAAACGCCCGCTGTGGCTGGCGGCCGGCTGCGTGCTCTTGCTCAGCCTGGGCCTGCATCTGGGTGCGGCACAGCTGGGCGACACCTGGGCGCCGCGCGCCGTCTTCACCGCCAAATTCGGCTACTGCGCCGCCCTGCTGTGCATCGTGGCTGCCAATCGCGGTCGCCTGGCGGCTTATCTGCCATCCGGCGCCGTGCTGGATGAAATTTCCTACAAGGCCATTGCCGTGGGCTTCCTGTTCTTCACCATCGCCACCATCCTCGGGGCGATGTGGGCAGCGGATGCCTGGGGCGGCTACTGGAGCTGGGACCCGAAGGAAACCTGGGCCCTGATCGTGTGGCTGAATTACGCCGTCTGGCTGCACATGCGGCTCGTCAAGGGCTGGCGTGGCGCTGTGCTGGCCTGGTGGTCAGTCGCCGGACTCTTCGTCACCACGTTTGCCTTCATCGGGGTGAATATGTTCCTGTCCGGTCTGCATTCTTACGGCGGTCTGTAGCATTCGGGTAATAAAGGACATTACTGACTCGCATTGCTGCGTTAGCGAGACCTATAATCATTGCCTCGTTCAATTTTGCAGCGCCATGGCTGCCGGGATTTAGCAATGGATCGCACGCTCTGCTTCAGCAAAACCACCGCCGGCCTCGCTGAAATCCAGGAACGCACGCGGGGCCTGCCGCTGAAATTGCGCCAGATGCTGATCATGGTCGATGGCAGCAAGACCATCGCCGATCTGGAGCAATTCCTGCCCGTTTCCGAGCTGGAGACACGCCTGACCGCGCTCCACGAGCAGGGCCTGATCGAGCTCAACGGCCATGCCGGCATCCCGGCCAGCACGCCAGCGGCTGCCGCACCGCCAGCACAGGCCACAGCGCCCACGGCGACCGACACCGCCGGCATCGTTCGCCCCGCCGGCCTGCCCTCGGCAGGCAGCCTTGCGCAAACCCGCCTGATTCTCGCCATGTGCAGCCAGCAGTATCTCGACGACGCGCTGGACACGATGCTGATCGACCTGTTCGACAATCTGAGCGGCCCGGACGATCTGAAATTCTGCATCGATACCTGGTACAAGCGCATGCAGGCCGCCGGTTTCGGCCATATTGCCGACAGCCACCTGCCGCAGATCCGCGCCATGCTGCGTTAAGTCGCGAAAACGGTATACTCGCAGGCTGATGTAGTTGCCCGCTTGCAACTACATCACAAAAAACTTATATCTAAAGCCACGAGCATTACCGCTGGGGAATGAATATGAGCGCCATCCTCTACCAGAAAACCGAGCTGGGCTTGCGTGAAATCGCTGAACGCAGCGGCCAGCTTGGCCAGAAAGAACGCCGCCTGCTGATCATGATCGACGGCCAGCGCGACAGCACGATGCTGGGCGCACTGCTGCCGGGCGAGGATGTCGGCACCATGCTGGCCAGGCTGCGCCAGCTCGGTTTCATCAATGCCTGCGCCTCGCAGGTAAAACAGGACGTGCTGAGCTTCTCCGGCCCGACCACCATCGCCCCGCCGCTGCCGCGCGACAACAGCAAGCAGCTCGCTGCCGCCAGCAAGGTGATTCTGGATGTCACCAGCCAGTATCTGGGGCAAAACTGGGAAGACAAGCTGGCTGCACAATTGCAGGGGGTGCGCGATGCCGACGATCTGGCGCCCATCATCGAGCAATGGCTCAATGCCCTGCGCCGCTCCGGCCACCGTGGCGCAGCCGACACCGGCCAGCGTCAGGTCAACGCCCTGCTGTCACCGGTAAGCTGATTGGCAGGTATGGGCCTGCAGCCCTTTCCAGCAAAAGGCTAGCGAGCAATACCCAAGACTTCAGGATTCATGACCGCCGCCAGCAAGGCTCGTTCAAAGGCCTCCCAATCGGGGGCCTTTGTTGCGCTGACGATCAGCTCGCAGCGGCTGTCGCGGCGATAGGCCGACACCTGCACGCCCGGATAGCCGTCCACCCAGTCAAAGCGGTACCAGTCGCGCTCGGTATGGAAAACGCCCTTGGCACGGCTCAGGCCGGCAAGGCCGAAGGCGTCGTCCTTGCCCAGCTGCTCGAACAGTTCGGCCAGCCTGGCGCTGAAGAACTGGCACTCGGCCGGAAAAATCCAGCCGCAGCTGTGCGAATCGAGGCTGGATTGCTGCTTGCGCAGCGGCCAGCTCGGCTCAGTCGCCGCCGTGTCATCAGCCCCACGCTTGCGCGCGGGAGCCAGCGGATTGCGCACATGGCCGCCATGGCTGACGGTTTCAGGCCAGCGCTCCGGCAGCAAATCGACGTCGAGCACGTCTTGCGGCAGCCGTCCCTGGCTGGTCTCCAGCACCGCCAGCTTCGGCGGGTAAAGGCCGGCTGCCAGTGTTCTGGCGGCCTCCAGCTGGGCCACATCGGCCCGGTCGCACTTGTTCAGCGCAATGACATCGGCCAGCTGCAGCTGATCGCGCCAGGTTTCATGCGTGGTATAGCGGCTGTCGGCCACGTGGGCCGGATCGAGCAAGGCGATCACGCCGCGCAATTCCAGCACTTTGGCCAGCATGGGGTCGCGCAACAGGTCGACGATGCCGGCCGGATGGCCCAGCCCCGATGGCTCGATCAGCAGCCGGTCCGGACGCCGTGCGCGCAACAGCCGGGTCAGCGTCACGCGCAATTGCGGGCTGGTCGTGCAGCAGATGCAACCACCGGGCACCTCGGCGACCTGCAGGCTGTCGGCGGCCACCGACAGGCTGGCGCCATCGATGCCGACCTCGCCAAACTCGTTGACTACCACCGCCCAGTATTCGCCCGCCGGCTTGCTCGCCAGCAGATGCGTCAGCGCCGTGGTCTTGCCGACGCCGAGAAAACCGGTGACCAGATTGACCGGCACACGCGGCACGGCAGCGGCATTCGCGGCCATCATGGCTGCGGCTCCGCGTCCTGCTTCTTGTGCGGGCGCTGCTTGGCCGCATCGGTGTGCAGCTGTGCCATCGCCCGGCCCATGTCGCCGGCAATCACCTGCGCCATGCCCTGACACGCGCGCAGCAGGGCCTCGTCGATCAGCTCCTGCTCCTCGCGGCGCGGTGGCTTGAGCACGAAGCTCGCCACTTCCGCCTTGTTGCCGGGGTGGCCGATGCCGACGCGCAGGCGCCAGAAATTCGGCGTGTTCAGGTGCGCCTGGATATCCTTCAGGCCGTTGTGCCCGCCATTGCCGCCGCCCTGCTTGAGCTTGAGCTGGCCCGGCGCAATGTCGAGCTCGTCGTGAATGACCAGAATCTCGTCGGGCAGGATCTTGTAGAACTGCGCCAGCGCGACCACGGCCAGGCCACTGCGGTTCATATAGGTTTGCGGTTCGAGAAACCACATGTCCTGCCCGTGCAGCCGTCCGCGTCCGGCCAGGCCATGGAATTTGCTGTCCAGCCTGAGACTCGCGCCGGCATCGCGCGCCAGTTCGTCAACCAGCCAGAAGCCGGCGTTATGGCGGGTGGCGGCATACTCGGCGCCGGGATTTCCGAGGCCCACGATCAGGCGTATGGGTTTGGCTTGGGACATGGCGGCAAAAATCGGGACAAAACGCGATGATAACGCGGGACGGCCGCATTTCCGGACGCCAGACAAAAAAAACCGGCCACGAAGGCCGGTTATAAGCAAGGACTGAGAGGTCCTCGTTGTGCGCAATCTGGGCTCTCCTGGAGCCGGCGCACTGGCAATCAGCTTAATACCACTTTGCTTTCCTGTTTTTGAAGCATTCTCTCGAGCAAAGCAGCATGCCGGGGTTTATGCCAGTTGCGAGTCGCCAGAATGCCGGCATTGCTCGAGAGTGTCAATAACAGTGGTATGGAATTTCACACCCAACAGCACCAGCTGCCGCCAGATGGTGGCGAGCCTCACAGCCAGTCCAGCAGGAAAGTGGCATTTACTTATTTGCTACTTAATGCCACCTGCAAGGCAGCCAGGCGGGCAAGGCGCACCAGCTCGGGGATTTTGCCCTTGTCGGCAGCGGCGCGCGCCACGGCGCCGGCATCCACGGCCTGCACGCGCGCCAGCTGTTGACGCAGAAAGTCCGCCTGCGGGTAAGCGCATTGCTCATAACCCGTCCTGCCGCGCGCATCGGCGAGGCAAGCATCCAGCAGCAGGCCGAAGCGCTCCGGACGGCGCAAGGCATCGCAGCGGGTGAGCAGCTCGAGCAGCGTGGCGGGGCGCAGCTGCATGGCCGTGTGCACCAGCGTGTGCTCGCGGCAGCACAGCACGGCCAGCTCGCGGCATTCGACCGGTGCGCGCAGGCGCTCGCACAGCGCCTCGACCAGTTCGACACCGCGCGCTTCATGACCGATATGCTGCGGCAAGATGTCGGCCGGCGTGGTCGCCTTGCCCAGATCGTGGCACAGCGCGGCAAAGCGCACGGGCAGCGGAGCCCCCTGCGCCGCGCAGTAATCCAGCACCAGCATCACATGCACACCGGTATCAACCTCGGGGTGGTAATCGGCGCGCTGCGGCACGCCCCACAGTGCGTCGACTTCCGGCGCGATGCGCGCCAGCGCGCCGCATTCCCGCAGCACGGCGAACATCCGCGATGGCTGCCTTTCCATCAGCCCGCGACTCAGCTCCTGCCAGACACGCTCGGGCACCAGGTGATCGACCTCGCCGCTGTCGACCATGGCGCGCATCAGCGCCATGGTTTCTGCGGCCACCACAAAACCGAAACGCGCGGCAAAGCGGGCAAGGCGCAGGATGCGCACCGGATCTTCGACAAAGGCATCGGACACGTGGCGCAGGATGCCGGCCGCCAGATCGGCACGACCGTTGAAGGGGTCGATGAGCTGGCCGGCGGCATCCTCGGCCATGGCGTTGATGGTCAGATCGCGGCGCAGCAGGTCTTCCTCCAGCGACACCGACGGATCGGCAAACACGGTAAAGCCCTTGTAACCATGGCCGGACTTGCGTTCGGTGCGCGCCAGCGCGTATTCCTCATGGGTTTTCGGGTGCAGGAAGACCGGAAAATCCTTGCCCACCGGCATGAAGCCCTGTGCAGCCATGGCCTCGGGCGTGCCGCCGACGACGACCCAGTCGACATCCTGCACTGGCAGGCCCAGCAAGCGGTCGCGCACCGCGCCGCCGACACGATAGAACTCCATGATTATTCCTTGTAAGCAAATGCTATTTCTTGTCCCGCAGGCACGGGTCTACAATCCCCGGCATCCGATTTCTTCCTTCACCAGGACTTACGCCATGGCCAAGATTGCAAACGACATCACCGCACTGATCGGCAACACCCCGCTGGTACGGCTCAACCGCGTCACCGAGGGCGTCAACGCCACCGTCGTCGCCAAACTGGAATACTTCAACCCCAGCCACAGCGTCAAGGACCGCATCGCGGTCAGCATGATCGACGCGGCTGAAGCGGCCGGCCTGATCGGCCCGGACACGGTGATTGTCGAGCCGACTTCCGGCAACACGGGGATCGGTCTGGCCATGGTCTGCGCGGCGCGCGGCTACAAGCTGGTACTGACGATGCCCGAGAGCATGTCAAAGGAACGCCGCGCGCTGTTGCGCGGCTATGGCGCCGAACTGATCCTGACCCCGGCAGCGGAAGGCATGGGCGGCGCGATCGCCCGCGCGAAAGCGCTGGTCGAGGAAAACGCCAACCATTTCTTGCCACAGCAGTTCGAAAACCCGGCCAACCCGGCCATCCACCGCCAGACCACGGCCGAAGAACTGTGGAATGATACCGATGGCGCCATCGACATCCTGGTCGCCGGCGTGGGCACCGGCGGCACCATCACCGGCGTGGCGGAAGTGCTCAAGGCGCGCAAGCCGTCCTTCCAGGCCATTGCCGTCGAACCCGAAGCCAGCCCGGTGCTGTCCGGCGGCCAGAAGGGCCCCCACCCCATCCAGGGCATCGGTGCGGGCTTTGTGCCGGCCGTGCTCAATACCGCGATCTATGACGAAGTGATCCGCGTGGGCAATGATGACGCCTTCGCCACCGCACGCGCACTGGCCACCCGCGAAGGCATCCTGTCCGGGATTTCCGCCGGCGCGGCCGTCTGGGCCGCACTGCAGGTGGCGCGCCGTCCGGAAAACGCCGGCAAGCTGATTGCGGTGATCATTCCATCCTTTGGCGAGCGCTACCTGTCGACCAAGCTGTTCGAGGGTCTGCTCGACTGAGGCCGGAAACGCACCGGCCAGGCGGCGGCCCGACGGTCGCCGCTTTTTCCTGGCGGGACGTCCCTCACTCCTCAAGGTATATCGCCACAGGCAATCCTCAGAAAGGGCTGCAGGCGAATACATTGACAAGTATTGCAGCAGATCAAGACTTGCCCACCAGGCCGAAGCGCAAGAACGGTTAAATGTAGTCGGCAGCAGCCGACTACGCTACCATCAGGTAAACACCTTACCCGTGGTCGCGGCAATGAATCTGCTGAATACCGATCTCAACCTGCTGTGCTGTCTGCATGCGCTGCTCGCCTCCGGGAGCGTCAGCCGCGCCGCCGAACAACTGGGCGTCACCCAGCCGGCGATGAGCCGTTCGCTGGCGCGGCTGCGCACGCTGTTCAACGACCCGCTGTTCGTGCGCGGCAGCGCCAACCGCCTGGCGCCGACCCCGCGCGCCGAAGCCCTGCGCCAGCCGCTGGAAGACATACTCGGGCGCATCACCACGCTGGTCGCCCCGCCAGAATTCGCCCCGGAATGGCTGCAGGCGCGCTTCACGCTGGCCCTTGCCGGCAGCGTGCCCGCCCGCTTGCGCGACCGCGTGCTGCGCGACATTCTCGCTGCCGCACCCATGCTGGAACTGCGGGTCTTGCCCTGGCAGGCCGACAGCTGCGAACGGCTGGGCCAGGAGATCGACCTCGCCCTGGGCGTGGCCAGCCATCTCAGCCCCGATCTGCACCAGCGCACGCTCTTCACGCGCCAGCCGGTGCTGGTGCTGCGTACGGGGCACCCGGCGCTGAACGGCGCGCTGGAACTGGCCGAGCTGGCGGCCTGGCCGCATCTGGCGCTGAGCGCCGATGGCTGTCTGCAGGAGGCCATTGATCAGCGTCTCGATGCGGCCGGCCTGCAGCGGCAGCTGCAATTGCAGCTGGACGACACGGCCAGCCTGGCCGACTGGCTGCGCAACAGCGACGCCCTGCTGATAACCGACCGTATAGCTGTGGAAGCCATGAGTGACAAAGGCCAGCTAGAGATACTCCCCCTGCCATCCGCCCTGCGGCTGCCGGATGCCGACTACACGCTGTACTGGTCGGCCCGCTGGCAGAATGATGCGGCCCACAGCTGGTTGCGCCAGACACTGGCCGAGCGGCTGCGCGACATGGCGCCGGGCAGCCCGGCCCAGCGTTCGCTGCGCCTGGCGCCCCCCGTCACCGGCGAACGCCAGTCCCGCGCGGACGACGACCGCATCTACCCGCTGGTCGGTCGCTACTTCCCCGGGCGCGCCTGCTGAAGGCGAGCGCCGCCAGCGTTTTCCCGCTCCCTCGCTGACGGCCCGCTGGGCCGCTCAAGCCCAGCCAGGCTGCCGCCCGCTTGCTCCCGCCGCCTTTTTGCCGGCCAAGCACCAGCCGGATCGCCACGCAATTCCCGCCCTTCCTCACCACATCCCCACCCTCTGCAGCGTCATGCATGGCGCGCATAGCCACTATGCCGCCCGCGCCATTTCGCCATGCCGCGCAGGGGCATAGATTGCTGCTGTCACGCGGCGGTCACAAAGCCCGGACCAAGAAAACCCATAACAGCATCGAGGATGAATCATGAGCAACCCTGCCCGTTCGGCGCAGCAGCACTGCTGCTGCCCGCCAGTGGCCGCCTGTCCGCGGAGGCGACCATGAAGAGCCACAACTACACCGCTACCGCCTACCTGTTTCTCGCACCCGCGCTGATCCTGCTGGGCATCTTTACGTTCTGGCCGGTGGGCTTCAACACCTACCTCGCCTTTCACGATTACGCGATCGCCGATGGCGTCACGACATGGAATGACTTTGCCCACTTCAAGTACATCTACGACGAATCGCTGTTTCACAGCGCGCTGAAAAACTCGCTGCTCTACCTGCTGGTAGTGCCCTGCATCCAGCTCGCCGCGCTGCTGATGGCCAAGCTGGTCAACAACAAGCTGCCGGGCATGACCTTCTTTCGCGCCACCTATTACATCCCGGTGATTACGGCGATTTCGGTTGCCGGGGTAGCCTGGGCCTTTGTCTACAAATATGACGGCATGCTCAACGGCTTTCTGGGCTGGGTGGGGCACGCGCTGGGCCTGCTTGCCAGCCCGGAAGTGCAGATCGACTGGCTGGGCAATCCGGACATCGCGATCTTCTCCGTCATGGCCTTCACCTTCTGGAAGGGGCTGGGCTACTACATGGTGCTCTATCTCGCCGGCCTGCAGGCCATTCCGGCCGAGGTGGAAGAGGCGGCGATTCTCGATGGCGCCAATGCCTGGGACCGCTTCTGGAAGATCACCGTGCCGATGGTGAAGCCGACCATCCTGCTGTGCACGCTGCTGTCGACCATCGGCGCGATGAAGGCCTTCCAGGAGGTGATCGTACTGAGCAAGGGACAGGCCGACACCTACACGGCGCTGTACTACGTGTTCGACCAGGCGTTCCGCAACTACAACTTCGGCCGCGCCGCCGCCGCCGGCCTGGTGGTGACCTTCTTCTGCATGATGCTGGCCATTGTGCAATTCCGCTTCTTCGGCGATCGCAAATAAGGGGCCGCACATGATTACCCGTAAAACCCTGCACCGCGCCCTTGGCCTGGGCGGCCATTACACCGGCCTGATCGTCTTTGCCCTGTTTACCACCTTTCCCTTTCTGTGGGCGCTGAGCTCCGGGCTGTCGGCCGATGCCTCGCGCATGTACCAGTTCCCGGCCGGGTTCTGGCCGCAGGACATGAGCCTCGTCTGGTTCGAGCGCGTTTTTCAGGAAATGCCGTTTACCACCTACCTGAAGAATTCCGCACTGCTGTCGCTGTTCACCATTCTTGGCGTCGTCGCGGTCTCGGTGCTGGCCGGCTACCCGCTGGCGCGCATGAAATTTCCGGGGCGCGGGCTGATCTTTGTCGCCATCATCGCAACGATGATGCTGCCCTCGGAAGTCGGCATCGTGCCCAACTTCATCACGCTCAAGCATTTTGGCGATGCAGCCGACGCGCTGCAGGGTGCGCTGGGCCTGGGGCCGGACTGGTCCTTGCGCGGCTGGGTGGGCCTGGACAGCTATTTTGGCGCCATGGCGCCCAATTTCGCCGGCGCCTTTGGCATCTTCCTGATGAAGCAGGCCTTTGAAGCCATCCCGCAGGACCTGATCGACGCGGCCCGCGTGGATGGCGCCTCGGAAATGCAGATCCTCTGGAAGGTCATGGTGCCGGTCACCACGCCGTCACTGGCCGCGCTGGCGATCTTCACGCTGGTTGGCGCATGGAACGACTACCTGTGGCCCTCCATCGTGCTGACTTCGAAGGACAAGCTGCCGCTGGCGGTCGGCGTGTTCAACGATCTGACCGGCCCCTTCGCCACCTCGGACAACATCCTGATGGCGGCCATCGTGCTGACCATCGTTCCCGTGCTGGTGTTCTTTGCCTGCACGCAGCGCTACTTCATCTCCGGCCTCGATGGCGCGGTGAAATAAGCCCTAGGTTCTGTTGACGTTTTGTTTGCGTTCCCGCTGGCGCGCTTTTTGCGCCGAATCAAGGCGTTGCGAGCGCCGCATAACCGGTTATGTCAGCGAAGCGACAACGCAGAGTCGGCGCAAAAAGCGCCCAGCCCGCCGGGTTTGGCTGTTTTTGGCCTGACACGGCGTTGCAAAGCCCTTGCATGGAATGACCCTGCAAGGGCTTCGCGCCTTGTTTCAGGCCAAAAACAGCACAAACGGGCAGCGCAAACAAAACGTCAACAGAACCTAAGGCCGCGAACTTGTTTTGTGCCGGCCCGCTGCCACAATCAAGGGTGTCGTGAGCGAGGCTGCAGCATGGGACTGACTCCGTTTCTGGAACGACCCTGGCCGGTATTGCTGGGCAGCGGGCTGCTGATGCTGGTGCTGCTGTACTGGCGGGAAACGGCCGAACGCGGATCACTGCGCCTGACTGCGCTGCTGGCTGTCGCCGGCCTCGTGGCGCTGAGCCTGAAAGAAATGCTGATCACGCTGGGCTACGGCCACGGCGCCACGCTGTTTGCGGAGATCGTGCGCGTGCTGCTGGGCATGCTGTATCTGCGCCTGTGCGGGTTGACGCTGTTTCGGCTGCTCTTGCCGCTCTTGCGCTACCGGCCGCTGCGCATCGCCGAGGACATGGCCCTGCTGCTGGCTTATGTCGGCTGGGGGATGGTGCGCTTGCGCGAAGGTGGGCTCGACCTGTCGCAACTGGTCACCACTTCGGCCGTCATTACCGCCGTCATTGCCTTTTCGATGCAGGATACGCTGGGCAACATCCTGTCCGGCATCGCGCTCCAGGCCGACCAGTCGCTGCGGCTGGGGCAGTGGGTGAAAGCGGGCGAATACAGCGGCCGGGTCAGCCAGATCGGCTGGCGCTCGACACAGCTGGAAACGCGCAGCGGCGAAACGGTGGTGATTCCGAATGGCTGGCTGATGAAAAACAGCTTTATCGTGCTGGGCAGGCAGGTGGGCGAGCTGGCGGTGTGGCGGCGCAATATCGCGCTGGATCTCGATGCGCGGCTGGTGCCCGCGCGCATTGTGGCCATTACCGAACAGGCGCTGCAAGATGCCAGCATCCCCGGCGTGGCGCGCCAGCCGCCACCATCCACCGTGCTGATGGGCCTGCAGGACGGGGTTGCGCATTATGTGACGCGCTACTGGCTGAGCAATTTCCAGGCCGATGATCTGACCGATTCGCAGGTGCGCGCCCATCTGATCGCCGCGCTGGGGCGCAATGACATTGCCACCGTGGCCCCCCGGCAATTCGGCATGCAAACGCTGCATGTGCGCCAGAGCGGGCAGCTGGCGCCCGAAGAGCTGCAAAAACGCCTGCGCGCGCTGGCCAATGTCGCATTGTTCAGCAGCCTCAGCGCCGCCGAGCGCGAGCAACTGGCGCGCGAGCTCGCCTTTGCCGCCTTTGAAAGCGGTGACGTCATCACGCGCCAGGGCGCCGTGGCGCACTGGCTCTATATCCTCATCACCGGCGAGGTCGCCGTCTGGCGCGACTACGGTCAGGATGGCGGCGTGCTGCTGGGCACGCTGCCCGCTGGCGAAATCTTCGGCGAAATGGGCCTGATGACCGGCGCACCGCGCATGGCGACCATTGTGGCCAGCAGCTATTGCGAGTGCTACCGCCTTGATCGCGACAGTTTCCAGCACATCCTCGCCGCCCGCCCGGAACTGGCGGAATCGATCTCGCGCGTGCTGCACGCGCGCCAGCAGGCCAATAGCCAGCGCCTCAACGCCAGCGCCACGCCGGGCAACGGCCATGGTGAACTGCTGGGCCGCATCCGGCATTTCTTCAGGCTGGATTGATATACGGTGGGTGATATATCAGTCCAGCCCTTTCTGGCAATGGGTTTGGCTCATATACCCATTGCCATGTCTGCCTGCGCAATCAGCGCGGCGCTACGCCCTTGGCGGCGAACCACTTCAGCATTTCCTGCCAGGCAGCGGCCGAGGCCGTGGCATTGAAGCTGGGCCGATAGTCGGCATTGAAGCCGTGCTCGGCATCGGGGTAGACGATGATTTTGCTGCGGCTGTCCGGCCCGAGCGCGCTGCGCATCTTTTCGACGCTCTCCAGGCTGATGCCCTTGTCCCGGCCGGCATAGAGGCCCAGCACGGGTGCTTTCAGGCGCGCTGCCACATCCAGCGGGAAGGTGGGGGTCAGCGCCGTCGGCTCGCCGCCCAGCCGGCCATACCAGGCGACACCCGCGCGGAGCTGCGGATTGTGCGCGGCGTACAGCCAGGTGATGCGCCCGCCCCAGCAAAAGCCGGTAATGGCCGCGCGCTGCGGATCGCCGCCCTGGCTGGCCGACCAGGCCAGCACGGCGTCCAGATCGCTCATGACCTGCGCATCGGGCACCTTGCCGACCAGCTCGCGGATCAGTTGCTGGATGTCTTCATACTGGCGCGGATCGCCCTGGCGAAAGAACAGCTCCGGCGCAATGGCCAGATAGCCCGCGTGCGCCAGGCGCCGACACAGATCCTGGATGTGTTCATGCACGCCAAAGATTTCCTGCACGACGATCACCACCGGCAGCGGCTTGTCGGCTTTTTCGGGGCCCGCCAGATAGACGGGTAGCTTGCCGCTGGCGGTGGGCACCTCGTCCGGGCAAGCCTTCAGGCCGATGGCCGAGGTGTAAACGGTGGAGGCCGCGACGGGGCGCACGGCAAGGGCGAAGCCGCTGGCCAGCAGGGTGGCGAGAATCTGGCGGCGATTGAACTCGGTCATGATGCGGGTCTCTCCAGGGGCAAAAAGGGGCAAAACCAATCAAACCTCAACAGAGCCTAGCTCCGAATTGCGCCGACGCCAAGGTGCTGACCCGCACGGTTCCTGGCGGTGCTTGGCCGTGGTTTTATCCATTTCCACGCCAGACCGGCGGGCGCCGCTCTGGCGTGGTTTTCATGGCGCTTTGGTGCACAGCGGTTTGGCTGTCATCTTGCCGCTGCTATAGTAAGGTTTTCCTGCCAATTACGGAGTTGACCATGAAAGCCCTTGCCCTGCTGACCGCCTCGCTGCTGATCTCCGGTGCGGCCCTTGCTGCCCAGTCACCCGCCGAACTGTGCGCGGCGCAGGCCGCCGAGAAGAAATTGTCCGGCGCGGCGAAAAACAGCTTCGTCACCAAATGCGAGAAAGACGCTGCGGCCAGCATGCCCAGCCAGTGCGAAGCCACTGCCAAGGAGAAAAAGCTCGCTGGCGCCGCCAAAACCAGCTTCATGAAGAAGTGCGAAGCCGATGCCGCAGCGGCCAGCGTGGCCGGGAAGTGTGATGCTGCCGCCAAGGACAAGAAGCTGGCCGGCGCCGCCAAGACCAGTTTCGTCAACAAGTGCGTCAAGGACGGCGGCCCGGCCAAACCGTAATGCTGCAATTCTGGCCGCGCGGCCTGCTGCTGGCGCTGGCCGGCCTGGCCTGCGGGCCGGTGCTGGCGGCGACGCTGCGTGTGCTGGTATCGGATGCCTTGCCCGCACCGCAGTTGCTGGTCAGCAACGGCCGGGTAGCGGGAGGGCTGGTCTGGGACATGAGCCAGCAGATTGCCGCCGAGGGCGGCGACAGGGTCGAGTTTGTCCTGCTGCCGCGCAAGCGTCTGGAACGGACGCTGGAGAGCGGCGATTTCGAGCTGGCCTGCATGCTCAATCCCGCCTGGTTCAAGCCGGGCATGCCGCTGCGCTGGAGCCCGCCGCTGATTGCCATGCAGAATGTACTGGCCATCGCGCCCGGCAAACCCAATCCCCAATACCTGAGCGAGTTGTACGGGCAGATTTTCTCGACCGTGCGCGGCTACCAGTATCCGACGCTGGAACAGCTGTTTGCCGCCGGGCTGATCCAGCGCGAAGACGCGCCCAGCGAGGAGCTGATGCTGCGCAAGCTCAGCAAGGGCCGTACGGCCTATGGCGTGATCAACCAGCTTTCCCTGCGCTGGTACAACCGGCGGCAGCCGCCGGAGCTGCATCTGGGCGAAGGGCTGGTGCTGGCCAATGCCTCGGTGTCGTGCGCCACGCCGTCGGCCCATCCCCGCGCCGCCGAGCTGCACCGGCGCATCCTGCGGCTGCAGGGTTCCGGCTATTTCGAGGCGCTGCGCCAGCGCTATCTGGCCAGGTGATAAGCCGCCGCCACCCAGGCATTGCCGGCAGTCGGCGCCTGGCTGGCGCCAGCAACAGATAAGCGGGCTGCTGGTCTGCAAATCTGTGCAGTCAGTCCACCGAAACCCTTCTGAGCATGGCTTGCCATCTGGGCCTTTCCTTCAGGAAAAAAACAGCCTGTTGGGTTTGGGTATGTGGTTGCAGCCCTTTCTGGTAATGGGTTTCGGGCATATACCTGTAATTACTTCCTGACCATGTCTATCTATTCAGGACGCTTGAACAACAAAGCCGTTGGTTAGTACGCTCTGCCCTGAAAGCCGCTGAGAAGCGCAGGTTTCCCCGAAGGGGGAGGATCA
>NZ_ATZJ01000035.1 GCF_000428145.1 Chitinilyticum litopenaei DSM 21440 | reverse complement strand
CAAGGATTTCTTTTCTTCCGCCTCGCCCTTGCCTGCCGCTTCACGCTTGCACAGGGTCGAGAAAATGGTGGGGATCATTTTGTAAGTCGAGCCGTTGCCGATGCCGGCCCAGGCGAACAGCCACAGGAAGCTGAGCAGGAACATGGTCCAGTTGCCGCCGACCGGCGCGCCGCCGGCCATGGCCGGCAACGCCGACAGCACGCCGAGCACGCCGGCTGCCATGCCGGCAAAGACCACCAGGGTTACTTTGGCGCCGCCGAGCTTGTCGGAAATCGTGCCGCCGACCGGGCGGATCAGCGCGCCGATCAGGGGGCCGATAAACGCGATCTTGGCCACGGGGATTTCCGGAAACATGGTCTTGGTGAGCAGGGCGAATGCGCCGGCAAAGCCGATGAAGCTGCCGAAGGTGCCGATATAGAGGTAGCACATGATCCAGTTGTCGCGGCGCTTGAAGATCACGGCCTGCTCGGCAAACGAGGCTTTTGCGTCCGCAATGTCGTTCATGCCGAACCAGGCGGCCAGCGTGGCGGCGACAATCAGCGGCACCCACATGAAGCCGGCATTCTGCAGCCACAGGCTTTTTTCCACGCCGTCTTTCATATAGTGCTGCGCGTCGCCACCGAAGGCGCCAAACAGCGGCAGGGTGATCAGCAGCGGAATCAGCAGCTGCGCGAGCGATACGCCCAGATTGCCGAAACCGGCGTTCAGGCCGTTGGCCTTGCCTTTCTCGGCCGACGGGAAGAAGTAGGCGATATTGGCCATCGAGCTGGCAAAGTTGCCGCTCCCCAGCCCGCACAAGAGCGCAATCGCCAGCATCACCGGATAGGACGTGGTCGGGTCCTGCACGGCAAAGCCCAGCCACAGCGCCGGAACCAGCAGCAGGCCGGTCGAGATGGTCGTCCACTTGCGCCCGCCCACCATCGAGGGCATGAAGGAGTAGAAAATCCGCAGCGTGGCGCCGGACAGATTGGGCAGTGCGGTCAGCAAAAAGAGCTGATCTTTGGTGAAGGTGAAGCCGGCATTGGGCATGTTGAGGGTCACCATGGACCACAACACCGAAATCGAAAACCCCAGCAACAGGCAGGGAATCGAAATCCACAGATTGCGCCGGGCAATGCTCTTGCCCTCGCTTTGCCAGAAGGCCGCGTTTTCCGGCTCCCAGCGTTTCAGTACGGCACTCGACATGATGGTTCTCCTTGGTTTAAAGCTTGCCGCTGGCCGTGGCCAGTTTCTGGGCCGAGGCGTGTCTGATCGCCTCTTCTTCGGCCAGCGGTTTGAAACTGAAATGCATCCACACGAGGCTCACGCAGACGGTGCCGTAGAGCAGCATGAAGCAGCTGGAACGCACGCCGCTGAAATCAAGCAGCGCGCCAAACATAATCGGCAGGATGAAACCGCCCAGCCCGCCAGCGAGCCCCACCACGCCGGACACGGCGCCGATATTGCTGGTGAAGTCATCAGAGATGAACTTGAACACGGAGGCCTTGCCGATCGCCATGGCGATGCCGACGACAAACAGCAGCACGGTAAACGGCACGACCGAAAGACCAATATCGAGCGAAAGCGGCCCTTTGGTGGTCTGGATGATCATCGCCGTTTGCGGGTAGGACAGCAGAAACAGCGCCACCCACATCACCCACATCACGCCCCAGGTGACCTTGTAGGCGCCGTACTTGTCCGACAGCCAGCCACCGAGTGCGCGCAGCACGCCGCCGGGCAATGAAAAGCACGCGGCCAGCAGCGCGGCGTGCTGGATGGAAAGGCCGTATTCAGTGACGTAATACTTGACCAGCCACAGCGACAAACCAACGTATCCGCCGAAAACCACCGAGTAGTATTGGCTGTAGCGCCATACCCTCGGGTCTTTCAGCATGGTGAGCTGTCTGGCAAACGAGACGCCCGCGCCGCTGTGGTGCGAAGGGTTGGTGCTGCTCAGCAACCAGAACAGGATGGCGGTGATCAACATGCCCACCGCGTACACCTGCGGCACCACCACCCAGCCGTACAGACCGATCAGCACGGGCGCGATGAATTTGTTGACCGCCGCGCCCGAATTGCCGGCGCCGAAAATCCCCATCGCCAGCCCCTGCTGGCGCTTGCCGAACCAACGCGCCACATAGGGCGTGCCGACTGAAAACGAACCGCCGGCCAGGCCGACAAACAGGCCCAGCACCAGGAAATGCCAGTAGGCGGTGGCGTAGGAAATCAGCCAGATCGGGATGACGGTGGCGAGCATCAGCAGGAACAGCACGATGCGCCCGCCGTATTTGTCCGTCCAGATACCCAGCGGCACGCGCACCAGCGAGCCGGTGAGCACCGGCGTGGCGGTCAACAGGCCAAACTGCGTTTCGTTCAACCCCAGCGTCGCCTTGATCGGAATGCCGATCACCGCGAACATCATCCAGATGGTGAAACAGACGGTGAACGCCAGCGTGCTGGCAAACAGCACCGACCATTTGCGGCCCGCTTGTCCGTGTTCAGTCATGTCCACCTCCCGTAAAGACCTTTCAGCCCATGTGGACAAGCATACGGGCCGCGCCCAGGCGCCGGCATTCATCGTTGTACGCAGCGCGCCCGCGCAAGCGGGCTAGGCCGCAACCACCCAAAGGCCGGTGCTGGCTAGTCAGTTCGAACTAGGACGGAGAAAAGGCGCGACAAGTTTGACGACCATCAGGACGGGCAACGCGGCCATGACCCACAAGACGGGTGCAGTTTTGCGTGTCGTTTCTGGCCAAACCGGTCGCCAGCATGCGCAGCAGGCAGCAAAGCGGCGTGCGGATCCCGGGCTGCCCCAAAGACAAATCGGGCGTCAGCCATTACAATCGGCGGTTTCCAATTGATTAAGCAGCAGCGTTGATGCGCGTGGTCCGCGGCGCCCTGGGCGCGACCCTCCCCCCCTGTGTTCTGGCCATCGGCAATTTCGATGGCCTGCACCTTGGCCACCAGGCCCTGCTGCAGCAATTGCGCGACGATGGCGCGCGCCGGGCACTGCCTACCGCCGTGCTCACCTTCGAGCCGCATCCGCGCGAGCTCTTCACACCCGATCAGGCGCCGGCGCGACTGACCAGCCTGCGCGAAAAAATCGAGTTGCTGGCGGCGGCCGGTGTCGATTATCTGGTGGTGCAGCGTTTTGACCGCCGCTTTGCCGCGCTTGAGGCCGAAGCCTTCCGCGACGAGGTGCTGGTTCGACACCTGCATGCGCAACATGTGCTGGTGGGCGATGACTTCCGCTTTGGCCGGCAGCGGCGCGGCGACCTGGCGCTGCTTGCGGCGACACCCGCGCTGAGCGTGGCCGGCCTGCCGGAAATCCAGCATGAGTCGAAGCGCATTTCCTCGACCGCCGTGCGCGCGGCGCTCGCGGCCGGCGAGCTCGAGCATGCCGCCCGCCTGCTTGGCCGCCCCTATTCGATTTCCGGCCGTGTGGTCGGCGGCGAGCGCATCGGCCGCCAGCTCGGCTTTCCGACCGCCAACATCCAGCTCAAACACAATCGCCCGCCGTTGCTGGGCATTTTCGTTGTCGCAGTGCATGGCCTGGGCGGAGTGCGCCAGGGCGTGGCCAGTCTGGGTTTTCGGCCGACCATCCACGGCGGCGACCTGCTGCCCAAGCTGGAAGTACACCTCTTCGATTTCAACGAGGACATCTACCGCCGCCATTTGCGCGTCGATTTCCTCGTCAAACTGCGTGATGAAGAAAAATACCCCGATCTGGAAACCCTGAAAGCCCAGATCGCCAGGGATTGCGAAGCGGCCAGAGCCTGGTTCGCGGCAAAAGAAAACCTGAACGTATAGCCACGCAGCCCATCCAATTCAAAGCATACAGACCAATACCCTGCATACCGGAACAGCCATGACCGACAAGACCAGCAACAAGTATCCCGTCAACCTGCTCGACACGCCGTTTCCCATGCGTGGCGATCTGGCCAAGCGCGAGCCGGGCTTTCTCAAGCAATGGCAGGATCAGCAGCTCTATCAAAAATTGCGCGCCCGAGCCAAAGCCGAAAACCGCCCGCAATTCCTGCTGCACGACGGCCCGCCCTATGCCAACGGCGACATCCATATCGGTCATGCGGTCAACAAGATCCTGAAGGACATCATCATCAAGTCGAAGTCGCTGGCCGGCTTCGATGCGCCCTATGTGCCGGGCTGGGATTGCCACGGCCTGCCGATCGAACACCAGATCGAGAAGATCGTCAAAAGCGACAAGGATGCGGTGAAGAACAACCCCGACATCCACGCGCGCATCGTCGAATATCGCAAGGCCAACGGCCTGGATGAGAAGGAAACCAAGCTGCCGGCGTCCTTCACCCGCGAGCTGTGCCGCGAATATGCCGCCAAGCAGATCGAGCGGCAGAAGGTCGATTTCATCCGCCTGGGCGTCTGGGGCGACTGGGAAAATCCGTACCGCACCATGGATTTCAAGACGGAAGCGGAAATTGTCCGCACGCTGGGCAAGATCAACGCCAACGGCTACATGACGCGCGGCCAGAAGCCGGTGCACTGGTGCGTGGATTGCGGCTCGGCACTCGCCGAAGCGGAAGTCGAATACGAAGACAAGACTTCCCCCGCCATCGACGTCGGTTTCCGCGTAATCGATGCCGCAGCCCTGTCCAAAGCCTTTGGCGGGATCAATGTCGGCGACCAGCAAGCCTTTGCCGTGATCTGGACGACCACGCCGTGGACGCTGCCCGCCAACCAGGCCGTCTGCGTGTCTGCCGAGCTGACCTATGACCTGATCGCCACCGAGAAGGGCCTGCTGATTCTGGCTCGCGATCTGGCGGAAGCGGCGATCAAGCGCTACGGCCTGGACGCCAATGAAGTGATTGCGCAAGCCAAGGGCGCGGCGCTGGAGGGCCTGCAGCTGCAGCACCCCTTCTTTGCCCGCCAGGTGCCGGTAATTGTCGGCGAGCACGTCACCACCGACGCGGGTACCGGTCTCGTGCACACGGCACCGGCGCACGGTGTCGAGGATTACCAGGTTGGCCTGCACTACAAGCTGCCGGTCGACAATCCGGTTGGCAACGATGGCCGCTATATCAGCAACACGCCGGCCATGAATGGCAACGTTGAACTGGCCGGCCTCACCGTCTGGAAAGCCAACCCGCTGGTACTGGAAGTACTGGAAGCCAACGGTAACCTGCTGGCGAACGAGAAGCTGCTGCACAGCTACCCGCACTGCTGGCGCCACAAGACACCGATCATCTTCCGCGCGACCAGCCAGTGGTTCATCGCCATGGAGCATGCCGCGCATGACGGCAGCGTGCTGCGCGACAAGGCCAACAAGGCCGTCGACGACACCGCCTTCTTCCCGAGCTGGGGCCGCGCACGCCTGGAAGCGATGATCAAGAACCGCCCGGACTGGTGCATTTCGCGCCAGCGCAACTGGGGCGTGCCGATGACCTTCTTCGTGCACAAGGAAACCGGCGAGCTGCACCCGCGCACCAATGAGCTGCTGGAACAGGTCGCTCAGCGCATCGAGCAACACGGCATCGAAGCCTGGTTCAGTCTGGACGCCAGCGAGCTGCTGGGCGCGGAAGCCGACACCTATGAAAAACTGAAAGACACACTGGACGTGTGGTTCGACTCCGGCTCGACCCACTTTGCCGTGCTGCGCGAACGCGGCCTCAAGTGGCCGGCCGACCTGTATCTGGAAGGCTCCGACCAGCACCGCGGCTGGTTCCAGTCCTCGCTCTTGACCGCTTGCGCGACCGAAGGCCGCGCGCCCTACGACCAGCTGCTCACGCACGGTTTTGTGGTGGACGGCAAGGGCATGAAGATGTCCAAGTCCAAAGGCAATGTGATCGCTCCGCAGACCGTCATCAACCAGATGGGCGCCGATATGCTGCGCCTGTGGACCGCCAGCACCGATTACTCGGGCGAGCTGTCGATTTCCGACGAAATCCTCAAGCGCACGACTGACAGCTATCGCCGCATCCGCAATACGCTGCGCTTCCTGCTGGCCAACCTGTCGGACTTCAAGGCTGAAAATGCCCTGCCCGTCGAACAGCTGACGACACTGGATCGCTATGCGCTGGTGCAGCTCGGTGAATTCCAGCCGCGCGTGCTGGCCCTGTACGACAAGTACGAGTTCCACCTCGCCGTACAGGACATCACCGCCTACGCCTCGGAAGAACTCGGCTCCTTCTATCTGGACATCATCAAGGACCGCCTCTACACGATGGCCGCGGACAGCGCCGGCCGCCGCTCGGCACAGACCGTGCTGTGGCACATCACGCAGGCGCTGGTGCGTCTGCTGGCGCCGATCACCTCGTTCACCGCGCATGAAGTCTGGGAAGTGCTCAATGGCACGGGCGACAGCGTGTTCCTTGATCGCTGGCACCTTGTTCCGGCCGTTGCCGATGCCGCGGCACTCTCTGCCCAGTTTGCACTGGCCCGCGAAGTGCGTACACAAATGCACAAGGATATCGAAGTGCTGCGATCGGAAGGCAAGGTCGGCTCCAGCCTGCAGGCCGAAGTGGTCATTACCGCCAGCGGCGAGACGCACACTGCACTGGCGGCGCTGGGCGAAGAGCTGAAATTCCTGCTCATCGTCTCGAAGGCCGTATTGCAGCAAGGCGATGAAAGCGCCATCAGCGTCAAAGTTTCGGAATACGAGAAGTGCGAACGCTGCTGGCACTACCACCCGACCGTAGGCACCGTAGATGGACACCCGACGCTGTGCGCGCGCTGCGACGACAATCTGCACGGTGCCGGGGAGGTACGCCAGCATGCTTAAGCGACTGGCCGGTTTCGGCCTGAAACAGTGGCTGCTGCTGGCACTGGGCGTGCTGGCGCTCGACCAGATTACCAAGCACGGTATCGAGCTGAGCTTCAACAAGGGCGAGAGCCTGACGGTGATACCCGGCTTTTTCAATCTGACCCTGGCCTACAACCCCGGCGCAGCCTTTTCCTTCCTGGCCGACGCCGGCGGCTGGCAGCGGCATTTCTTTACCGCACTGGCGCTGGGTGTGTCTGCCTATATCGTGGTGCTGCTGAAAAAGCATCAGCACGAAACCCGCTTTGCACTGGCGCTGGCCATGATTCTCGGCGGCGCCATCGGCAATGCCATCGACCGTATGATTTTTGGTCACGTCATTGATTTTCTTGATTTTTACCTGGGCGCGCGCCACTATCCCGCCTTCAATCTGGCCGACTCGGCCATCGTTGGCGGCGCCGCGCTGATCATCTGGGACAGCTACCGCCGCGAGAAGGAGAAACCCGCAGCATGAACATCATCCTTGCCCAGCCGCGCGGCTTCTGTGCCGGCGTTGACCGCGCCATCGCGATTGTCGAAAAGGCGCTGGAAAAATACGGCGCGCCCATCTACGTGCGCCACGAAGTCGTGCACAACAAATTCGTGATCGAAGACCTGAAAGCCAAGGGCGCGATCTTCATCGAGGACCTGGCCGACGTTCCCGCCGGCAATACCGTGATCTTTTCGGCGCACGGCGTCTCGCAGGCCGTGCGCAGCGAGGCCGAAGCACGCGGGCTGAACGTCTTTGACGCCACCTGCCCGCTGGTGACCAAGGTGCACCTGGAAGTGCGGCGCCTGCAGCAACAGGGTTTCGCCATCATCATGATCGGCCACAAGGGGCATCCCGAGGTGGAAGGCACCATGGGCCAGGGCAATGGCCCGATGTTCCTGGTGGAAGAAGCCGCGGATGTGGCGACACTGGACGTTGAGGGTCACGAGAAGCTGGCCTATGTGACGCAAACCACGCTGTCGGTCGATGACGCGCAAAAGGTCGTCGACGCGCTGCGCGCACGCTTCCCCGACATTGTCGGCCCGAAGAAGGATGACATCTGCTACGCCACGCAAAACCGCCAGGATGCGGTCAAGCAGCTGGCGCGCGATGTGGATGTGCTGATCGTCGTCGGCTCGCCCAACAGCTCGAACTCCAACCGCCTGCGCGAAGTCGGCGCCAGCCTCGGCATCGACGCCTATATGGTCGACAACGCCGGCGAGCTGAAGGTGGAATGGTTTGCCAGCAAAGCCCGCGTCGGCATTACCGCCGGTGCGTCGGCGCCGGAAATCCTTGTCCAGCAGGTCATCGAGCGCATCCAGTCCTACGGCGCCAAGAGCGTGGCACCGATGGACGGCATCGAGGAAAACGTCGTGTTCAGCCTGCCCAAGGGTCTGGCCTGACGGCTCGCCACCGGCCGGCTGCATTTCTGACGCCATCAGGCCACCTCCGGGTGGCCTGATGCTTTTGTGGCGGCATATACTGCAGCTCCGGAATTCGCTCGCAGTGCCTGGCCATGAAATCCTCGACCAATCCCACCGACATTGCCCGAGAAACGCTGAAGCAACTGGCGGTGCGACGGGTGCCGCCAACACCGGATCATTATGAAGCGATTTTTCATGAAATCGCCGGCACCGCCGAAGCCGAGCGCCTGCATCCGGCCCTGCGGGAAATTCTCGCTGCGCTGGACCAGCGCTCGCAATCCAGCCCGGAAGGCCAGCGGCAACTGGGACAGCTGCGCAAGCTGGCCCAGACTGAACAGTGGCCCGAACTGCCCGAGCTGCTGTTTCGCTGCGTGCAGACCAGCAGCGCCCAGGGGGCGCTGAGCCGAGCTTGGGCCGAGCTGATTCGTGACCTGATCCGGCAATGGGATTTGCGCAATCCGGTGTACACGCCCAGCCGCAAGCAGGCCAGCCTCGAGAAAGTGCTGATCAATTTCGGCAACAACTCCGATGAACTCAACGACAAGCTGGCCTCGCTGGTCAAGGCCTGGGCCGAAGGCGATACCGGCGGGGACATCGGCGGTCTGATCGAGGCGGCCGATGCGCCGGCCATTGGCGCCGAAGCGGTAGCGACGGCGGCAACTGCCGAGACAGCGGTTTCCCACGGCAGCTGGGCCAATGCCCTGAGCAGCACCCTGACAATCGGCCTGCAGGCACGCCTGAGCCACAATCCCGAGTTGCAGCAGGAGGCCGCCTCGCTCGCCACCGAAGCGGCCACCGTCAGTGATGACGCCGGTTTCGAAAAGCTGTTGCCGCGCCTGCGCAAATTCTGGTTGCGGCTGGAATTGCAGAACGATCAGGAAATGCGCCTGTGCGATGGCCTGATGAACCTGCTGCGGCTCTTGACCGACAATATGGCCGAGATCGTGATCGAGGACGAGTGGGTGCGTGGCCAGATCGCCGTGGTGCAGAGCATCATGGCGCAGCCGCTGGACATGCGCGTCATCTACGATGCCGAATCGGGGCTGAAGGAAGTGCTGTTCAAGCAGAGCCAGCTCAAGCATTCGCTGGTCGAGGCCCAGGCGGCGCTGAAGGAAATGCTGGCCTCCTTCATTGACCGGCTTGGCGTGATGTCGCAAAGCACCGACCGCTACCACGACCGCATCAGCAGCTACGCCGAACGGATCGAGAAAGCCAACGACCTCAGCAGCATCCGCGACGTGATGGAAGGGCTGCTGCAGGATACGCGCAGCATGCAGCTCGATGTGCAGCGCTCGCGTGACGAACTGCAGGAGGCGCGGCAGCGCGCGGATGATGCGCACCAGCGCGTGCAGGAGCTGGAAAACGAGCTGAGCGAGCTCAGCAGCCGCGTGCGTGAAGACCAGCTCACCGGCGCGCTGAACCGGCGCGGCATGGAAGAAGCCATGGAAACCGAAATGGCGCGCAGCCAGCGCACCGGCTCGCCACTGGCGCTGGCGCTGCTCGACATCGACAACTTCAAGAAATTGAACGACTCACGCGGACACGGCGCCGGCGATGAAGCATTGCGCCATCTGGTGGGCGTGATCAAGGCCATTGTCCGCCCCATGGATTCGGTGGCGCGCTATGGTGGCGAGGAATTCGTACTCATCATGCCGGAAACCGACAGCGCCGCTGCAGTGGCTGCCATGCAGCGGGTGCAGCGCGAGCTGACTCGGCGCTTTTTCCTGCACAACAATGAAAAGCTGCTGATCACCTTCAGTGCCGGCGTCACCGAAATCCAGCCCGGCGACAGCACGCAAGCAGCGCTTGAGCGTGCAGACCATGCCATGTATATGGCCAAGAAGGCCGGCAAGAATAGGGTGGAGACCTATACCCCACCCCAATTCTGAGTTCTGTGTCTGAGCCGTTCAGGGCTGGCCGGCAAACAGCTCTTCGGGCAAGACCACCGCCGTACCCAGCTTGGCCACGACAATGCCTGCGGCACGGTTGGACCAGTCCATCGCGTCGGGCAGGCTGAGCCCGGCAGCCAGCATCAGTCCCAGCGTGGCGATCACCGTATCGCCGGCGCCCGAAACATCGAATACCTCCTGCGCAACCGTGGGCTTGTGCACGACCTCGTCGCGCGCAAACAGGCTCATGCCCTCCTCGCTGCGCGTCACCAGCAAGGCGTCAAGATCGAGCTCTTCGCGCAGGGCTGCAGCCTTGGCGGTCAGCTCCGCCTCGTCGCGCCAGCGGCCGGCCACCTGGCGGAATTCGCTGCGATTGGGCGTCAGCAGCGTCGCACCGCGATAGCGGCCGTATTCGTCACCCTTGGGATCGACCAGCACCGGCTTGCCATGCTGGCGGGCTACCTCGATCATCTTCTGCAC
Source organism: Chitinilyticum litopenaei DSM 21440 (assembly GCF_000428145.1). Classification (GTDB taxonomy): domain Bacteria; phylum Pseudomonadota; class Gammaproteobacteria; order Burkholderiales; family Chitinibacteraceae; genus Chitinilyticum; species Chitinilyticum litopenaei. The sequence continues at coordinate 33,347 of NZ_ATZJ01000035.1, read as the reverse complement.
ATGGCGCAAGCCGCCCTTGCCGTAATCCGAGAGGATGACGACATCCACTCCGGGCAGCAGCGCGGCAAACTGGTCGAGCTTGGCAGCAAGGATTTCATGACTGGGCTCGTTCTCGAAATCAATGCGCAGCAATTGCTGCTGGCGCGCCAGCACGCGCAGCTTGACCGTGGTGCTGATTTCCGGATCGCGATGCAGGGAAGCCTTGACGCCATGGGCTGTCAGCAGACGCTCAAGCGCGGTGCCGGCCTCATCATCGCCCACCACGGCAAGCAAGTGAGCCTGTCCGCCGAGCGCGGCAATATTGCGCGCCACATTCGCAGCACCACCCGCACGCTCGTCGGTGCGCTGGATGCGTGCCACGGGCACTGGCGCTTCCGGCGAGATGCGCTCGACATCGCCGAACCAGTAGCGATCCAGCATTACATCCCCCACCACCAGCACGCGCGCTTGCGCCAGACGTTCGGACCAGTTCATCTTCTACCCCTTCGCATAAGTGTCATGACCGCTCAGGCGGCAATACTGGCGTTGATGCGCTGCAGTGTCAGCAGCGGATCCGGACTCTGGGTAATCGGGCGACCAATCACCAGATAGTCAGCCCCGGCGGCCACCGCAGCTTCGGGGGTCATGATGCGGGTCTGATCATTGGCGGCGGCATCCAGCGGGCGGATGCCGGGCGTAACCAGGCGGAAATCCTGACCGCACAGGGTTTTCAGGCGCGCAGCCTCCTGCGCCGAGCAGACCACGCCATCCAGCCCGCAATCGTGCGTGAGCTGGGCCAGTCGCTCGACCTGCTGGGCGGGGGCAGGCAAGCCCAGCTCGGCGAGTTCCTCCTCACCCATGCTGGTCAGCACGGTGACGGCGATCAGCAAGGGGCGCTGCGGCAAGGCTTCGAGTGCATTGCGCGTGGTTTCCAGCATCTTGCGCCCGCCGCTGGCATGCACATTGACCATCCAGACGCCCAGTCTGGCGGCGGCCAGGCAGGCTTGCGCCGTGGTGTTGGGAATATCGTGAAATTTCAGATCAAGAAAGACATCGAAGCCGCGTGCGACCAGTTGCTCGACCAGTGCCGGCCCGGCACTGGTAAACAGCTCCTTGCCCACCTTGAGGCGGCATTGCTGCGGGGAGACGCGCTCGGCAAAGGCGAGCGCCTGGGTGGCGCCAGGGAAATCCAGCGCGACGATGACACGGGGATCAGACATGATGACCTCTTGGTTTATTTCTGATGCGTTCATTCCGGCTACGCCGGGAAAAAACGCGGCGCAGCTGTTTCTGCGGCCTGCTAATGGGTAATGCGCCGCAAGCCGCGCACCGGGGGATAGCTTTCCCACTCGTTGCAGGCCGGGCAATGCCAGAAGTACTGGCGGGTCTTGAAACCGCAGGAGCGGCAATAATAAAGCGCGTTTTCGCGGGTTTCTTCGTGCAGCAGACGCACGATGATTTCCAGATCGGGCTTCTGGTCGTCAGGCGCAAGTTGCAGATAGGCTTCCAGCACCTTGCGCAAGCCCGGCATGGTCGGATGCTCGCGCAAGCGTTCGCGCACGAAGCGACTGGCAGCTTCCGGACCACTGCGCGCGAGGATGCGCTCATACAGGATGTCGAGCACATCCAGGTCGGGATGCTGTTGCTGCAGGCCGATCAGGTAAGCTTCACCGTCCTCGTTGCGCCCAAGCGCGTCATAGGCAGCCAGCAGCTGACGGGCAACCAGTGCCAGATAGAGCACATCCTGACGCTCCATCGCCAGCCATTCACCGATGGCCTCGTCGAATTTTTCCTGCTTGAAGGCGAGCTCGCCAAACATCACCCGGGCGCGGGCGCACTGGCGATTGGCCTGCAGGGCCGCTTGCAGCTCGCTCAGCGCCTGCTCGGGGTGCTTGTGCAGGAGGGCATGGGCAGCCAGTTCACAGTGAAAGTGGGCAATTTCATGCTGGTAATTGTGGCTGTCATCGCGCAAATGTCCGGCCAGCTCAATGGCTTTCTGCCACTCATGCTCTTGCTGGTAAATGCCGAGCAGCTCCACCCTGGCCTGACGGGAAAAATCGGTGTCGGCAAGTTCGTGCAGCAGGTGTTCGGCACGGTCAAACAGGCCGGCCTTCATGAAATCGATGGCCAGCTCCAGCTGCGCCTGCTGGCGCTGGTTATCGCTGAGATCCTTGCGATCCAGCAGCTTCTGGTGCATGCGGATGGCGCGCTCCAGTTCGCCACGCCGCCGGAACAGGTGTCCCAGCGTGAATTGCAGCTCGCTGGTTTCGACATGGTGGCGGGCAATGTCGACATAGACCTCGACGGCACGATTGGTCTCGCCATTGAGCAGATGATTGAGTCCGCGAAAATACTGGGCCGGCAGCGAACGGGTTTCCGCGAGCACGTGCTTGATGTCGATGCGGGCAGCAAGCCAGCCCAGGCCAAAAAACACGGGCAGGATGATCAGCCACCAGAGCTGGATTTCAATCATTCGGAAGTCATTTCAGTAAGTGCAGGAAAACCAGGCCATGCGGCTGGCTGTACGGGGATTCAGAGGGCCTCGCGGGGCGGCAACAATTGCTCGGCATCCTGCCCTGCCGCATCTGCGCGTTTTCGCTCGCGACGCAATACCAGCAGCTCGCGACGCAGGCGCACCGTCTTGCCCAGACCCGCCAGCACCCCCAGCACGACACCCAGTACGGCGGTCAGCAGCAGGACCAGTGCCAGTGGTGCCTCCAGCGCATAACCCAGAAAGAACTGGATCCGGATGGGGGCGGCATTTTTCATCGCGAAATCAAACAACACGGCAAACAGGGCCAGCTTGATGATCCACAAGAGATAGCGCATGGGGCTTTCCGCAATAAGAAACTGTCGTATTGTAGCGGAAAGCATGGCGCACAGCCCTGCCCGCACTTGTAAAAAAAGGCGACATTCTTGCGAATGTCGCCTTTTTCGGTCAGAAGTCGGGCTTACGCGTTGACGTCAACGCGTTCACGCAACTCCTTGCCCGCCTTGAAATGCGGCACAAACTTCTCGGGCACCGCTACCTTGGTTCCCGATTTCGGATTGCGCCCCATTCTGGGCGGCCGGTAGTTCAGATCGAAGCTGCCAAAGCCACGAATTTCGATGCGCTGGCCTTGCGACAGGCTCTTGGCCATGGCATCGAGTATCGTTTTGACGGCCAACTCTGCATCCTTCGCCACCAGCTGCGGATAGCGGGCGGTGAGCTTTGCGATGAGTTCGGATTTGGTCATGCTTACCACTCCGGACTTATTCCTGACCGGACATCTTGGCCTTCAGCAGGGCGCCAAGGTTGGTGGTGCCAGCGGAAGCATCGTTGGAGAGCTGGCTGATGGCAGCCTTCTCTTCACCGGCGTCCTTGGCCTTGATCGACAGGTTGATCGAACGGTTCTTGCGATCAACGTTGATGATCATGGCTTCAACTTCATCACCTTCCTTCAGGACGGTGCGGATGTCTTCAACGCGGTCACGCGACACTTCGGTGGCGCGCAGATAGCCTTCAACGTCGTCAGCCAGACCAACAACAGCGCCCTTGGCATCCAGGGACTTCACGGTGCCGCGCACGATGGTGCCCTTGTCGCTGGAAGCAACGTAGTTGTTGAACGGATCACCTTCCAGTTGCTTGATGCCGAGGCTGATGCGTTCCTTTTCCATGTCGATGGACAGAACCACGGCTTCGACTTCGTCGCCCTTCTTGTAGTTGCGAACAGCTTCTTCGCCGGCAACGTGCCAGGACAGGTCGGACAGGTGAACCAGGCCATCGATGCCGCCCGGCAGACCCACGAACACGCCGAAATCGGTGATGGACTTGATCGCGCCCTGCAGCTTGTCGCCCTTCTTGAAGTTCTGGCTGAACTCTTCCCACGGGTTGGCCAGGCATTGCTTCATGCCCAGGCTGATACGACGCTTTTCTTCGTCGATGTCGAGGATCATCACTTCGACTTCGTCGCCCAGCTGAACAACCTTGGACGGGTGAACGTTCTTGTTGGTCCAGTCCATTTCGGACACGTGCACCAGGCCTTCGATGCCCTGTTCGATTTCCACGAACGCACCGTAGTCGGTCAGGTTGGTCACCTTGCCGAACAGGCGGGTGCCTTGCGGATAGCGACGGGACAGGCCCACCCACGGATCTTCGCCCAGTTGCTTCAGACCCAGCGATACGCGGTTCTTCTCTTGATCGAACTTCAGAACCTTGGCTTCAACTTCATCACCCACGGCCAGAACTTCGCTCGGGTGCTTGACACGGCGCCATGCCAGATCGGTGATGTGCAGCAGGCCATCGATACCGCCCAGATCAACGAACGCACCGTAGTCGGTGATGTTCTTGACGATACCCTTGATGATCGCGCCTTCCTTCAGGGTTTCGAGCAGCTTCTGACGCTCTTCGCCCAGGGACTCTTCCAGTACGGCACGACGGGAAACAACCACGTTGTTGCGCTTGCGATCGAGCTTGATAACCTTGAACTCGACTTGCTTGCCTTCGAACGGGGTGGTGTCCTTGATCGGACGGGTGTCGACCAGCGAACCCGGCAGGAAAGCGCGCAGGCCGTTGACCATGACGGTCAGACCGCCCTTCACCTTGCCCGAGATCACGCCGGACATGATGGCGCCCTTTTCCAGGGCATCTTCCAGCTCGATCCAGGAAGCCAGACGCTTGGCCTTTTCGCGGGAGAGCTTGGTTTCGCCATAGCCGTTTTCCAGGCTGTCGATGGCAACGGTCACGAAATCGCCGATCTTGACGTCAACGTCGCCGTTGTCGTTCTTGAATTCTTCGAGGGCAATCAGGGACTCGGACTTCAGACCGGCGTTGACAGTCACCCAGTTGTTGTCGATGCCAACCACCTCGGCGGTGATCACTTCACCGGAGCGCATTTCCTGGCTCTTGAGGCTTTCTTCAAACAGGGCGGCAAAACTGTCCATGCCGGACAAAGTAGCAGTAGTCATATTGGGATAGGATCCAATTTGCCCGTCAGGCCAACTCGCCTGCGAGCGGGGTAAGTTGAACAAAAGGCCGGGAAGCATTGCGCATCCGGCCGGCAAACACCCCTTGCGGGGCTGCTTCGCTGGCAGACCCAGTCCGCAGCGAAGGCGATATTTTAAAGAAATCCCTTTTATCGATCAAGTGTTTAGTGTGGTTTTCTCCCGCCACCAGCCCAGCACGGTCGCGACGGCTTCCTCGATACCCATCGCCGTGGTATCCAGCAGCCGGGCATCCGGCAGCTGGCGCAGCGGCGCCACGGGGCGGTTGCGGTCACGCTCGTCGCGTGCGGCCAGATCAGCGGCAATGGCCGCAAGATCGGCGGCTTCACCGCGCCCCGTCAGCTGCTTGTAGCGCCGCTCGGCGCGCGCCTCAGCCGTTGCGGTCAGAAAGACCTTCAGTTGCGCGTGCGGAAAGATCACCTCGCCCATGTCGCGGCCATCGCCAACCAGTCCGGGCGCCCGCGCGAAATCGCGCTGGCGCTGCAGCAAGGCGGTGCGCACCGCCGGCAGGGCTGCCACCTTCGAGGCGCCAACGCCGATGTGTTCGCTGCGGATCGCAAGGCTGACGTCCTCGCCCCCCAGGGTGACACGCTCGCCGGCAAACACGACAGCAAGCCCTTCGGCCACTGCCGCCACGCCGGCTTCGTCAGCCCAGTCCACGCCGGCCTGCTCGGCAGCGAGGGCGGTCAGGCGATAGAGGGCGCCAGAATCAAGGTAATGAAAACCGAGTACGGCAGCGACACGCTGCGCAACCGTACCCTTGCCGGAAGCCGACGGGCCATCAATGGCGATGACGGAAACAACCATGGGTATATACCTGCAAGCTAATCAAGTGAAAGGATGCAAGCCTATACACTTGCCAGTATTTCTTCAATGCGCACCAGCTCATCGTTCGTGAAATCCAGCTTGCGCACGGCACCGAGATTTTCTTCGATTTGCGACACCCGGCTGGCGCCGATGATCACCGAGGTCACCGTCTGCAGCGCCCAGGCCAGCGCCATCTGCGCCAGCGTCTGGCCGCGCGCCTCGGCAATGGCATTCAGCGCCCTGATCTGGGCAATGCGCGCGTCGACCTTTTCCGGTGTCAGGAAGGGGTTGTCTTCCGATCCCGCGCGCGAATCTGCCGGCACGCCATTGAGGTAGCGGCTGGTCAACAGGCCCTGCGCCAGCGGGCAGAAGGCGATCGAACCGATGCCCTGCTCTTTCAGCACGGCCGTCAGGCCACCCTCGATCCAGCGATCGAACATCGAGAAACTCGGCTGGTGGATCAGGCACGGCGTGCCCAATGCTTTCAGGATGCGCGCCGCTTCTGCAGTCTGTTCGGCGGAATAGGACGAGATGCCGACATACAGTGCCTTGCCCTGGCGCACGATGGCATCGAGCGCTCCCATGGTTTCTTCCAGTGGCGTATCCGGATCGGGGCGATGCGAGTAGTAGATGTCAACGTAATCCAGCCCCATGCGCTTGAGGCTCTGGTCGAGGCTGGCCATCAGATACTTGCGGCTACCCCACTCGCCATAGGGTCCGTCCCACATGCGCCAGCCGGCCTTGGTCGAGATGATCAATTCGTCGCGATACGCGCGCAGGTCCTGCGCCAGCACGCGCCCGAAGGTTTCCTCGGCCGCTCCGGGTTTGGGACCGTAGTTGTTGGCCAGATCGAAATGCGTGACGCCATGATCGAAGGCATGCAGGACCATCGCCCGGCTGTTGTCGAAGGGCCGGTTTTCGCCGAAGTTGTGCCACAGCCCCAGCGAAATCGCCGGCAACATCAGACCGCTGCGGCCGCAGCGACGGTAAGGCATCGATTCATAACGGTTTGCAGCTGCCTGATAGACCATCTGGACTACTCCTGCTGGTGGGTAAATAAGCAGAGTCTGGCCGAGGAAATGCGGCCCGGATATACCTGCAAGCCATTATGGCAAGAGCGGATAACAATGCGCGGCCTTGCTGCATATCACTGCCGCTTCCTCACTCTCCGGGTGCCAGCCCGGCGGCCCAGGCGATATGGAAGCAAAGCCATGGGACAGCAAAAATGGAGGTATACGGCCAAAGCCCTTTCTGCAAATAGGCTTTACTGATATACCCCATTGCATCAATCACAAACAGACGCAGGGATGTTCTCTTCACCCCCCCGACTTGCCCCATTTGCTGCGCGCCTTGCTGGCCCGTTCGATGTAGGACGTCAACGCTGCCGGCTCGGCGGTTTCGACCAGCGCGATCAGCCGTTCCAGCTGGACGCGGTTGGTGTGCAGATCGGCCAGGATGGCCTCGCGATTGGCCAGGGTGATGTCGCGCCACATTTCCGGATGCGAGCCGGCGATGCGGGTGAAGTCGCGAAAGCCGCTGGCGGCGAAATCCAGGCAACGTGCGGCATTGCGGCGATCAAGCACGGCATTCATGTAGGCAAAGGCCAGCAGATGCGGCACATGGCTGACGCAGGCAAAGACGCCGTCATGCTCGGCGGCGTCCATCTCGTGCACGATCCCGCCACACGCCTCCCAGAGCGCCCGAACGCGCGCGATACTCTCGGGCGCATTCTCCGGCAAGGGCGTGATGACAATGCGTCTGCCTTCATACAGTCCATACTGGGCGGCGGCCGCACCACTGAGGTCGGAACCGGCAATCGGGTGGGCTGGCACGCAGTGCGCCAGTTGTCGCGGCAGGTGGTGACGATAGAGCGCCACCACGTCCTGCTTGGTCGAGCCGCCATCGGTGACGATGCAAGCGCTGTCCAGGTGCGGGGCAATTTTTTCCATCAGTGCCCCCATCTGCCCCACCGGCGTACCCAGCATCACCAGATCCGCGCCGACCACGGCTGCGGCGGCATCCTGAGTGGCGACGTCGATGACTTTCAGCTCGATGGCGCGTTCCAGATTGGCGAGGCTGCGGCCGACGCCGACCACTTCCCTGACCAGTCGGGCGCGCTTGAGCGCCAGCGCGAACGAGCCGCCAATCAGGCCGGCGCCCAGCAGCACCAGCTTGTTCAAAGGTTTCATTGCAGCATCCATGATTACAGGCTGCGCCCCACGGCACCGGCAATGGCTGCCAGGGTTTTCATCAGCTGTGCGAGCTCGCCGGGCGCAAGCGCCTGATCGGCATCGCACCAGGCTTCGCACGGATTCGGATGCATCTCGATCAGCAGGCCATCTGCGCCAGCGGCCACCGCCGCCTGCGCCAGTGCCGGCACCATCCAGGCCTTGCCGCCGGCATGGCTGGGGTCAACGATCACCGGCAGGTGTGTTTCCCGTTTCAGCACCGGAATCGCGGTCACATCGAGCACATTGCGGTAGGCCGTTTCAAAGGTACGGATGCCGCGCTCGCAGAAAATGATGTGATGGTTGCCGCCGGCGGCGATGTACTCGGCGGCCATCAGCCATTCGCTGATGGTGGCCGACAGGCCACGCTTGAGGATCACCGGCTTGTTCACGCGCCCCACTTCTTTCAGCAGGTCGAAATTCTGCATATTGCGTGCGCCGATCTGGATGACGTCGACGTCATACTCCATGAAGGTATCGAGCATGCGCACGTCCATCAGCTCGGTGACGATGGGCAGATTGTGGCGACCAGCGGCTTCCTTCAGGTATTCCAGCCCCTGTACGCCCAAGCCCTGGAAGGCATACGGGCTGGTGCGCGGCTTGAAGGCGCCGCCGCGCATCATGCGGCAACCGGCATCCACCACACCCTGAGCAGCCAGTGCCATCTGCTCCGGCGTTTCCACCGAACACGGGCCGCCAATCACCTGGATCTGTTCGCCACCGATGGGAATGCCGCGCACCCTGATCACCGAGCCGGCCGGATGCGTGACACGGGATACGATCTTGTACTGCTTGGCCACGCGCGTAACGCGCTCGACACCGGGCAGGACCTCAAAGCGGGCCGGATCAAGCTTGTCCTCGTCGCCGATGGCGCCGATGATCACCAGCTCGGCGCCACGCGAAACATGTTCCTTCAGGCCCGCTTCGCGAATGTGGCCAATCACATTGCTGATCTGGGCATCACTGGCGTGATACTGCATCACGATTATCATCGTCACACCTCAATCCTGTTCAAGGCCGTAACTCTAGCAGACGCCCCGCGGCAAGTCCCGGCCTGCCGGTTTTTCGCCGCCGCAGCCCGGGATGCGACAGGCATGTTAGCGCTTCTCCCAATATATGCGCACCGCCGGCCGTGCTCTGATGCTGTCGTGTGCATCTCGCGTAAAAAGGCCGGGCCATGAATCCGAAAGCAATCTTCGAATCCTTCCTGCGGGGCAATATCGTCCTGCAAATCCTGTGCGGCATGGCAATGGGCATTGTCGTCGCGCTACTGTCGCCGACCCTGGGCAAATCCGCCGCCCTGCTCGGCTCGGTGTTTGTCAGCGGGCTGAAGGCAGTCGCACCGGTGCTGGTGTTTTTCCTGGTGACCGCTTCGATCGCTGCCCGCAAGCAAGGCGGCGACAGCAATATGCGCTCGGTCATCGTGCTCTACCTGCTTGGCACCTTCGCTGCAGCGCTGGTCGGCGTAGCCGCCAGCTTCCTGTTCCCGTCCAGCCTGACCCTGGTTGCGCCTGCCGGCAGCACGACGGCGCCGGGCGGCATCACCGAAGTACTGAAGACGCTGCTGTTCCAGGTCTTCGAGAATCCGGTCAAGGCCATTGCCGGCGGCAATTACATCGGCATCCTGGCCTGGGCCGTGGCACTGGGCATTGCCCTGCAGCACGCCAGCGCCACGACCAAAGAGGCCATCACGGAAGTAGCCGGCGCCATCACCCGCATCGTGCAGCTGGTCATCCGCTTTGCGCCCTTTGGCGTGTTTGGCCTGGTGGCCGAGTCGGTGGCGACTACCGGCTTTGCCTCCTTGCTGGGCTATTCGCACCTGCTGCTGGTGCTGGTCGGCGCCATGGTCTTCGTGGCACTGGTGGTAAACCCGCTGATCGTGTTCCTGACCATTCGCCGCAACCCCTACCCGCTGGTACTCACCTGTCTGCGTGAAAGCGGCATCACGGCCTTCTTCACCCGCAGCTCGGCGGCCAACATCCCGGTCAACCTGCAGCTGTGCAAGCGCCTGGGCCTGCACGAAGACACCTACTCGGTTTCGATTCCGCTGGGCGCCACGATCAATATGGCGGGCGCAGCCATCACCATCTCCGTACTGGGCCTTGCCGCCGTGCATACCCTGGGGATCAAGGTGGATCTGCCGACAGCATTGCTGCTGAGCGTGATTTCCGCAATTGGCGCCTGCGGCGCCTCGGGTGTGGCAGGCGGTTCACTGCTGCTGATTCCGCTGGCTTGCAGCCTCTTTGGCATCAATAACGACGTGGCCATGCAGGTGGTTGCCGTTGGTTTCATCATCGGTGTCGTGCAGGATTCGGCTGAAACGGCACTCAACAGCTCGACCGACGTGCTGTTCACCGCCGCTGCCTGCATCGCTGCCGAATCGGCCCGGGAAGGCGCGGGCCAGGCCGCAGCCGGCACGCTCGCCAACGAAACGGCGTAAGCCCGCCCTGTCAGCAGTCCTGAATGACAACAGGCCACCCCGGGTGGCCTGTTTCTCATCAGCCGGCGAGGCCGCGCTGCAAATCGGCGATCAGATCATCGACATGCTCGAGCCCGACCGAGATGCGGATCAGGCCATCACGGATGCCTGCCGCTGCGCGTGCTTCCGCCGTGACCCGACCGTGCGTTGTGGTTGCCGGATGGGTAATCGTGGTGCGCGTATCACCCAGATTGGCGGTACGACTCATCAACTGCACGGCATCGACCAGCCTCCAGGCGGCATCCTTGCCCCCTATGACCTCGAAAGACACGATGCCGCCACCGCCATTTTGCTGGCGTGCCGCCAGCGCATGCTGGGGATGCGAGGCCAGGCCCGGGTAGAAAACACGCTCGATTTGCGGCTGGGCTTCCAGCCATTGCGCCAGTTTCAGGGCATTGTCGCAGTGTGCACGCATGCGCAGCGGCAGCGTCTCCAGCCCCTTGAGCATCACCCAGGCATTGAATGGCGACAGGCTGGGGCCGGCCGTGCGCAGAAAGAGATAGACGGGGTCGACCAGCGCCTTGCTGCCAACCACTGCCCCGCCCAATACACGCCCCTGGCCATCCAGGTATTTGGTGCCGGAATGGACGACCAGATCGGCGCCCAGCTTCAGCGGCTGTTGCAGGATTGGCGTGCAGAAGCAATTGTCGACCGCCAGAATCGCGCCATTCTCATGGGCAATTGCCGCGATGGCGGCAATGTCGGCGACCTCGGTCAGCGGGTTGCTGGGTGTTTCCAGGAAAAACAGCCGGGTATTTGGCCTGACTGCCGCAGCCCAGGCCGCTGGATCGGTCGGGGCTGCATAGCTGACTTCGACGCCGAACTTGCTGAAATAGGTATTGAACAACTGGATGGTTGCGCCGAACAGGCCATTGGATGCGACGACGTGATCACCCGCCTTCAGATGCGCCATGCCCAGCGACAGGATGGCCGCCATGCCGCTGGCGGTGGCAATCGCCGTCTCCCCGCCCTCCAGCGCCGCCAGGCGCTGCTCGAAGGCGGTGACAGTCGGGTTGGTAAAGCGCGAGTAGATATAACCCGGAATCTGGTTGGTGAATTTCAGCGATGCCTCTTCGGCGCTGCCCACGCAAAAGCTGGAAGTCAGGTGCAAGGCATCGGAATGCTCGCCGAATTCACTGCGCAGGGAGCCGGCGCGCACGGCCAGCGTTTCCGGGTGCAATTCATCAAACTCGTCAAAAATCATCATGCGTCTCCAGACGACAACGGGGGCAACTGCCCCCGTGGTTATTATTGGCTTACACCGATTATCAAGCAGGGCAAGCGCCCCTGCTGTAACGGTGTTAGATCAGGTTCTGCTCGGCCACACCGATATTCAGATCGAGATTGGCACTGGCCTCGGCCTTCGTCGACAAGGGTGAAAGGCGCTTGGCCTCCAGCTCGTCAAGATAGGCATCGCTGACATCGCCAGTGATGTAATTACCATCAAAGCAGGATGTTTCGAACTTGGTAATGCGTCCACCGCTAGCGTCCGTACAGGCCTGGATCAAGGCCGACAGATCCTGGTAAATGACTGCATCGGCCGAGATTTCGGCGGCAATCTGCTCGGCATTGCGCCCGGTGGCGATCAGCTCGGCACGCGTGGGCATGTCGATGCCGTAGACATGAGGGAACTTGACCGGCGGCGCAGCCGAAGCCAGGTAAACCTTTTTCGCGCCGCAATCGCGCACCATCTGCACGATTTCCTTGGAAGTCGTGCCACGCACGATGGAATCATCAACCAGCAGCACATTCTTGCCACGGAACTCGACCGCGATCGGATTGAGTTTCTGGCGCACCGACTTTTTGCGGCTGGCCTGGCCCGGCATGATGAAGGTGCGGCCGATATAGCGGTTTTTCATGAAGCCTTCGCGATACGGTTTGCCAAGCGCCAGCGCCAGCTCCATCGCGGAGTCGCGGCTGGTGTCCGGGATCGGGATCACGACATCGATATCCAGCGCCGGCACCATCGAACGCACCTTCTCGGCCAGCTGCTCGCCCATTTTCAGGCGCGCTTCATGCACGGAAATGCCGTCGATGACGGTATCCGGACGCGCGAAATACACGTGCTCGAAAATGCAGGGCACCAGCTGCGGACTCGGATGGCATTGCTTGCTGTGCAGCTGACCATCAAAAGCAATGAACAGGGCTTCGCCCGGCGCGACATCGCGCTCGAAGCGGAAACCCAGGGTATCGAGCACCACCGATTCGGAGGCAACCACATACTCGGCCCCCTCGGCCGTGTCGTGGCGACCCAGCGACAGGGGACGAATGCCGTGCGGATCGCGGAAGGCCACGAGGCCGAAACCGGCAATGATGGCAACAACGGCGTAGGCACCCTTCACGCGGCGATGGACAGCGGCGACCGAATCAAAAATGGTGGCGACATCCAGATGCGGCCCCTGCACACGGCGCGACAGTTCGTGGGCAAACACATTCAGCAGCGCTTCCGAGTCGGAGTTGGTGTTGATGTGCCGCAGATCGGTGCGGTACATCTCGTCCTTGAGCTGCTTGTCATTGGTCAGATTGCCATTGTGCGCAAGCACGATGCCAAACGGGCTGTTGACATAAAACGGCTGAGCCTCGGCCAGACTGGACGCGGAGCCGGCGGTCGGATAACGGACATGGCCAATGCCGGCATTGCCAAGCAGCGAACGCATATTGCGCGTGCGAAAGACATCGCGCACCAGGCCCTGGCCCTTGTGCATGTGCAGGCGCTGGCCTTCGGCCGTTACGATCCCTGCCGCATCCTGCCCGCGATGCTGAAGCATCAGCAGACCGTCATAGAGCAACTGATTTACCGGTGTTTTGGCCACGACGCCGACAATGCCACACATGGGTTAAGTCCCTTTGAATCCAAGAAAACAACAATTTGCTTCACAGGCAGGCCGGAGCTGGCCATGCCGCACTACTCATATTTGAGATTCTGTCCCAGCACGGCCGGCAGCCAGGGCCTCACCCAGCCCACGCTCTCTTCCAGCACGCTGCTGAACATGGCATCCCGCCAGAGCGGCTGGCGCGGCAGACTGGTCAGGCCAGCCAGAATCACCAGCATCAACACAAACAGATAACCGCGCAACAGGCCAAAGCCGGCCCCCATGATCCGGTCCAGCGGCTTGAGGCCCGAAGCCTTCAGGAAGGCATTCAGGGTAATGCGCAGAATGGCCGATACCACCCAGGTAAGGAAAAAGATCGCGACAAAGGCCGCCAGGTAGCGGAGGCTGTCATTGGGCAGACTCGCCGGTGCGAGCACGCTCAGCTCATCGGCATACTGGCAGGCCAGCCAGACAGCCAGCACCCAGGCCAGCAGGGCCAGCACCTCCATCACCAGCCCGCGCATGACCGACAGCAGGATGGAGAGTCCGATGATGACCAGCACCACATAGTCGAACAGGGTCATCGCATTCTTACTTGGTCACAATCCGGCCATCCAGACCCAGCGCCTGCAGTTTGGCCAGCCATTCGCGCGCCAGTGCTTCGTTGCTGGTGGGACCAAGACGGACACGCGTCAGTGTACCCTTCTCCCTGGTCTCGACCGTATCGCTGCTGGCCGGCAGACCGGCCCCCTTCATTCTGGCGACGATGGCCGCCGCCTTGGCCGCATCGGAATAGGCACCCACCTGGATGAAATACCGCTCGGCCCTGGCGGCCGGCTTGGGTGTCGGGGAGGAAGGATCATCAAGGCCATCGAGAATGCGCTGCGGATCAGTCGTGGGCTTGACCACGGGGCGGCTGGTCGGCTTGACCGTGGGCCTTGGCGTCGGCTTGGCCTTCGGCGTGGGGGCGACTGCGGGAGCGACCGGCTCGACCTCTTCCGCTGCGGTTTCAGCAGGAGGTTGCTGGACATTGACCAGACGGCCCGGCAAGGCTTCACTGGCCAGGCTGGCACCGGCACTGGCAATCACCACATCGGCGTTGGCATTTTCCGCGGCGAGCGTTTCACTGGCGGCCGGCACGGCGGCAACCGGAGCCGCAAGCGCCGGTGCGCTGGAAATGACTTCGACAGGCTGGCTGGAAACCATGCTCGCCGGCGGCTGGCTGTCCAGCGCGGTCCAGAGTACGCACAGGGCAAAAATGACCAGGGCAATGGCGCCAATCAGCCGGCGCCGGGCGCGCTTCCTGAGTTGCAGCAGCTCTTCGGAAAGGTTTTGATTGGCCATGCTCAATGATTCCTGGCGGCAAGCACTTCCGCCACGGTGTAAAAGGATCCGAAGACAAGGATTCTATCAGCTTCGCCTGCACGCTCACAGGCAGCCCGGTAGGCTGCGGCGACCGATTCATGCTGATGGACTTCGGCCGTGCTGCCAGCAGCGACGACGGCTTCGGCCATCATCGCGGTCGGTGCCGCGCGTGGCAGCTCGGGGCTCGCAAGGTGCCAGACATCAACGAGATCGGCCAGTTGCGCGACGACACCGGGAATATCCTTGTCCTGCATCATGCCGAAGACGGCATGCGTGCGCGCGGCAAAGCCCATTTGCTGCAAGCTTTCGCGCAGGACGACAGCAGCATGGGGGTTATGCGCCACATCCAGCACTGTTACTGGCCTGCCGGGCAATACCTGGCAACGTGCCGGCCACTCGACTTCCAGCAAACCGCGCTTGATGGCGCCCAGTGGCACGGCAAGCCGATCCTTGCAGGCATCGAGCATGGCAATGGCCAGCGCGGCATTGCCCAGCTGGTAAGCACCGCGCAGGGCCGGCAAGGGCAAGGCATGCCGTCGCGCCGCGCCCGGCCCCCACCAGGACCATTGCTGGCCTTCGCCATTGCGCTGGTAGCCATAATCGCGCCCGATCAGGTGCAATTCACATCCGCAGTGCGCGGCCGCTGCCAGCAGGCTTTGCGGCGGCTCCGGGTCCGCGCAAAATGCAGGGCGGCCAGCGCGGTAGATGCCCGCTTTTTCCTGCGCAACCGCTTCACGCGTGTCTCCCAGATAGGCTTGATGGTCAAGCCCGATGCTGACGATGGCCGCGACGTCGGCATCAAAGGCATTGACGGCATCCAGCCGCCCCCCGAGGCCGACTTCCAGCACCATGACATCGACATCCGCAGCCATGAACACCATGACCGCTGCCAGCGTGCCAAACTCGAAATAGCTCAGCGACACATCCTGCCGGGCGGCGTCGATGGCGGCGAAAGCCGAAGTCAGCGACGCATCGCTGACCGGCTGCAGATTGACCATCACCCGCTCGTTGTACTGCAGCAGGTGTGGCGAAGTGTAGGTGCCGACCTTGTAGCCGGCCGCGCTCAGCATGGCGCTCAGCATGGCGCAGACCGAACCCTTGCCGTTGGTGCCACCCACGGTCAGCACCGGACAGCCGGGCTTCAGCCCCAGGCGGTCGCGCACGGTGGCGACACGCTCGAGCCCCATGTCGATGGCGCGCGGATGCAGGTTTTCGAGATAGGCCAGCCACTCGGCAAGCGTGGCGCTGGCGTGCGGTTTGGCCGGCAGCATCAGCCGATGGCGGCTTGCTTGCCGAGCAACGTCAGCAGGTCGGCCAGCTTGCGGCGCATGTCGCGACGGTCGACGATCATGTCGATCGCGCCCTTTTCCAGCAGGAACTCGGAACGCTGGAACCCTTCTGGCAGGGTTTCGCGCACGGTCTGCTCGATCACGCGCGGGCCGGCAAAGCCGATCAGCGCGCCGGGCTCGCCGATTACCACGTCACCCAGGAAGGCAAACGATGCCGAAACACCGCCCATGGTCGGATCGGTGAGCACGGAAACGAAAGGCAGGCGTTGCTCGGAAAGCTTGGTGAGGATGGCGCTGGTCTTGGCCATCTGCATCAGCGAATTCAAGCCTTCCTGCATGCGGGCGCCGCCCGAAGCGGCTACGCAGACGAAGGGCAGATTGTTGTCGAGCGCGGTTTTCACGCCACGCACGAAACGCTCGCCCACCACCGAGCCCATCGAACCGCCGATGAACTTGAATTCGAAGGCGGCGACCACGCACGGCACGTTATGGATTGCGCCCTGCATCACCACCAGCGCATCGTCTTCGCCGGTGTCTTCCTGGGCGGCACTGATGCGATCCGGATAGCGCTTGCTGTCCTTGAACTTGAGGATGTCGACCGGACGCACTTCCGCGCCAATCTCGAAACGGCCCTCGGCATCCAGCAGGATGTCCAGTCGCCGGCGTGCGGGCACGGCATTGTGGTAACCGCATTTCGGGCAGACATCCAGATTGTTTTCCAGGTCCGTGCGGTACAGCACGGCACTGCAGGCGTTGCACTTGCTCCACAATCCTTCGGGCACGCCCGACTTGCCGCCGTTATTGCGGCTCTTGATTTTCGGTGGCAGCAGTTTTTGCAACCAGCTCATGGGAATCTCCTGTACTGCCTGTTGATACCAGTCGGTGTTGCAGCAGGCACGACCGGCCCGGCGCAATCAGCATGGCTACGGGCCGGAACGCCCGGCCCGTTCAACAGATTCTGCAAAGCGGCGGATTATGCCTGATCCATCGCCTGACGCACACCCGTCAGGAAGGTGGTCAGACGATCGTTGAGGCCGGCGGCGCCGGCTTCCATTTCCTGCACCAAGCGCGAGCCGATCACCACCGCATCGGCAATGCCCGCCACTTGCTGCGCCGTCGCGGCATCGCGGATGCCAAAACCGACCCCGATCGGGATGCTCAGATGC
The DNA here is from genome assembly GCF_000428145.1 of Chitinilyticum litopenaei DSM 21440. GTDB lineage: Bacteria > Pseudomonadota > Gammaproteobacteria > Burkholderiales > Chitinibacteraceae > Chitinilyticum > Chitinilyticum litopenaei. The sequence goes on along the minus strand of NZ_ATZJ01000035.1, from coordinate 16,238 downwards.
TGGCGCAGTGTCGCCAGCTTGTCGGCAACACTGGTGACATCCAGATTGGCCGCACCGGTGACGCCCTTCAGCGACACGTAGTACACATAGCCGCTGGCAAGCCGGGCCACATGCGCCACCCGGTCTTCCGTGGTGGTCGGCGCCAGCAGGAAGATCAGATCGATGCCCTGGGCTTTCAGCGCGGCAGCGCAGGCTTCGGCCTCTTCCGGCGGCAGATCCACCGTCAGTACGCCGTCGACACCGGCAGCGCGGGCCGCTTCGGCAAAGGCCTCATAGCCCATGGCCTCCACCGGATTGGCGTAGCCCATCAGCACGACCGGCGTCTTGCTGTCGGTCTTGCGGAACTCCGCCACCATGGCCAGCACGCGGGTCAGCGTCATGCCGTGCGCCAGCGCCCGCTCGGACGCCCGCTGAATCACCGGGCCATCGGCCATCGGATCGGAAAAAGGCACGCCAAGCTCGACAATGTCGGCGCCGCCGGCCACCAGCGCGTGCATGGCGGCAACCGTGGCATCCGGCTGCGGATCGCCGGCGGTAATGAAGGGAATCAGCGCCTTGCGGCCGGAAGCCTTGAGGGCTTCCAGCGTGGATTGAATTCGGGACATGTATAGGCTTCCAGGTATGGCTTTACAGGCTTTCGTGTGATTGGCTTAGAGCTGAATACCCGACATCTTGGCAACAGTAGGAATATCCTTGTCGCCACGACCGGACAGGCAGACCAGCAGGACTTCGTCCTTGTTCATGGTCTTGGCCATCTTGGCGGCCTGCGCCAGCGCATGACTGGATTCCAGCGCCGGGATGATGCCCTCGTACTTGCACAGGTCATGGAAGGCCGCCAGCGCTTCATCGTCGTTGATGGCGACGTATTCGGCACGTCCGATGTCCTTGAGGTAGCTGTGCTCCGGACCGACACCCGGATAATCCAGACCCGCAGAAATCGAATGCGTTTCAACGATCAGGCCGTTCTCATCCTGCATCAGGAAGGAGCGCTGGCCGTGCAGCACGCCCGGCTTGGCGTTCGACGTCAGCGGCGCAGCGTGACGGCCGGTTTCGACACCGTCACCACCGGCTTCAACGCCGATGATGCGCACACCTTCGACTTCGATATAGGGGTAGAACATGCCGATGGCGTTGGAGCCGCCACCCACACAGGCAATCACGGCATCGGGCTGGCGGCCGATCATCTCGACGATCTGGGTCTTGCATTCCTCGCCGATGATTTTCTGGAATTCGCGCACCAGCTTCGGGTAGGGATGCGGGCCGGCCGCGGTGCCGATGATGTAATAGGTGCTGTCGATATTGGTCACCCAGTCGCGCATTGCCTCGTTCATCGCGTCTTTCAGCGTCTTCGAGCCGCTCTCGACGGGCACGACGGTCGCGCCCAAGAGCTTGATGCGGAACACGTTCGGCGCCTGGCGGGCCACGTCTTCGGCGCCCATGTAAACCACGCATTCCATGCCATAGCGGGCAGCAACGGTGGCGGATGCCACGCCGTGCTGGCCGGCGCCGGTTTCCGCGATCACGCGCTTCTTGCCCATGCGGCGGGCCAGCAGCGCCTGGCCGATGGTGTTGTTCACCTTGTGCGCACCGGTGTGGTTCAGGTCTTCACGCTTGAGATAGATCTGCGCGCCACCGAGTTCTTCCGACCAGCGCTTGGCGTGATAGATCGGGCTGGGACGGCCTACATAGTGCTTCAGTTCATTGCGGTATTCGGCCATGAATTCGGGATCGGCAATGGCCTTTTCGAATTCGACCCGCAGTTCATCCAGTGCCGGAATCAGGGTTTCGGCAACATAAATGCCACCGAAAATGCCGAAATGGCCCTGCTCGTCCGGCAGGCTGTAATTGGCTTTATCGTTCATTGACCATCCCTCGTTGCGGCAGACTGCACTGCCTGGATAAATGCGGACACGCGGCCCAGATCCTTGATTCCCTTGCTGCTTTCCACTCCGCTGGAGACATCGACCGCCCAGGGCCGGACTTGCCGGACTGCCGCAACCACATTCTCCGGATGCAGGCCACCCGACAGGATCAGCGGCAGAGGCAGAGGCAGCGATTCCGGCAGCAAAGACCAGTCGAAACTGGCGCCGGTGCCACCGGGCACGCCCTCCACAAAGGCATCGACCAGCAGACCTCGGCACAGGCCGCCGCAAGCAGCGAAGGAAAGCGCGTATTCTAGCAAATCCAGTCCGGGTTTGACCCTAATCGCCTTGATAAAAGGGCGACCGAATTGCGCGCAGTATTCCGGACTTTCCTCGCCATGAAATTGCAGCAGATCCAGCGGCGCCTGCTCCGCCATGTCGCGCACAAAGGCGGCATCGGCATCGACAAACAGGCCAACCGACATCACGAACGCCGGCAGTGCCGCGACCACCTCGCGCGCCTGGGCCAGATCGACATGACGGGGGCTGGGCGGATAGAAAACCAGGCCGATGGCATCGGCCCCCAGCTCCGCCGTGGCCCTGGCCGTTGCGCCATCACGCAGGCCGCACACCTTGATGCGAGGATGCATACACAAACCCATTGAAGTATTTAACCAGAGCCCATTGAGCCGAAGGCTTTCAGCAATATACCCTGTCACTCAGCTACAGCAATCCATAGCGTGGCGCCGGCTCGCTGGGCAGCTCGAATTCAGGCGGATAGCTTACACCGGAAAGGTAGAGTCCGTCCGGCATGAATGTCGGCGGCGCCAGGCTGCGATCCTGCCAGGAGAGCAATTCGCTCATCCACTCGGCCGGCTGGTTGCCCTTGCCGATGTGCAGCAAGGCGCCCATGATGTTGCGCACCATATGGTGCAGGAAGGCGCTGGCGGAAAAATCAAAGCACAGCAGCTGGCCATCCTGCCGAATGCGGATCGCCCGCATCAGCTTGACGGGGCTGGGCGCCTGGCATTCGGCAGCGCGAAAGCTGGAAAAATCATGCTCACCCAGCAGCAGCTCGGCCGCCGCGCGCATGGCCGGCACATCGAGCTCCTGATGTGCCCAGCCTATCCTTCCCGCCAGCAGGGCCGGGCGCACCGGATGATTCAGCACCAGATAGCGATAATGCCGCGCCGTGGCGACAAAACGGGCATGGAAGTGCTCGGGCACAGCGCGCGACCAGGTCACGGCAACGCCTTCGGGCAGGAAGCTGTTCACCCCCCTCACCCAGGCATTCAACGGTCTTTTGGCATCCGAATCAAAGTGACAGACCTGGCCGGTGGCATGCACACCGGCATCGGTGCGGCCGGCAGCATGCACCCGCAGGGGATGACCCGCCATCCTGGCGACCGCCCGCTCGAGCGCTTCCTGCACCGTGGGGCGATCCGGCTGAATCTGCCAGCCATTGAAGGCACGTCCGTCATATTCCACACCGATGGCATAACGCTGCATCACGGCCACGACTGATTTCCCAGAAAAATGAGGCTTGCCGCAATCAGCAACACCAGCACCAGCAGATGCCAGCGATCGCGGGCCTGCATTGTACACAGCGGGAGGCACACCCCGGCATCCGGCTCGACGATTTCTGCGGCGTGCAACTGCCGCAACAACTCGGCAAAGCCGAATTGCTGCTCCAGCAAGTCATCGGTGTACTGGATGGCGAGCGCCAGCCGCACGACCAGACGCTCATGCGCGACGCCGATCAGGCGCAAGGGCTGCAGCAGTACATGCAAGCCACCATGCAGCTGCTCGCGCGTCAGCCTGAGCAGCAGCAGCTGCAGACTGCCGACCAGGGCGACAAGGCGCAAGAGCTGCACCAGCCCGTAATGCAAGCCTTCACGCGTCGGCGCGAGCCAGCCCGACCACAGATACCAGCCCGGCGTGGACCAGCCGTAAATCAGCAAAACGGCCAGCAAGAGCCAGCGCATCCGGCGCAGGGCGAGGCCGAATCGCCGTGGGCAGACGCACAGGACCAGCAGCAGCAGCGCAACAGCCAGCGCATAAAACGGCAAACGCTCCAGCCCGGCCAGCAGGATTGCCAGCCAGAGCCAGAGCGTCAGGAGTACTGCCGGATGCAAGATGGGCGATCAGATACCGGACAGAAGCGACTGCGCCAGCGACTTCTGCTCGGCATTGCCTTCTTGCAGCGCCTCCTGCAGGATTTCACGCGCGCCTTCGACATCGCCCATGTCAATGTAGGCACGGGCCAGATCGATCTTGGTCTGCACCGGATCATCGGAGGCGAGATCCAGCTCGGTAGCCGGATCGGAACCCGCCGCGAAATCCAGATTAAGATCAGCAAGCTCGGATTCCGCCGCCGCAGAAGTGACCGGCGCGGCCAGCAGCTCTTCAGCCGGCGCATTGAGGTCGAAATCGAAATCCAGACCCAGATCGGCCGCAGGCTCCTCGGCAAAGCCGCTCAGCTCGGGCAAGTCATCCAGCGACTCACCCAGCTCAGGCAGGCTGGCGGTCAGCTCTTCCGCGGCAGCCTCGGCCTCGGGAAGCGCAAGATCAAGCGCCGAGAATTCATCCGCAACATCCAGACCCGGCAAGGCGTTCAGCTCAAGCGCACCAGCCTCGGGCTCGCCGCTTTCCAGATCGATGGGGAGATCCAGCGCCATGACTTCATCGGCAGGCTGCACCAGCGGCTCGGCTACGGACTGAGCCTGCGGCGCCCCCAGATCCAGCGAGAAGTCGAGATCAGCCGCCGCATTTGCCGCAGCAAAGGCATCTGCCTCGGCAACCGCGGGGGCAGCCGGCTCGGTTGCGATTTCAAAATCCAGCTCGGCCGGCTCGGCCGGCTTTACGTCCTGCGACGCCAGGTCGACACCAGCAACCGCTGCTGCAACACCGGTGGCAGCTGCTGCGGCAACGCCCGTGGCAACTGCAGCGACCGCGCCGGCATAGCGGGGATTATCGGCATCCAGCACGCGCCCCATGCGGGCAGCTTCTTCCCACAGCGGCCCCTTGCCCTGCGTCTGGGCATGCAGCTCGGCGGCAATGGCCTCGAAGGCAGACTTGTCCTTGGCTGCGGCATAGATTTCCAGCAGCTTCAGGCGAATCTCGGCACGTTGCGGATCCTTGCTCAGCGCGTCCTTCAGGATTTCTTCGGCCTGCGCATTGCGGCCATAAGCCATGTAGACGTCAGCCTCGGCAATCGGATCGACCTCGTCGGTATCGATGGTGCCAAGTCCCTGGCGACTGAAATCGGTCAGGAAGGAGTTCTCGGTAGGCTGAGTGCTGATTACACCACCGCCGGTACTGCCCAGCACGGTATTCGCCTTGAGGTCGCTGCCGGTGATGATGCTGTCCTCGAACACCGGAGCACGCTGACGGCGACGCATGAAGATGAAGGCGCCCGCGCCGGCCAGCAAGGCCAGCAGACCACCACCCAGCGGGACAATGTTCTCCATCAGCATGTCGACCAGGCCCGGCTCTTCTACCGGCTCCGGGACAGGAACCGGGCGACGCTTCGGCTTGGGCACCGGCGTGGCGGCCACTTCGCTTGCCTCGGAGGCAGCACCTGCCAGCGCGGCCGCCGACGCATCGGAGGCCGCGGAAGCCACTACCGTGGCAGACGCAACACCAACAGCAGACGCGGCCATCACCGGCGAGGCGGATGCACTGGCAGAGCTGGCTTTTTTCGCCGAGATGTACTGCTCCATCTCCTTGACGTTCTTTTGCAGCTCGCCGACCCGCTTGTTGCTCTCTTCGAGCGACTTTTTGCGGGCGGCAGCTTCGTCTTCCAGCGCCTTGGCAGCAGCATCACCCTTGCCACCCTTGTCGGCCTTGGAGAGCTTGAGGGTAGACTTGCTGCTGTCGGGGGCGGAAGCACCCTTGTCATCCATCTTGGGAGTAATCTTGCCTGCCGCACTGCCCTGCTTGGTTTCGGCGGGCGGCGTGCGCGCGGCAGATTCGGCGAGCTTGGTACGATAGGCCTGCCAGTTTTCGGTCTGCACCTTCACTTCGCGGGACGCCTCGGCGGACGAAACCGACTTGATCTCGTCAGCAGATGGCACCTGCAGGATCTTGCCGCGCTTCAGGCGGTTCATGTTGCCGTCGAATGCCTGCGGATTGGCACGATACAGGGCAAGCAGCACCTGATCGAGACTCACCCCCTCGGGCTGAACCCGGCGGGCAATCCCGGACAGCGTATCACCGGACTTCACCGCATACGAATCGGCACCAGCTTCCGGCTTGGCTGCTGCGGACTCCTGGGCTTGCGGTGCCGAGGACTGCTCGGCGGGACGCGCCTTCTTGCCCTGTCTGACCTTGCCGGTCTTGCGTACCCCGGGCAGGACATCCGAAGTGATCGTGCCAGCTTCGGCATCCACAGTGCCGGCAGGCGCGCGGTAATTGGGGGGATCAATCAGTGCGGTGAACTCGCGCTTCACATTGCCGCCATCCCAGTACAGCTCGACGATCAGGTCGAGAAAGGGCTCGGAAATGGGACGCGCCGAATTGACCAGCACGACATAACGGCCATTCTTGCGTTTTTCGACATTGAAGCGCAGCCCCATATTGCCGGGATAGGGAAGTTGCGCCGACTCGTGAGCTTCGGGACTGCCCAGCTTCACCAGCAGGGAGTCCGCCTCGCTGGGCTGCACGCCGACAATTTCAATCTGCCCGCGAAATGGCTCACCAAGGCTGGAGAGCACATTCATCCTCCCCAGACCGGCCGCATTGGCCAGCAAGGGCAGTGCCGCCAGCGACAAAGCCAGCACACAAGTTTTCAATCGAAGCGTTTTCGGCACAGCCCTTCCCCCTACACTTACAGCATCTTTTTGAACGGCAAAAGTATCACCCGGACATGCCGGATGCAACCAGAGCGCGCATGGCTACCAGCCCAGCACACAAAGTCGGACGGGCAAACCGATGGCTTGAAGGCCTTGCCGCCGTCGGCAAATGCCGCGCAATGCAAGCCAAGCCTCGATAAACATTTGGATTAAAGGATTTTATAGCCACTGCCTTCGCCATACTCCACAGGAATCGTGCGGCACTGTGGTATCTTGCTGACAGTCCAGTGCTCGCGAGCCCAGGACCAGAGCTCCGGCAGCCCGGCGTCACGCCATTGCGGGGGCACTTCCTGCCCGAGCGCCTGCAGCACGAAAGCGAGCAATTCGACCTCCCTGCCCGCATCCAGCGCCCTCGCCAGTGTCTGCTTGCTCAATTTTTCCCCGGCCGCATTGGCCAGTACCGGCACGTGCAGATAGCGCGGCACGGGCAAGCCCAGCGCCTGCTGCAAAAAAATCTGCCGCAGCGTTGAATCCAGCAGATCGGCGCCCCTTACCACATCGGTCACTCCGGCAGCGGCATCGTCCACCACCACCGCCAGCTGGTACGCCCAGCAGCCATCGGCGCGCAGGAGTACAAAATCCCCAAGCTCCTCGCCCAGATGCTGACTTTGCAACTGCTGCACCCGGTCAAGAAAAGCAAGCCGTGTCTCGCCGACATTCACCCGCCACGCATGCTGGCATTCCGGCGCGCCGGCAGACTGGCGGCACGTTCCCGGATAACGCCAACCGTCGATACCGCGCAAACCGGCCTGCTGGATTTGCTTGCGACTGCAGGTGCAGGCATAGGCAAGCCCAGACGCGCGCAACTGCTCCAGCGCATCACGATAGGCCGCATGCCGCTCATGCTGCCAGACGATGGGGCCATCCCATGCAAAGCCGAACGCCTGCAGGGTCGCGATGATGGCCTGCGCAGCACCGGGCACTTCGCGGGGCGGATCGAGATCCTCCAGCCGCAGCAGCCAGCGCCCACCGCAGGCGCGCGCATCCAGATAGCTGGCAGTGGCGGCGAGCAGCGAGCCGATGTGCAGCTCGCCGGTCGGACTGGGGGCAAAGCGCCCCACATAGCCTGGCTCCTGGCGCGGCTGGGCGCCCGCCGCCGCACTGCGATAGAATTCCGTCATTGCCGAGCTGATTCCAAATCCTAATTTTTCCCTGATTGGGTAGCCACCTCAGCAAAGTCCAGTGCGTCATGCCGGCGTCCCACGGGGATTCCCTGTGGGACGCCGGCATGACGAATTACTGAGCTGGCTACCCAATCGATAATCATCTCTTTCACTTCGTGAGGCTGCTAGCCATGACCTTTGTCGTTACCGATGCCTGTGTGCGCTGCAAGTACACCGACTGCGTGGCAGTCTGTCCGGTTGACTGCTTCCGGGAAGGGCCGAATTTTCTCGTCATCGACCCCGAAGAGTGCATCGACTGTTCGCTGTGCGTGCCCGAATGCCCGGTCGCGGCGATTTTTCCGGCCGATGAGGTGCCGGAAGCCTTCCGGCAATACATTGCCATCAATGCCGAGCTTGCACCGCAGTGGCCGCCCATCATCGCCCGCAAGGACCCACCGGCCGATCATGCCGAATGGGCCGGCGTCAGCGGCAAGGCCGGGCTCATCGAACGCTGAGCCCCCGGCAACCCAGTTCCATAAGCCAGCAAGAATAAGGCTTGAGCCAAACGGCATCAAGCCGCTATAATCGCTGGTTTTCCGCCTTGCCTGACCGACGTCGCAATCGGCAGGCTGTGTCAAACCACAAGGAGTTCTCATGCGACATTATGAAATTGTATTCATCGTACACCCCGATCAGAGCGAGCAAGTGCCCGCCATGATCGAGCGTTACAAGAGCCTGATCACTGCCGGCAACGGCGCGATCCACCGTCTGGAAGACTGGGGTCGTCGTCAACTGGCTTACCCGATCCAGAAAATCCACAAGGCACACTACGTGCTGATGAACGTTGAAATCGGCCAGGAAACCCTGGACGAGCTCGAACACGCCTTCAAGTTCAATGACGCCGTTCTGCGTCACCTGACCCTGAAGAAGGACGTGGCCGTGACCGAAGCTTCTCCGATGATGAAGGAAGAGAAGTCCAAGTCGCTGACCGCTGCCAGCGAAGAGCAGGCTGCCTGATTCCAGGCCCGCCTTGCGAAACCGGATCCTGTTTGAAGGTTTGCTGAACAAGGCCCCGACACTGCGCCAGACCCCCGCCGGCATCCCTATTGTCGAAGGCGAGCTGGAACATGAGTCGGAGCAGCACGAAGCGGGGATGACCCGCAAGGTGCGCTGTGTGGTGAACTATGTGGTGATTGGCCCGCAAGCCCTGCGCTTTGCGAGACTACCGGCACCGGGCACCTTGCGCTGCAAGGGCTTCATCGCCGCCAAGAATCTGCGCCAGCCGGATCAGCTGGTTTTGCATATCGACGAATACGAATTTTCTGAATCAAGGAAAGACCATGTCCCAACGTAATCTGTTCAAGCGGAAGAAATATTGCCGCTTCACCGCCGAAGGCATCAAGGAAGTGGACTACAAGGATGTAGCCCTGCTGAAGGACTTCATTGCCGAAAACGGCAAGATCATCCCGGCCCGCATCACTGGTACCAAGGCGAAGTATCAACGTCAGCTGTCGTCCGCGATCAAGCTGGCCCGCTTCCTGGCCCTGCTGCCGTACACCGACCAGCACTAAGACGGACAAGGAACCAGATCATGCAAATCATTCTGCTCGAAAAAGTAGCCAACCTGGGTCAACTGGGTGATGTCGTCAAGGTCAAGGACGGTTACGCTCGCAACTTCCTGATCCCGCAAGGCAAGGCCAAGCGCGCGAACGATGCCAACCTGGCCGAGTTCAACGCCCGCCGTGCCGAACTGGAAGCCCGCCAGGCTGAAATCCTGGCTGCTGCCCAGGCTCGCGGCGAAAAGCTGGCTGATGCTTCCTTCACCCTGGCCCAGAAGGCTGGCGTGGATGGCCGTCTGTTCGGCTCCGTAGGCACCCAGGACATCGCTGACGCGATCACTGCTGCCGGCACCGAAGTCAAGAAGACCGAAGTCCGTCTGCCGGAAGGCCCGCTGAAGACCATCGGCGAGTTCGAAGTTGCCCTGGCGCTGCACCACGACGTGGTTGTGAACGTCAAGATCGTGATCGTCGGCGAGCAATAAGCTTTCTGCCATCGCGCATTGGAAAAGGGGCTTCGGCCCCTTTTTTCTTGCCCGTCGCTGGCACCTCATTCCGGCGCCTCGCTCATACGGCATTACCCATGCTGCCGGAGCCAATTATCAGCAATGGCTGCAGCCTGATACCCTATAAAATCCTTACACCAGCAAGCCGCCCGGCACTGCCAATCCAGCCACCCACCGTTCAGCGCGCCACGATAGCGTTGCGCTTGGCGGCCCGGCTTGGCCGGTGCCTAGACTGTGTCATTAGCAAATGCCGATGAACGCCGTCATGAGCACCGTCCGCCCCCCGGCCGTCGCCGGCCTCTTCTACCCGCTGGATGCCGTGGAACTGCGCGAAACCGTCGCGCGGGAACTCGCGCGCAGCTCCCTCAGCCTGCCCCAGGCGCCCAAGGCACTGATCGTGCCGCACGCCGGCTTCCAGTACTCGGCCTGCGTGGCTGCCGTGGCCTATCACGCCCTGCAGCCCTATGCTAGCGGCATCCGCCGGGTGATCCTGCTGGGGCCAAGCCACCGCTACGCACTGGCGGATACAGCGCTGCCACAGGCAGACGCGATGCAAACGCCGCTGGGGTCCGTGCAGCTCGACAGCGAAGCCTGCAAGGCCCTGCAGGCGCTGGGCGTGATGCGCAACGAACAGGCTCATGCCTTCGAGCATGCCCTGGAAGTGCAGCTGCCGTTTCTGCAGGCCATCCTGCCGGGCTTCCGCCTCGTTCCCCTGCTGATCGGCGATTGCACGCCGGAGCGCGTGGCCACGCTGCTGGATGCCGTGTGGGGCGGCCCGGAAACGCTGATCCTGGTCAGCAGCGACCTCTCGCACTATGAAAGCCAGGCCTGCGCGCGCGAACACGATCTCGCCACACTGAGGCACATCGTCGCTGGCAACTTCACCCTGGATCACCGGCACGCCTGCGGCGCCACGCCGCTGATGGGGCTGCAGCTGTGCGCGCAGCGGCGCGGCCTCACGGCCCGGCTGCTGGATTACCGCAATTCCGGCGACACCGCCGGCCCGCATGATCGCGTGGTCGGCTATGCTGCCGTGGCATTTTGCGAGGAGGAGGAGCATGCCCGCACTCACTGAACAGCAAGGCCAGCTGCTGCTGGGCATCGCCCGCCGCAGCATACGCCAGCATCTTGAAGGTATGGCCATGGAACCCTTTCCCGGCGAGAGCTTTCTGGATATACCTGCGGCTACTTTTGTCACCCTCACCCAGAACGGCCAGTTGCGCGGTTGCATCGGCTCACTGGCGGCCTGGCGCCGGCTAGGCGAGGATGTGCGCGGCAATGCGATTGCCTCGGCCACCCGCGACCCGCGCTTTCCGGCATTGCTGCCCAGCGAATTGCCGCTGACGCGCATCGAAGTCTCGGTGCTGAGCCCAGCCGAGCCCCTGCCTTTTCGCGACGAAGCCGATCTGCTGAGCCAGCTGCGGCCACACACGGACGGACTGATCCTGCACCATGGCGCACAGCAGGCCACCTTTCTGCCCCAGGTCTGGCACCAGTTGCCCGAAGCGGCCGAATTTCTGGCCCATCTGAAGATGAAGGCCGGACTCCCCCCCGATTGCGCCACCGAAGACCTGCGCTTTGAGCGCTATACGGTGCAGAAATGGCTGGAAAAACCGCACTGACGCGCGGCCAGCAGGCCGGCCAGGCCTGGTTTCACGCCCTGCCGGACGGCCGCCTGCAATGTGACCTGTGCCCGCGCGACTGCAAGCTGCGCGACGGCCAGCACGGCGCCTGCCTGATCCGCGAACGTCACGGCGATGCAATCATGCTGACCAGCTGGGGGCGCTCGTCGGGCTTCTGTGTCGACCCCATCGAGAAAAAGCCGCTCAATCATTTTCACCCCGGCTCCAGCGTGCTGTCCTTTGGCACCGCCGGCTGCAATCTGGCCTGCAAGTTCTGCCAGAACTGGGACATCTCGCACTCGCGCGAACTCGACGCCATGCAGGCCAGCGCCATGCCCGAACGGCTGGCGCAGCTCGCCGCCGAACTGGGCTGCCGCAGCGTAGCCTTTACCTACAACGACCCGGTGATTTTTGCCGAGTACGCGCTGGATGTCGCCGATGCCTGCCATGCACAAGGTATTTTCACCGTCGCCGTGACGGCCGGCTACATCAAGCCGGCGCCGCGCCAGCTGTTCTACGCGGCGATGGATGCGGCAAACATCGACCTCAAGGGCTTCACCGAGGACTTTTATCGCCAGTACTGCGGCGCGAAGCTGGCGCCCGTGCTCGATACGCTGCTGTATGTGCAGCACGAAACGGATTGCTGGCTGGAAATCACCACCCTGCTGATTCCGGACACCAACGACAGCGACGCGGAGATCGCCGCGCTGTGTCGCTGGGTGCATGCGGAACTGGGCGACGCGGTGCCACTGCATTTCACGGCCTTTCATCCCGACTACAAGCTCACCGACCGGCACGCAACCCCGGCCGCCACGCTGAATCGCGCCCGGCAGCTCGGGCTGGATGCCGGCCTGCGCCATGTCTACACCGGCAATGTCCACACCGCGGAAGGCGGCACGACCTTCTGCCCGGCCTGCCATGCCGTGCTGATCGAGCGCGATGGCTATCGCATCCTCCGTTACCGGCTGAACGAGACTGGCACCTGCCTCGACTGCGGCCAGCCGCTGGCCGGCCGCTTTGGCCGCTACCAGGGCTCGTTTGGCAACCGGCGCATTCCGCTGCACCTGCTTGGCGCCTGAGGCTCACTGCCTCAACACGCCGCTCACGGGTCGCAGAGCAAGCGGCGGGCACACCCCGGCCTGTTCACAGCGCCTTATCAGCCTCCGCCTGCCATACATGCTATTGTATTGCCATACAGGCAATCACGATAAAGACCTTTGGCCAGATACCCACCACCCCAATCATCACGAACGGGCAATTGCACCGGCACGGGCCTACACTGACAACAACAGGAAACACCCGGCCACTCCATGACTGCCCTCGCCCTGCTGCAACGCCACCGCTGGCGCCTGCTAATCACCCTTCCCGTCCTTGCCCTTGCCCTTGTCCAGGCGCTGAACTGGTGGCGCGGGCCGGAGCTTGCCACCGTGGCCGTGGTGCGCGGCGAGCTGATCCAGTCGGTGGTGGCCAGCGGCCATGTCGAAACCCCGCACCGCGTCGACATCGGTGCCCAGATCACCGCAACCGTCGCACGGGTGGCCGTCGGTGAAGGCGAAACGGTCAGCGCCGGCGCCATCCTGCTGGAACTCGACAATCGCGAGGCGCGCGCCAACCTGCAGCAGGCCACGATGGCCGTCGCCCAGGCCAGCGCACGCTTGCGGCAACTGCGCGAGGTGCAGGCGCCGGTCGCAACCCAGACCCTGCGCCAGGCGCTCACCAATCTCGACAACGCCCGCTCGGTGCAGCGCCGCAACCAGGACCTGCACCGGCAGGGCTTCATCAGCGCCGCCGCGCTGGAAAATGCCGACAAGGCCGTGGCGCTGGCCGAGGCCCAGTACCAGTCTGCCCGCCAGCAACTCGATGGCCTGCAGGCCAATGGCAGCGAGCTGGCGCAAGCCAGCGCGGCGCTCGCCGTGGCCGAGGCGGCCCGCATGGCCGCGCAGGCGCGACTGGACTACACCCTGCTGCGCGCCCCCCTTGCCGGCACCATCCTCAGCCGCAGGGTCGAAGCCGGCGATGTGGTGCAGGCCGGCAAGACCCTGTTAACGCTGTCGCCTACCGGCAAGACGCAACTGGTCGTCGACATCGACGAAAAGAACCTGCGCCTGCTGCGCGAAGGCCAGCCGGCGCAGGCCTCGGCCGATGCCTATCCACAGGAGCGCTTTGCCGCCGTACTGGGCCGCATCAACCCGGCGGTCAACCGGCAGACCGGCGCGGTCGAAGTGCGGCTCGACGTGCCGCAACCGCCGGCCACGCTGCGCCAGGACATGACCGTCTCGGTGGACATCGAGGTCGCGCGCCGCAGCAATGCCCTGCTGCTGCCGCTCGCCGCTGTCCATCTTGCCGACGCGGCGGACGGCGGGCACTGGGTCTTGCGCATCGAGGCCGGGCGCGCACAGCGGCGGGCCGTCAGACTGGGACTGATCGGCAGCGCACACGCCGAAGTGCTGGACGGGCTGGCCGCAGGCGATGTCGTGCTGGCCGATGCGCAGGCGGCCAGCCCCGGCCAGCGCGTGCGCCCGCTCAGGTAGCCGCCGCCATGCTCAAGCCCTGGACTCCGTTCGAATGGATCGTCGCCTTGCGCTTTCTGCGCGAGGGTCGCCTGCAGACGCTCTTCATTCTCAGCGGCGTGGCCATCGGCGTGGGTGTCATCGTCTTCATGTCGGCGGTACTGGCCGGCATGCAATCCAATTTCATCCGCCGCGTGCTCTCGGCGCAGGCGCACATCCAGTTGCTGCCGCCGCAGGATGTCAGCCGCCCCTTGCGCCAGGCCGCCAGCGCGCCGGGCACGGTTGTCGTGGATGCCATCGTGCAGGCGCCGCGCCAGCGCGTGAAATCCATCGACCAGTGGCAGGCCGTCGCCGCGCAGATCCGCGCCATGCCGCAGGTGCTGGTGGTTTCGCCCGCCGCCGCCGGCTCGGCGCTGGTCACGCGCGGCAGCGCCAGCCGCTCGGTCTCGCTGGCGGGCATCCTGCCCGCGCAGTACTACCGCATCGTCAACCTTGAGGACAAGCTGCTGCGCGGGCACGCGCGGCTGGCGGCCACCGACATCCTCGTCGGCGCCGAGCTGGCCAGCGATCTGGGGGTCAGCGTCGGCGACAAGCTGCATCTGGCTACGGCAAACGGTGCGGCCGCCACGCTGACCATCATCGGCATCTTCGACCTCGGCAATCGCGGCGCCAACGAGCGCAGCACCTTTGTCGCCCTGCATACCGCGCAAAGCCTGCTGGGCCTGCCCGGCGGGGTGACCAGCCTCGATGTCACCGTACGCGACGTGTACGCGGCCGAAACCATCGCGCAGCGCATCACCGCCACCACCGGCGTGGATGCGCAAAGCTGGATCAAGACCAGCGCCCAGTTCTTCACCGCCATCAGCGCCCAGACCACGGCCAACACCGCCATCCGCTTTTTTGTCGGCCTGTCGGTCGCCTTCGGCATTGCCAGCGTACTGGTGGTGGCCGTGGTGCAGAAATCACGCGAAATCGGCATCCTGCGCGCCATGGGCATCTCGCAGGGCCAGATCCTGCGGGTCTTCCTGCTGCAAGGGGGGCTGCTCGGCTTCGGCGGCTCGCTGGCCGGCTGCGGCATCGGCGCACTGGCGCTGATCCTGTGGCAGCGTTATGCGCGCAATGCCGACGGCACGCCGCTGTTTCCGCTGGTCTTCGATCCCAAGCTCTTCCTCAGCGCCCTGCTGCTGGCCACACTGACCGGCCTGATCGCCGCCTTTGCACCGGCGCTGCGCGCCGCGCGTCTCAATCCCGTGGAGGCCATCCGTGGCTGAATTTCCCGCACCAGCCGGCACGAACAAGATGGCCGTCGGCACGGGCCCGGTGGTGCAACTCAGCGGCGTGCGCAAGGCCTACCACACCGGCACGGCCATCGAAACCGAGGTACTGCACGGCATTGATCTCAGCCTGCAACCCGGTGAATTCTGCGCCGTCATGGGGCCATCCGGCTCGGGCAAGAGCACGCTACTCAATCTCGTCGGCCTGCTGGACCGACCAACCGCAGGCAGCCTGCGCCTGTTCGACACCGAAACCACCGGGCTGGACGATCATGCGCTGACGCGCCTGCGCGGCCACCACATCGGCTTCGTCTTTCAGTATCACCACCTGATCACGGCGTTCAGCGTGCTGGAAAATGTCATGATGCCCATGCTGGGCGCGGCCGGCTTTCCGGATGCCGCCATGCAGCAGCGCGCCAGCGCGCTGATCGCCAGCGTGGGTCTGAGCCAGTGGCAGAACCAGCCGGCCGGCAAGCTCAGCGGTGGCCAGCAGCAGCGCGTGGCGATTGCACGCGCGCTGGCGATGAACCCGGCGCTGGTGCTGGCCGACGAACCCACCGGCAATCTGGACACCAAAAGCGCGGACGATGTCTTTGCCCTCTTGCAGGACGTCAACCGCGAGCATGGCACCACGGTGCTTTTCGTCACCCACAACCCGACGCTGGCCGCACGCTGCCCGCGCACCATCCATGTCATCGATGGGCGGGTGATTGAGGAGTGAGGAGTGAGGCATGAGGCGTGAGGCGTGAGGCGTGAGGCGTGAGGCGTGAGGCGTGAGGCGTGAGGCGTGAGGCGTCTGGATTGTACAGCCATGGGTATTTCAGCCCAGCCCTTTTCCGTGATGGGCTACATGCACATACCTGGCGAACAAAACAAAAAGGGCCCGCAGCGCGGCAATGCCGCTCAGTTAAGCAAAAAGCTCCGTCAGGAGCTTTTTGCTTTTGTAACATAG
>NZ_ATZJ01000034.1 GCF_000428145.1 Chitinilyticum litopenaei DSM 21440 | reverse complement strand
GGGCACCTCGAAAAACCTCATTTTTCAAAAGCCGCCCCTTTAAGAATCAATGAGTTACCGAGCAATTTTTCATGAAAACAGGGGTTTTTCGAGGTACCCAGCCCTTGCAAGCGGCACGCTTGCGCCTTCTTCCTGGCTGATGGCCAGCAGGCTGTCTTCAAGTGGCGTCGATCGGAACACCGGTTGTTTCATCTGGCTTGGCTCGCGCTTGCAGCCGCCAGCGCCAGCGGCAAATACGCCGCCAGTTTTTTCGCCGCAATGTCGTCTATCCCCCGCAGCTTGAGATGCCGTCGCCCCTTGCCGCTGCCTTCCAGCAGGCCGAACTGGTCGTCAATCAGCGCGCCGGCGCCGAATTCCACCGAGACATGCTGGCTGTAGGCAAACACGCCGCCGAATGGCTGGCCGGACGAGGCAAACAGGATGCCGCCGTATTTCACTTCCTCGCTGATGTCCGGCAGCGTGGCGCGCACCAGATCGCGCACGGCCTGGACCAGGACGTAGCGTTCTTCGGAAACCAGGCGCAGGTCTTCGAGCAGGGTTTGTACGGATTTGGCGGCCATGTTTACCTCGGCTTCGGTGGTGGTTGTTCGTAAGATTCAAGCAAACCAGCCTAAAGACGCCGTCACCGGCTGTCAATCGCCCCGGACGCTCGCCAGTGCGCGGCGCCGGGTGTTGCCTGCAGCCTGCATTTACGTGGTCATGCATGGGTATTGGTCTGCAGCCCTTTTGGCGTATTGCTTGTGGCGCTATCCTGTTTTGGGTATGTCCGGATTCAGCTATTTGCCTGCGGCATGTTCGCGCACCAGCCGCGCGAGCGTGGCGATGTGTGCGTCCATCTCGCTGGCGGGGACTTGCGCGTAGCCGAGGATGAAGCCATTGCTGGCGCTGTCCGGAGCGCCGCTGCGGTAGGCGCTCAGCGGCCGGGCGACGAGGCCGGCGGCCAGCGCCTGGCGGCTGATGGTTGCGTCGGGGATGGTCGCGGGCAGGCGGATGGCGAGGTGGATGCCGGACGAGCCGCCGCAGACCTCGGCAAGGTCGCCGAAATGGCGGTGGATGGCGGCGATCATCGCGTCGCGGCGTTCGCTGTAGAGCTTGCGCATGCGGCGCAGGTGGGCGAGGAATTCGCCGTCGCGGATGAAGCCGGCGAGCGCGCGCTGCTCGATTTGCCGCCCGCGCGGCTGGCATTGCGCGAGCGCGGCGTCGACCAGCGGCGCGAGCGCCACGGGCACGACCAGGAAGCCGATGCGCAGCGCCGGGAACAGCGTCTTGCTGAAGGTGCCCAGATAGGCGACCGGCGCATCGGCCACCAGCCCCTGCATCGCCGGCAGCGGCGGCCCGTCGCGGCGGAATTCGCTGTCGTAGTCGTCCTCGACGATCAGCGCGCCGTGCCGCTGCGCGTGCTCGATCAGCTGCAGGCGGCGCTCCAGGCTCAGCACGCTGCCCAGCGGGTACTGGTGCGAGGGGGTGACGTAAATCAGCCGCGGCGGCTCGCGCCAGTCGGCCGCGCCCGGGGCGATGCCGTCGGCGTCGACGGCGATGCCGCGCACGTCGAGCTGCGCGGTGCGCCAGGCGTTCAGCGCGCCGTGGTAGCCGGGGTTTTCGATCCAGGCGATGTCGCCGGCGTCGGCGAACAGCCGCGCGCACAGATCCAGGCTGTGCTGCGTGCCGTCGGTGATGAAGACCTGCGCGTTGTCGCAGCGCACGCCGCGTGTGCCGCGCAGGTGGCTGGCAATCGCTGCGCGCAGCTCGGGTTCGCCGGCGGGCGCGCCGTAGCCGAGGTCGCCCACCGCCGCATCGCGCCAGTGCCGGGCCAGGCGCTTTTGCCAGCGCGCCATCGGAAACTCGGCGAGCGCCGGAACGCCGGGCGTGAAGGCCGCCGGCGTTTCCGGCTCGCGAAACGGCGTGCGGTAGGCGCCGCCGCGCCGCGACAGCACGGCCGTTGCCGTCTGCGCCGCACGGAGGCCGGTGGTATTCAAGGGCAGGGCCGCGACGACGGTGCCGCGCGGCGTGGCGTTGACCAGGCCTTCGCTCGCCAGTTGCTCGAAGGCGTAAACGACCGAATTGCGCGCGATGCCCAGCTCGCCCGCCAGTTGCCGGCTGGCCGGCAGCCGGGTTCCGGCGGCCAGCCCTTGCTGCAGGATGGCCGCGCGCAACGCCAGATACAGGCGCTGCTGGCGCGAGGCGTCGGCAGGCAGGGCGTCGTTGAGCAAAAGCGCATAGTCCATCGCAGTGGTTCCATGAAATTTGGCAAGTGTGGATCTTATGCCGGAACCACCGCGCCGGCTATGCTGCGGGCATTCCATTCCAACCCGCAGGAGAACCGCCACCGTGAGCACCGCCCCGACCCCGCGCACCCGCATCCGCCGCATTCCCGAGAACGCCGTTTACGACCGCGCCGCATTGCATGCCATTCTCGACGATGGCTATCTTTGCCACATCGCCTTTGCTGATGACAGCGGCGCGCATTGCCTGCCGATGGCCTACTGGCGCAGCGGCGAGCATCTGTATATCCACGGCTCGAACGGCAGCCGGCTGATGAAGACGCTGGCCGGCGGCGCCGAGGTGGCGATCGCCATCAGTCACCTCGACGGCCTGGTGCTGGCGCGCTCGGCGTTCAACCATTCGATGAATTACCGCTCGGCGGTGATTTACGGCCGCTTCGAGGCGATCGCCGACGAGACCGGCAAGGCGGCCGCGCTCGACGAGTTCATGCACAAGCTGGCGCCGGGTCGCCAGCACGAAGCGCGCCCGGGCAGCCGCCAGGAACTGGGCGCGACCATCGTCTTGAGAATCCCGCTCGATGAAGCCGCCGCCAAGGTGCGCAGCGGCGGCCCGGAAGACGACGAAAAGGACATGGACATCCCGGTCTGGACCGGCGTGCTGCCCTACGCTACGGTGCGCGCTACGCCGCAGCCCGCCGCCGATTGCCGCATCGACGCGCCGGACTATGTGCGCGAGTGGGCGCTTGGCAGGGACCTTGTTGATTCGCCTCTGTAAGGTATTGAGGTAATGGGCACGAGCCTGCCTTGCAATCAGCAGGGTATCGCGAGCAAGCGCGCCCTCACGGCAATCTGCGCCTTGTTGATCCGGCCCTCTGAGGTTGAAATCGATTGGCTCTCAAGCCGTTGCCAGCTGTAATGCGGAAGTTGAGGCGCCAGAGGGCCGGATCGCTCAGCATCCTGCCACTCAGGTTCAGCCGGCAAAGCTGATCTGCGGCGTGCCCTTGCCGTTGTGTGCCTTGAGTACCAGCGTACCGGCCAGCTTGTCATGCAGGCCCTGCTTGCGCTTGTCCCAACCCACGCAGAAATACCCGATGCCCAGCAGCAGCGCCGACAGGAAATAGCCAAAATAACGCAGTATCGCCTTGCCCAGGGTGAGGCGCTGGCCGGTTCGGGCGTCGACGACCTTCAGCTTCAACAGCATCTTGCCCGGTGTCGCGCCCAGCTGCAGCCAGAAGAGAATGGTCAGTACGGCTGGTAAACCGTAATTGATCACCAGGTCTGCCGGCCCGAGATAGAAGCTTGTGGTATAGAGATACTCGTCTACGCCATAGACCAGCAGGGACAAGGGGAAGGTGATCAGCACAATGGCAATCCCGTCAATCAGCGAGGCAGCGGTTCGCAACCAGAAACCGGCGTAATCATACTCCCGGGTTTCCGCGCTGTTGCTGAGGCTGGCCTGCGGCGCGGCATAGGGATTGTCCATGGTCTTGCTCCTGTATGACCAGTGGCTGGATTGCCAGTAGTGAATGCTGGTGAATATGCTGACTTGATTATTTCAAATTTACTATTTTGGTGTCAATTTTGTGCCGACAAGCCAGGTGCTGATGGAGTCGTGCAGGGTATATTTCTGAAAGGTAATGAGATATTGATTTGGACGGTTATACGGTAAATGGTATGTGGGGGTGCTGAGTTGCCTGCTTGACCAGGTCGCAAAAAAAGCCCGGCAGCAGGCTGCCGGGCCGGTGTTGCCGCGAGGGCTGATGTTTACAGCACTTCCGCCGCATAGTCGGCCAGTCGCGAACGCTCGCCGCGCGTGAGCGTGATGTGGCCGGAGTGATCCCAGTACTTGAAGCGGTCCACCACGAAGGTCAGGCCCGACGAGCCCTCGGTCAGGTAGGGCGTGTCGATCTGGCTGATGTTGCCCAGACAGACCACCTTGGTGCCGGGGCCGGCGCGGGTGATCAGCGTTTTCATCTGCTTGGGCGTCAGGTTTTGCGCCTCGTCGATGATGAGGAACTTGTTGAGGAAGGTGCGCCCGCGCATGAAATTGAGCGACTTGACCTTGATGCGGCTGCGGATCAGGTCACGGGTGGCGGCGCGGCCCCAGTCGCCAGCCTCGCTGTCGGTCTTGTTCAGTACATCCAGATTGTCCTCCAGCGCCCCCATCCACGGCAGCATCTTTTCCTCTTCGGTGCCGGGCAGGAAACCGATGTCCTCGCCGACCGGCACGGTGACGCGCGTCATGATGATCTCGCTGTAGATTTTTGATTCCAGCGTTTGCGTCAGCCCCGCCGCCAGCGTCAGCAGCGTCTTGCCGGTGCCGGCCTGGCCCAGCAGCGAGACGAAGTCGATGTCCGGGTTCATCAGCAGGTTGAGCGCGAAATTCTGTTCGCGGTTGCGCGCGGTGATGCCCCAGATGGAATTCTTCGTGTGGCTGTAGTCCTTGAGGCTTTCGATGGTGGCCGTCTTGCCTTCGACGCCGATGACGCGTGCCTGCAGGGGGGTATCGCCGAGCTGGTAGAGCAGCTGGTTGGGGTGCAGGTCGGGCACGTCGTTGCCCTTGATGCGCCAGTAGCTGCGCCCGCCTTCCTGCCAGCTCTGCAGGTCCTTGCCGTTTTTCTCCCAGAAGGCCTGGTCGATTTCGCGCATGCCGGTATAGAGCAGGTCGGTGTCTTCGAGCACCTTGTCGTTGAAGTAGTCTTCGGCCGCCAGCCCCATCGCGCGCGCCTTGATGCGCATATTGATGTCTTTCGACACCAGGATCACCTGGCGCTTGGGCCACATCTGCTGCAGGTGGTGCACCACGCCGAGGATCTGGTTGTCGGCCTTGCCCATCGGCAGTTGCGCGGGCAGCACGCTGGTGATGGCTTCGGTCTGCAGGAACAGCGAGCCGGTGGCCTGGCCCTTGCTCGGTTCCTCCAGCGGCACGCCGTCATGCAGCGTGTGCTCCTTGCCGGCAATCAGCTCTTCCATGAAGCGGCTGGCCTGACGGGCATTGCGGGCGACTTCGCTCATGCCCTTCTTGTTGTTGTCGAGTTCTTCCAGCGTCATCATCGGCAGGAAGATGTCATGTTCCTCGAAGCGGTAGATCGAGGTGGGGTCGTGCATCAGCACGTTGGTGTCCAGCACGAAAAACTTGGTATTGGCAGGGGTCTTGCGTTTGCGGGTAGCCATGGCCAGCTCCTTGTCGTTATCTGATGGTGCGGACAACAAAAAAGGCGACACCGGGTCGCCTTGTTCTCATTTCAGCGTCTGTACAAACGCCAGCACTTCCTCCACATGGCCCGGCACCTTCACGCCGCGCCATTCCTTGACGATCTGTCCCTCCTTGTTGATGACGAAGGTGCTGCGCTCGATGCCGCGCACCTGCTTGCCGTACATGTTCTTCAGCTTCATCACGCCAAACGCCTCGCACAGCGTTTCGTCCGGGTCGCTGATCAGCTCGAACGGAAATTCCTGCTTGCACTTGAAGTTTTCATGCGACTTCAGCGAGTCGCGCGACACGCCGAAAACCTGGCAGCCGGCAGCGAGAAAGGCGGCGTGATGGTTGCGGAAATCCTGGCCTTCGGTGGTGCAGCCGGGTGTGCTGTCCTTGGGATAGAAGTACAGCACGAAGGCCTGGCCGCGCAGGGCTGCGGGGTCGAAGCAGGCATTGCTGGTGGTGGGCAGGGTAATGGCCGGGCAGGCTGGCAGGGACATCGGATTTCCTTCTGGTTCGACCAGTACCCGTTCAGCTGGGCGCCGTGCCGGGGCTGGCGTGTTGTAGTGCGGCGTGGACTTGCCTGTTTTTGATTGTCGGCAATTGTGTCAGGCACGGCAAGTGCGGGGCGCGCACTGCGCAGGTACAATACGGCAAAATTTCGCCAACCGTATTTCAGGGATGTGACAGCATGAGCATCAAGTCGGACAAGTGGATTCGCCGCATGGCGCAGGAACACGGGATGATCGAGCCGTTCATTCCCGGCCAGATCAAGGAGCGCGACGGCGAGCGCATCGTGTCCTACGGCACCTCCAGCTATGGCTACGACATCCGCTGCGCCGATGAATTCAAGGTGTTCACCAACCTCAATTCCACCATCGTCGACCCGAAGAACTTCGACGAAAACAGCTTTGTCGACGTGTCCGGCAAGGGCTATTGCATCATTCCGCCGAATTCCTTCGCGCTGGCGCGCACCGTCGAGTATTTCCGCATTCCGCGCAATGTGCTGACCGTGTGCCTGGGCAAATCCACCTACGCGCGCTGCGGCATCATCGTGAATGTCACGCCCTTCGAGCCGGAGTGGGAAGGCTATGTGACGCTGGAGTTCTCCAACACCACGCCGTTGCCGGCGAAAATCTACGCCAACGAAGGTGTGGCGCAGGTGCTGTTCTTCGAAGCCGATGCGGATGATGTCTGCGAAACCAGCTACCGCGACCGTGGCGGCAAGTATCAGGGCCAGGTGGGCGTGACGCTGCCCAAGACCTGAGCCGCAGTTCCATCTTTCTCGCTGAGGCCGGTTTCCGGCCTTTGCCGTTTCTGCATGGCAGGGGGCTTGAGCATGACAACCGAATTCAAACCGCTGGTGGCCGACATCAGCAAGAAGCTGCGCGAGTTCGTGAAGGAAATTCCGGACACCTATCAGGGTTTCCAGGGCATGGCGCGCGCCACCCATGATGACGGCGCGCTGTCCAAGAAGCACAAGGAACTGATGGCCATGGCCATCGCCATCTCGGCCCGCTGCAATGGCTGCCTGGGCTTTCACGCCATGGCCTGCGTCAGACAGGGCGTGACGCGCGCCGAATTTCTCGAAATGCTGCAGGTGGCGATCTACATGGGCGGCGGCCCCAGCATGATGACGGCAGCCGAGGCCTTGCTGGCCTTTGAAGAATACGGTGGCGAAAAAGCCGCGTGAGGCTGCGCGGAGTTGGGCAGGCCCGGTGCGCGTGGGATAATGCCCGCCGTTTTCCCTTTCTTCCGACGCCATGAGTGCCCATCACGCCACACGACCTTCCTTCTGGCAACGCTTGCGTCAGCTGGGCGCACAGGGCTATCTGCTGTGCGCCGCCAGCCTGGCCCTGCTGCTGCTGGCGGCCTTGCTGATCGCCGGTGTGAGCCAGTCCGTCGCCCTGCTGCGCGAGCCGCCGCCGGCCCTGCTGCCGCAGGAATTGCCCTATCACGCGCGCATGCCCGGCACGGGCGCCGAAGAAACCGCGCAGGCGCGCAAGCGCTTTCAGCGCAATTTTGCCCGCTGGCTGACCTTCAGCGGCTACAAGGCCCAGGCCACCTGGGATGCCGTCTGGGCCACCTGCCCGGATGATGCCTGCACGATTCCCCCGGCGGCGGGCGGGCGCCTGCTGCTGCCGTTCTCGACCAATCCCGCCTATTTCGAGAAGCAGTTCTGTGATTTTGGCCTGCTGGCGGCCGAACGCCGCGAGCTGGGCGGCGCGGCCCTGCGGCTGGGCGAGGAGGGC
Source organism: Chitinilyticum litopenaei DSM 21440 (assembly GCF_000428145.1). Lineage (GTDB taxonomy): Bacteria > Pseudomonadota > Gammaproteobacteria > Burkholderiales > Chitinibacteraceae > Chitinilyticum > Chitinilyticum litopenaei. The sequence continues at coordinate 38,506 of NZ_ATZJ01000034.1, read as the reverse complement.
TGCCGGATTGCCGATTACGAAGGCTATCGTCTGGCGGTGGCCGCGCGCGAAGAGGCCCGGCGCAGCGAAAAAATGCCGCAGCTGATCTGGACAGGGCTGGCCTTGCTGGCGGCGCTGCTGGGCCTGGTGCTGATCTGGCGCCGCCTGCTGGATCAGCTCTCCAAGCTGTGAGCCGGCCCGGCCAAAAACTGACAAGGGTATTGCCCTGCAGCCAATATGAGTAAAAGGCTGCAAGGCAATACCCTGTGTTTTTGCTGCTTTACTTGCCTTCGTCGAGCTTTTTGGGGGCGTCCGGATTGCGCTCGTATTCCAGCGTGGCGCGCAGAATGCCGCGCAGGATATCCACCTCTTCCTGTTCGGGGCTGGCGCGCTGGTAAAGGCGGCGCAAGCGCGGCATCAGGCGCTTGGGGGCGTAGGGCTTGAGAAAGCCGATCTGCAGCAGCGTTTCTTCCAGTTTCTCGAAATACAGCTCCAGATACTCGTGGCTGGCCAGTGGCGCCTTCTTTTCCAGGTGCGACACGTCATCAAGCAATTGCGAACGCAGCTCGTAGGTCAGCACCTGCACGGCCTGCGAAAGATTCAGGCTGGAGTAGTCCGGATTGGTCGGAATGGTGATCAGGCGGTTGCACTGGCGCACCTCGTCGATGGTCAGGCCGCTGGTTTCCGGGCCGAACAGCAGTGCGACCTCGCCACCGCTGTGCGCTTCCTGCAGCAGCTCGGGCACGAGTTGCCGCGGCGTTTGTAGCGGCTGGGTCAGCTCGCGGCGGCGCGCCGTCATGGCCACCTGCATGGTGGTGCCGCGCAGTGCTTCTTCGACGCTGCTGCAGACGATGGCGTTTTCCAGCACGTCATCGGCGCTGGATGCCAGGGCGCGCGCCACGTCGGAGGGAAATTCCTCCGGGTTGACCAGATAGAGGCGCGTGAGCCCCATTGTTTTCATGGCTCGCGCCGCCGAACCGATATTGCCGGGGTGCGAGGTGTGCGAGAGCACGACGCGAAAACGCGCCAGACAGTCGGTGGACGGACCGGGAGAGGGCATTACGGGGGATTCCAGTTTAAAAAGTTCCAGTTTATTCAAAAGGCAAGGGCGGGTAGAATGGCGGCCAAATCCGTTCTTTCAAGCAGAAAAAGCCATGCATCCGATGCTGAACACCGCAGTGCGCGCCGCTCGCCGCGCTGCTGCCATTATCCAGCGTGCGTCCAACAATCTGGACCACATCACTCCCGAAAAGAAGGGACACAACGATTTCGTTTCCGAGGTCGACCGCGCTGCGGAAAACGCGATCATCGAAACCATTCTCGAGGCCTATCCGAGCCACGCGATTCTAGCAGAGGAGTCGGGCAGCCGCGGCAAATCGGATTATGTGTGGATCATTGACCCGCTTGATGGCACCACCAACTTCCTGCATGGCGTGCCGCAATATGCCGTTTCCATCGCGCTCGAGCACAAGGGCATCATCACCCAGGCGGTGATCTACGACCCGAACCGCAATGATCTGTTTACCGCCACCCGTGGCGTCGGCGCTTTCCTGAATGACCGCCGCATCCGCGTGTCCAAGGTGCGTGAGCTGTCCGATGCGCTGGTCGGTACCGGCTTCCCCTACACCCATTTCAACAACCTCGAAAACTACCTGAACATCTTCCGCGACATGGCGCAGAAGGCCGGTGGCGTGCGCCGTCCGGGCGCGGCCTCGCTGGATCTGGCCTGGGTGGCCTGCGGCCGCTTCGATGGTTTCTTCGAATTTGATCTCAAGCCGCACGATATCGCGGCCGGCTCGCTGATCGTGCAGGAGGCCGGTGGCCTGGTCACCGATCTCAATGGCGAAGAGAAATTCATGGAGTCCGGTGACATTCTCTGTGGCACGCCCAAGGTCTTCGGGCAGATGCTGCAAGTGATCCGCAGCCACCTGAAATAAGCCGTATCCCGATCCGCCAGAGGCCACCCTGCGGGGTGGCCTTTGTTTTTTCCGGGTACTCCCCCGTAACAAGCGGAATGCCGTCAGCGCGGCAGCGGCAAGACCGCGCCATGCCGCCTGGGCCATGAAGCGTCCTGCCTGGGTCGCTACCTCGGCAAGGCACAATCCGTCATCCCCGTGGGACGCCGGCATGACGAGTTGCTGAGCTGGCCGCCTGATCAGTAAAGCCTTCGAGCGTGCTTGCCGAAGCCAGGGCCTCTGCGTTGTTCGCCGCAGGTCGGCCCGCAGGTCTTGTAAGCTTCTGTCGCAAGTCTTTCGCTTGTTGTGAAATTCCAACTGCCAGCCAGGGGCCCGTCTGCCGGGTGGCGGATCGCGCCTCGGGCCGCCGGATGGCGCCTGGCGCATCCCCCGGCAGGTATGGCCGCCCAGCCCTTGCAGTGGTTGGGCTGCGCGCGGATAGCGCCTGAAAAACCATGGCACAGCGGGGCTGGCCGCGCGTTCCGGCGCCTCGTTAGCACAGAAAACCCCGCTTGCGCCACCCGACTCAATACCCTAGTATTTGTGTCAATATACCGGGCGAGGCACAATATATTGTGTTTCTTCACATAAAATCAACATTTTATCCACAGCTGGAGAACCCTGCATGTACGCTACGCTTGAAAGCGCTTCCATGAGCCGCTCGGCCGCTGATCTGGGCAATACCATTGCCTACACCGACTACAAGATTATCCGCCGCAACGGCGCCGTGGTGCCTTTCGAGCCCTCCAAGATCTCGGTTGCCATGACCAAGGCCTTTATCGCCGTGCAGGGCAGCCATGCCGCCGCTTCCGCCGCCGTGCGCGAGCAGGTGGCGCGCCTGACCGACGCCGTGGTGAATGCACTGATGCGCCGCAAGCCCGAAGGCGGCGCCATCCACATCGAGGACGTGCAGGACCAGGTCGAGCTGGCGCTGATGCGCTCGGGCGAGCATGACGTGGCCCGCGCCTACGTACTGTATCGCGAGCAGCGCGCGCAGGACCGTCACGCCAAGGGTGAAGACCTGGCTGCCGATGTGCACCATGCCATCAACGTCAAGCTGGCCGATGGCAGCACCCGTCCGCTGGATCTCGGCCGCCTCAAGGCGCTGATCGCCTCGGCCTGCATCGGCCTGGAAAGCGTCACCGACCAGCAGGCGATGCTCAATGAAACGCTGAAGAACATCTATGACGGCGTGCCCAGCGAGGAAGTCAGCAAGTCCGTCATTCTGGCGGCGCGCCAGCTGATCGAAAAAGACCCGGCCTACAGCCAGGTGACCGCGCGCCTGCTGCTGGACGTGCTGCGCAGCGAAGTGCTCGGCGAGGAAACCAGCCATGAAGACATGGCCACCCGCTACGCCGAAGCCTTCCCCAAGCTGATCAAGAAGGGCATCGAGGCCGAGCTGCTCGACGAAAAGCTCGCGCAATACGACCTGGCCCGCCTGGGCGCGGCGCTCGACTACACCCGCGATTACCAGTTCGGCTACCTGGGCCTGCAGACGCTGTTTGACCGCTATTTCCTGCACATCGACGGCACCCGCATCGAGCTGCCGCAGGTGTTCTTCATGCGCGTGGCCATGGGCCTGGCGCTGAACGAAATCGACCGCGAAACCCGCGCCATCGAGTTCTACAACGTCTTGTCCACCTTCGACTTCATGTCGTCCACGCCGACGCTGTTCAATTCCGGCACGCGCCGCAGCCAGCTCTCCAGCTGCTACCTGACTACCGTGGCCGACGATCTGGACGGTATCTACGAAGCACTGAAGGAAAACGCGCTGCTATCGAAATTTGCCGGCGGTCTGGGCAACGACTGGACGCCGGTGCGTGCACTGGGCAGCCACATCAAGGGTACCAACGGCAAGTCGCAGGGCATCGTTCCCTTCCTGAAGGTGGTGAACGACACGGCCGTGGCCGTCAACCAGGGCGGCAAGCGCAAGGGCGCTGTCTGCGCCTACCTGGAAACCTGGCACGCCGACATCGAGGAATTCCTCGAGCTGCGCAAGAATACCGGCGACGACCGCCGCCGCACGCACGACATGAACACCGCGAACTGGATTCCGGATCTGTTCATGCGCCGCGTCATGGAAGGGGCCGACTGGACCCTGTTCTCGCCTTCCGAGGCGCCGGATCTGCACGATCTGTACGGCAAGGCTTTCGAAGAAGCCTATGTGCGCTACGAAGCCAAGGCCGCCCGTGGCGAAATGAAGGTGGTGAAGAAGATTCCGGCGCTGTCGCTGTGGCGCAAGATCCTCACCATGCTGTTCGAAACCGGCCACCCGTGGATCACCTTCAAGGACCCGTGCAACATTCGCAGCCCGCAGCAGCACATGGGTGTGGTTCACAGCTCCAACCTGTGCACCGAGATCACGCTGAACACCAACGAGAACGAGATTGCCGTATGTAATCTGGGCTCGGTGAATCTGGCCAACCACCTGAAGACCAATGCCGATGGCGCGCTGGAGCTGGATGGCGAAAAGATCGCCCGCACCGTGCGTGTGGCGATGCGCATGCTCGACAACGTCATCGACATCAACTTCTACCCGGTCCGCAAGGCGCGCAATTCCAACCTGCGCCACCGCCCGGTTGGTCTGGGCCTGATGGGCTTCCAGGACGCGCTGCACCAGCTGCGCATCCCGTATGCTTCTGATGCCGCAGTGGAATTTGCCGACACCTCGATGGAAACGCTGGCCTACCACGCCTACTGGGCCTCGACCGAGCTGGCCAAGGAACGCGGCACCTACGCCTCCTTCCGCGGTTCGCTGTGGGACAAGGGCGTGCTGCCGCACGATTCGCTCGATCTGCTGATGGAGGCCCGTGGCGGTTTCCTCGACGTGGATCGCACCGAGCGTCTGGACTGGAACGCGCTGCGTGAACGCATCAAGGAATACGGCATGCGCAATTCCAACTGCCTGGCGATTGCGCCGACCGCGACGATTTCCAACATCGTCGGTGTGGATGCTTCGATCGAGCCGACCTACCAGAACCTGTTCGTGAAATCGAACCTGTCCGGCGAATTCACCGTCATCAACGAAAACCTGGTGCGTGACCTGAAGGCGCGCGGCCTGTGGGACGAAGTGATGGTCTCCGACCTGAAGTACTTCGACGGCTCGGTCCAGCGCATCGACCGCATTCCGGAAGACCTCAAGGCGCTGTACGCCACGGCCTTCGAAATGGATCCGAAGTGGCTGGTTGAAGCGGCCTCGCGCCGCCAGAAGTGGATCGATCAGGCGCAAAGCCTGAACATCTACATGGCTGGCGCCTCGGGCAAGCGTCTGGACGAGCTATACAAGCTGGCGTGGGTGCGTGGCCTGAAAACCACCTACTACCTGCGCACGCTGGGCGCGTCCTCGGCCGAGAAATCGACCGGCCGTGGCGGCGAGCTGAATGCGGTTCCGGTGGATGGCGGGTATGCCGCTGCAGCTCCGGTTGCTGCTGCTCCTGTGGACAATACCCCGGCGACTGATGCGAAGTTCTGCTCGATCGACAACCCGGATTGCGAGGCTTGCCAGTAAGCAGGCGTAGGGCGTATTCGCCGCGCGAGCGGCAATACGCCGGATGAGGGCATATCAACGTGTGCGGCGTAATGCCTTCGGCGATTACGCCCTACGCCGTAACGTGGTGCTCGAGTACGATTTGAACGGTCAACCTGCTGGCTGGATGGATTTTCGTAAGTAGGTTGGGGTGAGGTTAAGCGCCTTCGGCGCGTTGTTTTACACGCCGGTTCCGACCGCAGGGAGTCCCTGTGGGGCGCCCGGCTAACGGGAAGGGGGATTTGTTTCGGCAAATCCCCCTTCACCCCAAAGCCGAGCCCGGTCCGCCGGCCTTCGGGTTCTGCGATGTGCCCCGCAGGAAATCCCCTTGGGGGACTCGGTTTTTCGGGGAAGGAGGACAACTCGGGGCTGCGCCCCTCAGACACGTCCTCCTTCTGATCCCGAAAAACCTGCGCTACTCGGCGGCTTCAGGGCGGGGCGTGCTCATGGGCGGTAGTGGTGGCTGTAGCTTGGGTTGAGTGCTGCGAACCCCAACGGATTTGGTAGCCGAGTAGGGGGCGCAAATCCCTGCGGGATTTTCACACCCTACGGTGTGTTGTTGGGTATGTGGCTGCAGCCATTGTTTTTGAATGCTTGTGGCTTGATGGGTGTTGATGTATTGCGTTATCTCGTCGTTTTCTGTGCCGCTGTGTCGGTGTGCTTAAAAAGGTTTTGCCATGACGAATGATCATCCGCTGGACCAGCTGATCCGCAAGCTGCCAAAAGCCGAGCTGCATCTGCACATCGAGGGTTCGCTGGAGCCGGAGATGATGTTCGCGCTGGCCGAGCGCAACGAGATTGTCCTGCCCTATGCCAGCGTCGAGGCGGTGCGGGCGGCGTACAACTTTACCGATCTGCAGCCCGCGTAGGTACGAATAGCGAAGCGTATTCGTACGGATGTGTGTTTATTTGAGAGAATTTAAGCGCCTTCGGCGCGTTGTTTTACACGCCGGTTCCGCCCGGCTAGCGGGAAGGGGGATTTGTCTCGGCAAATCCCCCTTCACCCCAAAGCCGAGCCCGGTCCGCCGGCCGCCTGCGGCGGCTACCCTGCGATGCTCGGTTTTTCGGGGAAGGAGGACAACTCGGGGCTGCGCCCCTCAGACACGTCCTCCTTCTGATCCCGAAAAACCTGCGCTTCTCGGCGGCTTCAGGGCGGGGCGTGCTAATCGGCATAGGTGGTTGCTGTAGCTTGGGTTGAGCGTAGCGAAGCCCAACGGATTTGGTAGGTACGAATAGCGCAGCGTATTCGTACGCATGTATTCGTACGCATGAAATACATCCGGACGATTACGCTGTGCTAATCGTCCCTGCGTTTTGCTGGGTATATGGCCGCAGCCTTTTGCCTTAAAGGGTTTTGGCTTGATGGGTGTTGATGTATTGGTTTTCTCCTGCTTTTTTCTGCGCCTTTGCGCCTCTGCGTTGAGGTTTTGATTGTGCAGCACGCCGGTTTGCTCCGTGCCTCTGTGTCGCTGTGGTTAAAAAGGGTTTGGATCTCATGAACGAACATCCGCTGGAGCAGCTGATCCGCAAGCTGCCGAAAGCCGAGCTGCATCTGCACATCGAGGGCTCGCTGGAGCCGGAGATGATGTTTGCGCTGGCCGAGCGCAACGAAATCGTGCTGCCCTACGCCAGCGTCGAGGAAGTGCGCGCGGCGTACAACTTCACCGACCTGCAATCCTTTCTCGACCTCTACTACGCCGGCGCCAGTGTGCTGGTCACCGAGCAGGATTTCTACGACCTCACCTGGGCCTATCTGCGCCGGGCGCAGGCCGATCACATCGTCCACACCGAAATTTTCTTCGATCCGCAAACGCACACCGCGCGCGGCATCGACTTTCTCACCGTCATCGAAGGCATTCGCCGTGCGCTGGCGCAGGCCGAAAAGCAGTTCGGCATCACCTCGAAGCTGATCATGTGCTTTTTGCGCCACCTCAGCGAGGAAGACGGCTTCGCCACGCTGGCAGAGGCCATGCCCTACCTGAGCCGTATCGACGGCGTGGGGCTGGATTCCGGCGAGCGCGGCAATCCGCCGGAAAAATTCGCCCGGCTGTTCGCGCGCTGCGCCGAGCTGGGCCTGCCGGCCGTCGCGCACGCGGGCGAAGAGGGCCCGGCCGACTACATCTGGCAGGCGCTGGATCTGCTCAAATCGCGGCGCATCGACCACGGCGTGCGCTGCACCGAAGACCCGGCGCTGGTGGCGCGGCTGGCCAAGGAGCAGATTCCGCTCACCGTCTGCCCGCTGTCCAACCTCAAGCTGTGCGTGGTGGACGATCTGGCGAAGCACAATCTGCGCGAGCTGCTCGCGGCGGGCCTGGTCGCCATGGTCAACTCCGACGACCCGGCGTATTTCGGCGGCTATCTGAACACCAATCTGACCGCCAGTCGGGCCGCGCTGAACCTCGGTGCCGGCGAGCTTATCCAACTGATTTCCAACAGTTTTGTGGCGAGCTGGCTGCCGGAGCACGACAAGACCTTCTGGCTGGCCGAAGTGCGCCGCATTGCCGCCGAAGAAGGATATGCAGCATGAAAACAGCACTGATTGCCGCCGTATTGGCCACCACGTTGAGCGGCTGCGCCGCCGTGCGTCCCGAGGTTGCCGTGAACGGCAAGCTGGAGCCCGCCGCCGGCAAGGGCTACGCCATCCTGGCCGTTACGCTGGACAGCCTGGGCGGCAGCGACAGCCTGCCCGATGCCGGCATCGAGGTCGTCGGCCCACAAGGCCGCGGTTACCTGAGCACCAACGACGCCACCAGCATTACCGCGCCGGGCAATCACCCCGATGCCACCGGCAAGCTGCACGCCGTGCAGCTGCCCGCCGGCGACTACACCGTCACGCAGATGTATGGCAGCTGGGTGGTCGACATCGGCATGATGCGCAGCCGCGAATACGTGCGCGTGCCGCTTGCGCAGCGCTTCAGCGTCAAGGCCGGCGAAGTCGTCTACCTGGGCGACGCGCACCTGTCGCTCAATTACCGCCCCAGCGCCACGCTGAGCAACCAGCAGGGCCGCGATTTCAATTTCATGCAAAAGGTCTGGAAAGTGAGCGACACCAGCAATATTCAGATCAAGCCCTTGCCTGCCGGTGAATACACCGCGCAGTAATCACCTACATGTCTTGTAAACAGATACCTACAGAGGAATACCCATGTCACTGAACTTCGATGATGACGTAATCACCCCCGCCGCCCAGCCCAAGCCGGCCGCCGCCTTCGCAGGCACCCCGGCCGCTGCCACCAGCAGCGTGTCGCACGCCGCCAGCGCCCAGCGCGTGAATGCGGTCGACAAGAAGGTGATCAACGGCACCACCGACGTCAACCAGCTCGTGCCGTTCAAGCACAAGTGGGCATGGGAAAAATACCTGGCGCAGTGCGCGAACCACTGGATGCCGCAGGAAGTGAACATGCAGCGCGACATCGAGCAGTGGAAGATGGGCGCACTGTCGGAAGACGAAATGCGCATCGTCAAGCGCAACCTCGGCTTCTTCGTCACCGCCGACAGCCTGGCCGCCAACAACATCGTGCTCGGCACCTACCGCCAGATCACCAGCCCGGAATGCCGCCAGTTCCTGCTGCGCCAGGCCTTTGACGAAGCCATCCACACCCACGCCTACCAGTACATCGTCGAAAGCCTGGGCCTGGACGAAGGCGAAGTGTTCAACGCCTACAACGAAGTGACGTCGATCCGCGACAAGGATGAATTCCTGATCCCCTTCATCGACGTGCTGTGCAACCCGGAATTCAAGACCGGCACGCTGGAAACCGACCAGCAGCTGCTGCGCTCGATCATCGTGTTCGCCTGCATCATGGAAGGCCTGTTCTTCTATGTCGGCTTCGTGCAGATCCTGGCGCTGGGGCGCCAGAACAAGATGACCGGCGCCGCCGAGCAGTACCAGTACATCCTGCGCGACGAATCCATGCACTGCAATTTCGGCATCGATCTGATCAACACGATCAAGATGGAAAACCCGCAGCTGTGGACGGAAGACTTCAAGAACGAAATCTATGGTCTGTTCCAGAAGGCGGTCGAGCTTGAATACGCCTACGCCGAAGACACCATGCCGCGCGGCGTGCTGGGCCTGAACGCCAGCCAGTTCAAGGAATACCTGCGCTTCATCGCCAACCGCCGTCTGCAGCAGATTGGCCTGAACGAGCTGTTCCCGGGCGCGACCAACCCCTTCCCGTGGATGAGCGAGATGATTGATCTGAAGAAGGAAAAGAACTTCTTCGAGACTCGCGTCACCGAGTATCAGACTGGTGGGGCGTTGAGCTGGGATTGATTCAAGAGCATTTGCTGGATGTATGTTTTTGATAAGGGGGATGCATGCAGTTGAGTGCGTCGGGCGACAGATAATTTTTCATTTACGACGCATAATTTTTCACCCGACGACACGCAATTTTTCAGCTGCAAAAACGCCTCGCGATAGCGAGGCGTTTTTTTGCTTGGTCATACTTCTTCTGCTACCTGAAGCATTTCTTGGTAGTGGGTTGAATCGACCTCTTCAATCCATTTGAAAATTTCGCCGATAACATTTTGTCCTTCTCCCACCAAGTTTTCGGATGAATCTTCGTTTATTTCTATGACGGCAGAGTGGGAGTATTTATTAATAAATCGGTATACCTTCTCTTTCACCTCAGGCGTGATTTCTTTGCTGTCTTTTAAGCCGCGCTCCATGAGTTGTGCGATATCACTTCGATGTTTCGGATACTTGAAACTGAAGAAAGACTCTAGAAGCTTTCTGGCAAGGTTTGCGGTTAAAAATGCTTCGTCTCGTGAAAGAGATGGCTGGTTTGCAAAAGCTTTTAGGCGAGAAAATATGTAATGATACTCTGAGTTGTAATGAATGAGGCTGCTTCCCGCATTCTTAATAGTGGATGAGCGTGGTACTCCTGATGATTCAATTGAATAAAAGAATGCATTTGGAGTCTTTTGTTTTCGAATTCTTCCTCTGTTGACACCCTCAAACCAGTCTCTAACTAGCTTGAAGTACGTGAAATTGTGGGTTAAAACAAAAAGCTGCTTTGCATTTTCACAATTGCTACGCAAAAATGAATAGGCATGAAATAGATGATTTGAGTCGAAACTTGATACCGGGTCGTCGACAACAATTATGCTATCTTCGATCTTATTCCCGTTCTCTTTTATTTTGGTCATGAAGTAGACGAGGGCTATGGCTGTTTTTTCTCCCTCGCTTAATTTTCCATTTGCTGTCTCGGTGTTATACCTAATTATTTCGTAGCCTTTTTTCTGCGAGTTGAATCTGAGGGTTAGTTCCCCTCTTCCTAGAAATCTGTGAAGAGCTTCGTTGAATTTCTCTGCGCCAATCCCTTCATTGGCTAGCGATTGTTCTAGACTATTTATCTCAAGGGCTCTGGTGTCGATTGCCGACCTTAGATTAGAGTTCTTTTCCGTGCGGGCTTTTAATGATTCTTTCTTTTCGTTGTAGCCAAACGATTGAATTTCCGTTGTAGCATAATGAAGTTCTAGTTGTTTTTTTAATTTTGTTGTTTCTGCCTCGAAGTTATCTGTTTTGTGGTTGTGATTCCGCACGATCAAATCTAGTTCTGAAATTGTTTTATTAAAAGACGTGATTGCTGTTGGGCTTATGCTTTCTATTTTGAAATTAGTTTCTAAGGGGTTCTTCATTTTTTCTGAAAGAACATTGCCCCAGGCTTTAATTTCTTCGTTTAGTTGCTTAATTGTATTTGCTAGGTGATCTTTGGCCTTTATGTATGAGTCCTTAAATTCTTCATAAAACTCATTGGCTGTAGGTAGTGGGGGCTCATTGACATATTGAGATGTCAGCCACTCACTCGCCTTTTCTAAGCGCTCTTGAAATAGCTTGTAATTATCGTTGAAGTGATTCTGAAGCTCCTTTAGTCTCTTTTCACTTAGTTTCTCGCCGCAGAATTCACATGTTTCCACTGCATGCTTTTTGTGAAGAGTGAGACCCGATTCAACCCATGTGCTGATGTCGTGATTTTTCTCTAGTCGGTCTATGGTCTGGCTAATGAAGGTAGTTTTGAAGATGTCCTCAAGGCGTTCCTTGGCCTTTTCTAATAGCGATGAACTGATCTCAACCTTGCTAAAACTAACGGCAGGCAGCTTTACGGGCTTGGCTGCATTGGTTATTTCTATTAATTTTTTCTCATCCAGTATTGATTCAATTAAAGCCGTTTCGGATTGATTGTTTTCTATGAAGGTTTCGAACTTTCTCTTGTCGTAGTTAATATAGTATTTATCTGAAGTGTCGATGGACTGAAGGCTTGATTTAATGTGTCTGGCACTGTCTGTGCCGAATTTTTGAAGGGACGTGGTTATCTTGGCTAGCTCACTCAACTCTTTTTCATAAAGCTCTGTGTCAGCCTTTTGCTTTTGTTTCTTCGCATCCAGATCCTCTCTCTCTTTGATCTTTTTCTCGTCCAGTAATAAGATTCTTTTTACGACGCTATTCCAGGCGATGTTTTGATCAATAAAATCTTGATTGAAGGTGTAAATATTGAGGCTGGCGGCTTGTATCTTTTCTGATGTTATATTTGTGCCATCGGCAAGGGTGATGGAAAAGCTGCCGTGAGGAAAATTGGCTGAAATGGACTTGTGTTCGATGCTGGAGAATACAGTTGAAAGAGTAGATTTTCCGCTGCCATTCCATCCGTAAATGAGATTGTACTTGTCAAAGTCGTTTACGCCGTGATTGGATGTTTCATTGAAAATCCCATATTTTGATATTTTTGTGATGCTCTTTATTGACATGATACTCTCCTCTTGTGTTGTATTCGTTTTTACTCTTTAATGCTAATGTAGGAAGTTCCTGTGCCGCCGATGTTCTTGATCATTATTTGCGTGCTTATTCGCTCTTTTAGAGTTTCTATGTGACTAATTACCCCTATCATTTTTCCTGTGGAGTTAATTGTATCGAGGGCGTCCAGTCCTACTTCCAGAGTTTCGGTGTCAAGCGTTCCAAATCCCTCATCTAGGAAAAGCGAGTCAATAGATGTTTTTTGACTAACCAAATCAGATAGGGCCAGTGCAAGTGCCAAACTAACTAGAAAACTCTCCCCCCCTGACAGAGTTCGAGTATCTCTTGTTACATCTCCTTGCCAAGTATCAGCTATCTCTAGCTCTAGCTCGCCAACAGATTTACGTTGCAGCAGATAACGTCCATGCAGCCGTTCCAAATGCCGGTTAGCCAAATGCATCAGGTGGTCTAGCGTTAGCCCTTGGGCAAATTTGCGGAATTTGTCGCCTTCTTTGGAGCCGATCAGGCTATTGAGCCGTTGCCAGATATCTACGTCAGCAACTTGCGCAGTAATTTGCTCGAATAGGGCGGCTTGGTTGTCTCGGCGCTGTGCGTCGTCGCGTAACAGCGCCTGTTGCGCACCTTGTTCTGCGTAAATGGTTTGCCGTTGTGTATCCAGCGCCGTGATTTGTGCATCTAGCTCGACAAGGCCGAGCGGGGAGAGCGCTTGTTCTTGCAACTGGAGCAGCGCAGCATCCGCTGTTTGCCGTACGGCTTGGCTGCGTTCGAGCGCTTGCTGTAGCTGTTGGCGCAAAGCGAGTAGCTGTTGGCGGGTTTCAGCGGGTAGCAGCGCTTGCGCGAAGGCGGCTTGGTCGACAAAAGGGCTGTGCGCCAAAGCCGCTAGCCAGGTGGCTTTCGTGGCTTCGCAATCTTGCTGCTGGGTTTGCCAATCTGCGGCCAATTGCGCTTCCTGGCCCTGCAAGGTTGCGATCCGCGCCGTGAGTTGTTCGACTTGCGCAGCGGACTGCTCCAGCAGTGCTTCACTGGCTGCGATGTCGGCTTCTTTTTCTGGCGCAGGTACGACCAGTTTGTCCCAGCGTGTTTGCCATGCCCCTTTCTGGCTAGCTGCGTGCTCGTTGCGCTGCTGCTGCTTTTGCAGGCTTATGGTTTGTTGTTGCAGTGCATTCTGCTGCGCTTGCCAGCTTTGCCAGTCTTGCTGGCGGCTTTCCAGCCAGCTAGTCATATCGTCGGTTGGGGTAAAGCCGGAATCAGCAATGGCGGCGCTGAGCACCTTCGCTGCTTCCTGCTGGGCTGCTGCATCCTTGGCAATTTGCTGCTCAAGCTCGTTGATGCGCTGGGCAGCTTGATCATAGGTTTGCTGCAGTAGTGCCAATTGCGCGTCTGCTGCTTGTCGCTGCGCAGCATGTGCTGCCTCGCTTTCGCGGGCTTTCACCAGGGCTTGCTGTGCCGTTTCGGTTTGCTCAAGGTTGGCCTTTAGCGCGGCTTCCTGCCGTGCCTTGTCTTCTAGCCCTTGCGTCAGCAAATCGGGTGTTTGCCAAGCCGTTGCTGCTAGCCCTAGGGCGGGAGCCGCTGCATCCCACTTGGTTTGGAATTCTTGTTGCGTTTGAACCAGCCCGGTTAGTGCCTGCTGGTACTGCGCTAGGCGGCCGGTTAGTTGATCGATCTCGCTTTTAATCGCCTGGCCAGCTTCTAGCGCCTGCTGCAGTGCCGTTTCTTTATCCTGAAGTGCGAGCGCGGTGGCCGATATATCGAGCTGCTGATAGCGATGAACGCCGGGGTGTTCGGGCGAGCCGCACAGTGGGCATGCCTCACCGGGTTGCAAGGCCGCTCGGTGGGCCTCCAGGCTCTGAATGCGTTGCTCTTGCTGAAGCAGCTTGCGCTTGTCCTCTACCTGCTCCTTTAGCTGGCGATAGTCATTCCGGGCTGTATCCAAGGCGGCTTGCCGCTCCAGCAATTGCTGGTTAGCCGCCGCAATATCGCTTTCCTGCTCCGTGCATTGCTTGCTGTTCCGGCGCAGTTGCTCGGCCACGGCGCTGATTTGCTGCCAGGCGATCACCTGTTCCTGTGTGTGTTGCCAATGCTCACGCAGCGCTTGCAGTGTGCTGCCGTTCAACTGCTGCTTGAGTTGCTGCTCCGCAGCGGCGACGAGGTTTTGGCTCTCCGCATGGCGCGATTGCGCCTGCTGCTGGGTCTGACGTTGGCCAGCAATCTGTGTAGCGGCCTCGGCCTGTGTTTGGGCTTGTTTCTGCCGTTGCGCCTCTAGGGCTGAGATGGCTTGGCGGGCTTGCTCTAGCTGCCGGTGTTCAACCTGCCAGCCATTCAGCTTTTCCCCCAAAGCGGCGAAGTGGGCGTGCTCGGTCTGCCATGTTTCCAGCTGTTCGACGCTGTCCTTTTGCGCTTGCCAGAGCTGTGCCTCGCGCTCGGCCAATCCTTCGGCAACCAGCTTTGCCTGCCAGTGTGCGGTGATCGCTTGCCGCTGCGTAGCAGCCAGTGTTTCTCGTGCCGTACTCAAGCCAGCTTGGGTGCGCTGCAGGCGGTTGTCAGCGTCTTGCCATGCTTCAAAGGTTGGGCGGATCGCCTCTGCGGGCTCGCTGATTTCCAGCTGTTGCAGTTGTGACTGTGCCGCCTGTAATGCGCCGATGGCGGCGTCTTCCGCTTGCTTGGCACTCAGCGCGGCTTGTTCTGCCTGCGCCAGCTGCAGGCGCCACTGGCGCAGCTGTTGCAGTTGTCCGAGCTCGCTTTGCAGTAAGGCCAATTGCTCCGTGAATTCGGCGATTTGCGTCTGCATCGCTTGGCGCTTGTCGTCGGGCAGCAGCTCTACACCGTCGGCTTTGGCCTTGAGTTGATCGAGCGCGTTCTTCGCATCGCGTGCCTGTTCGAACACGCGCTGCGAAATCTGCCCGTAGATGTCGGTGCCGGTCAGCTCTTCCAGCAGTTCAGCCCGCTCATTGGCTTTTGCGTTCAGGAAGGCCGCAAAGCCACCCTGGGCGAGCATCATCGATTTGGTGAAGCGTCCAAAGTCGAGGCCGGTGATGGCTTCAATGCGCTCGAGTTTGTCATTGCTGTGGGTCGTCAGGATAGTGCCATCACCATCTGCGAGCTCGACCTTGGGAGCCTGAAGTGCACCATCGGCTTTATCGCGCGCACGCCGCTGACTCCAGAATGCACGGTAAATCTGCCCCTTCACTTCGAATTCCACCTCGGCCAGGCAGTCGGCCGTGTGCCGGGTCATGATTTCGTTCGAGGAGGCGGAGATATTTTTGAGCCTTGGCGTCTCGTGATACAGCGCCAGACAGATGGCATCGAGCAGGGTGGACTTACCGGCCCCGGTTGGGCCAGTAATGGCAAACAGCCCGTTGTCTTTGAAAGGTGGCTGGGTGAAATCGATCTTCCACTCACCCTTGAGCGAATTGAGGTTCTTCAGGCGCAGGGTGAGGATCTTCATGCCGACCCCTCGCGCAGCTGCGCCACAATGCCTTGGTAGCGCTGCTTGAGTTGCTGGGCCATCTCTTCAGGTAGTTCTTCCTGTTCCAGTCGTTTGGCAAAGACATCGTCCGGGCTGAGCTCATCCAGCGTGACCTTGGCCTCAGCATGTAGCCGAGCAGCGACTTCGCTGCGATCTCGCCGAATGCGCAGCACTTCAACCGGCAAGCCTTCGGTCAAGGCTTGAATCCGTGGCTGCAGATCAGACAGATAGTCATCGCCTTTAACCGTGACCTCCAGCCACACGGGATGCCCCGGCAGCGCTGATTCCGCTGCGGCCTGGATGGCTGGACCGAGTTCCGCCAAGGTGCCTTTGACACTGGCAAGTGGCTGAAACAGTGGTACAGGGAGGGCTGTGACATGCTGAAACCCCGTTTCGCCCACATCCACCAGTAACACTTCTTTGCGCTGGCCGAGTTCATCAAAACTGAGCGGGATAGGCGAGCCGCAGTAGCGGATATGTTCCAGCCCCCCGACCTTTTGGGGCCGATGGATATGGCCGAGTGCAATGTAGTCAGCTGGCGGGAATGCAGTGGTGGGGAAGGCCTCTAGCGACCCCACATAGATTTCGCGTACCGATTCACTGGCACTGGCACCTACTGTGGTCAGGTGGCCGGTGGCGACAATCGGCAAACGGGTCTCGTATTGGGCTCGGCGTGCTTCTGCTAGCGCATACAGCTGCTGGTAATGGGCGTGGATGGCCTCTTGCAGGCTCAGTTGTTTCTCTTCCGCGCTCTGTCCAGCTTGGCTCTGCATGACGTCGCGGGGGCGAATAAAGGGGATCGCACACAGCAATGCGGCGGGTTGGCCTGCGCGATTCTTGAGCACGAGTAGCTGGCTTTCCAGCGAGTCGGCAACAGCGGGAATGACATGGGTGCCGAGGCGAGCCAGCAAATGCTTGCTCTCGCCCAGCGTCGCCACCGAATCGTGATTGCCTGCCAGTATGACAAGCTGGGCACCTGTGTCGTGCAGGCTGACGATAAGCGCGTTGTAGATCTCCCGCGCATAGCTGGGCGGCGCGCCGGTATCGAAGATGTCCCCAGCGATCAGAACCGCATCGACCTGATGCGCCTCGACCTGATCGACCAACCAGGCGACAAAGGCCTGATGCTCATCTTGTCGGGTCTTACCCATGAAGTGCTGGCCCAGATGCCAGTCGGATGTATGCAATATGCGCATGCTTAATCCCGCACCAGCTGTGGCGCGATACACGAGGGAATGGGTGGAGCGAGGTATGCCAGGCAGCGCGCGGTGTGCACGGTGTGCTGCGCTGATTGGGCATATAGGGCGCTGATGCGGCCCGGTAGAAGCAAGGCGCTATTTGCCTGCATAGACATCCTCCCTACGCTAGCTCTGACGGCTAATCATTAGTTATTGAGCATAGATGCTTGCGGGGCTGTCTCCAAGCCTACGAAACGCGTCATTCCTCGGGTTTTCGGGGCAGGTAGGCTGAATAATATCGGGCGTCTAGATGGCAAACACCAGAACTTGAACAGCCATTTTTAGCTGCCGCCTAGAAAGGTTTGACGATAAAAAACTAATAACATCAACTACTTGAGGCTGTTTTGACGTTCGGGTAAGTTTGTCTTGGAACTTCGTAAATTGGAGGTCACGCACATGACTCGGACCACGGCGGACGTGCTGGAAGAATTCCGTCTACGCGGTATCTCTGTGGCGGAATGGGCGCGCCATAACGGTTTCAATCCCACCTTGGTGTATCAGGTGCTGCGGTCGCGGCATGTCCCGACACGGGGACAGAGCCACCGTATTGCCGTTGCGTTGGGAATGAAGAGGGGACTTTTGGAGCGGGACCTGAGCCTAATGAACCGGGTTGCTCAGTAAGGGGAAGAGACAAGACGCAGATCAAACACTGAACTGAACCCATAAACACAAACGGACCCTTTCGGGTCCGTCTGCGGTTGCGGTATCTGAAGACACCTACAACAGTTCGCACCTGAAGTGTCTTCCGAACGCAGCCCGTCGTCAAGTCACGCCCGTACTTCGGGCGGGCCGCGCCGATGCACGTCTTCCAGATGCCTTGTCTGGCCGTGTTTTGGCGCGTTTTCTTCGGGAGACACCATGCTTTTGCAGCACGGTGCTGGCATACCTTGCCAGCAGTTACTTCACGCCTCGGATGAGGGTGCCCGGCCGATACTTGCCCAGATCGATGCCGCATTTCGGCATTCTCCTTCCGTCGCCAATACCCTGCATGGGGTTCGGCGTATCCACCAAGGCGCACGAGGACGGAGCACCTCGCTGTTCCCCAGCCGCAAATCGGGCGGTGCGATTCCGCTCGAAAGCAAGCTGGAGCTGGCCTACGCGGCCGTGCTAGAACGCTCGCCAGCGGTACTGCGCTATCGCACCCAGGCGGTTCACATCCCATTGCCAGCAGGGCAGTCGGCTTTCCCCGATTTTCTGGTTGAGTTGGTGGATGGTGGCTTTGAGCTACACGAGGTGAAGCCATCGATAGCCCACCTATCCCGAGCGTATCTGGACCGGTGTGAGCTGATTAGCAGCGTGTTGCAATCGGCGCAGGTGCCTTTTCGGCTGGTGGATACAGCGCAACTTCCAAATCGGAAGCACTTGGAATGGCTGCTGCAGCGCTACGTGCGCGGTCATCTACAGGTATGGACCGCCGCCCAAGTCCAATTGGGCGCGGAAGTGCTGACTGCATTTCAGCCGACTTCGCTTGTGCAGGCCCATCGCCATCTAATCGAAGCCGGCTTTCCGGCGCAGTTAGCGGACTACTTGGCCTTCCATCGGCACTGGCACGCGCCGGAGGAAATCGAGCTGGAGGGCATGCTATGACCGCAGCTGTCATCGATCCCCAGGTCGGCCTGCGCTTCGAGTTACATGGCGCCGAGTTTGAAGTCGTCTTCGTGGCCCGAGGCATGGTTCGCTACGCCGCTACGGCGGGCGGTCGCCAGCACAAGATGCCCTTGGCTGACTTCGCTGAACTTGTGCGCACCAACAAGATAGAGGTGAAGGGCGATTCGGTGCGACGTACTGTCCATGCGCACAATGCGCCGGCACTGGTTCGCAAGCATCGTTATGTGGAGGCAGTGCTGCGCCAGCTGCCGCACCCCACCGCGCGCCAAGCCCTTAATGCCGTGATCCAGCAGGTTGCCGCTGAGCTGAATGATCCAACCCCACCCACTGACAGGGCTGTCATTTATTGGCTTCGTGCTTTTGAATTGCACGGCGAACAGGGCTTGCTCAGGAAGAGGGGGTCAGGAAATTACACCCTGCAATTCGATCCCGAGGTCGAGCTGCTGATCAATGAGGCGATACAGCAAATTTATTTGAAGCCTGAGCGCTCCAGTGCGGTCGATATTCGCAGCTATGTGGTCGGCAAATTGGCTGCTTCGGGCTTGTGCTCTGCATTCCACACCGACATTCGCGTGCCGACGTTGCGTTCGATTCAGCGCCGGCTCAAGCAGCTTGACCCCTATGTCGTCGCCCGCGCGCAGCGCGGTGAGCTTGCCGCGAACCGAATTGCCCGTGCGGCAGGCAGAACACGTCGAGCGGGCGCACTGCTCTCGGTTGTTGAATTGGATACCCACCAACTGGACATCCAGGTCGTCGATCCGGATACCGGGGAGGTGTTAGGGCGGCCGTACCTGACTTGCCTGTTTGATATGTGTACACGTGCCGTAGTGGGCATGCATATCAGCCTGTACCCGCCGAGCGCTGCAACGGCCTTGGCTGCATTGCGCGACATGCTGACCCGACCGAATCGCGGCCTGCCGGGCGGTGTTGCGATCATTATCGTCCCCGACAACGGGGTTGAGTTTAAGAACACTGCGTTTATGCGCGTCTGCGAGGCGCTGGCGATCATCCTCTCGCCAGCACAAATCAGAGACCCCAATGGCAAGGCGCATATCGAGCGTTTCTTCTACATCCTGACCCGAGGGTTGATCCAGAAGCTGGCTGGGACGACCTTCTCGAACCCGGTAGCGCGCGGTGAATACGACTCGGCCAAGCACGCGTGCCTGACGCTGAATCAAGTGGCTGACCTGATCGAACAATGGGTCAACGAGGTGTATCACCAGACCGTCCATAGCCGCACCGGCCGCGCACCAATTCTGGCTTGGGAAGATCTGGCCAAGGAGATCGCACCGCTCGCGCTTTCGGCTGAGGATGTCGATGCCCTGGCACGACGGCCGGAGATGCGGACCATTCAGCGTGGCCGGGTGCAGGTCGATAACATCGAATATTTTTCGCATGCCTTGGCAACACTGGAAACGCAAGGGTTGGATCGGGTCACCGTGCTGGTCAACGATCTGAACCTGCACTCGGTGTTAATTCAGCATCCCGCCGAAAAAGACACCTTCATCCTCGCCGAATCGACCGATCCGGAATACACGGTCGGGCTCGATTGCTATATGCACGCCGAGTCGAAGCGCATCAAAAAGTCGTTTTCACAGGCCGATCTCAAAAAGCTTGGCCCTAACGCGAATGCCCTGGCTCGCGCTCGATTGCTGGAGGAGATCCATAGCGCCAGCCAAATCGGTAAAAAACGCCTGCGCAAGCTCACCAATGGCCAGGGGCGCGAGGCCAATGCGCTGCAACAACAGACTCAGATGGCAGAAGCAAAACCAAGCCGTCCAGCTGTGGCAGCGCCCAGTCCCGTCATCCCAACGCCCGCATTGCCCAGCCCCAAGACCGCCCACCTCGTTGTAGCGGACACAACTGATGTGCCATATACCGCGTTTGAGCTGGAGTGGTGAATATGCAGACTACCACTACACTCCAACGCGTTGCGCTGCTCGATAAGGTGGTCATTCCACATCCTTCCTGGGCGCAGGCTATGCAGGGCATTCAGGACTGCGTCGCGAAATCCGAGGTCTATCGCGAGCCAGTGGGCAGTCTGCTCCTGGCGGATGGTGGCATGGGTAAAACCACCGTCTGCCGCGCCATCCTGGCCCAGATGCCCAGTACGACCAAAGTCGAACAGCGGCTGGAAAAGACCCTCATCCCAGCCTTCTATGCAGAGGTGCCATCACCCGCAACCGTCAAAACGGTCGCCGCCAGTTTGCTGGCCAGACTGAATGATCCGAGTCCATTGGCGGGAAATACGGCACAGATGACTCAGCGGCTCTGTAGGCTGCTGGGTGCGTGTGAAACGAAGCTGGTGCTTCTGGATGAGTTTCACCATCTGTTCGATATCCGCAAAACCAGCACGCGAATCAACAGCAACGTCTGCAACTGGATCAAGTCCTTGGTGAATGAAACCAAGGTCACGTTCTGCTTGGTCGGCTTGCCTCAGTTCGCTCCGATCCTTGCCATCGACAGCCAGCTTGCACGACGTTTTCCACTGGAATTTTCGCTACCACCCCTACGGGTTGGGACGACAGCCGAACCTGGGGCGTTGCTGCTCTTCCTCGCCCAGATCAAGCACACCCTGCTGCACAAGCTGCAATTTCAAGCTGTGCCGCATCTGGATCGGCACGATATTGCCCTGCAAATCTATGCCGCAACGGGCGGCTCCCCGGCGTTCGTCATGGCCCTGGTCAAGGAGGCCGTGCGCTTTGCACTGGACGCGCAATCCAACCAGCTCACGCTGGAGGATTTTGTCTTGGCTTGGGATGCCGGCATTACGGCAAAAGCCAGTCTGAGCCGGGACAACCCGTTCAAGGGTTCGCCGGCGACGCTTGCAGCCGCGCTGCGGGAGGGTAGATGAAAACCTACCCCATCCCGGTTCGACCGCTTCCCTACGAAGACGAGTCTCCAGCCAGCCTGCTGATCCGTGCCGCCGAGGCCAACGGCCATGCTTCGGTCTATCAGTTGCTCTCGCAAATCTGCACTGTCTCCAGCGAGGAGGCGTTGATCGCACACTGGGCTGATCCCAAACGGTATCGCCAGTTAGTGCAGGCCCTTGGGCTTGGCGAGCAGGCAGCTGATTTGGCTTGGCTGCGCGCCGGGCCTACCTCGCGTAGCCCAAGACTGTTCAGGTCGCTACCCGTCACGGATTCGCTGTTCGTGCTCGACGGCACCCGATTCTGCCCGCTGTGCTTGGGTGAATCGCCGTATTGGCGGCGGCAATGGTCCATCTTGCCCTTTGCCGGCTGCATTGCTCACCGTTGCCTGCTGTTGGACCGGTGCACCGCTTGCGGCAAAGCCTTGAGCCCCGGCCGTGGCGGCTTGCGACGCTGCAATCACTGCCAAGCATCGCTGACCACGATGAAGGCCGCTCGGATCAAGCCATTCCCCTTGTTTGCCCTGGAATCGCTGTTTGAGCAGAACAACGCTGCAGCAGTGACCAGTGTGCTGAGCTTCTGGGAAGCGTTGCGCCAGTTCGACGGCCGGGGCGACGCACCGCAAGTGGCGTTTGACCGGCTCGTGATGGCAGTCGCCTGGTTCAGCGACAGTCCTACCATCGTTGACCAGCTTGCGGATCAGCTAGCCCAAGGCAAGACAACGCATCCCCGCATCCGCATGCTGCCGTTTTTGACTGCTGATCCTGCCATCGCCGAGTGGGCAGAGCAGGTACTGAATAAAGTGTCGTGCGTGGAATGGCAATACACCCCCGGTCGACCTGTCGCAGGGGCGCTGACCAAGCGGGAAGTGTGTGCCGTGCTGCGCGTCTCGGCGGCGGAGTTGGCGACCTTGATCCGAACTGCCGCGTTGCCATGGCCAGCAGCAGGAGGGCGACAGCCCAAAATCCCGCTCGGCCAGATCGAGGCCTATTTGGATCGCCAACGCGTACCCGATGCTAGGCCGGATATTCGAAGTGATCAAAGCGAGCTCGTTGCCGACGACGGCTGGCTCGATGTGACCATGCTGGGCTCGCGCTGGCAGGTGCACCCCGAGGTGATCCGCTCACTGATTGCAGCGAAATGGCTCCCTGGCCGGAATCGCACCGTTAACCGCTGCCGCAAGATGATGGTCTCACTCGATAAGGTCAGTCTCTTCGAGCAGCAATTTGCGTTGGTCGGTACCTTGGCGCGGGAGTGGGGCGTCAACGCCACGAATCTCGCGGAGAAACTCAAAAGCCTGGGTATCAAGGCCATCGGCGGCCCCGGCATTGATCGGGTTCTGACTTCCCTGTTCAAGCGAGCCGATGTTGCTCGCGTAGATGCGGAGATGCTGCGGACCATCACGCAATACCCCACCCGCACCGGCCGCAAGCGTAAAGCAGACCACCAGTGCAAAGCCCAACCCGACGGGATCGCGACAGCAGAGGTCGCGGAGCTGCTGGGGATCAGCACGCAGCAGGTCGCCGTACTGCTGCGCCGAGGCATATTAAAGCGCACGGCACAGATTTATCGTCCCGCCCGTGTTGAGCGCGATTCCTACTGGAAGCTCGCGCGCACCCTGCAGCGTAATGATCTGCTGTCAATCGATGCCGCCGCCGAGCTGCTCGGTGTGGGCGTTCCGTGGTTCCGTTCGAACTGGGTGATCACCGGCATCATCAAGGTGATCGATCTCGGTATTTGGCGTTTCGTGACCCGTGAGGATGTCGAGACGGTCAGGCAGCTGCGCGGGAGGTATCTCACCGCGACGGAGGCCGGACGGATGCTGGGCATGCACCGCACGCACATGCTCAACCTGGAGAAGCAGGGGCTGGTGCAGCCGCACCGGTTTGGCAAGAACAAGCAGCTGCGTCTGTATCAGCGCGATGCAGTACGGGAACTGGTACGGCAACAGCAAGTGGCTTCAGATCACACGGCAGAGGAGCGCTCTCGCGACAAAACCTCTTCACTTGGACAAAACGGGCACGACTGGCTGCCATTACCCGATGAGGACGCTGTAAACGGCGGACCACCGCGTTTGACGTGGGAATCATTTTGGGAGGGGAAGCTGGAGGGCTGGGAAGAAGTCGAGCCCGCAGTGCAAGCTGCTGAAGCTAGACCTGCCACCAAGCCAGCTGGGTCATGAACTGATGCGGCGGTGTTTTCAGCGCATGCAACCAGTCGGCCAGCTCAACCACGTCCAGACGGCGGTCGAGGTTTTCCACCTTGGCGACATAGGACTGCGGCTTGTCGAGCAGATCGGCAAGCTGGGTCTGGGTCGTGCCGCGCGCTTCCCGCAGCGCAATAAGCTGCTCGATAAACTGCCGGTAGCGCGGATCGTGGATGGACTTCATCCACGCATGGGACCATTCAGTCTAAAATATCCCAAAATAGGATATTTGGACGATTTGACCCCCTAGGAGGACGAGGTATGGCTTTCCATCGCATCGGCGATTCGGTTTACTCCGACGAGGAGCTGCGCGCGCACAACGAATCCACCATGAACATCCTGGTGCCGGCCGTGGTGACGGCAATCGGCATCTATTTCCTGCATGGCTGGCTCAGCCCAATGGCGTACTTCATGGTGCACACCACGACCGCCAAGGTGATCTATCTGGTGTCCGGGCTGATTCTGTTCTGCCTGGGCTACACCTTCCGCAAATTGATCGTGGCGTTGGTGGCTCTGCTGGTGGTGGTGGGGATTTTCTTTTTGATGGGCGCAATCGTCTGGCAATGGCTGAGCGCATGAGTGCAATCACCAGAAGAAGAGGGGGCTGAATGTGATCCTGGTGATCGACCTGGAAGCGACATGCAGTAACGACGGGGCTATCCCGCCGCATGCGATGGAGATCATCGAGATTGGTGCGTGCTGGGCCGGGGTGGATGGCCGCGTCGTTGACCAGTTCCAATCGTTTGTACGCCCCATCGAACGCCCGGTGCTCACGGAGTTCTGCACCCAACTGACCGGTATCCAGCAACAGGACATCGACCCTGCGCCGACCTTTGCCGAGATCAGCGAAGCGTTGAAGGCATTTGCTTTGCGGCACGCCCAAGCCGAATCGGTGTGGATGAGCTGGGGTGCCTATGATCGCAAGCAGATCGATCTTGAGATCGCCCGTCATGGCATCGCGAACCCGATTCCCTTGCCGCACATCAACGCCAAAAAGCAGTTCACCAAGCTACAACGGGTAGGCAAGGAGGTCGGGATGTCGCGCGCGCTGACCATCTGTGGGTTGGAATTGCAGGGTGCACATCATCGGGCATTGGACGACGCACTCAACATCGCCCGAATGCTGCCGTGGATCACCGGTGACCGATTGCTCAGCGACGAGAGAAAGCCAGTATGGCGACCGTACTGAAGCCCATTCGGGCGGTGGTGTTTGATGTCTATGGCACCCTGGCGGAAATCCGGGATCGCCGCGCACCATTCAAGCGGCTGCTACGCTATGCCGAGGAACAGGGGCGAGAGCCGCAAGCGGATGATGCCGCGCTGGTCATGGCACAACGCGGCAGTCTTCCAGAGGTGGCTGCCCGACTCGGCGTTTCCCTGCCGGAAGCGTTGTATCAGCAGTTGGAAGCTGATCTGCAGGCTGAGCTATCGAGCATTCGGCTGTTCGATGACGTCAACGGCACCTTGGCGATGCTGCGTGAGCGTGGACTCAAGCTTGCGTTGTGCTCAAACCTCGCAGAGCCTTACGCTGCGCCCATCCTAGCTCAGCTTGGCCTACCTCTCGACTGCTACGTTTGGAGCTTCGAAGTCGGGGCGATCAAGCCGGACTCGAGAATCTATGCCTATGTGCTGCAGCGACTGGGCTGTGTCGCTGAAGAGGTACTTTTTGTGGGTGATTCAGTCGAGGCAGACTTGGCGGGGCCTACGCGGGTCGGTATGCAAGCCCTGCTGATTGAGCGAGGGCAGCCACTAGCACTTCAAGTCATGATGGGCGAGCTCAACGTGCATTACTGAGTGCGGGACGGCGCCTTATACCCCGGCGCGAGCTCCGCCGTCTCGACGCCATAAAGGACTAGCGGGTCACGCAGCCACAACCGAAAAGCTTTGTCGGCCAGCTCATGGTTTGTGGAGCAGTCAACATGCCAATGGCGAAGGATGTACCCAACCATGGCCGCCCGTGCTTTCAGACGCAGCATGCCGTCTTGCATGCCGTAGTCCTTCTCCGCAATTTCCGGGTATTTCTTTCCCGGATGGGGGACAAGCTCCAGTTCAACAATCCGGTTCCATTGGATGTCCTGCGAACTGCACTCATGGCCCTCAACTTTGTCATCAGTCAGCTCGATAGCTTGGTCGATTCGGCTGATGACGAAATCCAAGAATCGTTGGCGATTCCGGTCATAGGCTCGTACGTGCCATCGAAGCCCGTCCGTCACCATCGCAAACGGCACGATTGTTCGCTCAGTTGTACCGCTGGATGTGGACGTGTAGGTGATCCGTACTGGGTTTTTTCGATGGATTGCTCGGGTGACAGGGGCTAGCACATCAAGCCGCGGGCGATTCAGCGAGGCCGGCACTTCACAAGAGATTAGAGGGCCCGTGGCAGGACCAAGCCCATCCCCGAAGCCTTGAGACAGTGCTGTGAGTACCCGTTCTACAGAGTGCTCAAAGGCAGGAACAAAACTGTCAGTGATCACATAAGTCTTGGTTGCCCCGTCGAGGCGGAGGTTGGCAGGCAATAGCTCCTTATAGAGTGCAAAGTCACGCGTAGCGCCGGCCGGAGCAAGACCGAAGCGGGTCATGACATCGGCACGACTCACATCCCCAAGGAAGTACAGCCGGAATTCAATGAAGGCAAGGCGTTCTCGCTGAGTTTGGCTGAGCCCTTGCAATGCTGCCAGGGGCGAATGATTCACATGCTGTTCCATGGCCCGAATTCTGGTCGCAGCCTCTTTCAAAGTCAAACAATGATCTATTGACATCATCAAAATGATGATGTTTAATCATCTTACGTCGCATGTGCGGCTATAATTTGGAGAGACAACCATGGCAAAGAATCCACCTGCTGGAGATGGGCACCGCATCGGTGCAGTGCGTGATCGCAGCCAAACTCAGACTCCTTCTGGGCACTGGGTGAAGCGCGACACGGATACTGGCCGCTTCATGGATGTGAAGACGTCAGACAAGACCCCGTTCAAGGGTGTTCGTAAGGAGAAGTAGAAATGGCAAATCGCAACAATGTGCACATCGTCCAGCGTGGCGATAAATGGGGGACGCTGCGAGAAGGCGGTGAACGCGCCAGCGACCTGTATGACACCCAAGCCGAGGCGATCGATGCCGGTCGAGAGATGGCTCGTTCGGGGCAAGGTGAGCTGCTGATCCACGGGCGAGACGGGTTGATTCGTGCTCGTGATTCGTATGGGAATGACCCGTGCCCTCCGAAGGACCAAGCATGATTAAGTTGGCGCTGAAAGGGCTTGGGAAGCAGGAGCTTACAAAAGCGATTACTGCTGCCGCGGAGAAGCAAATCACGGAGGTGGCCCGTCGTGCAGCGGCGCCACATGGTGGGGTCCGGTTGCGGTTTAAGCATAAATCGGATGGATCAGTGGCTTCCGTTGATTTCGAGGGTAGTGAAAAGGCGATTCTGGCAGCCCGCAACGCATTGGGGGCATAGCATGCCGTACTGGCTCGAAGAGTTTCTTATTGTTCTTGCATTCTCTAAGCGAACTCAGTGGGCGCTCCTACTGGGGGTGGTCGGGTTTATTTCGATACTCCTGGCAGGAGCTTATTTTGTGAATCAAATGAATTTTCCCGAGATAGCGGCTCCGTCTGCTGAACTGATAAAGCGCTTGATTTTGCAACGCTATGAGAGCACCGCATGGGGTGTCCTATTCAGCTCCGTTTTGCTTGCAGTGAGGTGTTACATCAAAGACAGGAAGCGTCTTTTGATGTGAGCTTCATCGGAGGCTGCACTAAGCGATAACGTGGGTCATTTATGCTAAAGCTAGATTTCTCCCCTCTGCTAAAAGCGACCGCAAGGTTGCTTGATCTTCATGACTCCCGGCGAGCCAGCGGAGAGTCGCCCCAGTATCAAACAGAAGAAAGACCCGGCTTGGGGGACGGCATCTACCTCGCCCTCGCACAAGAAATCCTCGATGTTTTGCAGGGGCTGGGTACGACGTCGGGAGACGAGTATTCCTCCCTGTCCGCCATTCAGGAGGCTGTCCGTGGAAGGCTTGATTGGGCTGTAGATGTTGACGTCGAATATGTGCTCAATGTCCTTTCGCGACCGACGGAGCTGAGATTGCTACACAGCTACGATGGTGCGCCTGCACACGTCATTGGAGACAAAGATACTGCTCTTGTTGAGAAAGCAGTCCATGTCGTGGAGTTCAGGCTCTCTCGGGTTGGCAAGACCGCTATTGCACTAGCGTCGGACACTTTAGACATTATGGACATCGCCTATATCGAAGGTGATGTGACGAAGTTGATCCGAGCAATTGAAGCAGGTCGTCTGAGTTCTGCTTTGGTTTTCGTTGAGCGGCTTCTAATGCAGTTACGCTCAGAACAACTCTCCCTAACAGCCTTGATTGAGCAGGCATCGGGGGGGCGAAAGTCACGGCCAGATGTAATCGCGGATCTGGATGTTCACCGCGAGACCATGCGCCGAGCTGTGGAGCTGGTCGAGGAGGCTCGATTGGCTGTGGATGCGCTAATCAGACGAGATGTGCCCATTGAGGATGACGTTCCGGTAGGTCTGATTAAGGCCAAGGTCAAGGAGCTGTCTGGTGGCATTGTGCGATATGGGCGTGAGCTCACGCGCCTGGCCGAAGTTTCGATGCATGGTCTCCAGTCTTCGGTGCAGGCTCCTTCGTTTCTCGATCTCGCCCGGCAGTGGGCCAAGAAACCACCAGCAGTCACCCAGATCGATCTGGTCATTTCCATGTTGGGACCTGCCATTGCTTCTGGAGTCCTGCCTGCAGGGACCGACTTCACCGGCTTGGTCAAGGCGCGGGTTCAACAGCCGACCTCAATACAGAGCATTTCCATTGAAGAGTTCGAAGTTCCTAGAGATGACAGGTTTCTGGAATGGCTGAGGCTAAATCAGCCATTGCTGGAGCAACGACTTCAAAATGGGGGGCTGGACTTGCTCGAGGCCCTTCGTGAAGGTCTAGGTGAATTCGATCAGGTAGCGGCGCTCAACTGCCTCGTGACAGCGCTGACAGCCCCAGATGAGTGGGTCAATTATCCCGTTGCGGTAATGCTCAATAGATCACTTTCTCGATCCCATCTCCCAGAGCTTGAAACTTTGACATCCAGTCTGTTGCTTAAGCGAGCATCGAATGAAGTCAGCGAGGACTCATGACACCTTATGAAATGGGCCGCATCAGCGCTTTTTTGATCAAATATCGAAAGATTGAGGATAAATCTGACAGGAGAAGTCTGCAGCGAGACGAAAAGGACCTTGCCGTGATTCTCCGTGAGGCCTCTATTGAGAACATGAGGGATCTCGAGGAGTTGATGAGTGGACAGGGTTTCTCATTAATTACGCTAAGTAGCTTCGATGTGCCTGGAATTGGACACGGGGCGCGGGTCTATCTACTCGCACGTCGCGCGGACAGCCTTTGCCCATTACTAGATATGGGGCGACTTGCCGAGCGCATGGATTCCGCAAGCGGTCGTGCAACAGCTGCCAAGATCTGGTTTACCCAGATTTGGCTGATTCACCTGGATTTACTTTATACGCAGCGAGATCGCGGGCCACATGAGCGACACAAGTGGCTAGACGCCACTTTCACCAGGGAAATGCTGGAACAGAGTGTTCGGGAGCATATCAATGGATTTGTCCGCAGGCTCAATCCTGCCGAATTGGCCAGCAGTGATGTCTACGAAGTCCTGACTTCGGAGAAAGGCGCAGACATCGCACGCTATACCAAGCGTTTCCTGGATCTGATGTGCGACGGAGGCATGCTGGATGAGCGCAGCGACGCCGTATATCGGCAGTCGCTGCTGTCCGCGGTCGAAATCAAGGAGAACTTCGACCGTACGCTGGCGCCTTTGATGGTCGTAAGCAGTGATCGTCCTTCATCGGTGCCCATTGCCCCCTTGGGTCATAACCTGATGACCAGACCCGATGATAACGAGATGCAAGGGAGTGAACTGTGAGCCTGATATCGCGCCTGGAAGTCACCAATTACCTCACCGAAGGCATCAGTGCGCATCGACGCGCGGCTGACTGGAAGCCAATGCTTACCGGCATCACGCTTCGTATGGATGGTGGCAAGTCGGCACTGGTTAACATCACCAACGGCGGCGGCAAGACTTCTCTGGTTGAACTGCACCTGTATCTCCTGAGTCGCGACGCCCGACTGCTCAAACAAATCCGGGAGAAGGTTGCACCTAAGAGCCGCGGGTACACACATGCGAGGATCGAGTTCTGGAGCCCGCCTGAGGACAACTTTGTGGCTCCCAGCCTGCTAGAAATCGATCCTCAGAATCTGCTTGGCGAGACTCATGTGATCGGCGTAGCGCTTAACGACGACGCTAACGAGCAGCCAATCTTCTATTCATACAGCGGCAGGCTGGAAGACTCGCCGTGCTACATCTACGACGGCAAGACTATTGCCTCTGTTCCTGACAGTGAGTTTGTCGCACGGACTAAGGCTCTACGCGGCTGCAAATGGAACAAGTTCACCAGTCGACGCGAGTGGGAGGATCACATCCGCTTGTTTTTGCCCGTGGAAGTGATTCGCCGAAACGTGGTTTACCAGCTCAAGGGATCGGACGACAAAAATGCGAGCTTCTTTCAATTCACTCCGAGACCCGGGGAGTCCTTCGACGGCGCCTTTTTTCGGTCGGTCGTAGCGCCTGATTTGCTGAGCAACTTGTTGAGTTCATTTTCAGAGGAAGATGAATCCGCAGTGGAGGACACCCTTCTAAAAAGTCTTACACGTATCGTTGATGCTGAGCGAGAGATCGTGCGCAAGGAGCGGCGCCTGAAAATTCGCGAAACGGGTATTGAGCAGCTCCGACCGATCATGGAGGCCGGCGCCGCAGCACAGGCCCTGAAGGGCCAGCGCGATGCGGTTTTACGTAGCTTGCGCAAGGACATCACATTCTTGAGGCACTTTGGTGCTCAGGAAGGGCCATGCGCCATGCCTGGGATTCCGCGTCGTATACCCAATCTTAGAGAGCAGGATCCTCGTATTCTCGTCGCCCTCAAGGGAATGGTCATTACTCGTGACGACGGCATCCTATTGCTGGACAAGGCCTTAAGTGAGCTGAGCGGGATCGACGTCAGCAAGATTAATGAGGTTGCAAATCGTAAATCTCATCTGACGCCCACTCCTAGAAAGCAAGTAATTGATTTAACTTGCGATTTCGGATTTTCCTCATCAGGTGTGGCCGGCGGAGGTCATTATCGTAAGGGCTATCCCAAAGATTCCGCTTTGGCAATGCCTGACGACATCGCCGGAATTTCCGGGGCAAAGATCGCTGGACTCAAGGAGGTCCTGGCATGTGCTTTTGACTTGGCTGAGAAGCAGATCGATACCAATCCGGCTGCCCAACGTGTACGACAGCTGCAGGCGAGCGCAACGCAGCAGAAGGAGAGCCAGGCCACGGCGCTAAACCAGGTCGTTGGGCTCCAAGAGTCCATTAAGCAACTTGACCTTCAAATCAAGGATCGCCAGGAAAACCAGGGTGCCTGGGAGGACTTCGTCAAGATTGGCCATCTCTTACCCGATGAGCATCGATCGGAGCCGAACTCCGCGAAGAATTGGATTAGCGGTCAGCAATTCACACTGCAGATAACGATCGCTGAACGCAACGTCCGGCGAGGCCGACTAGCAGCGGCTTGGGAAACCTACACTGCTGTGCTGGAGCACCATGGGCTTGAAGGATTGGAAGGAGCTAAGGCTCGATATGGACACCTAAAGACGCAAAAGGCTCACATCCGGGAGGAATCCACAAGGATAGGGAAAGCTATCGCTGAGGCTGGAAAGTTGCATACCCAACTTCGCAACCAGCATCACCCTCTGAGTGCACAATGCGCCCAAGCTAATAGTCAACTCGCCAAGTTCGATCAGCACGCGCAGGGTCTGGCTCTGTACGGGCGGTTATTTGGCTCTACTGACCCAACGACGGTGGACCCCCTTCAGGATTTGTCCAAGGCTTCGACGACGGTACAGAAAAAGCAGCTCGAAATCCAAATACTCAATGAAGAGTCCAGCGAACTTGCGTCGCTCAAGAGCCAAGCATACTTATTTGCTGGCCTGTTTGGGGATGGGGCGGACCCGATAAACTGTGATCCGCAGGGCGAACTGGCAGTTGCCAACATCAATTTGATAGCCGCGCGCGAGTCTATGGCTGTACTGCGGGCATCCAAAGAGGCGATTGAGCAGTTTCAGGACGCCCATCCAGACATCAGGCCTGCGGACTGGTTGGCCACGGCGGACGAGAATCGTGGCCGTCTTACCTTGTCCCAGCAAGAACTCGCGAGGCGCGAGAGCGAACTCTGCAAAGAGTTGCAGGCTCTTGAACAGATGCGGTCGGTTGAAGATGGCGCCTTTGAGCAGGCTTGGGCCATTCTTGATGCCGGTGGACTATCTGTCCAGCGGTTGCACCAGGTGGTTCTGGAAGAGGATTTGGAGCTGAACCTTCGCAATGACATCCTCAGTGCATTGTCTGGGATGCTGTCGGCGCCAGTGTTCGACACGCTAGAGGACCTCAAGTTGGCCGCTGGAACATTACAGGCCGCTAGCGTCGCCGTTCCGTTGATCCTGCGCAGCGAGCTGTTTAGGTCCATTGAGCAGGGTGTCAGCTGCGATGGGGATACTCGTCTGATCGGGTTCATTGGCGGTAACACATCGCGCCGAGTCCATATTCTGCTGGATGCTGAATTTGCTGCAGCAGAGCACACACGCATACAAGAAGAGCTCGTTGAGATTCAGGGTCAGATCAAGGAAGTTATCGAGGCACTGTCGAAACTCAATCCTAGTGGACAGAACTATCAGCTTGCAATGCGGGCTAAAGAGGCTGCTGATCACCGAGCTCGGGAGCGATACCTGGACATAGAAGGTGATGCACACCGTCTTGAAATGCAGATCAACCGACTCATGACGCAGAACACGCCGCAGGCATTGGAGGTGCTGGGATGTGCCAGAGCCTTCATTACCAAGGGGGGGGATGCCCGTCTTGAAGCGATCTCTGAAATCTTGCCTCCTTTGGAGGCTGAGCTCGGAACGCTGTTTGAGGCTGAGGGCAAGGCGAAAGAGCGTGCTTCACAGCAGGCCTTGAATGCCAGAGACGATGCACGCGCATACCAGCGATTGGGTGGCCTTGCGGAGCACGAGATTATACGGAATCTCAGCGCGAAGCTGACCGGTGAGCTTGAAGGGCTGGATAGCGAGATCGCCGAGGCAGCGGTCACTCTGGGGAACTTAGGCGATCAACAGGCTGAGATTGCGAGGCAGACTCAGGCTTTTGAAGATGAGGGGGGATCAAGTGAACTTGCTCGGCACGAGGTCGCCATTGGGTTTGCTGGGAATGCCGACAACCTCGATTTCATGTCTACCTTTGCTGTCGTTCAGGATGCTATCAACGACGACCTCAAACGGCTAATCGACGCATCTCGCGTAAATTTCGAGCGAGCGAGTTCCTTCAAGGCGAACCAGGATAAGAGCGATCAGGCGTTACAGGCAGAAATCGACCAAAAGCATCGAGAAGTCGAAAGGCTCAACGATATCGCGTCTAAGGCAGGTAGTGAGTGGCGCCGCATCATTGATGCTGAGATCCCTGCGTGGTCACGGCTAGCGAAGTCCATTCACGAATTGGCCTACGAAGTGGGCAGTCGGGTTGCCCGCACCCGAAGCATTGCTGAGCAGGCACGCGAGCTTGAAGAAGGCGACGCGATACCGGAGGTTCATTCTTCCTTTGGCACAATGCATGCACTCATCCAGTGCCTGCACGGCGCTCAGTTGGAGGCCTACGGTCGGCAGGTGGATGAGGTCGATAGAGTTGCCCAGGCCATTCAGGAAATGAATCTTGAGGATGCTATTAAAGAGCACAAGGAGATCGCCTCACAGTATGCAGCTGCCTTGAGAAAGTACACCGACCTCAATGCTTCCTTCTGCGCGGCTGCCGATGATCCGGCGGACTCGTCGGCAACTGCCTTCAACACGCTCGAAATCGACGAAATCAGGAAGGCCACACCGGAGACCATGACTGCGCTCATGAGCCTCTTCGAACAATTGCAGGCCAGCCTGAACAAAGAAAGAGGCGAGGCTCAACAAGCCAAGCGAGTCGCAGAGGAAACTAGTGAGGACACGCTGGCTCAGCTTACGCAGCTAATCGTTAGTGCAGAGGACAACTTGTCAATCCTGAACAAGGTGATGAAAAAGTATCCCAATGGACGCTTCCATTTCCAGACTCAGATTAATAAAGACGAAACGGTGTTCGACCTGATCAATGACCTGAAGGATGAAGTCGAGCTAGCGACAAGGGAGACAGATTCCAAGTCACGATCCATCCGGCGTACCGATGAAACACAACTCAAGCGGCTGCTTAGGGACAAGCTGATCCAGTGCGTATTCACCAACACCTCTGTTGAGTTCGTTAATGCCGGCATTTGGGGTGGCAAAAAAAGCCATGTATCAGAGAAACTATCCACCGGACAGAAAATCGCCTTGGAGTTTATGTGGATCGTGCGGCAGGCAGAGTACGAGATCGAACGGGGTCTGCTGGAGATGACGAGCACACAGGCTGCTAAATCGCGTTCAAAAGCCAATCGTGTCATCTTGATTGATGGCATCTTCAGTACGCTTTCTGATCGTAAGATCATTGGCGAGGCCTTGAATGGCTTGCGCGATCTAGGTGGAAACTTCCAGATACTCGGCTTCCTTCACTCGCCTACCTGGACTAACGATTACACAGTTTTCCCGGTCTATCACGTGGGTAAGAAGCTGACGAACAATGCCGGTGACGGACTAGTGTCTTTCATGGAGCATGGCCGTGAGGCTGGCACCGTCGGGTTCTTTTCTTCGATCACTCGGACGTCAACGGTCGAGGTCAGTGGCGCATGATGAGTTTTAACCCCTGCTTTACAGACGAAGCCACCGCCGTGCTTGTAGAGCTGCGCAAGTTGGCAAGTGCAAGCGGTAAGCTACGTATTTCGTCGTGCATGCCCAAGCTGGCAAGTTCGCTCGGATTACCCCGTGTATTGCTTGATGAGGCGATCAGAGATTTATATCGTGCCGGCCTACTCAGTTACCAAGCGGACAGCCGAGACCTTCCAGTGTCCGGATATCTCTTAGTCTCGCCTGAATCATTGGTCGTCGATCCGCATAAGGTTGCGTGGCAGCAAGCACTAGAAGCTGCCGGTGTAGCTCCCGCCGCTATTGTCGATTTGTCTGGGCTATCTACTGCGCTTAATGGGATGGGATTGGAGGACCTGAATGCCTTGGCTCGTTGTTTGCAACGTCTGGCAGAGGCGAACTCGACCGCTTTTGACGATGCAGGATTTAATGTCAGTGCACGTCATTTAATGGGTAGTTCGAAAGTACTATCGATGATGTCCGGGCGTATGATGGATGCCCTTGGGTTGCCATTACGTATGCAGAATTCTTCTCCCCGATACGTAATCTGCGCTGGACCACCACATCCAATTGCTACACTACTGATTGAAAATCCAAGGGCGTTTGAAAATGCTGTACGTAGCGAGCTGTCGCAAGAGGTCGCACTGATTTGTACATACGGCTTTGGTCTAAGTTACCTTGGGCAGGAGCGTTTGCACACTACAGGTGCTTCGGATCACGACCGGCCAATCATGATCGTTCGAGGAGGTTCTCCCCCACAACTCAATGATTTGCTGCGAGCTAACCAAGTATTCTTTTGGGGTGACTTGGATTTGGCTGCAATCAACATATACAGGGCTCTCAAGCGAACTATGCCACAGCTGCAAATGAGCCGGATTTACGAGGCAATGTTGCCGATGATTGCTGATTCCGATCGCTCGCATCCGTATATCGATATTTTCGACAAGAGTGGTCAAGTAAAGAGTTTAGCGATCGATCCATCAGAATCTCTCTCTCTGGACCCTGTATGCGTATTCCTTCGACAAGCGTGTCAGACGAGAGCTGTCGATCAAGAGGTTGTATCCGATTCGGCAATTCGACTACTTGGATCACTTCCTTTTAATGTCTAACTTCCCGAGGATTGCTTGTCATCATTAGGCGAGTACAGATACCAATCTTTCTGATTTTTTATTCTACCTAATGCTCGCGACTGTTGCTCAGTCGGCCTTTAACTCATAGCTGGTACTACGCCCCCCAGAACCGGAGCGTTGCAGCACACCTTGCTCAAGCAGCTGGTTGATATCTCGCAGCGCAGTATCGGAGGAGCATTTCGCCAGCGCGGCCCATTTGCTGGTGGTGAGCTTGCCTTCAAACCCATCCAGCAGGCGGTTGAGCACCTTGATCTGGCGTGCGTTCAAGGGAGTGCCTTGCTGCCGCTGCCAGAATCGGGCCTTGACCAGCACAGCATCCAGCATCCCGTGGGCGTGGTTTATCGCTTCGTCGAGCATCTGAAAGAACCACAGCAGCCACTCAGTGACTTCAAGCGTACCTTTCTGCGTGCGCTCCAGCATATCGTAGTAAGCCTTGCGCTCGCGCTGGATCTGCGCGGACAAGCTATAGAACCTCTGTGGGCTGCCATCGGCACGGGCCAGCAGCAGATCGCCAATTGCGCGGGCGATGCGGCCGTTGCCATCATCGAACGGATGCAGGGTAACAAACCATAGATGGCCCAACCCAGCGCGGATTAAGGCCGGCTCTGTGGCCTCGGGGTCATTCAGCCAGGATAGAAAGCGCTCCATTTCTGATGCCAGGTACTCTGCAGGCGGCGCTTCGTAATGCACCTTTTGGCGCCCGACTGGACCTGACACCACTTGCATAGGCCCATTAGCGTCATCCCGCCATGTACCGGTGCTGATCTTGGTAAGGCCGGAATACCCAGTTGGAAACAGCGCCGCATGCCATGCGAAGAGGCGTTCTGTGGTGAGTGGGCGAGCACTGTTGGTCGTGGCGTCGAGCACCATGTCCACGACCCCCTCAACATGGCGATCAACAGGTGCGAGCGAGCCGATGTCCACCCCTAGACGGCGGGCGATGGAAGAACGTACCGAAGCGACGTTCAGGTGTTCGCCCTCGATCTCGCTGGTCTTGAGGACGTCATCCGTCAGCGCAACCAAGCAGGCCTCATCGCGCAGGCCAAAGCCTATATCGGCTAATCGCCCCAGCAGCAGCCCTTGCGCATGGCTGACCCGTGCCATCGGCTCTGCCAGCACCGCCAGGTCGTAGCGCCAGCGAGGCCAGTCGGAAGCCTGCCAGATGTAGAGATAATCGCCGCCATTCATGCGGTGATTATGGTGGTCATTCACCGCGCAGGCAAGCCATTCACCGCAAAAAAGGCGTCGAATGAAGGTGGCGCGTCGCAATGATGGGGCTTCCAGATATATTGGGCTTTGCTGATGCAAAGTGCTTGAATACACTGGTTCTGGCATTAGAAGACTGACTTGAGGTGAAAACCTTATAAGTCGCACTTGAGGAGGGCCCCAGACGGCCCGTGTGGAAATGACGTCAGGGGTATGCGAATGGCAGAAATCGCAATGGATTCCCAAGGGAAGCCGGTAGAAGGACAACCAGAAGCGGCTCAGCAAGAGGTCGTTCGTGAACTGAAAATCGAGGCAACACTCGCAGCCAAGCTGAACTTGGCTGATTTCCAAAACGCTGTCCCCCTCATCCGAGAACTTCGCGTCATCAGCACGTTAGAGCGGGATTCGAAAGCGCTCGAAGTCGTTCTCGAAGCGATCCCCGCCTTTGTAAGGCCACGAACTTGGCGTTTGGACTCGGTCGGAGCAGGTCAGACCTATCGACTACAAGATCTAGATGTTCAGCTAGACGGTGTTTTGTTTAGTCGCTTGACCGAGGCTGAGCAGGCAACGGTAACAATCACCCTCCGGCACGTTGAGGCTGAAGCTCCCGATCTGCCTGTCACGGTGAGCAAGGCGGTAGAGCTGTTGCCCCGAAATCAATGGGGTGGCATTGCATACATGCCGGATATGGTTGCGGCCTTCGTCCAGCCGAACGAGCCCGCGATTGATCGTCTGTTGAAGAAGGCGGCGGATGTACTGAGAGAGCACGGAAAAGATGCCGCCCTGGATGGATACAAGGGTGGGGCAAAGCGAGCCTGGGAGCTTGCATCGGCGATTTGGGGTGCAGTTGTGGCCATGAAGCTCGACTATGCGCTGCCGCCAGCAAGCTTTGAGCACACTGGTCAGAAGATTCGTTCTTCTGGGCAGATTGCCGACTCTGGGCTTGCCACCTGTCTCGATCTTGCGTTGCTGTTTTGCTCCGCCATCGAGCAGGCAGGGCTAAACCCCATTCTCATATTTACGCGAGGACACGCTTTCGCCGGCGTATGGCTAAAGGCGGAAGAGTTCTCAACAGCGGTCGTTGATGATGTAACCGCATTGCGTAAACGGGTAAAGCTTAAGGAGTTGGCGCTTTTCGAGACGACGCTCGTTACGCAGCGTCCGCCCGTAAGTTTTCTGTACGCCACTGAGCATGGCGCGGGCCAGATCGCAGAAGAAAAAGCAGAGTCTTTTGAGCTGGCGGTTGATGTTCGTCGAGCGCGACTCCAACGTATCAAGCCCCTTGCAAGTACCGACGCTCAAGTTGTCGCAGCACAGACAGAAGCACCTGAATCAAGTGGCGAGGCGCCTTTTGAGGAGGCGCCTGAACTGCCGGATGAGGATGATGACATTCAGGATGTTGCGTCCTTGGATCCCAAGGATCGTTTGGCGTGAGGTTGACCGCGAATTTCGGATACCAAGCGTAGCCAGATAAACTGGCATACGGAGGTATCGATGTACAAAATCCCGAAGCAGAGCTACACCACCGAGTTCAAGCAAGAGGCGGTCCGTCTGGTCGAGGCCGAAGGCAAATCCCCCGCTCAGGTCGCCCGCGAGCTGGGCATTTCCGAGCAGACACTCAGCAACTGGCGCAAAGCCAGCAAGGCGGGAAAACTGGCCGCCGGCACCGGCAAGGCGATCACGCCCGAGCAGAT
>NZ_ATZJ01000033.1 GCF_000428145.1 Chitinilyticum litopenaei DSM 21440 | reverse complement strand
TCAATCTGAGCCAGGATCAAACTCTTTCGTTTAATCACTGTTACTACTTAATTGCGCTCGCTTGCTTAAAACTCAGAATCAACAAGTGTGTACTTGTTACTTCTGTCTTTAAGTGCGAGTGCTGGTCAAACCAAGCACTCACACTCATCGGCTGTAGATTGTTAAAGATCGTTGCCCTGACGCTGCAAACTTCGCTAAACTTGTCGTTTCGCTTCGTTTCTTTCGCTGCGTCAGCAGCAGAGAGGCCGAACTATACGGCCCGAACCCGAACCCGTCAACACCCCGCCACAGAAAATCACCAGACAGTTCGATAAGTGCTTGATATTCAACAAGCGCAATCAGCGCCAA
Organism: Chitinilyticum litopenaei DSM 21440; assembly: GCF_000428145.1. Taxonomy (GTDB): domain Bacteria; phylum Pseudomonadota; class Gammaproteobacteria; order Burkholderiales; family Chitinibacteraceae; genus Chitinilyticum; species Chitinilyticum litopenaei. The sequence goes on along the minus strand of NZ_ATZJ01000033.1, from coordinate 47,999 downwards.
AACTCCAGAACACGCACTAGTGTCGTACAGCGTCAACCCCTGGCCCATTGAACGGCACGATTCTTGCCGCTGCGCTTGGCCTGGTACATCGCGGCATCCGCCTCGCGCAGCAGCTGGCCCGCATCGGCAGATGCATCCGTCGGGCTGACGGTGATGCCGATGCTGGCGCCAATCTGCGCTTGGCCCTGATCCAAATCGACGGGCTCAGCCAGCGTGGCCAGCACGCTTTCGGCCACCCGGTGAGCGGCGCGTTCCCCCGGCAGATCGGTCAGCAGGATCACGAATTCATCTCCTCCCAGCCGGGCCAGCGTGTCATTGCCCCGAATGCAGTGCTCGAGCCGTTGCGCCACGTGCCTGAGCAGTGCATCACCGGCTTCATGACCCAGACTGTCATTGACGGCCTTGAAGCCATCAAGATCAATGAAGAGAACCGCGCAAGTATGCTCGGGTGATGCCTCCAGCTCCGACTCCAGCCTGGCCTGGAAGGTACGGCGGTTGGGCAGACCGGTCAGTGCATCGTGTTCGGCCTGAAAACGCAAGCGTAACTCCTGCTGGCGGCGCTGGCTGATGTCGCGCAGAAACGCGCTATATATCATTTGCCCGTCGCTGCGGATGCAGCTCAGTGTCACCTCCACCGGCAGCAGCTTGCCACTAGCGGTTTGCAGCAACAGTTCGCTGCGCGTAACGGCATCGGGCTCACTGGCAGCCTGAGCGGCGAGCAAATCGGCAAAGGCAGCCTGTTGTCCGGATGGCAGTACGGTTTGCGCCAGCGGCCACCCCAGCATTTCAGCGGCCGACCAGCCAAAGACCAGGGCCGCCTGGCGGTTCCAGTCGGTGATCAGCCCCGCCGCATTGAGGCCGACAAAGGCTTCACCGGAACTGTCGATAATCAGCCGCGTGCGCGCCTCGCTGGCGCGCAGGATGTCTTCCGAGCGACGGCGGCGCTCGACCTCCAGCGCCAGCGCCTCCAGCGCTCGCGTGCGCTCGGCCAACAGACGCTGGTTGGTGTCGAATTGCTGCTGGCGACTGAAGGCTGCGCCAATGAGGCCGGACATCAGCTGCAGCGTTTGCAGGTCGGCAGTGCCAAACGCATGCGGCTGCCGGGACAGGATTTTCAGTACGCCCACCAGCCGGCCGCAGTCAACCAAGGGCGTGACCACCATGCTCGCCGCGCCGACCTTGGCGCACGCCACGCTATCCACGCGCGGATCAATGCTGGTATCCGGGCAATCGAGCATGCGTCGCTCTTGCACGCACAGCCCGGAGAGACTGCCTGCGCGCCGGATGCGCAAGCCGAGATAAGGGCGCACCGTGCCGCTGGCAGCGCGATAGACCATTTCATCGCCATCGACCATTTCCACAACGGCGCCGGTTGCCGGGGTCAACTTCAGCATGCGCTCGACCACGATCAGCATGAAGCCCTCGAGCTCCAGCTCGGCCTGGGCCAGATGCGATTGCGTGGTAATGATTTCGCCCAGATGCCGCGTCTGCAGTTCAAGCTGGGTCAGCACGGCGCTGCGCTCCTGCAAAACCCCCAGCAAATGCTCGTTGAGCCGGGCCATCAAGTCGTTCCATTCGCCGCCGCCCTCGTGCGCTGGCAGGCTCTGCTCCAGGTTGACGCTGGTGCCAAACCACTGGACTAGCCGGCCCTGCGCGTCGTACATGGCAACAGCATGGTGCAGATGGGGCACCCAGGCCCCTGTTGCCGCATGGCGCATGCGCGCAAGCGCCTCGAAGTCATGACCGGCCAGCGCCTGCTGCCAGGCTTCGGCCCAGCGCCCCAGATCATCGGGATGCAGGCTCTCGGTGAACCCGGCAGCACCAGACTCAGTCGCATGCGCCTGACAGAACGCCTGCCACACCCCGTTGGCATAGGCGATGCGCCCGTCCGGCGTGGCCGTCCATACCATTTGCGGCATCAGATCGGCGAGAGACTGAAACTGTCGGTCGGCACCGGCCAGGTCCGGAACACCGGGAGGGAGTGATGAAGACATGGTCTAGCCTTGCAAGAAATTGAACAGAAAGAGAGGCAACAACTACATGCCGGCCTGGCAGCAAAACCGACACACCTGCCGAGACTATTATCCTTGTCGCCATCCTGTCATCTGTAAAGCTTACACTGCAGCCCTGACCGCATGAGGGGACAGGCCATGACTGCACTTGATCAAGCCGCCGCACTGGTTCATCGCGTGTATTGCAAAACCGCCAAGGGCCAGCAGGAAATCTCGGAACGCCGCTTTGGCCTGCCGGCCCGTCTGCGGCGCGTGCTCATCCTGATTGATGGCAGCAAGTCGGTCGGCGCACTGGCTGCGCTACTGGTCGGACTGGAGATCATTCCGGCCATCCACGAACTGGAACAGGCCGGTTTTGTCAGCCCGGCCCCCGGCGGCCCGCACAGCCAGCATGACCGTCAGGCCGCTGCCGCAGCGACGCCCGTCACCCATGTGGCGGCAGCCCCGGCTGCCGCCGCACGCCCGGAGCCTGCGGCGGCGCCACCTCCCCCCGTAGCACACGCCCCCATTCCGCAAATCACGCTCAGTGCACACCGCATCCGCATGATCCGCATGCTCATGGAAGAAAGCTGCCAGCTCTATCTGGGCATCTTCGGCAAGGACCTGCTGCCGGAAATCCGGGCGATCGACGATGAAAAAAGCCTGCGCGGCACGCTGGCGCGCTGGCAGATCGCCATGCGCGAATCCCGACAGAGCGACGAACAGGCGCTGGCTCTGGTGGATGAAATCCGCACGCTGCTGCGCGCCTGAGGCGGCAGGCGCCTGCAGCGCCCTGCTATACTGTGGCCCTCTTTGAGGAGGACCCGAACATGTTGCACCGACTGCGTCCGTGGCTGCTGGCCACGGCCACCCTGCTGGCCCCCACCCTGCTGTTTGCCGTGCCGCCCAGCAAGACCGAGCAGACCTTGCTGTGGAAAATCGAAAAGAAAGGCGTGGCGCCGACCTGGGTCTACGGTGTGGCCTACGTCAGCGACACGCATGCCGTGGATTTCTCGCCGGCCATGAAAAAGGCCTTCATGGACAGCAAGCAGATCGGCACCGAGGTCAAGCAGGACTTCAACAGCATGATGGAAATGGGCAAGCGCATCCTCACGGCCGAGCCCAGCCTGCAGGGCAAGCTCGACGCCAAACACTACCAGCAGCTGGTCAGGGAAATGGACGCGCGCGGCTACCCCGAGGTCGCCACGGCCAAGATGAAGCCCTGGGGCGCGATCATGCTGCTGCAGATTCCGAAAAAGCAGACCGGCCAGATTCCGATGGACCTGCTGTTTTCCAAGATGGCGATCGAAAGCCAGAAGGATTATTTCGGCCTGGAACCCATCGACGCGCAACTGAAGCGCTTCGAGAGCATTCCCGAGGCCAAGCAGATTCCGCTGCTCTACGCCATCCTCGACCAGCAGGAACAGCTGGCCAAGAACGAACAGGCCTACATGGCCGGCTACCTGAAGCAGGACATCGCCCAGCTGCCGAAACTCGCCGAGGCGGTTCTGCCGACGCTGCCGGCAACGGAACAGGCCTGGTATGCGGCGTGGAAAAACCAGCAGCTGGCTGGCCGCAATGCCCAGCTGGCCGAGGCCATCGGCAAGCAGGCCAAACAGGGTGGCAGCTTTATCGGCGTTGGCGCACAGTATCTGTCCGGCGAAGCTGGCGTGCTGGCCAGGTTGAAGAAGGCCGGCTACAAGGTCACACCGGCCGCGCCGAAGTAAGTCCGGCCAAGCCACAAACAAGGGCAGCCCGCGGGCTGCCCTTGTTGTTGGTCACGATCACCGGCGAGGCCTGGGCACGCTTGCCAGAGGGCTTACGCTGACCATCTGACAGCAGCCATATACATCACCCCTCATCAAGCCACAGCCCTTTGCAGAAAAGGGTTGCATGCCCATACCCACAAGACCAGCTTCTGATGGACTAGTCAGGCTCGCGGCACACGGCGGAATCCGGCCTGTGCTTGCACCGTCATCGGGATGCCTGCAGGCAAGCACCCAGCGCGACTCAGTGATGCTCATGCTTGGCGGCAGCCGCCGGCTGGGCCGTCAGCGCATCCACCTGCACCTGCACTTCGGCGCGCCCGCCCTTGGCAAACGTCAGCACCAGCGGGAAACGCTCGCCTTCCTTGAGTTGCCGCTTCAGGCCGATCAGCATGATGTGATAACCGCCCGGGACGAGTTCCACCGTCTTGCCGGCTGGCAACTCCAGGGCCGGCAGCGGACGCATTTTCATGACATTGCCTTCCATTTTCATTTCATGCACTTCCACCTTGTCGGCCACCGGGCTGGCGACGCCGAGCAGCTGGTCGCCCTTGGCGCTGGTCAGCGTGAGGAAGGCACCGGCATTCCTGGCGGTCGCAACGGTCGCGCGCGCCCAGGGGTGGTCGATCCTGACGTCACCGGCGGTAAATTCATGCGCCTGGGCGGTCAGCGCGGCCAACAGCGCCGCAGCGCCGAGCAGAGATTTGAACATGATGACTCCTTGCCAGATTGGACTGGTCAGCAATAAGGGGATGAGACTGGCCACGCGGGCAGCCAGCCGACAGACAGGGAAAACAGGGCACGCCGCTCGCGGTCCGCCCGACGCTGGCGCAAGGCTCAGCAGGACAGGGCAGGCGGGGCGCGCCCGGGCGGCAGCCAGGCGACAGGAAGCGGGATAAAAAAGCCTGGCGCGCCGGCCGGCTGGAGCAGTCCGGCCATCTCGGGGCACGCAGGCAAGCCAGCAGGCGCCGGAGGCGGCGCCAGAATCTGGCCGGCGCTCGCCACACAAAGCGGGCAGCGCAGCATGACGAGCGTCTGTTCCCGTCCGTCCTGCGGCGCAGCCACCAGGTCGGCATTGCCGGCCACGCTGCAGACCGCCAGCACCGGCAAGCCGCTCGCGCCAAGGCGAGCAGCGGCATGCGCGTAGGGCAGCAGCAGGTGCAGACACAGCGCCAGCAGGGCAAGCCAGCAGCGTGCGGCATGGCGGCGGGAAGAAGACATCAGAGCCTATCGTCACGGAAAAGTTTGGCGCTGCGATTCTAGCCGAGTTTCATCGGTGCCGCAGCCATCCTCAGCCCTGCCGAGAAAAACCGGGTATATCAATCAAGATCAACACCGTTAATGGCTCTGCCCATATACAGCATACCGTATCAAAATAATCTGCGGATTTGCGACAAACGGCAGGGGCTCTGGCAAGATGCCAGTCCGACTTGCCGCAAGGAAAACGCCATGGATTACCGCACCCTGCCCCACACCGATCTGTCCGTTTCCACGCTGTGCCTGGGGACGATGACCTTCGGCGAGCAGAACGACGCGGCCAGCGCCCACGCCCAGCTCGACCTGGCGCTCGACGCCGGCATCAATTTCATCGACACCGCCGAGATGTACCCGGTGCCGGCGCGCGCCGAGACGCAGGGCGCCACCGAAACCATCGTCGGCGACTGGCTCGCAGGCCAGCAGCGCGACAAGCTGGTCATTGCAACCAAGGTCGCCGGCCCCAATCGCGGCATGGACTGGCTGCGCGGCGGCCCGCAATTCACCCGTGCGCAGATTCACGCCGCCTGCGATGCGAGCCTGGCAAGGCTCAAGACCGACTACATCGACCTCTACCAGCTGCACTGGCCGGCGCGCCATGTGCCGATGTTCGGGCAGACCTATTACGAGCCGGAGCAGGAATACCCGGATGCCCCCGGGCTGGCCGACACGCTGGCAGTGCTGGGCGAACTGGTCGCCGCCGGCAAGGTGCGCCACGTTGGCGTGTCGAACGAAACGCCGTGGGGCGTGATGGAATGCAAGCGCCTGGCGCGCGAGCTGGGCGTGCCGGTGATCAGCACGATCCAGAATGTCTACAACCTGATCAACCGCGGCTATGAACAGGGCCTGGCCGAGGTCTGCCACCGCGAGGACGTCGCACTGCTGGTGTACAGCCCGCTGGCCTTTGGCCTGTTGTCCGGCAAGTACGTAAGCAACCCGCACGCCGACGGGCGCATGACGCGCTTTGCCAATTTCGGCCTGCGCTACCTCAAGCCGCACGTCGGCGAGGCGGTGGCCGCCTACGCGGCGCTGGCGCAGGAATACGATCTGAGCCCGGCGCAGCTGGCGCTGGCGTGGGTGAAAAGCCGCTGGTTCGTTACCAGCACCATCCTTGGCGCGACCAGCACCGAGCAGCTGCAGGAAAACCTCTCAGCTCAGGATGTGGTGCTGACGGACGAGCTGCTCGCTGCCATCGAGGCCATCCACCGCCGCTGCCCGAGCCCGGCGCTATAAAAAACAAAGAGTATTGCCCTGCAGCCATTACCAAAAAACGGCTGCAGGGCAATACCCATAAAAGACCACAGAGCGGGTACGAAACGGCCGCAGAAGGGCCCCTGCCCGCCGCTCAAGCCGGCACGAACCAGCGTCCACCGTCGGCCTGCAGTGCGCGCACCGGGTGGTGGTACAGCGCGCCGAGATTCTCGGTGCTCAGCACGTCCGCCACCGGGCCGGCCAGCCAGCGGCCGTCGCCGAACAGCAGCAGCGCATGCGTGGCAAAACCGCGCGCATGATTGGGATCGTGGCTGACCAGCACCACGGCGCGCCCGCCGGCGACTTCTTCGGCCAGCACCTGCAGTGCCTGCTGCTGATGGCGCAGATCCAGCTGCGACAGCGGTTCGTCCAGCAAGAGGCAGTCGGCCTGCTGCACCAGCGCGGTAGCCATGGCGACGCGGCGGCGCTCGCCGCCGGACAGCGTCGCCAGATCGCGGCCGGCCAGCCCGGCCAGGTCCAGTCGCGCCAGCTGCTGCAGCGCCAGCGCATGATCAGCCGCACTCTCCCACTGCCAGTGCGTGCGATAGGGATAGCGGCCGGACAACACGCGCTCCAGCACGCTTTGCGGAAAGGCCTGCTCATCCTGCTGCGTTTGCCAGGCCAGCTGGCGCGCGCGCTGGCGGCGCGGCACGGCGGGCAGTCGCACGCCATCCAGGCGTACCTCGCCGGCGACCGGCAGATGCCAGCCGGCCAGCGCGGCGAGCAGCGTGCTTTTGCCGCTGCCGTTCTCGCCCAGAATCAGCCAGCCCTCACCGGGCGCGATCGCCAGCTCCAGCCCCGCCAGCAGGCCGCGTTCCCCCTGTTGCAGGGCAAGCCCGTGCGCGCTCAGCATGCCCGCCCCGCGCGCTGCTGCAGCAGCCACAGAAAGACTGGCACACCCATCAGCCCCATGACCGCCCCAACGGGTAGCTGCTGCGGCGCCAGGGCGGTGCGCGCCAGCAGATCGGCCAGCAGCAGCACCAGTCCGCCCCCCAGCGCGGCGGCCGGCAACAGCACGCGCAAATCCTGCCCCAGCCACAGGCGCAGGGCATGCGGCACGATCAGGCCCACGAAACCGATCATGCCGGCAGTGGTCACCGCGGCGGCGGTCGCCAGCGCGGCCAGACCGTAGACGATCCAACGCAGGGTATGCACACTCAAGCCCAATGAATACGAGTGCTGCAGACCCATACCCAGGATGTTTAGCGCAGGCGCCAGCCACAGCGCCAGACCGAGCACGCCAGCCAGCGCCAGTGCGGCCGACTGCCAGCCAGCCCCGGCCAGATCGCCCAGCAGCCAGAACACCATGCCGCGCAGCAGGCCGTCCGGGGCCAGGCTCAGCAGCAGCGAGCTCACCGCGCCGCAAAAGGCCGCCACAGCCACGCCAGTGAGCAAGAGCCGCGCCTGGGTCGTCGAATGGTCGCGCCCGGCCAGCGCGAACACCACGACAATGCTGGTCAGCGCGCCCAGGCCTGCCGCCAGATTGACCAGCAGGGCACCCGCGCCGAGCCACAGCGCCAGCAGCGCGCCGACGCTGGCGCCGCCCGAGGTGCCAAGGATGTAGGGATCGGCGAGCGGATTGCGCAGCAGCAGTTGCTGCAGGCAGCCGGCCAGCGCCAGCAGGGCACCCACCGCCAGCGCGGCCAGCGCGCGGGGCAGGCGCAAATCGACAATGACCGCCAGCAGCGCCCGGCGCTCTTCGTCCGCCCCCTGCAGCGCGGACAGCCCCAGCCCGCTGCTGCCGATGGTGAGGCTTGCCGCCACAGCCAGCAACAGCAGCAGCCCGAGCAAGAGCAGGCGCCTGATTCTGACCGGCAAAGCAAGATTGCCTGTAGCATTCTGGGCTGTCATGCAAGGCATTCCTTGCCTAGCATTAACCGTCGCAGGAATTCGTGAGCCCGGACATGACCATTCCGCCCCGCAAGCCGCATCCCATTCCGCTGTATATCCATATTTCCTACCTGTTCATCGGTTTGCTGCTGATTTACGCGATCGCCACCGGCTGGTACCAGTTCCGGCAAACCTCGCAATTACTGACCGACAATGCCAAGGGCCGCTTCGAGCAAATCGCGCGGCTGACTGCCAGCGAGGTGCAAAGCGCCTACTTTCCGGCGCTGACCACGGCGCAACTGCTGGCCAAGCAACGGCTGATGTACGCGGAAACGGTCGAGCAGCGGCTCGACAGCCTCGGCTTCCTCGTCACCGCGATCGAACGCCAGCCGGCAGTCAGCAGCCTGTACATGGGCTATGACAATGGCGACTTTTTCATGCTGCGCCCCTACCGCGACGAGCCGGTCTTCCGCGACATGTTCAAACCGCCCGCAGGCACGCGCTGGATTGTACAGAGCATTGCCAGCCAGGGTGAGCAGCGTGTCGGCGAATACCTGTTTTTCGACGCCAGCCTCACCCAGCTCGACCGCCGCCCAGCTGCCGAATACCGCTACGATCCGCGCCAGCGCAGCTGGTTTCAGGGCGCCACGGCCAGGACGTCGCCACTGGTGACGCCCCCCTACTATTTCTTTACCAGCAAGGCCGTCGGCGTCACTTTCGCCATGCGCACCGACAATCATGCCGGTGTGGCCGGTGTGGACATCGAGCTGCACGCCCTGGGCAAGCTGCTCCAGGAATTGCGCATGACACCGAACTCCAGCCTGGCCCTGCTTGGCCCCTCGGGCAGCATTCTGGCGTCGCATCTGGGCGAGGCGCAGATCGCCCGCGCAGCCGATGGCAAGGTGCGGCTGAAAACACTGGCCGAGAGCGGCGCCGCCGAACTGCGCGCCCTGCACCCGCAGACGGCCATGCCGGCCAATCAGTCCTTCGCCTTTCACAGCGACGGCGGCAACTGGCTGGCCATGCGCACGGAAATGCCCTTGCTGGACGGCCATACGCTGCAGCTGCTGATGGCCACGCCGGAAGCTGAACTGCTGGCCGAGGCGATCCGCATCCGCAATCGCGGCATCATCATCATGCTGATCAGCATCACGCTGGGCCTGCTGCAGGCGCTGTGGTTCGCCCGGCTGGCGGCACACCCGCTGGACGCACTGTCGGGCGAGGTGCAGAAGATCGAGCGCTTCCAGTTCGAAGAGCGGATCGAGCTGAAAAGCCACATCACCGAAGTGGCCCGACTTGGCAATGCGCTGGGCAGCATGAAGGACACGATACGCCGTTTCATGGAGCTCTCGCAGGCGCTGGCCAGCGAAACCAACTTCAGCCGCCTGGTCTCGCTGCTGCTGAGCGAAATGCAGGCCACCACCCAGGCTGCCGGCGGCGCCATCTACCTGCTCAAGGCCGACCATGCCACGCTGGAAGGGGCCGGCGCACGCTGGGATGGCCAGGAGCTGGTACTGGCGCAGGAAATCCGGCTCGATGCCGATCACCTGCTGGCGGCTGAGCTGCAGCGCAACCATCACACCACCACACTGTCCGCCAGTGACTTGGCGCAGGCCTTCCCCTGGCTGCCGCCGCTCGACGACCCGCACACCCTGCTGACGCTGCCGCTGAAGAGCCGCGACGGCGAGCTGCTGGGCGTGCTGGCCCTGCTGGTGGACGAGCACCAGCATCCGCTGGGCCCGGACCTGCTGGCCTTTGCCGAAGCGTTGTCGACCACGGCCGCCACCGCGCTGTACACGCAGCGGCTGATCAACGAACAGAAAATCCTGCTGGAAGCCTTCATCCAGCTGATCGCCGGAGCGATTGACGCGAAGAGCCCCTATACCGGCGGCCACTGCCAGCGCGTGCCCGAACTGACCAAAATGCTGGCCAGGGCAGCCTGCCGCCAGAGTGAAGGCCCCTTTGCCGATTTCCGCCTCAGCGAAGAACAGTGGGAAGAACTGCATATCGCGGCCTGGCTGCACGATTGCGGCAAGGTCACCACGCCCGAGTATGTGGTGGACAAGGCCACCAAGCTGGAAACGCTGTACGACCGCATCCACGAAGTGCGCATGCGCTTTGAAGTGCTCAAGCGCGACGCCGAAATCGCCTGCCTCAAGGCCATCGCCGCCGGCGGCGACGCCGCCACGCTGCAAGCCAGCCTGGACAGCACGCTGGCGGCGCTGGATGAGGAATTCGCCTTTATCGCCACCTGCAACGAAGGCGGCGAATTCATGGCGCCGGAAAAAGTGGACAGGCTCAGGGCCATCGCCGCGCGCACCTGGCAGCGCACGCTCTCCGACCGCATCGGCATCTCGCACGAGGAAAAGGAACGCAAGGCCACCACACCGGAACCCGCACTGCCAGTCACGGAGACGCTGCTGGCCGACAAGCCCGAACACATCATCGCGCGCGGCAACAGCGACTACCTGCAGCCGGGCAACCCCTGGGGATTCCGCGTTGACGTGCCCGAGCACCTCTACAATCGCGGCGAGCTCTACAACCTGGCGGTCGGGCGCGGCACGCTGTCGGAAGAAGAGCGCTTCAAGATCAACGAGCACATCATCCAGACCATCATCATGCTGGAAAAGCTGCCCTTCCCGCGCCACCTGCAGCACGTACCGGAGATTGCCGGCGGCCACCACGAAAAAATGGACGGCAAGGGCTACCCGAAACGCCTGACCCGTGCCGAGATGAGCGCACCGGCGCGCATGATGGCCATCGCCGACATCTTCGAAGCGCTGACCGCCATCGACCGCCCCTACAAAAAGGGCAAGACACTGTCGGAAGCCATCAAGATCATGGGCTTCATGAAAAAAGACCAGCACATCGACCCGGAGCTGTTCGAACTCTTCCTGCGCGAAGGCGTGTACCTGGAATATGCCCGCCGTTACATGCGCCCGGAACAGATCGACGAGGTGGACATCGTCAGCTTGCTCGGCCAGTAAGCACCCACCAATGCATAGGGCCGGCAACTGCCGGCCCTTGTTCATGCACTGCTGACTGCAAATGCGGCGGAGTTTATTGCTGCAGCTGGCGGTTCACGATTTCCTTGCCCAGATTGGTGATCCAGCGGTTGTAGTTCGGATGAATTTCGGCGGCACCGTCTACCACCTCGTAGTTCATGTTGAAGCTGTCAACGTAGCTGATCTGGAATCCCGCAGCGTCATAAGCAACGGCGATGGTAACGATATGCCTGCCATTCCCCTTGTCATAGCGCAGCGTGATCTTGCCCGGTTCGTCGCTGACTGCCTGCCAGCCAAAGCGGCTGCCCCCCTGCAGAATGGCGTTACGGGCGCGCACAATACTGGGAGTGGTATTTTCACTCTTCAGGAACTCGGTGCGGGCCGGCTGTTCCATCAACGCCTGACGGGCCAGCACCGGCGCGCTGCCCAGTGCGAGAAGCAGGCCGAGAACGGTCAGGATTTTCTTCATTGCTGACTCCATTGCTTGGGTAGATTAAAAGCCATACGCCGCAAGCTTGCCGGCACACGAAGCAAAGTGCAAGCCAGTAATGCCACTTGCTGACGATATCGCAAGCCAGGCCATCCGGCTGCAAAACGGCGACGTGTTCAGGACTCAGCGCGACGGAAGATCAGCGAGGTATTGATGCCGCCAAAGGCAAAGTTGTTGCTCATCGCATGGCGGCAATCAAGCCTGCGCCCGGCCACCGGCAGGTAGTCGAGCGCGCCGCAGGCCGGGTCGACGTGGTCGAGGTTGACGTTCCCCGCATACCAGCCGCCCTTCATCATCTCGATGGTCAGCCAGGCTTCGAGCGCACCGCAGGCGCCCAGTGTGTGGCCGAAATAGCCCTTGAGCGAGCTGACCGGAACATCGCCGCCAAACACGCGCCAGGTCGCCTGCGATTCGGCGATGTCGCCCTGCTCGGTCGCCGTCCCGTGCGCGTTGACATAGCCGATGTCAGCAGCGGAGAGGCCGGCGTCGGTCAGCGCCATGCGCATCGCGGTCTCCATCATCACCGTATCGGGCTTGGTGACGTGCGCGCCGTCGGAATTGCAGGCGAAGCCGACAATCTCGGCATGAATGGTCGCGCCGCGCGCCAGCGCGTGTTCGTAGTCTTCCAGGATCAGCGCGCCGGCGCCTTCGCCGATCACCAGTCCGTCGCGGTCGGTATCAAAAGGGCGAGGCGTCAGATGCGGCGTGTCGTTTTTCGTGCTGGTCGCGTAAAGCGTGTCGAAAACCATTGCCTCGGTCGGGCACAATTCCTCGGCGCCGCCGGCGATCATCAGCGTTTGCAGGCCGAACTTGATTGCCTCGTAGGCATAGCCGATTCCCTGGCTTCCCGACGTACAGGCGCTCGACGTGGGGATCACCCGGCCCTTCAGGCCGAAATACACGCCGATGTTCACCGCCGAGGTGTGCGACATCATGCGCAGATAGGAATTAGCGTTCAGCCCGTTGACGTCCTTTTCGATCAGCGCATGGCCGAATTCGCGGATCGACTCCGTGCTGCCTATCGACGAGCCGAAGGCCACGCCCATGCGACCGTCGCGGATCAGCTCATCGCCCAGCAGCCCCGCCGAAGCCAGCGCGGCCTCGGCCGCCGCGACAGAAAGCTGCGCCACGCGGCCCATCGAACGCGTGTGCTTGCGGGTGAAATGCGCGGGCATGACAAAATCGGGAATCGGTCCGGCCAACAGGGTATTGAGATCCCGGTACTGCGCCCAGGCCTCCATTCGGCGGATTCCCGTCCTGCCCGCTGCCATCGCACCGGAAACCGTTTCCCAGTCCGAACCCAGAGAAGAAATGCCGGCCATGCCGGTTACCACCACGCGCTTCATTATCACCAACCCACCATCCCTGACCCACGACCAGCCAACTGGCCCCAGCCCTTTTCACTGCCATGCTCAGCACAAGCCGCCGTTCACGCTGATGACCTGCCTTGTCGTATACGCCGCGCCATCGCTCACCAGATAGGACACGGCCGCCGCCACCTCGTCGGGCGTGCCGGCGCGCTGCATCGGAATCATTTTGCGGATTTCGTCCAGCGCCGGCAGATTTTCCGTCATGTCCGTCTCGATCAGGCCGGGTGCCACGCAATTGACGGTGATCCGCCGGCTGGCCAGCTCCAGCGCCAGCGCCTTGCAGGCGCCGATCAGCCCGGCCTTGGATGCGCTGTAATTGACCTGGCCGCGATTGCCGATCAGGCCGGAAACCGACGCGATCGCGACGATGCGGCCCGGACTGCGGCGGCGCACCATGGGCATGGTCAGCGGGTGGACGACATTATAAAAGCCGCCGAGGTTGGTCTGCAGCACGATATCCCAGTCGCCGTCCTCCATCGCCGGAAACGCGGCGTCGCGCGTGATGCCGGCATTGACGACGACGCCATACGGAGCACCGTGCTCCGCCACATCGGCTTCGAGCGCCGCGCGCGCGGCGTCGCGGTCACTCACATCGAAAGCAATCAGCCTGGCCTTTCTGCCTTGCGCGATGATATCCGCCTGCAGTGCGCGCGCCGCCTCTGCATTGCGGCGGTAATGCAGCAGCAGGTCAAAACCGTCGGCGGCGAGCCGCAGCGCGATCGCGCGGCCCAGGCCGCCGCTCGCGCCTGTCACCAGTATCGTTTCGTTCTTCATTGCTCTTCCTGTTGCCCAGCCAGAAAAGCCTGCGGATCGGCGGGCTGGAAACCGTTGATCTTTGCCGTCGCGAACACCGCCGTTTCGCACTCGATGCGGGCCTCGTAAACGGCCATGCCGTTCTCGCCACGTATCGCCTCGACGACGTTCACGCTCAGCACTTGCCCGGGGCGAAACACCGGAACCGCGCACGCATACTGCCTTGTTCCCAGCAGAAAGCCGATCTTCGGCGGCAGGCCGGCGTCGCGCCGCAGGCAACCGTCGAGCGCGGCGACGGCCTGCGCCATGTATTCGATGCCAACCCAGGCCGGAACGCCGCCGTGCTCCGGGTCGTTGAAGAGCCCCTCGGCCGGCACGGTCAGTTCGGCAGTGAGCCGCTCGGCGTCATAGCCGACGATGCGATCGAGCAGAATCATCGGCGCGGCGTGCGGCAGCACCTCGGCAAGGGAATGCATCAGGACGCGGCTCCATCGCGGCGTTTGAGAATGAGGCTGACATTGTTGCCGCCAAAGGCAAAGGAATTGCTCATCGCCGCGCGCACCGCATAAACCTCTCCCTGACGCGGCCAGTTCAGTGCCGGCAGCGTTTCGTCGGCACAGCCGTCGTTGACCTGAACCGGCAAGGCCGTGTGCGGATTTTGCAGCAAGAGCCAGCAAAACGCAGCCTCGATGGCGCCAGCGGCACCCAGCGTGTGCCCGGTCAGCGCCTTGGTCGACGAGGCCGGCGGCAGCGCCTCACCGAAGACCGCGGCAACGGCACGGCTTTCCATTGCGTCGTTCAGCGGCGTCGCCGTGCCGTGCAGGTTCAGGTAGGTGATGTCGGCCGGATCAAGCCTTGCATCCTGCAGCGCAGCCCGCATCGCGGCGATCGCGCCCAGCCCGTCCGGGTGCGGCGCCGAAATGTGATGCGCGTCGCTGCTGCTGCCTGCGCCGGCCAGGCCGACAGCCGCCGGCTCGCGGCTCATCACGAACAGCGCCGCGCCCTCGCCGATGCTGATGCCGTCGCGATTGGCGCTGAAGGGATTGCACGGCGTGGCGCTGACCGACTCCAGCGCGGCAAAGCCGTTGAGCGTCAGCCGGCACAGGCTGTCGACGGCGCCGCAGAGCACCGCGTCGGCGATTCCGAGCCTGAGCAGGCGTCGCGCGGCAATCAGCGCGCGCGCACCGGACGAGCATGCCGTCGAAATGACGTAGGCCGGCCCTTTGAGGCCGTGGAGTTCGGCCAGAAAGCGCGCCGGGTCGGCCATTTCCTGGCGCAGATAGCTGTAGCCGTCGGGAATGCGCCCCTGTTGCAGTTCGGGCATCGCCGCTTCGCTCTCGGCGACGCCCGAAGTGCTCGAACCGAGGACGACGGCGACGCGCGCGGCGCCAAGCCGTACGACCAGCTCGCGGATTTCCGCGTCGATCTGCCGGCTGGCGGCCAGCAGCAGGCGATTGTTGCGGCTTTCGAACTGCGCGAGTTCACGGGGAAGCTCGGGCAACTCGGTCGCCACCGCGCCGACCTGTGCCGGCCTGTCCAGCCAGCCTTGCGGCGCAGGCTGCAAGGCGACGCGCGCGGCGATGAGCCCCGCCAGATTCTCGCGCTGCCCGCACCCCAGCGGCGTGACGATTCCCAGTGCGTTCAGATAGGCCATCATTCCGGCAACACCTCGACGCTCAGGCGATAGGCAGGCCGGATCAACACGATGCGCCCGGTTTCGCGAACGAGCTTCGCCTCTTCCCTGCCCCGGTAAAACCAGGCGCTTTGCCCGTCCGGCAGCGCCATCCTTTTCCAGCCCGGCCTGGCCGTCACGGCCTCGGGCCGGGCGAGCATTTCCACATGCACCATTTCGATGTCCGCCCAGACCGCTTCCAGCGGCATCGCCGCCGGCCACAGCGGGCCGGCCTCGGCGTCCAGCTGCGCACCGTGGCGGCGCATCGCGAAAAGTCGCTGGCCGGTCGGCGTGATCGCCACGACGCGCAGCGTGTCGCCGTCGCTTTCCAGGCGGGCGGTAAACGCGAATTCGCGATCGCCGGCCACAAGCGTCACCAGCTCGCTTTGCGCGAGCACGCCCAGCTGGGCAACGGGAACCATGGGCGCCGGCGGCGGCGTGGCGCACGCGGCCAGCAGCATAGCGAGCAGCATCAGCCATCGTTTCATCGCGCCTCCTCCGCCCTGTCGCCTGGCCTGGCCAGCGGCGCAAGGACAAAGGCGAGCGAAATGCCGAACAGCAGCATCAGCCCGAAGGAGCGCGCGGCCGGCAGGCTGGACATTGCCAGCAGCCCGAAAGACAGCAGCGTCGTGCTCGAATCGAGCGCCACGCCAAGCATGGCCTGGCGGCTGTCCTCGCCGGACTCGCGGAAAAAGATCGCGTAATCGATCCCCAGCGCCAGCACCAGCAGCAGCGCGAACGCCGAAAAAATATTGAGCGCCAGCCCCAGCCAGCCAAACAGCGCCAGCGCGCCGCTTGCGGCGAGCACGGCCGGCAGCAGCACGAGCGCCGCGCCGCGCCAGCCGTGCCTGGGCGCGAGGATCATCAACATGACGACGAGAGCCGCCGCGCTCAAGCCCAGCGCCAGATTGCGCGAAGCAGCCATCAGCTGGGAGACCTCGGCGCTGCGGTCGACCCAGCTCACCCCCGCCAGCCCGGCCGATTCCGGCAAGGCGGCGAGCTCAGCGCGATCGCGGATTCCGGACAAGAGCACCAGCGACGCCTCCCTGTTTCCCACCCTGCCCAGCCACAGCACGCGGTCGGCGCGGCCCAGCGGGCTGGCGAGCCAGTCTTCCGGGCTCACCGCGGTGGCCAGCCGCAAGGCTTGCGCATCGGCGGCGATGGCCGCCGGCGGCACGCCCAGCTCATCCAGCCAGCGACGATAGGCGGGCTGCGCCAGCAGCGACTGCCACTGCGCGATGCGCTCGCGCTGCGTCGCCGTGTCGGGCAACAGCTCGGACAGGCCGCGAGCGCCGCCAAGCTGGCCGGATTGCCGCACGGTGCGCAGCGCCGCCAGCAAGGCATTCTCCCTTTGCAGGACTTCGTCGGCGCTCGCGCCTTCGACCAGGTAGAACTGGCTTTCCGGCGCGCGGGCAAACAGCGACTTGATCCGCGCATCGTCGGCGGCCAGGCGCGCGTCCTGGCTGTAAAAGCTGCGGATGTCGTCGCTGGCGCCCAGTTGCCAGAGCCCGGCAAGCACCAAGGCCGCAAGCGGCAACAGCGTCCAGCGCAATGCCTTGGCAGGTATAGCCTCATAAGGCCTCATGAAAAAAGCAGCCAGCGACATACCCCTGGTTGCCGGCGTGTAATGCCGCAGGATGGCCGGGAATGCCATCAGCACGGTCAGGAAGGCGGCCAAGAGGCCGAAGGACGAAAACACCGCCACCTCGCGCAGGCCCGGAAACGGCGCCAGCGCCAGCGCCAGATAACCGGTCACGCTGGTCAGCATGCCGTAGAACAGCGCGGGCCTGAGCTGGCGCACCGCCCGCGACATCGTCCAGTGCTCATCCGCGCCCAGGCTGTCGGCAAAGCAATGCGTGCCATAGTCGATGGCCACGCCGATCAGGCTGGCGCCGAACACCAGCGTCAGCACATGGATGCTGCCCATGATCTGCACGGTCGCCAGCGTGGCGGCCAGCGTGGCGATGGCCAGCGGCAACAGGCACAGCGCGATCGCGCTGAAGCGCCGGAAGGCCAGCCACATCAGCAGGATGGCGCCCAGCCAGGAACCGATGCCGATGCGGCTGATTTCGCCCTTGGCCTGCTTGGCTGCGGCGTCGGCGTGCAGCGCGATGCTGCTCGCCAGCACCTGGGCGTCGGGCCCCGCCGCCGTGCGCGCCGCGGCGATCGCCGCCGCAACCGGCGCCGGCCCGTCGCCGTGGTCGACAAAGGCGCCGCTGCGGTTGCGCGCCTCGAGCACGGCCCAGGCCTTGCCTTCACCATGCACGACGGCAATGCCCTGCTCGATATCGACGCCGGCCTCGCTGCGCCGCGCGAGCAGGTCGCCGGACAAGAACAGCGGATCGCGCGCGAGCAGCGCCGCACGCGGCCCGCCCAATGGGCCGAACAACTGGGCGGCGGCGTCGCCCAGCCCCGCGTCCAGATCGCTCTCGAGCGCGGCGAGCCGTTGCGGGTCGGCCAGTGCGTAGCGGAAAGCCAGCGCGCTCTTGAGGCCGTCAGCGAGATCGCGCTGCAGCGTCACGGCGCTGAAGGCGCCGCTGTCATTAAGCGCCCGGGCTGCACGGCGCGCAGCGGCGATGGCGCGATCCTTGTCGCTCGCGCCGACGAGCAGCACGCTGCGCTCGCCCAGCTGGCGATCGAGATGGCGGATCGCGGCCTGCGCGACCGGGTTGCGCTCGGTTTGCGGCAAGAGCGCCAGCAGGTCGGTCTGCAGCGGCAGGCCGCGCTGCGCGATCAGCCCCAGCCATGCAACTATTAGCAGCACGCCGGCCAGCCAGATCGCGAACAGCCGGTTCTCGGATGGCCGATTTTCGGTCGGGCTTGACGCGTTCATTTCAGCGCAAACCTGCTTTCTTCATCGGCGCTCAGCGCGCCCGCCTCGCGCACCTTGCTGAAGGTGTAGACGGTGCGGTCGCCGTTCTTCTCGGCGATGTCCAGCCGCTCGATCGCGCGCGACCCGGACAGCGTCAGCGTGCTGGCGAAACTGGCGAACAGCCCGCCCCGGGGGGTAAGCACCAGCTGCCAGCTCGCGCCGCTGACATTGCCGGCAATCATGAAATCCTGCTCCAGCGCCTTCCAGTCGTTGCCGACCAGCGCCATGAAAATCCGCGAGACCGCGCTGTACGCCGGCTGGGTCTGCGCATCGACCTTCAGCACCGTCTTGCCCCTGACCTGCTGCACCAGCGTGGTCGCGGTGATCGTCGCATCCGAGGCGTACGGCTGCTCGATGCGCCACAGGAGACCGCGCTCCTTCAGGTAAACGAACTGCCCGCTCGCGCGCAAGGGCTTGCTGAGGCTGGCGATGCGCTTTTCCTGGCTGAATTCGCCGCGCTGCGCGTCGCGCAGGCCGGTCCGCTCGCGCACCTCGTCGATCAGCCCGGCGTGCGCGGCGCCAACAAAGAAAACACTGGCAAGGACAAGAAAAGCGATGCGTGTCATGGCTTGGGCAACCCCAGTTTCTCGAAAAGCACGTCCGGCGAGACAAAGCACATCTCGCGCGTCGCGATGCTGACCGCGACCTGCGTCGTCGTCGCCTTGGTCAGCAAGGCGCCAGTCGCGGCGTCGTGGATGCGGTAAGCGATCTTCAGGCGGTTTTCCCACTCGACGATGGTCGCGCTCACGCGCAGGCGCTGGCCAAACGCGGTCGGGCGCGAATAGCGGATCGCCAGATCGATCACCGGCCAGGCATAGCCCGACTCGCGCATTCCCGGATAGTCGTAGCCGAAGCTCCCGAGCAAGGCGCTGCGCGCCAGCTCGAAATACTTGACGTAATGGCCGTGCCAGACGATGTCCATCGGGTCGATGTCGTGAAAGGCTGGAGTGAGCTCGATGCTGTGCGTCAGCCGCGCATCCTGGCCGGTGTTCAGGCTGGCTTGCATGTCGCCCCCGGCACGCTGAAGCCCCGGGCCTGGATGGCCGCGATCACGGCACGCAGGTCGCCATCCAGCGCGCGGTCCTCGCTCAAAGGCTCGGACAAGGCGCGCACTTCCTGCATCAGCGCGGCGACGCCGGCGGACAGCGGCGCGGCACTCGCTTCGCCCGCGTCCTGCCCGGACACCCGCAGGCGCAGCTCGACCCCTTGCACGGCGGCAAGCGCGTGCGCGGCGACGACCTGCTCGGTCAGCTGCAGCACCCGCAAGGCATCGCGCGCGGCGATGGTTCCCATGCTCACCTTGTCCTGGTTGTGGCATTCGGTCGAGCGGCTGAACACGCTCGCCGGCATCGTCAGCTTCAGCGCCTCCGCCGCCCAGGCCGACGCGCCGATCTGCACGGCCTTGAAGCCGTGGTTGATCGCGGCGCGCTCGCCACTCGCCCCGGACAGATTGCTCGGCAGGCCGTGGTTGTAGCGCGTGTCAACCATCAGCGCGAGCTGCCTGTCCATCAGGTCGGCCAGGTTGGCGACGCAGTTCTTCAGGCTGTCCATCGCAAAGGCAATGTGCCCGCCGTAGAAATGCCCGCCGTGCAGCACATGCTCACCCTCTCCATCAATGATCGGGTTGTCGTTGGCGCTGTTCAGTTCGTTCTCGATGAAAGACCGCAGCATCGGCAGCGCGTCGGCGAGCACGCCGATCACGTGCGGCGCGCAGCGTATCGAGTAGCGGTCCTGCAGGCGCAGTCCTTCGCGCGGCGCTTCGCCGGCCTGCAGGTCGTCGTGCACCCACGCGGCGACCGCGTTCTGCCCCGGATGCGGCTTGACCGAGAACAG
The DNA here is from genome assembly GCF_000428145.1 of Chitinilyticum litopenaei DSM 21440. Taxonomy (GTDB): domain Bacteria; phylum Pseudomonadota; class Gammaproteobacteria; order Burkholderiales; family Chitinibacteraceae; genus Chitinilyticum; species Chitinilyticum litopenaei. The sequence goes on along the minus strand of NZ_ATZJ01000033.1, from coordinate 27,912 downwards.
CCGGGCGTCGAAGTGGTAGCTGTTGCCGTCGGTCGCCAGCGACGCGAGCGCGGTCAGGCGCGAGCACAATTTGACAAGGTATTCGGCGCGGCTGTAGGCAATGCACGCCAGCGCCGTCATCACCGCCGTGCCGTTCATCAGTGCCAGGCCTTCCTTGGGCGCCAGCGTCAGCGGCGCGACGCCCAGCTCGGGCAAGGCTTTCTCTGCAGGGTATAGCTCGCCAGCCCTGTAGACATAACGCTCACCGGCCAATACCGCAGCCACGTATGACAAGGGTGTCAGGTCGCCGCTCGCTCCGACCGAGCCTTCTTCCGGAATGAGCGGGACCAGATCCTCGTTGATCAGCATTGCGAGCCGCTCAAGCAGCAGCCAGCGCACGCCCGAATAGCCCTGTGCGAGCGACAGCAGCCGCGCCGCCAGGATGGCGCGGCCGGTGTAGGCGTCGAAGAAGGCGCCAAGCCCGCAGCCATGGTAGGTGTAGAGATGCCGGGGCAATTCGCCGACCAGCTGCCGGGGAATGCCCACCGTGCACGAGTCGCCGTAGCCGGTCGTCACGCCGTAGATTTCGCCGTGCTCGGCCAGCAGTGCGTCGAGAAAATCGCTGCCGGCGTTCACGCGGCGGCGAAAGCCCGCGTCGTCCGCCAGCGCCACGCCGGCGCCGCCGGCGACCGCCAGGATGTCTTCAATGGTAAGACGGTCTGCGCCGAATTCGATACAGTCGCGCCCGGAAGGCTTAGTCATCGCACGATGCCCAGAAAGGATAGAAATTGAACCACTGCAAGGGTGCGCGCTGGCAATGCAGCGCGAGCCGGTCGGCAAAGCGCTGCGCCGACGCGCTCATCCAAGCATCGCGCTCGTGGCGCGCGATGCGCCGCGGCTCGGACAGCGGTTCGAAAAAAAGGCGGAAGCCGCCCGGCTCGCGCGTGCACAGCGCCAGCACCAGCGGGCAATTCATCAGCAAGGCCAGCAGGTGCGGCCCTTGCGGCAGGCGCGCGCGAGCGCCGAGAAAATCCACGTCCAGCGTGCGCGCGCGGCGCTCGAAGCCGGCCGGGACCCGGTCGGCCGCGATCACCAGCCATTCGCCGTCGGCGACACGCTGCGCCAGGTCGGCGGCCAGCCCCGCGTCGAGTTCGTCGACCTGCAGAAGCCTGATCCGCGCCGCGCCGCCCTGCTCGCCCAGCAGGCGGTTGAACGAGGCCGCGTGGCGAGTGTGGACGAGGATGGTCAGCCTCAGCGCGGGAATGTCGTGGGCAAAGGCCTGCATGGCCTCGGTATTGCCCAGGTGGGCGGTAAGCATGATTCCGCCCTCGCCCGCAGCCAGCCGCGCCAGCATGGCGTCACGGCCTTCGCTGCCGGCCAGCGGAACGGCCCGCCCCGACCAAACGTGCAGCTTGTCGAGCAGGGTTTCGGCAAAGGCGAGGTAATGCCGCCAGGCCAGCCGGTAGCCGGGAACGAGCTTGAGCTGTGGCGCGCTGGCGGCCAGCCTGTGCAGGTAGTCGAGCGAGGCCTGGCGCTGCACGCGGCCAAAGGCGAAGAACCACGCGAGCACCGGCGTGAGGCACACCAGAAAGGCGCGCCGCCCGCCCAGCGCGTACACGGCCAGCAGCAGCTTCATGCCGGAATAGGCAAGGCGCCCGCCGCGCTCTTTCTGCCGCGCCCAGCTCATCGCGTTTTCCTTGCGATCGTTCGCCGGATGTTTCGCCGGATATTTCTCCAGACCAGGCGCGGGCTGCGCCAGAGCATGCCGAAGAAAAGTCGTGCGTGCATGCCTGAAATCAGCGCGTTGTCGCGCCACAGCGCGAAATGCGAAACGCCATCGAGCGGGTAGCTGACGGCGGTGGGCAACTGGCGCACCGGCACGCCGGCCCAGTGCAGCCTCACCATGATCTCGGGGTCGAAATCCATGCGCTGCCCAAGCCGGCAGCGCGCCAGCAACGCCAGCGTGCTCGCCAGCGGGTAGACGCGAAAACCGCACATCGAATCGCGGATGTCCAGCGACAGCGTGTTGATCCAGATCCACACATGGGTCAGGTAGCGGCCGTAGAGCCGCCCCTTGGGAACGGAATCATCATACACGGGCGCGCCGGAAACCAGCGCCTGCGGCTCGGCGCGCGCGGCCTCAAGAAAACGCGGGATATCACGGGTATCGTGCTGGCCGTCAGCGTCGATCTGGACTGCATGCGTATACCCAAGCTCACCAGCCAGGCGCAGCGCCGTGCATACCGCGCCGCCCTTGCCCTGATTGCTGGGATGCCGGTGCAGAGTGACCCAGCCGGAATTCGCATCGGCGAGCGCGACCAGCGCCTGCCGGCAGGATTCGGCGCTGCCGTCGTCGACGAGAATGCACGGCAGCGCGTGCGCCTCGATTTGCCCGAGCACGCGGGCAATCGCGTGTTCATGGTTGTAGACCGGGACGACGATGCAGGGGCGGAAATCGCTCATGGCGCGAACACCAAGCGGCCCGAGGAATGGTTTCCGCGCCCGGAGCGGTAGGTAAACGATAGCCTGCCCTTGCCGGCATCCCAGTTCAGCTCCAGCTCGACCTCGTCGCCGGGGCGGATGACCTGCTGGAACTTGACCGCCTCCATGCGCTGAAAGGTCTTGCCCATGGCGAAGCAGCGGCTGGCCAGACCAGCCGCCCAATGGATCTGCGTGACACCGGGCAGAATCGGCGCTTGCGGAAAATGCCCTTCGAAAAACGGGATGTCGGCAGCGACGGCCAAGCGCAATACCGCACGATCGTCGCCAAGCTCCTGACTCAAAACCAGCGGCTCGCGCCTGTCCCGCGCATCGGCAAACAGCGCTTGCAGCGCGGCCTGTGCCACCTTGCCCTGCGCGTTTCGCGGCAGCGCGTCGACAAAGCGCCAGCGCCGCGGAATCGCCAGCGCATCGAGCGCACCGGCCAGTTGCTGTCGCAAGTGCCTGCCGAATGCCGATGCGCCCATCTCGGCCAGCGCGGCACGGCCCGCATCGCTGGCGACCACCACCGCGCAGACCTGCTGGCGGCCATCGCCGGTTTCGGCGTAGACCGCCGCATCGACCAGCTCATCCAGAGCCAGCAAGGCCTGCTCGATACCTGCCAGCGCGATGCGCCGCCCTTCAATCTTCACGATGCGGTCCAGCCTGCCCAGCAGCGCAAAACGGCCATCGCCGTCAAAGCGCACAGCGTCGTCCATACTCTCCCAGCCTGTGTGCCCCAGGTGCGGCGATTGCACACGCAAGGCACCATCCTCGCTTGCTCGAACCAGCACGCCCGGCAGCGCCAGCCAGTCCTCGGGCTGTTCCCGCCAGGCCACGCCGCCGGTTTCCGACGAGCCGAAGATTTCCGTTACCGGCACGCCGGCCAGCGCATTAAGCCTGCGCGAGCAATCCGCCGGCAAGGCGCCGGCCGAGCAAAACAGCGCGGCCAGCCTGCCGTGCAATTCGTGCCAGGGCAGCGCGTCGCCAATGCGCTTGTAATGTGCCGGCGTAGCGACCCAGGCGACGCGAGGGGCCAGCCGGCTTTGCGCGGCCAGCTGCTCGGGAAAGAACGCCGTTTCGGCCATGAAGGGGCGGCCCGCGAACAGCGGCCAGAGCACGCGAAACAGCAGGCCGTAGAGATGCAGTGGGCTGACACAGCCAAGCATCAGCGCGTCGCCCAGGCGCGCGCCAAAGAGCGCCTCCAGCGCCAGCGTTTCGGCATGCAGCTGCCGCAGCGTCTTGGCGATCGCCTTGGGCGCACCGGTCGAACCGGAGGTATACACCAGCACGCGGTTTTGCATGTCCAGCGGCTGCAAGGGGGCCGCTTCGCCAGCGGCCAGCTCGGGCAGGCAGAATGGCGCTGCGGCCGAATCGCCGAGCAGCGGCATCGTCACGGCGCCGCCCAGATGCACACGCTTGCCGGCCTGCCAGGCGGCGAAGAGCCCGACGGCAAACCAGTAAGCATTTTCCGTCTGCAGCGCCAGATCATCGTCGCGGCACTGCCTCAGCGCCGTGCAGACACCGGCAACATCGCGGGCAAAACGGCGATTGTCCACCCAGCCGTCCACGCCCAGCGCCAGCGGGTATGGCTCGTGAAGACGTTCAAGCCAGCGATTCATGCCACACCGGCGCGCACAAGCAGGCGCTTGCGCAACAGCCATTCGCCAGTCAGCAGCGCGCTCATCAGCACGTAGGCGATCAGGCCGTTGTACAGCGTCCAGTGTTCCCAGCTCGCATGGCGCGCCGTCCACAGCGCGGCGAGGCCATTGGCGACAAAGAACGCGCACCAGACCTGCGTGAGCCTGCGCGTGTAGCGCACGCCTTCGGCGGGCAGTTCGGGGTCGGACAGGCGAGCCAGCCGCTCGATCAGCGTCGGCGGATAAAGCAGGCTGGTGGCAAACAGGATCAGCATGGCGGCATTGACGGCGACCGGGTAATAACGCAGCGATTCGACGCTGCCGCGCAGCAGCAGCAGGCCGGCGAACAGCAGCAGCAGTAGCGCCTGCAACCAGGCGCCGGAACGCTTGCCCGCACTCAGCGCGCGCAGCACGGCCATCAGCGCCAGCAGCCCGGCGAACGCCACGGGGCCCGTGCGGCCGAGCAGCACATACACAAGCAGCGGATAGGCCAGGCAAAGCAGCAGGCCGGCCAAGGCAAGGGCCTTGCGCAAGACGGCTTACTGCTGCAGCTTCAGCACGGCGTCGACAACGTCGCCGACGGTACGCACCTGCTTGAAGTCTTCGGGGCTGATCTTCTTGCCAACCAGCGAGCGGATCTCAGCGGCAAGATCGACGGCGTCGATGCTGTCGATTTCAAGATCGTCGTAGAGCCGTGCCTCGGGCGTGATGCGCTCGGGCGCGATCTCGAAAAGATCGGCGAGAATGCGCGCGATCTCGTTGTAAGCGGTTTGCTTGTCCATAGTCCTTAGCACTTGTTCATGATCGTTTCACCGCAAGCGCAGCCCGCGGCGAGCAACTACAGCGGCCTGTCACGGGGCGATCGCTTGTCATGCCTGGCCGGCACGCTGGGCCTGCACCAGTTCGGCCAGCGCACGGATCGAGGCGAAGTGGCGGCGGTTTTCGGCTGCATCGCTTTGCAACTTGATGCCATAGCGTTTTTGCAGGCCGACGCCCAGTTCGAGCGCATCGATCGAATCCAGGCCCAAACCGTCGCCAAACAGTGGCGCATCGCTGTCGATGTCGTCCGCGCCGACATCCTCCAGATTCAGGGTTTCGATGACGAACAGCTTGATTTCGGAGATGAGTGCGTTATCCACGCTCGAGTTCCTGCATGTAAAAGTCGACGAGGTCGTTGTTCAGCCGGCGCGCTGCGAGCGGGCCGCTGCTGGCACGGCGGTATGGGTCAAGCTCGATGTCGCCGCCGACGCGCATGGTCATGACAAAGCGGCGAGGCGGGATTTTGTACCACTTCACCTGCTTGGTCAAAGTGGTGGGGGAAACGGTAATCACTACCGGAGTCAGTATCCGCGCCGCCTTGACGGCAAGAGTCGCCGCGCCGCGCTGAAAGACCGGACGGCAACCCGGTGTGCTGCGCGTACCCTCGGGGAAAACGATCAGGCAATCGCCGCGCCGCAATGCGGCAACGCCGTCCTCGACCATTTGCGCGCTGTCGCGATTGGGAATGAAACCTGCCGCGCTCACCGGGCCGATCATGCACGGATTGCGCCACAGGCTGCTCTTGACGATGCAGTTGGGCTCGCGGATGTGCGCCATCATGAAGACGACATCGAGCAGGGACGGATGGTTGGCGACGATCAGCTGGCCAGGGCGCCCCAGGCGCTCCTGCCCTTCGACCTTCCACTCCATTATCCCCAGCCAGCGCATCCAGTGCATGAACAGCAAAAAGGTGCCGTGCACGAGCCGGCGCGCGCGCGCCTGCCGCTGCTCGGCAGGAATGAAACGGTTCAGCAGGGGAAAACACAGACCGAGCAGCGAGCCGCCCAGGCCAAATGAGCCAAAGGCAATTGCCGTGCCGCACAGACGGCCCAGCCAGTCGATGCGCGCCCTCATACCCTCTCCCATTGCCAGGCCATGTTTTCTCCGGCCAGGCACAAGGTGGCGCTCTCACCCAGCCACCAGCTTTGCCAGGCCAGCACCGGGTCACGACACGCATCACCGCGTTCCGACAGGGCATGCAGCCGCAGGTTCGGGTTGCCGCTCTCCAGCAGCAGGCCCAGCGCATAGGGCTCGCCCGGTTCATCGGCGAAGGCAGCAAATTCCGGCGGAAGGGTTTCGTCGGCGACGATCACGAGAACGGGGGTACGAGGGTCGTAAGCCAGCATGCCCTGCGCTTCCAGCAGGGCCATGGGCAGCGTATCGCGACCGGCGGCAACCGCGCTGGTCTCGCCGGTCTGCCCCTGCAGGATCGACCACAGGCCGGGCAAGGCATTGTGCACCGAGTGGCTGAAGGCAGCAGGTGAAAGCGGCTGTTCCTCGGCCAGGGCGGCGAGCATGGCGGCAGTGCTGCGGATTTCGCCGTGACGCGAGCCGAATACACAGCGACAGGCCGGCGCGTCGGGCTGCAGCTGGCCGGCCACTTGCATGGCCATGCGCGCCAGTGGCGACAGGCGTCGCCTGCTCATCGCCGCAACGGACGGCAAGGGCGGCGGACCATCGAGCTCCGGTCGCCAGCAGGCGCTGCCAGCCACCCGCAACGGGAGCGACCACTGGGATTGTGCGAAAGAATACACGGTAGGGGCCACGGCTGGGCAAGCGCGGAAAGACACGCACCAGCGTCAGAATCAGATAAAACGGCTGTAATTTTGCCACAGGTTGTCAGCAAAAACCATGACGGCGAACTGGGCGGCATCCACTGCACTGGCGCTCATTTCTCGAAGCGCAACAGCGAATGCGACAGACCCAGCCCGTCATGGACGCCGACCAGCTTCAGGCCGGCCTTTTCCGCACACTCGCCGTACTCGCTGGCGCGGTAGATCTTGCTGTTGCCGCTGGCCATTGCGGTGAAGTACGGCGAGGTATTGATCAGGCAGAACGCGGCGATGTCGAACTGCTGCCTGTCCCAAAAGGTATCGAGGATGTAGAGCCTGCCGCCGTCGGCCAGCGCATCGGCGGCTCGCGCCAGGATGCGGGCAATTTCGGCCAGCGAGAAACAGGACAGGAACTGGCTCATCCAGATCGCATCATGTCCGCCGGGCAGCCTCAGCCCCTCGTCGAGCAGGTTGCGCGGCGCCAGCGTCACCCTGTCCAGCAAGCCTTGCTCGGCCAGATTGCGCTGCGCGGCATCAAGCTGGATGGGCAGATCGACAAGCGTCAGCTCGACATCCGGGTGATGCTCGAGACACAGCCGCGCGAATTTCCCGGTGTTCGCGCCGACGTCCATCAGGCGGCGCGGCGGCGCGGCAAACAGCAGCGGCAAGGCTTCGGGAAAGGCCGAGTCGGAATAATGGTGGTCGAAGTCGAACCACGACGTCCGGGCCGGCTCGGGCAGATCGGACAAGCCCTCGTAGATGCTCGACCAATCGCCCAGATGCTTCAGCCCCAGTGGTGTTTGCTCGTCGAGACACGCCTCGAGATCGAACAGCCCCTGCCAGCACACATCCTGCACCCAGTTAAAATTGATTTGCGTGAGCCGGTCGTTGACGAGCATGTAGCCGGTTTTTTCCAGCACCCAGCAGTCGTTGTCCAGCGCCACCACGCCGGCGGACAGGCAGCTTTCCAGCAGCACGTCCAGCGCATAGGTGCTCAGGCCCGATTGATCCTGCAACTGCCCGGACGTCATCGGCCCTTGCGCCAGCGTGGCCAGCAGGCCCTTTTTCCACGCAATGCGCACGCACTGAAAAACGACGGGGCCAAAAGCAATTTTCTGCGCTTCGAAGCGAGCAGCAAAGGCCGAGCAATCCTGGGCGAATCGGCGATCTTTCAGTTTCACGACTTATCAACCCATCACGTTCACGCATCGTGTGGGCGGTGACCGCCTTGCCCGATGCACCTATTAGAAAGCAAAAGAGGCCGGCTGACGCCGGCCTCTTGCCCATTTCTGGTGCCGTTGAGGTGAATCGAACACCCGACCTACTGATTACGAATCAGTTGCTCTACCGACTGAGCTACAACGGCGCACAGGCATTATTACACCTCAAATGCCGGGTTTTCTGCAATCCCGGCGTTGGCTGCGCCAGAGCAACAGATCGATCTCCGGTTCGCTTTCGATGTCGTCCGCGGCCGGGACGCGCACATCCAGGATGCGCAGGCAAAGCGCCCGGCCCTGATGACGGGCGAGCCTGCCGCCGACGGGAACGGTCTGCGGGTGGCCGCCGGCATCGGCCAGCATGGGGCGATCCTGCCAGAACAGCGTCCAGCCTTCGGGCAGACTGGCGCCCGGATGCAGGCCGGCGGCCAGCAGCAGCCAGTCGCGCCCGTCGCGCTGCAGGTAGAGACGCGTTTGCGGGCCAGCCGGGTGGGCTTCACGCTGCGCACGGGCGCTGAGACGGCGTACGTCGACCCCGTTCGCCAGGCCGGCGTTTTCGATGCTCAGCGTGTGATCGCCCAACTCGAACTGCAGCAGCGGCTCCTGCTGCTGCCAGTTGCTGACCGGGCCGGAGATGACCGTATCCAGCGGCAAGGGTCCGATGCGCAAGGGGGCGGCCTGGCTGGTCATGGCGAGCGCGCCCGCTGCAAGCGCGACAGCGCAGTTAGTCAGCACGGACATGCGGCGAAGCCCTCCTCAATTCGTCGAAGAATTCGGCCGGTGGTGCCTCTTCTTCTGACACTTCAAACCGGTCATGCATGAAGGCGCGCGAGTGCTGGGGCGGGCGGGCCTGCGTGCTGGGCTGGCTGCGCAGCATGGCCACACCGGCTGCGCCCTGGCTGGTGCGCGCAAAGCGCATCGTCAGGCTGGTCCAGTCGTCGTAATCCTGCAGATAGCCCATGACGCCGTCGCCATTGAGATCCAGCGCGTAGGCCGCCGTATTGAGCGCCTTGCTGTTGTTCCAGTCGGCGTAGGCGCCGCCTGCTGCACCGCGGCCGATATTGTCGGACTCGAGCAGGCTGTTTTCGTTCAGCCGCGCGCCGCTGCCATCGGAATAGTCGATGCGGAAGGTATTGCCGCAGGGGCTACCTTCGATGCTGCAGCTGGACAGATACCCCTTGCTGGCCAGATAGCGCTGCGCCGGGCCACTGCCATTGCCGCTGTCACCCATGCCACGCAGCTGGTAGAGGTAATTCATGATGCTGTAGTAGTTCGGCTTGTTGTTGGCGTTCTCGAAGCCGCCGTGACGCAGGCCGAGGTTGTGCCCCAGCTCGTGCATGATGGTACCGGCCTGGTAGTTGATCAGCCGGTAGCGGTTGCTGGCCGTGCTGCTGTTCAGCCCCCACTTGCCCAGCGACACGATCAGGTCGTTGCCGCCGATTTCGGCCACGCCCGACGAACCCGAGCTGCCGTCGGCGTTGCGGCTGCTGCCCATCAGCAGGTAGTGGAAAATCTGGCGGCGGCGCACGTCCATGCTGCTGGCCTTGTAATCGGCCAGCGCCGCGCAACCGGCTGGCGGGCTGAGGTCGACGCAGGCCGAGAACGCGACCTGCCGGCCACCGCCCAGATTGAAATTCACCGGGCTGAAGGTGCCGGAATACAGGCTGCCGGCGTCGAAGATCACGTCGATATTGCGCCGCGCAAAGGCATCGGCCACCGCCTGCAAGGCTTCGCGTTGCGGGATCACGCCCTCGTCGCTGCTTTGCATGTGATCGACCTGGATGAGGATGGCCGGGCGCCCGGCGCGCACGCCCATGCCATAAAGATCCAAACCCGCGTAAGTACCACCGGCGACCTTGGCGCTGCTCGGAATGCCGTCGCCGTCGCTGTCGGTCGCGCTGGCCGGCACGTCATTGCGCCCGCCCGGCGTCGAGAAGGCGACGCTTTGCCAGTCGGCCGCGCTGTTGCTGTCGCTGGTCTGCGTGAAGTAGCGCACCAGTGCATAGCCGTAAGTGGCCGGAATCGCCACGGCATTTGCCCCGCTCCACGCGCCTGCGCTCAGCGGCTGTTCGCTGCTGCCGCCAAAGCGCACGAAGTCGAGCGTCTGGCCGTTGCGCACCAGCTCGATGGCGCCGGATGCGCTGGTCCAGCGCGGGTAATTGCTGCTCTGGCCCAGATAAACAATTTGCGCGTTCGCGATCTGGCCGCGCGCGCCGGTGGCCGCCGCGGCGACAAGGAAGGCACCGGGCGGCAGGCTGCCGCTGCCCAGCGCAAACTCGCTGACGCTGCCGGCGCTGCCGCGGATGCGGGCGCGGATGTCGGCGAGGCTGACCGCGCTGCTGCCGGCGTTGCGGATTTCAAACCAGCTGCCGCTGCCATTCGGGTCGCTGGCGACCTCACTGATCTGCAGCCCCGCACCGGCAACGGGTGTCGGTGTGGCCGTCGGGGTTGGCGTGGCTGTGGGTGTTGCGCTTGGCGTCGGGGTCGTGCTTGGTTTTGCCGTCGGGGTTGCGGTAGCCGTTGGCGTCGCAGTGACGACCGGGGTCGCACTGGGCTTGGCAGTCGGCACGGCGGTCGCGGTGGCCGCAAGACTGGGAGTAACGCTCACACCACAGACGCCCAGATCTTTCCAGACGCCGTAGTCGCCGGTTGTTCCGGGCTCTTCGCCACGCGTCCACCATTTGGCCTCATAACTGCGCCCGCCGTGGCTGACGCGCTGGCCGCCGGTATAAGCCGTCGTGGCAAGCCAGGCCGTGGCGCAAGCCGTAGCCACAGCAGGAGCGCCAGTCGGGCTGGCCGTCGGCAGCGGGGTTGCGGTCGGGGTCGGGGTCAGCAAGGGGGTCGCGGTGGCGCTTGGTCGCACAGTCGGCACCGGCGTCGGTGAAGGCGTTGCCGTGACGAGCGGTGTGGCGATGCTGCCGCTTGCGCAAGTACCCAGCTCGAGCCAGACACCCCATTGCCCGGTACTGCCAGGCACGTCGCCGCGAGTCCACCAGCGGGCCTCGTAATTGCGGCCCTGGTGGCTGACCCGGTTACCGGCGACATAGGTATTGCCTGCCTGCCAGGCCGCGAGGCAGGCCGAATCGCCGGCAAGCCCTGCACTGGTCTGGCCATCGGCAGCGGCGCCACTCAGCGGCCGCCATAGCGATGGCGCGGCCGCCGGATTCCAGCCCGCGCCACTGTATGCGGAGTGCGCAAGCAGCGCGGCATAGCGCTGCCCGGCGAAAACCACCTCATCGCCACGGTGGTAGGTTCTGTTTTCCTCCCAGCCAGGCGCGGCCCAGGCGCTGCCGGCCAGGCTGCTGATGCCGGTCAGGAGCAGGCCGGCCGTACGAATCGTCAATGGTTTGCGCAACGTCATTCCCCAAATTGCTTGCCTGACGGGCGCCAGACCGAAACCGGAGGCTGGCGCGGTGACGCGGCGCGTCCAGGTCGAAACCCGTTTTCGCACCGCGCTTTGCCATGTGCCCCGGCGTGTTTCCAGATCGGGCTGTCGCCGCTGTTCCAGGCGCTGTCGTGATTGTTGTGCGGGCGATACTACTATGCCGCTGTCCTTTTCTTACAGATCAACGGATCAGTGGTTGCTGATTGACTGATGAAGTGCAGCGGCCGCGCGACACTGCCCGTCACCGGCACAAAGTCGCGATCAGCCCCCCTGACGCAAGACGACGCGCACGGCTGGGTGCTCCTGCTTGCGCGGCGTGGTAACCGCGTAAAAGGTTTCCTCGATGCCTTCGAGCAGCCCCAGCCCGCGCAGGGCGCCGTCGCTGGCCAGTTCGTCGGGCGCAAAGGCCGGGGCGGCGAACATGCCGAGGCCACGGCGCGCAAAGGCCTGCAGCAAGGCCATGTCGTCGAACTCGCCGACCACGTTCGGCTGCACGCCCTGCGCGGCAAACCACTGATCCAGCTTGCTGCGCAGCATGTTGCCGCGCGCCGGCAGCAGGAAGGGCGCGCCGCCCAGCCAGTTTTCCCCCCAGCGATCCGCCAGCAGCGGCGTGGCAAAAATCCACACCGGACAGGTCGCCAGTTCGACGCACAGGAACTGCTGGGCAGAGGCCGCGCCCAGCGGCCGGTCGGTCAGCACGAGATCGAGCTGGTGCAGCGCCAGATCGGCCAGCAGCGGGTCGCTGTCACCCTCGCGGCAGGTCAGTTTCAGCGTTTGCGGCAGGGCCAGCGCCGGACCGAGCAGCTGGCAGCTGACGGTCTTGGGCAAGACGTCGGAAATGCCGACATTGAGCCGCAAGCTGGGGCCGCGCCCTTCCTCGTGCAGGCAGTCCAGCAGCTCCTCGCCCAGCAGGAAGATCTGGTCGGCGTAGCGCAGCACATCGCGGCCGCAATCGGTCAGCGCCAGCCCCCGCCCTTCCGGCGCAAACAGTGCGCGTCCCAGGGCCTGCTCAAGCTGGCTGACCTGGTGGCTGACCGTCTGGGCGCGCAGCCCCAGCTTGGCCGCAGCGCCGGTGATGCTGCCCTCGCGGGCCACATGCCAGAAATATCGGAGGTGGTGGAAGTTGAGGCGGAAGTTCACGAAATCAATCCGATTTTATTGGATGGTTGCGCAGACTTTATCCGATTTATTCGATTGCTGCAGTACGGTTACGATGGGCCTGTCCTTACACGAAGGAGCAACACCATGAAGCCGCAAATCATTGTCAAGAACCTGAAAATTGACCAGCACACCCATCGCTATGTGATGAACCGGCTCCGTCTCGCGCTTGACCGCCTGCTGCTGAAAGTGGGTGGCATCACGGTGCGACTGACCGATGTGAACGGCCCGCGCGGCGGCATCGACAAGACCTGCCAGATCAACCTGACCGTGCCCGGCCACAAACCCATCGTGGTGACCGAGCGTTCGGTCGACCTGCTTGCCGCCATTGACCGCGCAACGCACGTGGCCGCCCGCAGCCTCAGCCGCATGATGAAACGTGACGAACGCCTGCTGCGCCGCCGCAAGGGTGCAGCCGCCCTGCCCGCCGCCGCAGCCGAAACGGCCGCGGATCTGGAGCTGGACCTGGAACTCGATGACGGCCTGGCCAGCCCGGCCTGACCGCCACATTCGATCCATCGCAAACCCGGCCGGGAGTGGCGCAAGCCCTCCCGGTTTTTGCTGGCCGCCGCAGCGCAGCGCCCTCGCGACGCATCACCCCGCCCGCCGCGCCTGATCCACGGCCTTGCACAGCGCTTCGGCACCATCGACCAGTCTTGGTCCCATGCGCACCAGAATGTCGGGCGGCAGCACATGCAGCTGGCCCCGGCGTACCGCCGGGATGTCGCGCCACTTGCGCCAGTGCGCCAGCGGCGCGCCTTCCTCGCCGCCGCTGGTAATGATGGCCTGCGGGCGCGCGGCAATCACCGCCTCCTCGTCCACCGTCGGCGTCAGCGACGCCAGGCCGGCAAACACGTTCACCGCGCCGCAGCGTCGCAGTGCATCACTGATGAACTGCTCGCGGTTGATCGTCATCAGCGGCCGCTGCCAGACCTGATAAAACACCCGCACCGGCGTGCGCGCGGCGTAGGTCTGTTCCAGCGCAGCCAGGCGGCGCACATAGGCATCAGCCTGCTTTTTCGCCTCGGCCTCATGGCCACTCAACTGGCCAAGCCGCACCATCAAGCCGGGTATATCCTGCAAACCCTTTGCCTCATTGACAAAGACGGGGATACCCATCGCCTTGATTTGCTCGACCTGGCGCTGCGGATTGCCACTGGCCCAGGCCAGCACCAGATCGGGCTTGAGCGCACGGATGCGCTCCAGATCAAAGCCGTGGTAGCCGCCCACCCGCTCGATCTTGCGCGCCGGCGGCGGGTAATCGCTGTAATCGACGGCGCCGACCAGCTGCGCGCCCGCACCGACGGCGAACACGTTTTCAGTCAGGCTGGGCGCGAGGCTGATGATGCGCTGGGCGGGCCGGGCCAGCGTGATGGTCTGGCCCAGATCGTCGCGCACGCTGATGGCGGCAGCGGCATCCAGCATCGCCAGCACCCCGAGCAGCGCCAGCAGGCCGCGCCGCTCAGGAATGAATGACATAATCGCCATGGAAAACGACCGCCTCCCCTGCCGTACCGCGCATGGTCACCGGCAGGCTGATGCGCGCCTTGCCATGCCGCGCGAAGATCCGCAAAAAGCGCGCAAACGCCGCCTCGTCGGGTACGTGGCACTCGGCCTGCAGCGTGTCGGTCACCGGCTGCCGGTAGCGGATCTGCGCCTCCTGAATGACAATGTGCGCCTGCAGGCCGGCGGCCTTGAGTCGCACCGCGATCATGCCCCAGCCGGCCAGCACGGCCAGCGCATAAAGGCTGCCGCCAAAGGCCGTGGCCTTGTGATTGATGTTCGGCGCCAGCGGCGCCGCCAGACAAACCCGTGCGGGCGCGGCCTGCGTTACGGTCAGCCCCAGCGCACGGGTCAGCGGAATCTCCTCGTGCAGCAGCTGCTCGAGGGCCTGCGCCGCGCTCACCACTCCAGCCCTTTCTGCGCGCGGATGCCGGCGTTGAAGGCGTGCTTGCTGTTCTCGATTTCCGAAACGGTATCGGCGATCTCGCACAGCTCGGCGATCGCGCCGCGCCCGGTAACCACCACATGCTGCATCTCCGGGCGGCTTTCCAGATCGGCCAGCACGCGGGCCTTGTCCAGATAGCCGTAGGACAGGCAGTAGGTCAGCTCGTCGAGCACGACCAGTTCATACGAAGCATCGGCGAGCATGCGGCTGGCAATGGCCCAGGCCTCTTCCGCCTTGCGCGTGTCGCCTTCGCGGTTCTGCGTATCCCAGGTAAAGCCGTCGCCCATCACATGCCACTCGCAATGCTGGCCGAACAAGGCTTCTTCGCCGGTGTCGGTGCGGCTCTTGATGAACTGCACCACGCCGACCTTCATGCCATGGCCGATGGCGCGCGCCACCATGCCAAAGGCCGAGGAGGACTTGCCCTTGCCGTTGCCGGTCAGCACCAGCAGCACGCCGGTGTCGAGGTCGGCCTCGGCGATGCGAGCATCGATATGGGCCTTCTTGCGTGCCATGCGCGCCGCGTGGCGCTGCTGGCGCAGCGTGTCGTCATTCATTTCCAGTCTCCTTGCGATGCGCGGCGTGGCGCATGCTCAACATCACTTCGCCCGATTAGGTAGTCATACAGCGCGTCAAACAGGGCCGATCTGCAAGCGTCCTTTCCGCAGCGCATTGCGTACGGCACCACTGTGCGCAATCCAAACAACAGGGTATATCCCTGCAGCCAATACAGCATAAAGGCCACAAGAACATACCCAGCAACACATCATGAACACCCCTCAGACCGGGTCAAGACCCGGCCTGACCGGCGCTCAGAACTGCACGTTCAAGCTGGCGCGCACGCTGCGGCCGGCCTCCGGGTACAGCAGGTAGCTGCCGGCAGCACCGGTCGCATCGCTGCGAATGCCATAGCTGGCGTAGGCTTCGTCAAACAGATTGTGCACCGCGAATGCGGCGGACACCTGCTTGCTGAAGCGGTAGTCCAGCTTCACGTTGACCAGCGTGTACGCCGACAGTTGCGTGGCAAACTGGTTGGCCTGGTCATTGTCGAGGCGCTGCCGGCCGACGTATTGCAGATCGGCGGACACGCCCAGCGCCGCGGTCGGCGTCCAGCGGACGCCGGCATTGGCCAGCCACTGCGGCGTCATCGGCACGCGCTTGCCGGCCAGCTCGACGCCGCCGGCCTGTCCGGCGCGGAAGGTCGCATCCTGCCAGCTGACATTGCCGCTGAAGCGCCACTGGCTGTCCAGCTGCCAGCTGCCGTCGAGCTCGATGCCCTGGCGGCGCGTCGGGTCCAGATTCACATTGCTGCCCCAGCCGCCGCCGGCCAGCTTGTTGAAGTGGATTTCATCGTCCAGATCGTAGCGATAGATCGCCAGCCGCGCGGCGGCGGCCGGAGTCTGCCATTGCAGGCCGATTTCCTTGTCCAGCGAGGTCTGCGGGCGCAGCGCTTCAGTCAGATAGGCCAGCTCGTCGGCATTGGGCAGGCGGAAGCTCTTGCCGGCGCGCGCATAGGCCGACCACTCCTTCGCGAACGCATGGCGCACGCCGGCTTCCCAGGCATTCAGCGCGGTATCGGTGTCGTGGTCGCCGCCACCGCCGCCCAGGTCACGGATCTGCTCGTCAACCCACTGGCGGCGCGCGCCCAGCGTCAGCGTCGTTTGCGGCTGCACGGTGAAGATGCCCTGGGCAAACACGCCGTGGTGGCGCTGCTCGGCGCGCACCGCCGGCTGCGGCGTGACGCCCGCGCGGCCATCCATGCGGCTGTCGAGCAGGTCCACCCCGGCGATCAGCTGATGACCACCGGCCAGGCGCTGCTCGTAGCGCAGGCTGGCGGTGCTTTCTTCCAGCGCACGCTCGTCCCACCAGTCGCCCCACTGGCTGCGGTAGAGCGCAAGGTTGTCCTTGTCGCGGCGGGCGGCATCCAGCAGCAGCAGGCCGTGCGCGCCGACATCCTGGCTGATGCTCAGGCCCAGCGTGTGGCTGTCGGTGTCCATGAAATTGTCCGGCGAGGCGGTGCCGCGCCGGTCATCGCGCACCTCGTCCAGCCCCGTGGCCGGATCAACGCGGCGGCCACCGGGCAGGCGCAGATTCTGGTCGCTGAAGCGGGCGAAGGCGCGCACGCTGCCGCTGTCGTGCATGAAGGTCAGCCCGGCGCCGCCGGCATCGATGCGCTCGGCGTTGTTGTCGCGGTAATGGTCGGCGTTGAGCGACTGCACGAAGGCATCCAGGGCAAAGCGCTCGCTGGCCGCGCGCACGCTGCCGTTCACTTCGCGGTAGGCATCGCTGCCGACGTTGAGACTGGCTTCGCCAGCCACGCTGCTGGCTTGCGCCTTGCGCGTGATGATGTTGATCACACCGCCAGTGGTGCCGCCACCGTAGGCCACCGCGCCGGAGCCGCGCACGATCTCGATGCGCTCGATCGCCGCCAGCGGCAGGCCGGCGAGATTCGGCGCGGCCAGGTCATTGGTGTTCTGGCGCACGCCGTCAACGAGAATCAGCGTATTGCTGGAGGCACTGACACCAAAACCGCGCAGGTCAATGGCCGCGCCATGTTCGGAACCGGAGCTGCTGAAGCGGCGGATGCCGGCCTCGGCGGCAAGCAGGTCGGCAATCGTCGTCGCGGTGCTGGCGGCAATCTCGCCGGCGGTGATGACGGACGTGCTGACCGGCAAGCGTTCGGTTGCGGTCGGCACGCGCGCGGCGGTGACGACGACTTCGTCGAGCACGGTGGCGTCGGCCAGACAGGCCTGGGCAACAAACAGCGAAGAAACAAGGAGGTATGTGCGGGTAAGGCTGGTATTCATTTGGCTTCCTGTCGATACACCCCATGTGTATCGAAGCTTGCGCGCGACAGGAAGCACAACAGCCCGGCCATGGTCGGCCCTGGTGTTCTGCTGCGATCACCCTGCCGCAGTGATGAACCCTGCCCGCGCAGCGCGCGGCAGGACGTCATCCAGGCCGGTATCCGGGCTGACCAGACTTGATGCGTCGCCTTCCCGCCGAATCTCGGCAGTGGCCCGAAACCGCGTTGCGCGGCTTCGCTG
Source organism: Chitinilyticum litopenaei DSM 21440 (assembly GCF_000428145.1). Taxonomy (GTDB): domain Bacteria; phylum Pseudomonadota; class Gammaproteobacteria; order Burkholderiales; family Chitinibacteraceae; genus Chitinilyticum; species Chitinilyticum litopenaei. The sequence goes on along the minus strand of NZ_ATZJ01000033.1, from coordinate 10,469 downwards.
ACGCACCCACACTGGCTTACCGTTGCAGGGGCAGCACAGGTTTTGCACCTGTTTCCCGTTTAACCCGGCCAAAAACGGCCCGGGCACCATGGACGGCGCGAACTATACCGCAATCCGGCTTCGCCCACTTGTCACGGCATGCAAGCACGATAAAAGCAAAACGCGCAGCCAAGGCTGCGCGTCGAGGTATATCACTGAGGCCCTTTCGCAGAAAGGGCCTCAAGGCAATACCTAGCCTACCACTACGGTGCGGCTCTTGCGGTTGTCGCTGGCGAAGGTCGCCAGCTTGACCTTGCCGGCCACATCGACGGGCGCGATGTAGCGCGGCGAACTGGCCACCGGCTCGCTGCCATCCAGCGTGTAGCGGATGGTCAGGCCCGGCGCCGAGACATTGGCAAACAGCTTGCCGTTCTCGATCTTCGCGCCCGGCAGCGGGATGCGATAGCCATAGCCGCCGAGGAAGCCATCCAGACGCGCCAGCTCGCGCTGACCCAGGCGGTTGGCAAACTCGTTCCAGTCCGCATCCATCTTCGCCTGGCGCGCGGCCGCGTCAGCCATCGCCGTCCAGCCCGGATCGGCCGCCCAGGCGCGCTCGGCCAGGGCAATCACGCGCGGCATCGCCAGGTATTCGAGGCGGCCGGCATCGCGGACGTTTTCCGCCCACAACTGCCCCTGGATGCCGAGGATATTCTTTACACCCTCTTCGGTCAGGCGCACCTTCATGTCCAGCGCCTCGCGATCAAGCGGGTGGCCGAACAGGTTCACCGTGGCGGTGGTGAAGATGTCCAGCGGGCAGAATTCGTAGGCATAGCGCGTTTCGATGAACCCGCCCCAGTAGTAGCCAGGCTCGGCCGGGTCCTTGGCGTAGGCCAGATCGAAGTAGAGGTTGGTCACGTTCGACAGCACGGTCTTGTAACCGGCATTGGCCAGCTGGTAGGCGTAGTCTTCCTGGCCCCAGCCCCAGACGTTGTTCCAGACATAGGGCTGGAAGTTGGCATTGAGGAACTTCGGATTCGGCACATGGTGGGTGGCGCCGTCATGCGTTTCCTTGACCAGCGCGATCTCTTCCCAGCCACCAAACGTCAGGCCATGCTTTTTCAGCATGCCGCGATAGCGTTCCATGAAGTAGTCGAGCAGATCCTGGATGGTGCTCAGGCCATGCTCTTTCATGAAGGCCTGGCAGATCGGCGAGCCTTCCCAGGCGCCGTGCGGCACTTCGTCGCCGCCGGTGTGCATGGTGGTGAAGGCCACGCCGGCTTCCTTGTACATCGCATGCACTTCGTCGAGCACCTTCTCGATGAAGGCATAGGCCGAATCCAGGCCAATGCAGATCACGTTGTCGTGCCAGAGCTGCACCGATTCGTACTTCGAGGCATCGTTGAAGTCGTTGAGCAGGTATTGCTTCGCTTCCGCCTCGCGGCCCTCGGCCATCAGGCGCTGGTAGCGCGCTTCCATGGCCTTGATGGCCGAGCGGGCGTGCCCCGGAACGTCGATTTCCGGCACCACTTCGATATGGCGGGCAGCGGCAAAGCGCAGGATGTCGATGTAATCCTCGCGGCTGTAGAAGCCCGTGCCGCTGGAATCCTTCACCTCGGCGCCCGAGCCGAAGCAGGGCACCAGATTGTCGGTTTCGTCGGCGGTGTAGCCGCGCTTGCTGCCGATGTCGGTGAGCTCCGGCAGGCCCGGGATTTCCAGGCGCCAGCCTTCATCGTCGGTGAGGTGGAAATGGAATTTGTTGAGCTTGTAGAGCGCCATGCAGTCGAGCAGGCGCAGCACCGATTCCTTGCTGGAGAAGTTGCGGCCCACATCGAGATGCATGCCGCGATAAGCAAAGCGCGGGGCATCAACCACCCGGCCACAGGGCACGGCGACTTCGGCTTGCGGGTTGAGCCAGGCGGCCACCGGCAGCAGCTGGCGCAGGCTCTGGATGCCGTTGAAGACGCCGTGCGCGGTATTGCCGGTAATGACGATGCCGGCCGGGGTAATGGCAAGTTCATACGCTTCGGCGGCAATCGCGTTGGCCTGGGCCACCTTGCCCAGCTTCAGGGCAATGGCCGGACGGCCGGAAACCTCGATGGCCGCACGCTGCAGTTCGGCGCCGGTCACGTCTTTCAGGCTGGCGCGCAGGAAGGCCGCTTCGCTGGCCAGCTCCGGGCCATGCACGATCAGTGTTTCGGCATGAATCAGGAATTCGCCGGCGGTGAACGCGGCTTCCAGCGGTGTCGGCGTGATCTTGCCCACCTTGTCGGCGGCAAGCTGGCTGAGCCCCGCATTCTCGGCGTAGCGGCTCTCGGCCGACCACTTTTGCGGCGTCTTGTCATTGGCATTGCGGTCACGCGCAGCATCACTGGCAAAGGCCAGGATCTGCGGATCGCCGATCGCCTCGGCACGCGCATTCGCCGTGCCTTCGCCATAAACGATGTAAAAGCCCAGCGGCGCATCAGTGTGCGAAATCGTCCAGAACATGCCCTCGTAGGCAATCAGGCGGGTGTCACCGCTGGCGAGCCGGCCGAACTCGGGCGTCGGCTTCATCCGCCACAGGTCGCCGTTGACCTGCTCAATCAGCACACCGCCGGTCACGGTTTCCGGCTTGATCTTGCGGCAGGTATTGAAGTAAACCGTCCAGCCCTCGCCGGCGAACGCCTGGTCAGACAGGTTGGTGAGCTTGAGCTCGGCGAGGAAGTTGTCGCCATTGTGGCCGTTGGCCAGGCACTGCCAGGTGAATTGCAGATGTGAACCGGCGGGTTGTGTCATTGTGATTAGCTCCGCAAGGATGAATCGACGGGGGTAGCGCCCCTTCCCTCTCTACTTGTCATGTCTTGCCGTTCCGGCGGCGGCCGCGCGGTGCGCACCGGCAGGAAGCGGGTCATCATGCCCCGCCCGGTTTGCATGCGCGCGGCGGGACAGGCTGTAAAGGTATAGCGCGCGATGCATGGCACCACAAGTAGCGCACTCACCTTACCGAGCGGATGCGACAATTACTTTTCCGCACTTGTGCTTGTACCGGCCACCGCCGGCCTACCGGGCAAAGTAGCGCTGCTGCAGCCGGGCGAACGCCTGGCGCAAGGCGCGCAGCTTGGCTGGCTGCATCTGCGTGCTGGCACCGATGTAGTAGTCGCTTTGCGCATCCAGCACGAGCACCTCGACCAGTTCGTCGCTGCCACCGGCCAGCTGGCGCAGATTGAAGTGGGCCGAAGCATCCAGCGCCAGCAGCAGATCAATGCGCCCGCCGCGCAGTTTTTTCATGTTCATCAAATCGTCATTGCCCGCCTCCAGTTCGTGCTCGAAACGGAATCCGGCCGCCAGCATCTGCCGGGTTGCCGCGGATTCGCGCACCACACCGATGCGGTAGCGCCGGGCGTCGGCCAGCGCATGCACGCGGATGTCGTTACGGCTCGCCAGCCGGTAGAGCGCCACGCGCCGCTTGGCGATCGGGCCCAGCCACGCGAACTGCGCCTCGCGCTCGGGCAGGCGCACCAGGGTAAACAACAGGCTGTCGGGCGTCTGGCGGGCCGTCTGATAGGCACGCAACCAGGGCATGAGCCGGATGTCGATGCTCAGCCCGCTTTCCTGGGCAAGCTTTTGCACCAGCTCGACGGTGAAGCCTGCAGGCGGCCCTTCGCTGAGATAATTCAAGGGCGGCAGGTTCTCGGTATAGGCGGTAAGGTCGGCGGCGCGCACAGGCAGGCCAAGCGCGATCAGCCCCACAGCAAGCCAGCGGATTAACGGGTTTTTCGGTATGATCACGTCTTTGTTTCTCTTGCTGATTCCGGACTTCCGACATGGCTGAAGTGCTCAAACTGCGCGGCGGCACCGCGCTCTCCCCGTTCCGCATCGACAAACTCGCCGGCGCACTGGCCGCGCACGGGCTTGCGCTGCAGTTGTACGCCGAATACTGGCACTTCGTCGAACTGGCCGCCCCCCTGTCGGACAGCGAGCTGGCCACCCTGGAGCGCATCCTCAGCTATGGCGAACCCGCGCAGGCCGACAAGGCCGCGGGCAGCACGCTGGTGGTACTGCCGCGACTGGGCACGATCTCGCCGTGGTCGTCGAAAGCCACCGACATCGCCCTGCACTGCGGCCTGGAAGGCAAGGTGCTGCGCATCGAACGCGGCATGGTGGTCTACGCCGGCAAGGATGGTCAATTGCTGTCTTCCGCAGAGAAGAACATTCTGTTGCCGCTGGTTTACGACCGCATGACCGAGCAGGTCTTCGATTCGCTGGATGCCGGCGCCGAACTCTTCCGGCATTTCGAACCCAAGCCGCTGCTGAGCATCGACATTCTGGGTGGCGGCAAGACCGCGCTCGTGAAGGCCAACGGCGAATTCGGCCTGGCGCTGTCGGATGACGAAATCGATTATCTGGTCGAGAACTACCAGAAGCTCGGCCGCAACCCCACCGACGTCGAGCTGACCATGTTCGCGCAGGCCAACTCCGAGCACTGCCGCCACAAGATCTTCAACGCCAACTTCATCATCGACGGCGAAAAGCAGGATTACAGCCTCTTTGGCATGATCCGTGAAACGCACAAGGCCGCACCGCAAGGCACCGTCGTTGCCTACTCCGACAACGCGTCGGTGATCGAAGGCGCGCCAATCAACCGCTTCTACCCCACGCCGGGCTCGAACGAGTACGCCGGCCACCAGGAAAACACCCATATCCTGATGAAAGTGGAAACGCACAATCACCCGACCGCCATCTCGCCTTTCCCGGGCGCAGCGACCGGCAACGGCGGCGAAATCCGCGACGAAGGCGCCACCGGCCGCGGCTCCAAGCCCAAGGCGGGTCTGACCGGCTTTACCGTTTCCAACCTGAACATTCCCGGCGCTGTCCAGCCCTGGGAAGAGCCGACTTACGGCAAGCCCGAGCGCATTGCCGATGCCCTGGCCATCATGATCGAAGGCCCGATCGGCGGCGCCGCGTTCAACAATGAATTCGGTCGCCCCAACCTCACCGGCTACTTCCGCACCTTCGAGGAAACCGTCAATGGCGAGCGCCGCGGCTATCACAAGCCCATCATGATCGCCGGCGGCCTGGGCAATATCCGCGACATCCACGTCGGCAAGAACGCGCTGCCCGATGGTGCCCTGCTGATCCAGCTCGGCGGCCCGGGCATGCTGATCGGCATGGGCGGCGGCGCGGCCTCGTCAATGGCCACCGGCGCGAATGCGGCCGATCTCGACTTTGATTCGGTGCAGCGCGGCAATCCGGAAATCGAGCGCCGCGCTCAGGAAGTGATTGACCGCTGCTGGCAGCTGGGCGAGAAGAACCCGGTCGAATCGATTCACGACGTCGGCGCCGGCGGCATTTCCAACGCCTTCCCCGAGCTGGTCAACGACGCCGGCATGGGCGCGGTGTTCGACCTGCGCAAGGTGCACATCGAAGAGCGCGGCATGGCCCCGAAGGAAATCTGGTCCAACGAATCGCAGGAGCGCTATGTGCTGGCGATCAAGCCGGAAGCACTGCTGACCTTCGAAGCGATCGCCGAGCGCGAGCGCTGCCCCTTCGCCGTGATCGGCCGCGTGACCACCGAGCGCCAGCTGGTGGTGGAAGACCCGCACTTCGGCAACAAGCCCGTCGACATGCCGATGGACGTGCTGCTGGGCAAACCGCCGAAGATGACGCGCGACGTGCAGCGCCTGAAACCAGAACTGCCGGTGTTCGACTCGTCGACGCTGGATCTGAAGGAGTCGGTCTACCGCGTCCTGCAACTGCCTGCCGTTGCCGACAAGAAATTCCTGATCACCATCGGCGACCGCACCGTGGGCGGCTACACCGCGCGCGACCAGTTTGTCGGCCCCTGGCAGGTACCGGTTGCCGATGTCGCCGTCACCGCCATGGCGTATGACACCAATCTTGGCGAAGCCATGGCCATGGGTGAGCGTACGCCGCTGGCGCTGATTTCCGCGCCGGCGTCCGGCCGCATGGCGGTGGGTGAAGCACTGACCAATATCGCCGCAGCGCCGATTGCCAAGCTGGGCGACGTCAAGCTTTCCGCCAACTGGATGGCCGCAGCCGGCCATCCGGGTGAAGACGCCAATCTGTACGACACCGTCGAGGCCGTGGGCCTGGAACTGTGCCGGGAGCTGGGCATCAGCATCCCGGTTGGCAAGGACTCACTGTCGATGAAGACCGTCTGGGAAGACCAGGGCGAGAAAAAGGCCGTGGTCGCACCGCTGTCGCTGATCATCTCCGCCTTTGCTCCCGTGACCGATGTGCGCAAGACGCTGACGCCGCAACTGGCCAACGACAGCGACACCGATCTGCTGCTGATCGACCTCGGCTGTGGCAAGTGCCGTCTGGGCGCTTCCGCACTGGCACAGGTGAACAAGCAGGTTGGCAACTGGGCGCCGGATGTCGTCAGCGTGTCGCACCTGAAGGCGTTCTTCAATACCGTGCAGGCACTCAATGCCGACGGCAAGCTGCTGGCCTACCATGACCGCGGCGATGGCGGCCTGATCGCCACCATCACCGAGATGATGTTCGCCAGCCATGTGGGCGTTACGCTGGAAATCGACGAGCTGTGCATCGACCGTCGCCGCCAGCAGCGTGCGCAGGGCGAGCTGACGCCGGAAGACGTGGCGCGCGCCGAAAACGGCCGTGTGATGGGCGTGCTGTTCAATGAAGAGCTGGGTGCCGTCCTGCAGGTGAAACGCAGCGACACCGCCGCCGTGATTGCCGCGTTCATGAATGCCGGCCTCGCCAGCGAGCTGCACGTGATCGGCCACATCAACAGCGATGACAAGCTGAAAATCAAGAAACGCAACCGCGTGCTGCTCGACGAAGCCCGCGTCGAGCTGCACAAGGCCTGGTCCTTCACCAGCTGGCAACTCCAGCGCCTGCGCGACAACCCGGCCTGCGCCGACAGTGAGTATGCACTGCTGGCCGACAAGAATGACAAGGGCCTGTTTGCCAAGCTGAGCTTTGACCCGAGCGATGACGTCGCCGCCCCCTTTATCGCTACCGGAGCCAAGCCGCGCATCGCCATCCTGCGCGAGCAGGGCGTGAACGGCCATGTGGAAATGGGCGCCGCCTTCACCCGCGCCGGCTTTGCCGCAACGGACGTGCACATGAGCGACATCATCGCCGGCCGCGTGCAGCTTGCTGATTTCAAGGGCCTGGCGGCCTGCGGCGGCTTCTCCTACGGTGACGTACTGGGCGCCGGCGAGGGCTGGGCGAAGAGCATCCTGTTCAACCCGCAGGCGCGCGAACAGTTCGAAGCATTCTTTGGCCGCAGCGACACCTTCGGTCTGGGCGTGTGCAACGGCTGCCAGATGATGGCCAACCTGTCGGGCATCATCCCGGGGGCGGAAAACTGGCCGAAGTTCACCCGCAACCAGTCCGAGCAATTTGAAGCCCGCTTTGTGATGGTCGAGCTGCCGCAATCACCGTCGCTGTTCTTCGGCGGTATGACCGGCAGCCAGTTCCCGGTCGTGGTCAGCCACGGCGAGGGCTTTGCCAACTTCAGCCAGCAGGGCGATATCGGCAAGGCCATTGTCGCGATGCGCTATGTCGACAGCCACGGCAAGAGCACGCAAACCTACCCGCTCAACCCGAATGGCAGCCCGCAAGGCATTGCCGGCGTCACCACCGCCGATGGCCGCTTCAGCATCATGATGCCGCACCCGGAGCGCGTGTTCCGCACGGTACAGAACAGCTGGCACCCGGAGAGCTGGGGCGAGGACGGCGGCTGGCTGCGCATGTTCCGCAATGCGCGCAAGTGGCTGGGCTAAGCACCGAACGGTGGAACTGCTGGTCTTTTAGCCACTCAGAGAAAGGCCGCCGCGTGCGGCCTTTCTCATACCTGTCAACCCATAACACCGCAACCCAACACCCTGTTTGGCTGCAGCCCCATACCCCCAACAAGGAGATCACTTTGAGCTTTTATCTGCGCCCCGATCAGGTTCCCGAACTACAGGGACTGAGCAAGATGGAACAGCGCATCCTGCTGCGCGGCACTTTTCTGAAGGAACGCGCGATGTCTACCGTCGTGCTGCTGCTGGTGATCATCGGCAGCATCCAGTTCGGCATCAATCCGCTGATCGAGCAGCTGCTGCCGACGGTGCGCACCGACAGCATGCTCTACGCCGGCATCCTGATCGCCTGGTTCCTGCTGCTGATGACTGTGCGCGACATCGTGATGATGAATGTGCTGCGCCCGAAGTTTGCCGCCAAGCGCGCCGAACAGACCGCCGAGCGCATCACGCGCGCCGAACAGGGCCAGGGTGAAACAACCGGCAGCACGAACTTGCGGGACCTGCTGCAGGAACGACTGGCAGACCGGGACAGCGCCGGCCAAAGCAGCACAGAATCCGCGTCCAGCCAGGCGCAGAAGCAGCACAAGCCGGATCAATGAACAAGCCCCGCCAAGCCGGCACCGCAGCCCTTTGCAGGCTCGCCCTGGCGGCAGCCAGCCTCAGCTGTGCCAGCGCGCCGGGCCAGGCTGCGCGCATTGCACTGGACGTCGGGCACAACCTGGAAAAACCCGGCGCCATCAGCGCCTTTGGCGAAACCGAATTCAGCTACAACCAGGCGCTGGCGCGGGTGATTGCCAGCACGCTGGAAGGCGCTGGGCACGACGTCACACTGATCGGCGACGACGGCATGATGCTGGAGCTGAAGCCGCGCGCCGAGGCGGCTGCCGGCTTTGATCTGTTTGTCTCCGTGCATCATGACTCGATGAAGCAGGAGTATCTGGAAGAGTGGCTGGTCAACGGCCAGCCGCGCTGGATGAGCGAGCGTTTTCAGGGGCATTCGCTCTTCGTGTATCCCGACGGTCCGCAGTATGCGCAAAGCCTGCATTGCGCCAGCGCGCTGGCGCGCCAGCTGCAGAAACGCGGCCTCACGCCCACCCTGCATCACGCCGACGGCATCGCCGGTGAAAACCGGCCACTGCTCGACCGGGAGCTGGGCATCTACGCCGCCAATTTCGCCGTGTTGCGCCACAACACGGTGCCAGCCATCCTTTTCGAAGCGGGCGTGATCCTGCACCCCGAAGAAGCCAAGACACTGAAGCTCCTCGACACGCGCAAGAAAATCGCGAGTGCGCTGGCCGACAGCCTGCACTGCCTGCGCCCCTGAAATGCGCATTTCTTTCGACCAGGCGGCATGAATGACAAGGGCGGCAACCGCCGCCCCTTATGCCTCACACCAGCAACGGTCAGAAGCCGGTCCAGACGCCCACCATGAAGTAATTCACATCGCCGTAAACATCCTTCGAGCGATCCTGGTAACGCACATAGCCAACGGTATTCTTGGAGAGGCTGTAGCCGTATTCGATCGACCAGATATTGCCATCCACATCACCACCACCGGCATTTTCACCTTCGGCATACTGGTAGGCACCCTTCACGAAATGCTTGCCCCAACCGTATGTCGCGCCGACGATGAACTCGGAGCCGTCATAATCAGTTCCCGAAGCACTTTCATGGGTATAGGCCTCATACAGCGCACGCAGGTTCAGGCCAAAATCGGTGGCATAAGTCGCGCCCACATACCACTGCTCCTCATTCGAGCCCACGGTGTTGATCTCTTCACCGAACAGATAACCCGCATTCACGGTAAGACCGCCGGTGCTGAATGCCGCCGAGAGATCGGTAATGCTGGAATCGCCCAGCTTGCCCACTGCCGTGGCCGAATTCACATCCCAGGAATGCTGCAGGCCAAAGCTGAAACCGCTAAAGGACGGCGATTGGTAGTTAACCGAGTTCGCAGAAAGGTAATTGGCAGTCAGCTTGCCGCCTGCCGCCGTCGAATACCAGTTGTTTTCCGCCAGTTGCCAGAAGCCACCCTGACCATAAGGCCAGTCGAGCACCAGATAGCTGTTCAGAAACTGGCGACCCACCTTGAAGGAACCCCAGTCACCCGCAAAACCGACCCACGCTTCACGGCCACCCCAGACATTCTGGTTGAGCACATTGGCACCGCTGGCCGCCGGATTGCCGGTATTCAGCTTTTGGGAAACCTTCCAGATCAGCTTGCCGCCCATATCCAGCTTGTCGGCACCATTGAAATCGAGTTGCAAACCACGGTCGAGCACGGTTTGTCCGGTGCCGGTTCCGGCAAGATTCTTGCCGGTCATGATGTTCATTTCCATCGAACCGGTAATGGAGACTTCGGCTTGGGCCGACGCAGAAAACGCTGCGGCAAGGGCAGCAGCAACCAGAGCACGTTTAAACATATTCATGACTCCTCGATATCTAGAAGGAAAGCAAAACCTGATTAGCAAGCCCTCTCAGCTTTCTTACGTAGCCACAATTCTGTCTTTGGGCCGCAAGCCACTACCGCCAGTAGTAAGCGTTCAGGCAAGGCATCCAGCCGGAAGCGGCGGTTGAAACGGTAGGCGATGGCGGCCAGGTAACGATCAGCGTACTTGCCGAAGGCAAACGCATGGTAAGCGCCCGAGAGCGTCATCTTGACATTCCCGAGCACGGTGTTGATCCAGTAAAACTCCGGCAAGTCCTTCGGTT
>NZ_ATZJ01000032.1 GCF_000428145.1 Chitinilyticum litopenaei DSM 21440 | reverse complement strand
ACCGGCAGGCCGGTGGCCTCATGCAGCGTGCAGCCGGTCGCCCAGCCTTCACACAGCAAGACCTCGGTTGCGTCCTTCAGGCTGCCCAGCGTCAGCGCCGTGCCCTTGACTTGCCCACCAGTGAGGAAGCGCTTGCCGCCATCCTCGCCAATCAGTTGCAGGCTGACCAGCTCGCCGCCAGCCCGCAGCGGCAATACCAGCATGCCGCGCAATTGCTTGGCCCCCACCGGCTTGATGCCCTTGGCAATCAGGTAAGGATGGTCAGCCCGGACAGCGCCAGCGGCAGCCCACAGTTTGGCAGCTTTGGCCTTGGCTTCAGCATGCAGGCGCTCCGCTTCCTGTTCGGCCTGCTGTTGTGCCGCCAGTCGGGCGGCCTCGATCTGCTGGCGCTGCTCTGGCGTCGGCGGCGTGTAGGGCTTGCTGGGCCGCCAGCCATGCTGGATGGCCTCGTGAAACAGACTGGCGATGGTGACTTTTCCGGCAGCCGGCAGCCCTTTCCAGACGACGCGGGCAGCCTTGGGCTGGTAATTGTCGGCGCTCTGGCTCCAGTCGTCCCACAAGGTAAAGCCGCCATCGCCCAGCTCGGACTTGACGGCCATCCCCATGCACACCCACAGAGCGCGGTCATGCGCCGGGATGTGCGCCAGTGCGGCGCGGATGTCGTTTGCGGGGTCCGTCATTCATCCCCCTCTGGCTGCTCGAATGCCTGTTCGAGATTGCCCATCAGGCCGATGATGAAACCGCGCAGCAGCTCTTGTTCATGGCTCAGGCCGGCGTGATTGCTCAAGCCCAGTCGTGCCAGCAGTGCGCTTTGGCAATGCCAGATCAGACGCTCGGGCTTGGCTTGTGCAGCACGCACGGCAAACAGGTAAGCGCCCTGGGCTTGCAGCTCGCCCAGCGTCGATGCGCCGAACAGCTCGCCACGCTCGGTAGCACTGTCCACGTCATAGGCTTGCGCCATGCGTTCGGCAGACTGTGCCAGCGGGTGATAGTCCGGCAGCGGGTTGAAGGTAATCGGGGTGGAACTGGCTTGGGTATGAACGTGACTAGACATGGCGTGCGCCTCCTGTGCGGGGATGAACCCGCCTTCCGCTGCTAAACGGAGGGGGCGGGCAAAGGGCAGGGTTAGCAGACCGGCACACAGGAACCGGCAGGCGCAAGGCCTCCCCACCCCTGCCCGCCATCGAAGGCACTGCAAGGGAGACGGACGCGCACGCACGCACACTGCGAACGGGCGTAAAAAAACCGCGCAACGGTAAGGGCTGGCGGTCGTCCGCCTGTGTAATCAGCCTGCTAAAGCTGGCCGCCTGATTGCAGGCAGCGGCGGCATTGTGCCCGACGCGGGAACGGTTGGGAAGGCTCATGCTTTGGCCTCCCGAATCAGCGTGTACTTGGCAACACGGCCGTGCGGCCTGCCGTGGCTGTCCTCTGCGTCGATCAGATCGGTGATGATGGTATGGCCGGCGTCTTTCAGCTCCTTGATGCGCGCGGCGGGCATCATCACATTGCAGCGGTCGCGCAGCTCAAATGTCGTGCAGGAGCCGCTACGCAAGGCAGCCAGTACGCGCAGCCGTTGTGCCGCTGCTTCGGTGGCGGTAATCTGGCCTGGCTGATTGCTGGCGCTGCTTTGGGAAACCGGGTGGCGCTTTTCTTTTTGCATGGCGCGGCCTCCGGTCAGGCGGCTTTGCGCTGGGTGCGGCGAGCGCGTTCACGGCGGGCAGCGGCAGCGGCTTGGCGCTTGGCTGCGTCGGTCAGCTCGGCATCGCGCGCAGCGATACGGGCAGCAATCCATGCATCCACCTCGCTTTCGACAAAGGCGACGGAATGCGCACCGATCTTGATCGGCTTGGGGAAGGTCGGGTCGTGGCGCGGGCTGAGGGGGTTCAGCCAGTCAAGGATGGTGCCGCGTGCTGCGTCCACCTTTTCGGACAGAGCGGGATACCGCAAGAGAGATTCGCTCATGATTTGCCACCTTTGGGCTAGTTGGTCATGACGCGAATTAGAAAGCCCCACGAATGGGGCCGAAACAGCTATACGCAGGCCATGCGCCTAGCGCAAATCATGTGTTCTGCGCAGGCCGCACGCCTTTTTTCAGGTCTAACACAAGCCGCCTCAAGCGGTCATGACTCAAATTGACGACACCTATCAGGATGTTTGCCGCCTTGGGGGCGGATAACCCCGAGTCTATGTGTTTGCGCCAGTGTTCGGCGGCCTGAATCAGCATTTCATCTGTTTCTTTGTGCCTCAATCTTGCCAGCTCTGCCCCGGCGTTTCGCTGGCTCGATCTTCTGCTTATCTCATCGGCCAGCGCCACCCTGAGTTGCTCAATTTCTGCCGTGGCTACTTGCAGTTTCCCCATTGCGTCAACAAGGTCGCCATCTGTGAGGCTCGTCATTACACTCGCGGCAGCCTCTACTTCCGAAATAGCCTTTGACAGTCCTCGTGCCTCTTTCATGTGCAGCATGGCTGCATGGCGCGCTGCGTGCGCCCAAGTCTTCTGTGATAGACGATACGGCCAGTCGCTTTTGTTTGCCCGAATAACCCGGAGAAAAGACTGAAGGGCTACGCGTATCTGGTGATTCCGTCCAATGACTACGGCCACTGGCTTGGGTAGTTGATCGAACTCCCCATGCTCGGCAATGCGCGCAATCAAGCTTCGCTCAACCATCTCCCTGGGAACGCCCTCAGCAATACAAAGCGCTTCAAAGTATTGGAATGTTCGCGCAGCCTCTAAACGCCACCTGGCTGCCTTCGCTCGTTCGCCCTTATCCATCACGCCCCCTATGGCGTCACTCCCTGTAATGATTGCCAGCGCCAGCGGGTCAGGGTGTCCCGTTTTCGCCCCGTCGGGCTAGGCGCGGCAAACTCGGTCAGGCGGCCTTGTGCAGCGTCAGCACTTCCGCCTTGTTCGGATTGAAGTCGCACGGCTCAATGTAGTGGCCAGCGGCTTGCAGTGCATCCAGATAATCCGCCCACCATTGCAGCATCACGCGGCGGGTTTTCCGGTGTTCGGCAAGTCGGGCGTAAATCCCGTGCACCTCCTCGCCTGCTTCTGCGCCGTGCCCGATGTGCACCTTGATTGCGTCATGCGGAAACACGCCCGATTCGCGCAAGCTGGAAACAATCATGCTGCGAAACCCATGCAGGCACACATCGCCGCCGGGCTTGGTGTTGTAGCCCACATCCCGGAGCAGATCGTTTACCGCGTTTTCCGATAGCGGCACATCACGGCGCTGCCCCTGAAAAACGAACACGCTGCGCCCGTTCAGCGCATGCAGTTCGTGCAGCAAGGCGAGCGTCTGCCGCGCCAGATACACCACACGCTCCCGGCTGGCCGTCCCCTGCTTGCCGTTCTTCTCGCCGCGCTTGCTGTACCGCACGCCCTCGACTTCTTCCCGCCCCGCTGGAATCGTCCAGATGCCCTGAATAAGATCAAACTCATCCCAGCGTGCAAAGCGAAACTCGGACGAGCGCGCCCCGGTCAGCAGGGCGAATTGCGCGGCCAGGCGCTTGACGGCCAGGCCCTCATATCCGGCGATGCGTGCCAGCAATTCGGGCAGGCGCGGCAACGACAAGGCAGGCCGATGCACCGTCTTGCCTTTCGGAATAGCCCCTACCAGATCAAGCGCGGGGTTGGTTTCAATGCGGCCTGTCTGTACCGCGTGCCGCATGATGCCGGTGATGTAGCGGCGCAGCCGGTCGGCAAGATCAAGCGTGCCGCGCCGTGCGGCAGCCTGAACAGGCACAAGCAGATCGCGGGTTTTCAGGGAATCGACAGGCAAGCGCCCGATGTAGGGGTACACGTCATCCCGCAAGCGCTGCATCACCCGTGCGGCATGGTCGGGGTTCCATGTGCCGCTGGCCAGCTCTTTGCCGTGCCACTCATCCCCGACAACGGTAAATGTGTTTTCAGCGGTGAATTGTGCGGCCAGCTTTTCCGCTGCGCGTTCGGTGCGGGGATCTTTGCCAGACTTCACCGCGACGGCGGCCTGCTCCAGCTCTTTGCGGGCATCGGCAAGGCTCAGTGTCGGAAAGTAGCCCAGCCAGATTTTGCCGCGCTTGCCATGCAGGACGAATTGATACTGCCAGCGCTTCGCACCGTTCGAGTGAACCACCAGCCACAGGCCGGCCCCATCGTTCAGATAGGTTTCCTTGTCGCTCGCCTCGGCATGCACGCACTGCAAATGCTCAAGGCTTCCCGGCTGAATCTTTTTCGGCATCATCGCCCCCTGCCAACTGGCCATGTACCCCCGTAGCCTAGCAGGGGTACAAGCAGGGGTACATAGATTTTCGGTAGGATTGACCAGCTTCGCACAGCATAGACAACAAAAAAGCCCGGAAACACTGGGTTTGCGGGCTTTATTCATTCAACTTTGAACAGCTTAAAACATATGAGTGGTGCCCGGGGTCGGACTCGAACCGACACGTATTTCTACGGGGGATTTTGAATCCCCTGCGTCTACCATTTCGCCACCCGGGCACAGAAGGCAGGCATTATGCCCGCCAGCCGGGCGTCTGACAAGGCCGTTAGCCTAGCTGCCCGCCCTTGAGCACCAGCGCGCGCTGATAGAGCGCATTGCGCGGCGCGCCGGTGATGCGCATGGCGAGCCCGACAGCCTGCTTGACGGGCAGCTCTTCGACCAGCGGCTGCAGCACGGCATCGTATTCATCATCGGCCGCCTTTTCGGCGGGCGGAGCGGCGTCGATCACCAGCACGCATTCGCCGCGCTGCTGATTGCTGTCGCCCTCGACAAAGGCGTGCAATTCGGTCAGCGAGGCGCGGCGGATGGTTTCAAAGGTTTTGGTCAGCTCGCGGCACAGCACGGCCTGACGCTGACCGCCAAACACGGTGGCAAGATCGGCCAGGCACTCCAGAATGCGGTGTGGCGCTTCGTAGAACACGATCTGGTAGGGCAAGGCGGCCAGTTCGGCCAGCGCGCTCTGGCGCTGGCCCGTCTTGGGCGGCAGAAAGCCGTAAAACAGCGAGTGCGGGGCGGTAAAGCCAGCCGCGGACAGCGCAACGGTCAGGGCGGAAGCACCAGGCACGGGAATGACGGGAATGCCGGCGGCATGCGCCGTGGCGACCAGCACGGCGCCGGGGTCGGAGATGGCTGGCGTACCGGCATCGGAGACCTGGGCGACCGTCTCGCCGGCCTGCATGCGCGCCACCAGTTTTTCGGCCATGCCGCGCTCGTTGTGTTCGCGCAGGCTCAGCATCGGGGTGCCGATGCCGTAGTGCTTGAGCAAAAGTCCGGTGACGCGCGTGTCTTCGGCGGCGATCACATCGGCCTGCCGCAGCACGGCGAGCGCGCGCTCGGTGATGTCGGCACGGTTCCCGATTGGTGTGGCGACCACATATAATGCAGCTCTGCTCACCTTAAAAGTATCGTCATGCACGCCAACTTCCCCTTTCTTCGCACGATCCGGATTGCTGCGGCGGTACTATACGGGGCACTGGCGCTCAGCGCCACCGCCGCCGAGACCGCCTCGGCTGCGGCATCCGCGGCCAGCAAGCCGGCCATTGCCCTCTTGCTGCCGGCCAAGAGCAAGTCGCTGAAAGCCGCGACCGAGCAGATTCGCGCCGGTGTGCTCGCCGCCGAAAGGCAGCTTGGCAATGCCGACATCCCGCCCGTGCGCCTGTATGACACCACCGACACCGAGAGCGATGTGCTGGCCCAGCTGGAACGCGCCCAGCAGGAAGGCGCTGTCGCCATCATCGGCCCGCTGAGCAAGTCGGCGGTGAATTACATTGCCGACAATGGCCAGCTGAGCGTGCCGGTGCTGGCGCTGAACAGCTTTGACAACACCACGCTGCAACGCCCGCAGCTGTTCAGCTTCAGCCTGTCCATCGAGGCCGAGGCCAGCCAGCTGGCGGCCTTGATTCATGAAGGCGGCCTGCGAAGGCCCGTGCTGCTGCAAGGCGATGGCGCACTGGCGCCACGCATGGTGCAGGGCTTCATCGACAGCTGGCTGCGACTGACGGGTGAGCCGCCCATCGTGCTGGATCTGGCCGACCCCGCCAACCCGCCCGCGCAACTGGGCAAGATCATCACCGACGCCAACGCCGACAGCGTGATCCTGGCGACCAGCAACAAGCAGGCCAAGCTGGTGCGCCCCTATCTGGGCAATGAACGCCTGGTGTTCGGCACCAGCCAGATCGACAGCGGCACGCAGAAAGCCAGCATCGACCTGGCCGGCGTACGCTTTCTGGACATGCCCTGGCTGGCCACGCCCGAGCTGGAGGACTACGCCGTCTTCCAGCGCAAGCGTCTCGCCTCGCCCGATCTGGAGCGGCTGTTTGCGCTGGGCCTGGACGCCTGGCGCATTGCCGCGGCGCTGGCCACGGCCAGCGGTGAAAAGGAATTCAGCGGCGTGACCGGCCAGCTGCGCATCGGTGACGATGGCGTTATCAGCCGTGAACTGGTGCTGCGCACCGTTCCCGGTCGGGTGGGCGGTACGCCACCGGCGGCCACGGAACCCGCCACGGCCCCCGCGGTCCCATGAACGACAAGGGCGCGGCGGCCGAAAATGCGGCAGCAGACTACCTGCGCCGTGCCGGCCTCACCATTGTCGAGCGCAACTGGCAATGCCGCCGGGGCGAGATTGACCTGATTGCCCGGGACGGGCAAACGCTGGTATTTGTAGAAGTCAGGGCGCGCGCGTCCAGCCGTTTTGGCGGCGCCGCCGCCAGCATCGGTCCGGCAAAACGCGCTAAACTGCTGACCGCCGCACAAACCTACCTGAGCAGTCTGCGCACCACGCCACCCTGCCGCTTCGACGCAGTCTGTTTCGAGGGCAGCGACATCATCTGGCTGAAGAACTGCCTGGACGCCACTGAAGGATAAACACCATGGATTTGATCACCCGCGTACAGCACCACTTTCTGGAAAGCATCAAGGTCAAGCAGGCCGCTGCCGACGAACTGTCGCCGGCCATTGCCGCCGCGGCCGAGCTGATGGTGCAGGCGCTGATTGCCGACGGCAAGATTCTGGCCTGCGGCAACGGGGGGTCGGCGGCCGACGCCCAGCACTTTGCCGCCGAAATGGTCGGCCGCTTCGAACGCGAGCGCCCGGGTCTGCCCGCCATTGCGCTGACCACCGACACCTCGGCGCTGACCGCGATTGCCAACGATTACGACTTCGACCTGGTCTTCTCCAAGCAGGTGCACGCGCTGGGCCGCGCCGGCGATGTGCTGGTGGCGATCTCCACCTCGGGCAACTCGGCCAACGTCATTTCCGCCATTCACGCCGCGCATGACCGCCAGATGCGCGTGATCGCGCTGACCGGCAAGGGCGGCGGCCAGATCGGCGAACTGCTGACCGGCGATGACGTGCACATCTGTGCGCCGACCTCGCGCACCGCACGCACGCAGGAAGTGCACATTACCGCCATCCACGCCATGTGCGATGCCGTCGACTTCATGCTGCTGGGGGGTGACCAGTAATGCGCCGCGCCCTGCTGCCCGCCCTGCTGGCCAGCCTGATCGGCCTGTCCGGCTGCGTGCCGCTGCTGGTAGTCGGCGGCGTGGCCGTCGGCGCCTGGATCGGCTCGGACCCGCGCAAGACCGTGCAGATCGAACGCGACACCAGCAGCGGCGCCGAAATCAGCGCCCGCATCATCGACACCTTCAAGGAAAAGGCCCACGTCAATGTCACCGTGTATAACGGCATTGCCCTGCTGACCGGCGAAGTGCCCGATGATGCCGCGCGCGGCACGGTCGAGCAGCTGGCGCGCAAGGAGTCGCGCGTGCGTCAGGTCATCAACGAGACGGTGATCGCTCCGCCCTCCTCCGCGGCAGACCGCCTGAACGACAGCCAGCTCACCACCCGCGTGAAGTCGGCCATTCTGGCCGGCGCCGGCGAATCGCAAAGCGTGCACATCCTGGTGGTCACCGAGCGCCGCGTGGTTTACCTGATGGGCCTGTCCACGCCGGAGCTTGGCAACAAGGCCGGCATCCTGGCCAGCAAGGTTGGCGGCGTGCAGCAGGTCGTCAAGCTGCTCGAATACCAGAACGGCCCGACCGGCAAATAACCCCGGCACCGTATTGCCATGCAGCCCTTTCCCTGATTAGGCTGCAGGCACATACCCAGCAAAAAGGCTGACCACATGGTCAGCCTTTTTTGCTGGCTCCTGATTAGCAAGACTCTTCAGCTTTGTTGCCGTCATTCCGGCGAAGGCCGGAATCCAGAAGGGTTAACGAAACGTTTGCAGTCTGGATGCCGGCCTTCGTCGGCATGACGGGCTGTTGGTGAATGCTTGCTGAGACAGTTTTCTAATCAGGTGCTGGCTTGACGCTCCGGACTACAGCTTCACCGCCCGGGTTTTCCAGATGCGCTCCGCGTAATCGGCGATGGTGCGATCCGCCGAGAAGCGCCCCATGCCGGCCACGTTGAGGATGGCTTTCTTCGCCCAGGCATCGGGCTTGGCGTACAGCGCGTCGACACGATCCTGCGCGTCGATATAGCTCTGGTAATCGGCCAGCAGCTGGTAATGGTCGCCCCAGTTCACCAGCACGTCGTAGAGGAAACGGTAGCGCTCGGGCTCGCCTGGGCTGAAGAAGCCACTGGCCAGCTGATTGAGCACCTCGCGCAGCTCGCGGTTGTTCTCGTAGATCTCGCGCGGGTTGTAGCCGTTCTTGCGCCGCGTTTCCACCTCATCGGCGGTCTGGCCGAAGATGAAGATGTTGTCGGCACCCACGGCCTCCTGGATTTCGACGTTGGCGCCATCCAGCGTGCCGATGGTCAGCGCGCCGTTGAGCGCGAACTTCATGTTGCCGGTGCCCGATGCCTCGGTACCGGCCGTGGAAATCTGCTCGGACAGATCGGCCGCCGGGATGATGATTTCGGCCAGGCTCACGCTGTAGTTGGGAATGAACACCACCTTGAGCTTGTCGCCCACGCGCGAGTCGTTGTTGATCTTCAGACCCACATCGTTGATGAGCTGGATGATCAGCTTGGCGGTGCGATAGGCCGAGGCCGCCTTGCCGGCAAAGATCACCACACGCGGCTGGAAGGCTTTTTCCGGGTGCTTGATGATGCGGTTGTAGCGCGTGATCACATGCAGCACGTTCAGGAGCTGACGCTTGTATTCGTGGATGCGCTTCACCTGCACGTCGAACAGCGCGTCCGGGTTGATCACGCCGCCCAGCGTGCGCGCGACGTATTTCGCCAGGCGCTCCTTGTTGGCGTGCTTGGCCTCCTGAAAGGCTTCGACGAACTGCGGGAAATCGGCCTTCTCGCGCAGCTCGGCCAGCTCGTCAAGCCGCACGCGCCAGGTCTTGCCGATGGCGTCGTCGATCAGGCCGGAGAGCTGCGGGTTGGCCAGCGCCAGCCAGCGGCGCGGCGTGATGCCGTTGGTGACGTTGGTAAAACGATCCGGATAGATCGCCGCGAAATCGGCAAAGATCGACGTCTTCATCAGCTCCGAGTGCAGCTCGGACACACCGTTGACGGTATGGCTCGCCACCACCGCCAGATAGCCCATGCGCACCTTGCGCTCGCCGCCCTCCTCGATCAGCGACACGCGGCGCAGCAGGTCGGCATCGTTCGGGAAACGCGCAGCCACTTCCTTCAGGAAGCGCTCGTTGATGTCGAAAATGATGCGCAGATGGCGCGGCAGCAGGCGGCCCAGCATGTCCACCGGCCAGCACTCCAGCGCCTCGCTCATCAGCGTGTGATTGGTGTAGCTGAAAATCTTCGTGGTATAGCCCCAGGCGGTATCCCAATCCATGCCGTACTCGTCATGCAGGAGGCGCATCAGCTCGGGAACGGCCAGCACCGGGTGCGTGTCATTGAGGTGGATGGCGATCTTGTTGGGCAGCTCGTCGAGCGTCTCGTGCGTGAGCTTGTAGCGGTGCAGGATGTCCTGCAGGCTGGCCGAGCAGAAGAAATACTCCTGGCGCAGGCGCAGCTCCTTGCCCGAATAGGTCGAATCGTCCGGGTACAGCACGCGCGACACGTTTTCCGAGACGTTTTTCTGCTCGACCGCCGAGAAATAATCGCCCTCGTTGAACTTGGACAGATTGATTTCGCGCGTCGAGCGCGCCGTCCACAGACGCAGGGTGTTGGTCGCCGTGGTGTCGTAACCCGGAATGATGATGTCGTGTGCCACCGCCAGCACGTCGTGCTGCGTGTCGACCCAGCGCACCTTCTCGCCGTCGAGTTCGAGCCGCCCGCCAAAGCAGACGCGGTAGCACACCTCGTCGCGCGGGAAGTCGAGGATGTTCACCGAGCCCAGCCAGGTATCCGGCGCCTCGACCTGACGGCCTTCGATGATGCGCTGCTTGAACATGCCGAACTGGTAGCGAATGCCGTAACCGAAACCCGGAATGCCCAGCGTCGCCATCGAATCGAGGAAACACGCGGCCAGCCGGCCCAGGCCACCATTGCCCAGCGCGGCATCGGGCTCCTCGGCCAGCAGTTCGTCGAGATTCACACCCATGTCGTCGAGCGCCTGCCGCACCGGCTCCTGCAGGTCCAGCGCCAGCAAGGCGTTGCCCAGCGCGCGGCCGATCAGGAATTCCATCGAGAGGTAATACACGCGCTTCACATCCTGCGAGTACTGCGCGCGCGTGGTTTCCATCCAGCGCTCGACCATGCGGTCGCGCACCGCCAGAAAGACCGCATCCATCCAGTCCTTGCTGTTGGCCGCGTACGGGTCCTTGCCGATGGAGAACATCAGCTTGTTGGAAATCGCGCGTTTCAGCGATTCGACGTCGTTATTCGCGGCTGGGGAATCATAGGTAAACGGGATGCTCATGCGGTTTCCTTCAGGAAATCAACTGTTGATAGAGGGCAAGATAATGCTCGGCCGATGCCTGCCAGCCCACGTCCTGGGCCATCGCACGGCGGCGCACGCTTTTCCACTCGCGCGCACGCGACCACAGGGCAAACACCCGGCGCACCGCACGCAGGCAATCCGCGGCGGACAGATCGTGAAAGACAAAACCGGTGGCGCAATCGTCGGCCAGGTTTTCCAGCGACACATCGCTGACGGTATCGGCCAGACCGCCGACGCGGCGTACCAGCGGCAGGGTGCCGTACTGCAGGCCATACAGCTGGGTGAGCCCGCAGGGCTCGAAGCGGCTGGGCACCATGATGACGTCACCACCGGCAATCAGCCGGTGCGACAGGGCTTCGTTATAGCCAAGTTTCACGGCCACCTGGCGCGGATGGGCATGCGCCAGCTGGCGGAAGGCCTCCTCCAGCCAGGCATCGCCACTGCCAAGTAGCGCGAACTGCCCGCCACGGGCCAGCAGTTCGGGCAGGACGTCCAGCACCAGCGGCAGGCCCTTCTGTTCGGTCAGGCGCGACACCACCACAAAGAGCGGCTGCTCATCCTGCTCATCCAGGCCCAGCTCGTGCTGCAGGGCAGTCTTGCATTTGGCCTTGCCGGCCATTTTCTCGCTGCTGTAGTTGGCCGGCAGCAGCGCATCGGTGGCCGGATGCCAAACCGCCTCGTCCACACCATTGAGGATGCCGCTGAGCTGGCCGCTGCGCGCCTGCAGCAGGCCTTCCAGCCCGCAGCCCTGTTCCGCCGTGGTGATTTCGCGCGCATAGCTCGGGCTGACCGTGGTGATGTGGTCGGCAAAATACAGACCGGCCTTGAGGAAGGAGAGATTGCCGTGAAACTCCACGCCCTCCCGATCAAAGAAGGCGGCCGGCAAGGCCAGCCCGGCAAAGGTTTCGGCACCGAACACGCCCTGATAGGCCAGATTGTGCACGGTGATGACGGACCTGGCCGGGCGGCCGGCCGCCGCCAGATAGGCCGGCGCCAGCCCGGCATGCCAGTCGTGCGCATGCACGACGGCCGGTCGCCAGAAGCCGTCCAGGCCCTGCGCGAGTTGCGCCGCCACCCAGCCCAGCAGGGCAAAGCGCAGGTGATTGTCGGCATAGGCGCGCTGTTCGGCATCATGGTAGGGATTGCCGGGGCGGTCGTAGCACTGCGGCGCATCGATCAGATAGAGCTGAACACCGTCGGCCGTCTTGCCGAACAACAGGCGAGCCGGTCCGGCGAAGCTGTCAAAGCGGGCGACCTCACCCTCGACATTGGTCCCGGCCAGGATGGCCGGAAAGGCCGGCAGCAGCACGCGCACATCGGCGCCGCCGGCGCCCAGCGCCAGCGGCAGTGCGCCGACCACATCGGCCAGCCCACCGGTTTTCAGCAAAGGGAAGAGTTCGGCAGCAACATGCAGAATTCGCATCATTGTTCACTCGTGATGACTTGGGCAGGTTTTACGTAAGGTTCGCGCAGTCTGGACGGTCAGGATGACAGCCGGATTGCACGGACCATGCGCATGACAAAAAACCGACATCGCAAAATCCCGGATTTCAGAGCTTGGCCAGCATGTCGCGGGTAACGAGTACCACGCCGTTTTCGCTGCGGTAGAAGCGGCGCGCATCTTCCTCGGCGTTTTCACCGATCACCATGCCATCCGGAATCTCGCAGCTGCGATCAATTACCACGCGGCGCAGGCGGCAGGAGCGGCCGATGGTCACGTCCGGCAGAATCACCGCCGAATCGATGGTGCAGAAGGAATGCACGCGCACCTTCGAGAACAGCACGGAATTAAGCACCAGCGATCCGGAAACGATGCAGCCGCCGGACACCAGCGAATTGAGCGTCATGCCGTGGCTGCCGTTGCGGTCCTGCACGAACTTGGCTGGCGGCAGCTGTTCCTGATACGAATGAATCGGCCAGTCGCGGTCATACATGTCCAGCTCGGGGGTCACGGATGCCAGATCGAGGTTGGCGGCGTGATAGGCATCCACGGTGCCGACATCGCGCCAGTACGGCGCGCCCGATTCATCGCTCTGCACGCACGACAGGCCGAAGGGGTGCGCATAGGCCTCGCCCTGGCTGACGATCTTCGGAATGAGATCCTTGCCGAAGTCGTGGCTGGAGTCGGGGTTGCGGATGTCGTCTTCCAGCAGTTGCGCCAGATAGTCGGTGTTGAAGATGTAGATGCCCATCGACGCCAGCGAGATGTCCTCATTGCCCGGCATGGCGGGCGGGTCGGCCGGCTTTTCCACGAAGGCGGTAATCTGGCGGTCGGCATTGACTGCCATCACGCCAAAGGCGCTGGCCTCGTTGCGCGGCACCTCGATGCAGGCCACCGTGCACTTGCCGCCTTTTTCGACGTGGTCGAGCAGCATGCGCGAGTAATCCATCTTGTAGATGTGGTCACCCGCGAGGATCACCACATACTCGGACTTGTAGGTGCGCACGATATCGAGGTTCTGGTAGACCGCGTCGGCCGTGCCGCGATACCAGTGCTCCTCGTCCACACGCTGCTGCGCGGGCAGCAGATCGACGAATTCGTTCAGCTCGGCGCGCAGGAACGACCAGCCGCGCTGCATGTGGCGCAACAGTGAATGCGACTTGTATTGCGTGATGACGCCGATGCGGCGAATGCCGGAATTCAGGCAGTTGGACAGCGCGAAGTCGATGATGCGGAACTTGCCGCCGAAATACACGGCCGGCTTGGCACGATGGTCGGTCAGCGCCTTCAGTCGCGAGCCGCGCCCGCCGGCGAGCACCAGCGCGACGGATTTGTTGGGCAGCTGGCGCGCCAGCGTGATCTGGTCCAGGGTTTGCGTCTTCATGGTTGTTCTCCCTTCCTCGTTCTCGATGGGCTTGCCGCCCTATTGGTTTTTCTGATTATTAATCCACCCCTCCAGAAGTTTGCATTTCCGTAGGAGCGAGCTTGCTCGCGAAGCCTTGCTGATCGCGAGCAAGCTCGCTCCTACGAGTGAAAACATCAGAGGGCCCGATCAATAGATAGCTGCCTCAGCAAGCATTCACAAACAGCCCGGCATCCAGACTGCAAACGTTTCGTTAACCCCTCTGGATTCCGGCCTTCGCCGGAATGACGGCAAGAAAGCTGAAGCGATCTTGCCAATCAGCTTGGCTGTTGCAGCAGAAACACACATACATCAACATGTATATGGCCAAAGCCAAATGCGAAGAATGGCTAAGGCCACATACCCAGCAATATCACGTTACAACAGTCGGCTCGGTGCGGCCGGTACGCGCTTCGATCTGCGCCAGCTCGCGCGAGATCGTGATCAGCGCCGCCAGTGCCGACTGGGTGTCCTCACCGTGCCCCGCGGCATCGGCCACATAGCGCTCCAGATACACGCGCAGCGTGGCGCCTTCGGTGCCGGTGCCGGACAGGCGATAGACAATGCGGCTGCCGTCTGCAAACAAAATGCGCACACCCTGCTTTTTCGATACCGAGCCATCAATCGGATCGGTGTAGGCAAAGTCGTCGGCCATCTGCACGGTATGGCCGCGCAGCGTCTGGCCGGCCAGCGTGCCGACGAGCGCGCGCAGATGCTCCATCAGGCCATTGGCCGCTTCGGTATCCAGCCCCTCGAAATCGTGGCGCGAATAGAAGTGCCGCCCGAATCGCGCCCAGTGCGCACTCACCAGTTCGGTCACGCTCTTGCCCGTGGCGGCCAGCAGGTTCAGCCAGAACAGCACCGCCCACACGCCGTCCTTCTCGCGCACGTGGTTGGAGCTGGTGCCATACGACTCTTCGCCGCACAGCGTGGCGCGGTTGGCGTCCAGCAGATTGCCGAAGAATTTCCAGCCGGTAGGGGTTTCGAATGCTTCGATGCCCAGCGCCTTGGCGACGACATCAACCGCCTGCGAAGTCGGCATCGAGCGCGCCACGCCGGCCAGGCCATCCTTGTAGCCCGGGATCAGCGTGGCGTTCGCCGCCATGATGGCCAGCGAGTCGGACGGGGTCACCGCCAGCTTCTTGCCGACGATCATGTTGCGGTCGGCGTCGCCGTCGCTGGCGGCGCCCAGATCCGGCGCATTTTCAGCAAACATCACTTCCATCAGCTCGTGCGCATGAGCCGGGTTCGGATCGGGATGATGGCCGCCGAAGTCTTCCAGCGGCTCGCCGTTGACGACGGTGCCGGCTGGCGCGCCGAGCACGCCCTCGATGATGTGCTTCGCGTACGGGCCGGACACGGCGGACAGGCCGTCGAAACGCATGCGGTGGCCAGCGGCGAACCAGGCGCGAATCGCGGCGAAATCGAACAGGCTGGCCATCAGCTCGCTGTAGTCGAGCACGGAATCGAGCACCACGACCTGCATGCCGGCGAGCTGGCCTTCGCCCAACGTGTCGAGGTTGTAATCCGCTGCGTCGGCCAGCCTGTATTCGGCAATCGTCTGCGTGCGTGCGTAAATGGCTTCGGTTACCGCTTCCGGGGCCGGACCGCCGTTGCCGATGTTGTACTTGATGCCGAAATCGCCATCCGGGCCACCCGGATTGTGCGAGGCCGACAGCACGATGCCGCCGACCGCGCCGTATTTGCGGATTACGCAGCTGGCTGCCGGCGTGGAGAGAATCCCGCCCTTGCCCACCAGCACTTTCGCCACGCCGTTGGCAGCGGCCATTTTCAGGATGGTCTGGATCGCCGTGCGGTTGTAATAGCGGCCGTCGCCGCCGACTACCAGCACGCCGCCATCGAGTTCCGGCACCGAATCAAAAATCGCCTGCACGAAGTTTTCCAGATAGTGCGGCTGCTGGAAGACGGTCACTTTCTTGCGCAGGCCGGAGGTACCGGGGCGCTGGCCGGCAAAGGCCGTGGTGGCAATGGTCTTGCTCATGCGTTCATTCCTGTCCATCAAAGCGGGTGAGTACGGTCACGCTGCGCGCGGCGACGCGGCAGTCGTGCAGTTTGTGTGAAGTCTGGGCATCGCCAGTACTGGCCAGCCTCAGCTGCCAGCCACCGGCCGGCAAATGAAAATGCAACTGGTGCGCCGAGGCATTGAGCAGGATCAGCAAGTCACCCGCCAGCAGGATCATCATTGCGCGCCCGGCCGCGTCTTCCCAGTCGTGCGGGTGCAGCGCATCACCAGAGGGGTTGAGCCACTGCACGTCGGCGGATTCGCCCGCTTCGGCGCCGCGCCACCAGTGATTGCTGGTGAGTGCCGGGCAGCTTTTGCGAATGGCGATCAGTTCAGCAACGTAATCGGCCAGCCCGGACTGGGCGTTCTGCCAGTTGAGCCAGGTGATGTCGTTGTCCTGGCAATAGGCGTTGTTGTTGCCCTGCTGGCTGTGGCCCAGCTCGTCGCCGGCCAGCAGCATCGGCGTGCCCTGGCTGAGCAGCAGCGTCGCCAGCAACGCTTTCTGCGCGCGCTCGCGCAGCGTGTTGATGCCGGCGTCGTCGCTCGGGCCTTCGACGCCACAATTCCACGACAGATTGTGCGAATGGCCGTCGCGGTTGTGTTCCTTGTTGGCGAGGTTGTGCTTGTGGTTGTAGCTGACGAGATCGCGCAGGGTGAAACCGTCGTGCGCGGTCAGGAAATTCACGCTGGCCTGCGGTGCGCGTCCGCCATGCTGGAAACGGTCACTGGAAGCAGCGAAGCGGCGTGCGAACAGGGCGCGATTCACGCCGTCGTGCAGCCAGAACTGGCGCATGGCGTCGCGGTACTGATCGTTCCACTCGCCCCAGCCGGCAGGGAACTGACCAAGCTGGTAGCCGCCCGGGCCGATGTCCCACGGCTCGGCGATCAGCTTGACCCGGGTCAGCAGCGGATCCTGCTGCATCGCCACCAGCAAGGGCGCAAGCGCGCTGAAGCCGCCGTTGACACGCCCCAGAATCGGCGCCAGGTCGAAGCGGAAGCCGTCGACATGGCATTCGCCGACCCAGTAGCGCAGCGCATCCATCACCAGCTGCACCACACGCGGATGCGAGAGGTTCAACACATTGCCGCAGCCGGTCCAGTTCTCATACTCGCCATGACCGTTGAGCACGTAATAGGCAGCGTTATCGATGCCGCGATAGCCCAGCACCGGCCCCGGCGCATCCAGCTCTGCCGTGTGGTTGAACACCACATCGAGTACTACCTCGATGCCGGCGGCGTGCAGCGCCTTCACCGCGTCGCGGAACTCCGACAGCGGCGTGGTGCCGGCCCGGCCCGACCAATAGCGCGATGCCGGCGCAAACCAGGCCAGCGGGTTGTAACCCCAGTAGTTTTTCAGACCGAGATCGATGAGCCGCGGCTCATCCAGAAAGTACTGCACCGGCAGCAGCTCGATGGCGGTGACGCCAAGCTTTTGCAGGTGCGCGATGATCGCCGGGTGCGCCAGCGCCGCGTAGCTGCCGCGCAGCTCGGCCGGAATCTCCGGATGCCGCATGGTCAGGCCGCGCACATGCGCTTCGTAGATCACCGTCTCGCCCCAGGGCGTGCGCGGCGGCGTATCGTCGCCCCAGTCATACGTTTCGGCAGTCACGCGCGCCAGCAGCGGCGTCTTGCCGAATTCGCCGACGACGTCGCGGGCATACGGGTCGAGCAGCAGCAGTTCGGGATTGTGGCGCAGGCCGCGCTCGGGCGCCCACTCGCCACTTACTCTATAGCCGTATACAGCCCCGGCCTTTACACCATCGAGTCTGCCAAACCATACCCCGTTCTCACACTGGGTCAGTGCGTAGCGGGCCTGTTCCTGCGCGCCATTCGCATCGAACAGGCACAGCGTCACGCCGCTGGCCGCGCCGGCATAGAGCGCGAAGTTCACCCCGCGCGCGTCCGGCGTCGCACCCAGCGGATATGGCAGCCCGGTTGATAGGCTCACAGCCTGATCAGCCATCGTCACGCGCCAGATAAATGACCGACAGCGGCGGCAAGGTCAGCGTGATCGACTGCGCGTGGCCATGCAGCGGATGCGCTTCACTGGTCACACCGCCATTGCCGGTATTGCTGCCGGCATAGAAGGTCGAATCGGTATTGAGAATCTCGCGGTAATGCCCCGCATCGGGAACGCCGATGCGATAGCCATGGCGCGGCACCGGCGTGAAGTTGCACACCACGATCACCGGGCGACCATTGTCCGCATAGCGCACAAACGCCAGCGTCGAATGCTCGGCATCATCCGCCACCAGCCACTGGAAGCCGCGCGGGTCGAAATCGATCTCGTGCAGCGCCGGTTCGTGCTGGTAGACGCGGTTCAGGTCGCGCATCAGCGCCTGCACGCCGGCGTGCCACGGGCCCTCGGCAAGCAGATGCCAGTCGAGGCTGCTGTCATGGTTCCACTCGCGCCCCTGGCCGAATTCGCCGCCCATGAACACCAGCTTCTTGCCCGGATGCGCCCACATGAAGGCGTAGTAGGCACGCAGATTGGCAAATTGCTGCCAGCAGTCGCCCGGCATCTTGGCGAGCAGCGAGCCCTTGCCGTGCACCACTTCATCGTGCGACAGCGGCAGCACGAAGTTTTCCGTAAAGGCATACAAGAGCCCGAAGGTCAGCTGGTTGTGATGGTGCTTGCGATGAATCGGCTCTTTCTGGAAATAGCTGAGCGTGTCGTGCATCCAGCCCATATTCCACTTGTAGTGGAAACCCAAGCCGCCCATTTCCGGCGGCCGGCTTACCGCCGGAAACGCCGTCGACTCTTCGGCCATCGTCATCGCCTCGGGGCGCTCGGTGCCAACGGTCGCATTCATCCGGCGCATGAAATCGATGGCTTCCAGATTCTCGCGGCCGCCAAACTGGTTCGGTACCCACTCGCCTTCGCGGCGGGAATAGTCGCGGTACAGCATGGACGCCACCGCGTCGACGCGCAGGCCATCGATGCCGAAGCGCTCGACCCAGTACAGTGCATTGCCGATCAGGTAGTTGCGCACTTCGTTGCGACCGAAGTTGTAGATCAGCGTGTTCCAGTCCTGATGGAAACCTTCCTTCGGATCGGCGTGCTCGTAGATGTGCGTGCCATCGAAGGTCGCCAGGCCATGATCATCGGTCGGGAAGTGGCCAGGCACCCAGTCCAGCAATACGCCGACGCCAGCCGCATGCGCCGCCTCGACGAAATAGCGGAAATCTTCCGGGGTACCGAAGCGCGAGGTAGGCGAATAAAGGCCTAGCGGCTGATACCCCCAGGAACCATCAAAGGGATGCTCGTTGATCGGCAAGAGTTCGATGTGGGTGAAGCCCAGATCGGCCACATAGGGCACCAGTTGTTCGGCCAGTTCGCGGTAGGACAGCCAGCGGTTGCCCTCTTCCGGCACCCGCCGCCAGGAACCCAGATGCACTTCGTAAATCGACACCGGCGCATTGAAACGGTTGGCGCTGCGGCGCGCATCGCTGGGCTCCACCCACGGCGGCAGGAAGGCCACCCGTGACGCGGTGCTCGGGCGCAGCTCGGACGCGAAGCCATAGGGGTCCGACTTCAGGCGGATCTGGCCGTTGGCATCCAGAATTTCGTATTTGTAATTGCTGCCAGCCGGAATATTGGGCAGGAAAATTTCCCACACCCCGCAGCCCACGTGCTTGCGCATCGGATGCCGCCGGCCGTCCCAGCCGTTGAAGTCGCCGACCACCGACACGCGCCGGGCATTCGGCGCCCACACGGCAAACGCCACGCCGCCCACCTCTTCCATCGTGCGCGGGTGGGTACCCAGGCGCTCGTAAGGGCGCAAGTGTGTGCCTTCGGCCAGCAGCCAGACGTCCTGTTCGCCCAGCGTCGGGGCAAAGCGGTACGGGTCTTCCAGATCGAATTCGTGTTCGCCCCAGCGAACCAGCAGTCGATAGGCAAAGGCATTCTTGCGGCGCGGCACGCTGCCGGCAAAGAAACCGCGCTCGTCAATGCGAGCCAGCTCGACCAGCTTGCGGCCGGTTTTGGCATCCAGCACGCTCACCTGATCGGCGCCGGGGAGCCAGGCCCGCACCTGCAGACCGGTGTCGGTCACGTGCATGCCCAACAGGGCAAAGGGATTGTCATGCGTGCCGCTGCAGATGGCCTCGATCGCGGAGGCATCCAGGACTGCGGCTTCGATTTCTGCGCACGGGGGGTTCAGCATATCAATCCTCGCTGGTCATTGTTTTTATTCGGCGCCCGACGCAAGGCTCAGGCGAGCCTTCTATTTGTCAGCTGATACACCATATTCGTAAGCTGGCATTTCCCGGGGGAAACGCTTGCGCTTCCAGCAAAAATGCCACATAACGGGCGATGCAGGCCAGCATTGCCGGCTTGCTGCAGCACAATATGCGACAGGCTGCGCCTTGCTTACCGCGCAGTTTACCGAAATATTACTTACCAAAATATTACAATATTAAATTCAGGGATAGCCCATGACCTTCAGCCGCGCTTCCGGCCTGCTGGCCCACATCACCTCCCTGCCCTCGCCCTACGGCATCGGCGATCTCGGCCCCGCCGCCTACCGCTTTGCCGACTTTCTGCAGACGGCCGGCCAAACGCTGTGGCAAGTGCTGCCGCTGGGCGTGACCAGCTACGGCGACTCGCCCTACCAGTCGTTTTCCACCTTTGCCGGCAACCACTACCTGATCAGCCCCGAGCTGCTGATCGCCGACGGCCTGCTCACTGACGCCGACATCCCGGCGCTCGCGTTTGATGCGCAGCGCATCGATTACGGCAGCGTCATCCCGTGGAAAATGACCGTGCTGCGTGCGGCATGGCGCAACTATCAGGTCAGCCCGCCTGCCGCCTTGAAAAAGGAGTTCGCAACCTTCTGCAAGCAGCACGCCTGGCTGGATGACTATGCGCTGTTTGTCGCCTGCAAATTCCACTTCATCGCCGCACGGCAGAACGATTACGAAACGCCCGAGTACCAGAGCTACTACCAGCGCCTGGCCGGGCGATTGAGCGACAACCAGATCAAGGACTGCTACTACGGCGCGGTATGGAATTCCTGGCCCAAGGAGCTAGCCGCACGCACTCCCAAGGCATTGAGCCACTGGCGCAAGACGCTGGCCGATGACGTGCCCTTTTATCAGTTCCTGCAGTTCCTGTTCTTCCGCCAGTGGGCGCAACTCAAGACCTACGCCAATGAGCGCGGAATCCGGCTGATCGGTGATATTCCGATTTTCGTCGCCTTCGATTCGGCTGACGTGTGGGCAAACCAATCCCTCTTCTGCCTCGATGCCGCCGGCGACCCGAATGAAGTCGCCGGCGTACCGCCCGATTATTTTTCCGCCACCGGCCAGCTCTGGGGCAACCCGCTGTACGACTGGCCCAGGCATCAGGAGCAGGACTTTGCCTGGTGGATAGACCGCATCGCCGCACTGCTCGCCACCACCGACATCGTGCGCATCGACCACTTCCGCGCCTTTGCCGCTTACTGGGCGGTGCCGTTCGGCGAAGCCACGGCGGTGAACGGCCAGTGGAAAAAATCGCCGGGCAAGGCGCTGTTTGCGGCCATCGAAAAGGCACTGGGCAAAAACCTGCCCATCATCGCCGAAGACCTCGGCATCATCACGCCGGACGTCACCGCCTTGCGCGAAAAGCTGGGCCTGCCCGGCATGAAGGTGCTGCAGTTTGCCTTCGATGCCGACGCGGCCAGCGACCACCTGCCGCACAACTATCCGGACAGCCGCACGGTGGTCTACACCGGCACACACGACAACGACACCACGCTGGGCTGGTATGGCGTGGCCAATGACAAGGCGCGCGACTACTTCCGCCGCTATCTGAACACCTCGGGCGAAGCCGCAGGCTGGGATCTGATCCGGCTGGCGTGGTCCACCAGCGCCCTCTTCGCCATCGCACCGGTGCAGGACGTACTCGGCCAGGGCACGAGCGCCCGGATGAATAAGCCGGGCAAGGCCAGCGGCAACTGGCAGTACCGCTTCAGCGCCGACGCGCTCACCAGCGGACAGGCCGAAGGGCTGAAGTACCTGAGCCAGCTGTACGGGCGCAATGGGCTGACGCTACCACAGGCATAAAACCATGGGTATTGCCATGTAGCCATTCATTTTAAAGGAATGCAGGGCAATACCCATAAAAATACAGACAAGGCAGAATAACACCGAGCACAACTGCGAAATTTCGAGCACGCAAGGAGTATTAATTTGAAATTCAAGTGGGACGCAAGCACCCTCCACATCCCCCTCAGCATCCTGATTTTCTTGTCTTGCCTGCTCCTGCCTGCGGTTTACACCAGCGGTGATTTCGATTCAGTCCCAGCTCTGCTTTATTTGATATCTGGCTGGATAGGCCCTTTCGATGGCCACTTCTCATGGTTTGCTAATCCACTATTTCTGGCCGCACTGATTTATAAAAATCAGATCAGGAAATCCTGCCTTCTTGGATTAAGTGCCCTTGCGCTGGCACTCTCATTCCTGCTTTACAAAGAGATGGCGAATGGAAACTCGCACTCCCCGATCACATCCTACGGCTGGGGGTATACCCTGTGGGTCACATCACTTGCTGTATTTTCGGCCGGGCAATTGCTACGAATACTTGGCAGCAAAGACTGGCTAGTCATAGCGGCCTCTACGTCAATCGGTATCGCATTGCTTACCGCATATACAGGCTACTACCTTACGTCAGAAAACTCCATTTACATCGTAAACAAAGAACGGGCTAAAGAATTCCAGCGAAGATGCGCCTCATCAGGCGAGCAGATATTCAAACGTACGAGTGATGTGAGTGGTATTTTTTATGACCCAGCCTGGGAACGAGAAATAATTACCGCCCCGAAAAATTTTACTCACACAAACAGTGTTGGAACTCTGGGAGACGGCAGCATAAATAGTGGCCTGCTACTTTTTTATGAAACAAGGGATGAGGAAAATCCTGGTAAATACTTGAAATATACCCTTGAAAATCGCCGGGGCATCCCGACCGAGAAATTAGAGAGTGAGTACGAAGTCAAAACCGTTTTTTACAACACCTCCGATCGGCTCAGCATTTACGGCGCCACAGTGACCATCAAAGACTTGCGCGACAATTCAATCCTTGCCACATCCACACATTTCGTGGAAAACAAAAACGGGAAATTTTGCGGAAATAGTCGAGGGGGTTTTTCAACCAGCCGGTTCATAGATGAGGTACTCAATTTGAAACGCCAATACCCCTCTACCTACCATTAATTAGAGTAGCCCGCGTAGATTCAAATATTGTAAACATGTTCATCTTGATCAAAAACACCCAACGCCGAAACTGATACATGACCAGTCGGATGATTAAACGATTGAATAAACATGAAACTCGAAATCGATCAGCGAAATCACAGCGGGCTTTGCAGACTACCCATGGAAATCACTATGAAAATCTCGAATAGCATCATTGCCAGCCACGCATTTCTGCAGCCGATGTATGCAGATGCCTACTTCCCGAACTTTAGTGCCGACGCGCTTACCTCCGGACAGGCCGAGGGGCTGAAGTACTTGAGCCAGCTGTACGGGCGCAATGGGCTGACACTGCCGCAGGAATAAGCCCAAGGGTATTGCACCACAGCCCTTTGCCATAAAGTCTCGCAAGGCAATACCCATAAGCCGTCTCTGATACCCCTCTCGATCTTAAGACATGAAACCATGAACACCCCGATTGCAATCATCCTGCAAGGCTGCGCCGCAGCAGCCAGCCAGCTCAATCCACGCGACGCCGAAAGCATTGAGCGCGCGGCAAAAGCGCTGCTCTATGCCTATGTCTTCGAGCTGGCCGAGCCCAGCCGGCAGCTGAGCGAGCAACTGGCGGCCTGCCCTCCCGGAAACATGGCGAACTGGGAGTCCACCAAACTCGGCCATGTCGTGCCGGCAGCCCGGCTTGGCGGTACAAGCAATGCGCAGCAGATCGCGTTGCGTCAAAAAGAGGAGGCCATGGTTGCCGAAAGTGACGACCCGGAGATCAGCGCCAGGGTCATCGCGCGGCGCTTGCGCGGCTCGATGATCAAGACGGACAAGATCGATCAGGCCTTGAGCAACGGCGACGTCGACATTGCAGTGATGCGCCGCATCACGCAGATTGGCGAACTACTGTTCATCGCCGCCATGGGCGGCTCGGAAGCCTTCCCCGCCAGCCAGGCCATGACGCTGATTGCCGAGCATGCACAACACATCAGACAGGACAGCGAGCGAGTCGATCTGCGCGGCATCTATCCGTTTGATGAATTGCTTGCAGCTTGATCAGCCCGCGCAGGTACGAATAGCGCAGCGTATTCGTACGCATGGAACATAAAACTCAGCCCGCAGCGAGAGCACACTTTCAAGGATTACAGCATGGCCCTCCCCACCTTCAAATATCACCCCGATCCGCTCGCCACTGGCGCCATCATTGCCGCTGACGACGAATGCGCCTGCTGCAGCCAGAGCCGCGGTTACATCTATACCGGCCCCGTGTACTCCGAAGAAGAACTGGACAACGCCCTGTGCCCCTGGTGCATCGCGGACGGCTCGGCGCATGCGCAATTCGACGCCAGCTTCACCGATGAAGCCGGCATTGGCGGCGGCGGGGAGTGGGACGACGTAGCCGACGCCGTACGGGAAGAAATCGCCTATCGCACTCCCGGTTTTGCAGGCTGGCAACAGGAACGCTGGTGGAGCCATTGCCAAGGCGCGGCGGCATTTATCGGCCGCGCGGGCAAGAGTGAACTGCAAGCGCTGGGACAGGAGGCCATTCTCGCCATCCAGAATGACGCCGGCCTGGACGACGGCCCCGACTGGGATGAGTTTTTCAACGCGCTCGACAAGGACGGCTCGCCAACGGCCTACCTCTTTCGCTGCACCTGCTGTGGCACGCTGGGCGGCTATCAGGACTGCGATTGAGATCCGCAATGAGCAACGTCCCCCTGCTACAGGTCAGTCCAGCTGCCGCCGCATACGGGCATTGTCGAACCACTGCCCGCGACAGTGCACGCGCTGCACCGCTTCGACCGCAAAACCGTGGCGCAGGAAGAAAGGCTGAGCCGTCAGGCTGATCTCCCCATATACGCTTGAGAGCTTCATTCCGGAAGCCTTTTCCAGCAAAGCCCTCAGCAACATACCCCCATAGCCCCTGCCCTGCAGCTGACCGTGCACGTAGAAACAGTCGATAAGGCCATCGTGCTGCACATCGGCGAATGCCACGACTTCGCCGGCTACGTCGATCACCAGCGGCTGCAAGGCCAGAATGCGTGAATGCCAGTCCGGTGCATCCAGTGTTGCCGGCGCCCAGGCCGCGCACTGTGCGGGCGTGTAGTCGCGGCTGCACACCTGGTGTATGGCGGAGTGGAATACGGCGAACAGCGCCGGGCCGTCTTGCTGAACGGCCTCACGTAAAAACGCGCCAGCCTTGCTGCTCATTGGCCTGCCTCCGGGCTGAACCCTCCCGGACCAGGCGGGCAAGGATCCATTTGATCAAGAAATCGGCAAGATGGCCGATTAGTCAGCATATCGTCAACAACACATCAGAACTAGCGATGACCACCATTTTGCCGTTCCGCTCTGCGCCGCACTGGCCAGACGTGTTGCGCAAGGCAGACAACAACCCACAAGACGCCGAACAGCCGCCAGCCGGGGCGACACCTCGTCCAGCTGGCGGCAGCGGCCTGTTCGACAGCCTGAACCGGATGAATGAGGAGACAGCTCGCAGTCGCAAGGATGCGGCAAAGGCGCGCATGGCCCAACTGAAGGCGCAGCTGGACAACCTGCTGAAATTTGCCGGCATCGGCAAGGGCAATCCCCGGCTCGTGGCACAACTGGCCAGGGAGTTGAAAGCGCTGGTGAGCCAGTATGGCGGTGCTGCCGGCTCGCCAGCCGCACAGTCGGGCACGCCGCAGGGTGCAGCCCAAAGCATGGTCGGCGCGCAGGCCGCACCGGCCAACAGCGCGCAAAGCGGCCAGCAGGCCAGCGAAACCGCAGATTCAGCGAGCCTGGTTACCTCGGCCGCCCAGACTGCCGGCACCAGCCCGGCAGGCGGTACCGACAAGGCTGGCGAGGATGCCGGCCAGCCAGCGGATGCCCCGCTGGCAACGGGTGGCCAGGCACAGCGCAACGGCGGACTGAGTGGTGAAGATCAAGCCTTTCTGGACGAGGCACGCGAGCTGGCCCAGAAAATCAAGGCCTTGCTGGCGCAGGAAATCCGCAAGAAACAGGCCGAAACGTCAGACAGGGACGAGCGCGATGCACGCGCGGCCATTGCCGACATGGAGCAGACGATCAAGGACAGCGAGACCGCGCTGGCCGGCAGCGGCATGGCCAGCGTCGCCAGCGCCGGCTATGACGCCAGCGGCGGGCTGACGATCAGCGTGCAGGCCAGCTTCTCGGCCAGCGCCTGAGCGCATACACAGATACCTATTTCCACCAAGGCAAATAACCAAAATGGCTACAGGGGCATACCCCCCTTGCAAGCCATCTCGCATCAAACCATCCCGCATTACGTCATGGCGGCGCAACCATGGCAGCGAAACGGGACGCAGCTCCAGCGGGGTCATCACACAGGCCTTGCCACTGGCCGCAGCCTGCGGCCGCGTGCTGCTCAGAGCATCCGCAGTACGATCACCCGGATCACTTCAAGCCTCAAGCAAACTGCGCAAGGGCTTGGGGATGCCGGCGGCCAGCGCGTCGCTGACCGCAAACCACTGCAGCCCGCTTTCGCGCGCCTGCGGGATTTCGCGCAGCAGGGTCGCGTATTGCGGGGTGATGGTCAGGCGGTAGTGGCTGAACACGTGGACGAAATCCTCGCCGGTTTCATCCAGTTCGATTTCGCAGCCCAGCTGCTTGCGCGCCACGGCTTCGGCAGCCAGCGTGCTTGGCGCTTCCGGCAGGCACCACAGCCCGCCCCAGATGCCGGTGGGCGGGCGCTGCTGCAAGAGGATGCGGCCAGCACCATCGCGAATCAGCAGCATGACGGTGGCCCTGGCGGGGATGGTTTTCTTCGGCTTTGGGGTCGGCAGTTCCAGTTGCCGGCCGTCGCGCCTGGCCACGCAATCATCCTGCAGCGGGCAGGCGAGGCAGGCCGGCTTTTTCGGCGTGCACACGGTAGCGCCCAGATCCATCTGCGCCTGCGTATAGGCCGGCATGTCGGGACTATCGGGCAACAGCGAATCCGCCAGCGCCCACAACTGTTTCTCGACCGCCTTCTGCGCCACCATCCCCTCGATGCCGGCCCAGCGCGCCAGCACGCGCTTGACGTTGCCATCCAGAATCGCGGCGCGGGTGTTGAAGCTGAAAGCGGCAATCGCGGCGGCCGTCGAGGCGCCAATACCGGGCAGAGCGCTGATTTCAGCTGGGCTGCGCGGAAACACGCCGCCATGCTTATCCATGACGACCTGCGCGGCCTTGTGCAGATTGCGCGCGCGCGTGTAGTAACCAAGGCCGCTCCACAGCGCCAGCACGTCGTCTACCGGCGCGGCGGCCAGGCTGGCGATGTCGGGGAAACGCTCCAGAAAGCGCTGGTAATAGGGAATGACGGTAATCACCTGCGTCTGCTGCAGCATGATTTCCGACAGCCACACGCGGTAGGGGTCGCTCACCTGCCAGGGCAGGTCGTGGCGGCCGTGCGTGGCGTGCCAGCCCAGCAGCCGCCGGGCGAAGGGAATTGCGGTGCTCATCGGCGGGCGGGGGCAACGGCGCGGGGCTGGACCTTGGGCTGGCTGGCCTGCCGCGTCTCGATCTGCTCGCGCAGGCTGGCGTAATCGACCTCGTACAGCGGCTTTTCCAGCGGGCCGCGCACGTGCACCGGCACGTTCAGCCCCTGCAGGCCGGCCAGCTCGGGAACCCTGGGATTGGCGCGGGCGAGGATGCTGTAATCCATCGTCCCGGCAGCGAAATCGACGACGCCGCGTCCCTGCAGGGCCAGCACGCCGGCATCCAGCGCCAGGTCGTTGTTGGTGGCCACGCCGTGCCGCAGCGAGAAATCGGCCTGCAATTCGGTAAATGGCGTGCGGGCATTGATGTCGCCCAGCTTGATTTCCTCGCCATTGAGCACCTTGATCTGCTGGTTCACCACGCGCAAGAGCGCGGCAAAGTCGAGACCGCGGATCGCCCCTTTGGACAGGGCCAGACGCACGCTGCCGCCAGCGGTACGCCGGAAATCACTCATGCGATCGCCCACGGCCGCCACATCAAGAATCACCGAACCAAAACCTTCGAAGCGATCGGTATCGAGCACATCGACCAGCAGGCTGTTGATGTTCATCTTGCTGAGCCGCTGCTGCAGCCGCACGCGCGCCTCCGGCTTGCTGCCGTCGAGCTCGAAGCGCCCGGACAGCTGCCCGTCATACAGCCGCGCCGACAGGGGGTCGAGCACCAGCTTGCGATCCTGCGCGGCCAGCCGGAAGGCCAGCTCGTTGATGTGCATTTTCTGCAGCACCAGCTCGCCGATGCGCACCTGCCCCGAGGCGTTCAGCCGCTCCAGCCACCACAGGTCAAAGGGCTGGTCGGGATTGACGTCCCGCGCGCCCTCGCTCACCACCGGCAGATAGGGGGTCAGATCCAGCTTGGCCAGATCGAAATCAACCTGATAACTGGGATTGACGAAGTTCTCGATGGCAATGCTGGCGCGCAGCGGCGAATTGTCGAGTACGCCGTTGTTGTCAAAGCTCAGCGTTTCATTGCGCAAATCCAGGCTGCCGCTGCCTTCCAGCGCCAGCTGGATGGCGCCGCGCGGCAGCGCGCGATTGCTGTAATTGCCCTGCAGGCGGTATTGCGGCAGACGGAACAGCGAGCCGCGATGCACTTCCAGCGGGCTGGAAAAATTGAGCGCCAGCTGCTGGCGCGGGCTGGTCAGCTCGACCTGGATGCGCGCGGAATCGGTGCGCAGCACGCCCTGGCGCGTTCCCGCCAGCGTCGGCACCTCCAGCGAGGTGGCCAGCTGCCCGGACGGGCTTTTCATCGTTACCCCGAGCTTGAGGCGGTGCAGCGCCAGCATGCCATCGGCAAAGCGGATTTCCGGAATGTCGAGCTCGGATTGCCAGCGCTGTCCGGCGCGCAGGCCCGTGGCGCTGAGCTTGAGCTGGCCGCCGACAAAGCGCAGCGGATTCCAGCTGAAATCGAGATTGCCGATG
Organism: Chitinilyticum litopenaei DSM 21440; assembly: GCF_000428145.1. Taxonomy (GTDB): domain Bacteria; phylum Pseudomonadota; class Gammaproteobacteria; order Burkholderiales; family Chitinibacteraceae; genus Chitinilyticum; species Chitinilyticum litopenaei. The sequence goes on along the minus strand of NZ_ATZJ01000032.1, from coordinate 21,411 downwards.
GCCTTGATGCTGCCCTTGCTGAGCTGCAGCTGCGGCGCGCTGTCGCCCAGCTGATCGATGGTGAGCTGCAGCTCGGCGATGCGCAGCCGGCGCTCCTTTTCGGCGTAGCGCATGGCGGCCATCGCGTTCAGCTCGCCCTGCCAGTAGCGGGTTTTTTCGTCCGGGCCGAACTGCACGACGCCGCTCGCGCTGAGCTGGCCGTTTTTCGGGTCGGACAGGTTTTCCAGGCTGACATCCAGCGCGCTGGAGCGCAGCGACTGGCCGAGGAACTGGTCATCAAAACGCAGGCGCGCATCGTCAAAGTGCACGGCCGTCAGGGCCACGCGGATGCCCGAGCCCTCCACGCGCAGCAGATCGTCGAAATTGAAGCTGCCATCGTCACGGCGCACCACGCGCAACTCGGGCCGCTTGATTTCCAGCTCGCGCAGTTTGGGTCGCCCGCGCAGCAGCGACCAGAGCTCCAGTCTTGCCGTCAGCGCATCGGCCAGCGCAAATGATTGCTCGGGCTGGCCCGGCTCGCTCAGCGATACCTGTTCGAGCAGGATGGCCGGGCGCGGCAGCAGCACGGCGCGCGCGCGGCCGTCGATGCGCAGCGTGCGGCCCGTGTCGGCGCTCACCGAGGCGGCCAGGAACTGCTTGAGGGAATCAAAGGAGAGGAAATAGGGAACGATGCCGACCAGCAGCAGCACGCCCAGGAATCCCAGCAGCCAGGCGCGAAACTTGCGCGCGTGCCGCCACTCGAGGTGCACATGGTGCTGCCAGTGCCGCGGGTTATGCCAGTCCATGCCGGCCGTCGAATTTGCTGAGCATGCGCGCGATTATGTCCAACACCCGGCGGAATTTCAAAGCCAAGCTGCCGTTAAAATGTCGCGCGGAGATGGATGCGGCTCGCGACGGCGGCAAAAATGCAGACGTTTGCCATTAAAAATCAACACCATAAGCGCATTACGCGCCAGACCATGGCCAGAGCCGAGGACGGAAAAGCCGGCCTGCACGCATGGCGTCCTGCTAGAATCCTTCCGCCTTTTCACCCTTCCCGGCTGCCCGGCTCATGAGTCATGTCTCCACGCTGAAAGTGCACGGCTTTCATCTCGATCTCTACGGTCATGTCAACAATGCGCGCTATCTGGAGTTCCTTGAAGAAGCGCGCTGGAATTTCCTCGATGATGCCGGCAGCCTGCCCTGGTTCATGGCGCACGGCTATCTGCTGGTGGTGAGCCGCATCGCCATCGATTACCTGCGCCCCGCCGGCATGGGCGACGTGCTGCGCATCGAAACCCGGCTGGCCGGGCTGGAGCGCCGCAGCGGGCGCATTGCCCAAACCATCCGCCGCGCCGACAACAACAAGGTCGTTGTCAGCGCCGAAATCACCTTTGCCGTGCTGCACCCGCAGCAGCGCGGGGCCCTGCCCATCGAGGGCGAGATCGCCGAGCACCTGCTGCGCGGCGCCGCCACGCCCGATCATCCGGACCATGGGCGCCCGGCAACCGCCCATGGAGAAACCGCATGCTGAACACCCTGCGCACGCTGCTTGTTGTGCTGAGCGCCTTCCTGCTCGGCGCCTGCTCGACCACCACCGGCCCGCTGCAAAAGCCGCAGGTCAATATCGCCGGCCTCAGTCTTGAAGAGCTGGGCTTGTTCGAGCAGCGCTTCGAATTGCGCCTGCGCATCAGCAATCCCAACAGCTTCGCGCTGCCAATGGAAGGCCTCAAGGCACAGCTGGAGATCAACGGCCAGCCCTTTGCCGAAGGGCTCAGCAATGAAAAGGTCAGCCTCAGGGGCCTGGCCGATACCGAAGTGAAGGTCAGGGTCACCACCAATCTGGGCAGCGCGCTGAAAACCCTGAACAAGCTGCTGGCCAGCCGCACGCCGCTGCAGTACCGCACGGCCGGCACGCTCTACCTGCCGCTGGTGCCGGGTGGCCTGCCCTTCGAACGCAAGGGCGAGCTGACGCTGAGCGACGCCAGAAACAAATAGGGTATTGGCCTGCAGCCATTTACCCTGAATGGTAGCAGAGCAATACCCTTGATTATTCAGGCGGGCAGGTAGCCATCGAACCGCGTGCTCTCGCCGGGAAACTGGAAATTCGGTTTCACGCCCGCCAGAAACGGCGCGAGTTTGGGGCGCTTGACCACGACCCGCTTGCCGGCCACTGCCCTGGCCGGCGCCAGCAGGGCATCGGCATCCGCATCGCCGCCGATCAGCGTCTGGAAGGCGGCCATTTCTTTCTTGGCGCGGGCGCGCCTGTCCGGCTCGGGAAACATCGGGTCGACAAAGACCACATCCCACTTTTGCCCCGCTGCCTGCGCCTGCAGCAGAAAACCCAGCGCATCGGCATGCTGCAGCGTCATGCGTGCAGCAATCGCCTGCACCGCCGCGTCATCGCACGCCGCCGCACGCGCCAGACCATCGGCCAGCAGCGCGGCGGCAACCGGATGGCGCTCGACGAGCGTCACCGTGCAGCCCAGGCTGGCGAGCACAAAGGCATCCCGCCCCTGCCCGGCGGTCACATCCAGCACAGCCGGGCGCTGCTCGCCCTTCACGCCGACGGCGCGCGCCACCGGCTGGCCGGCGCCGCCACCGAACTTGCGGCGGTGCGCCGCCGCACCACCGGCAAAATCGACGCAGACCACGCCTTTTTCACCGCGCTGGTGCAGGTTCAGCCTGCCGTCCTGCCAGACCAGCGCACAGGGCGCGTCCTCCGGCCAGTCCGGCCACAGCGGCAGGGCAAAACGCGCGGCCAGCGCCAGCGCTTCGGCACTGGCGCCCTCCTGCAACAAACCGGCTACCACCACAGCATGTTCTCCGTCTTCTGCGCATCGTCAGGCAGCGCACGATAGCGGATATCGGGCAGGCGCGCAGCCGGATCCTGCCGGTAGAACAGCTGCAGCTGCTCGTACACCGCCGGGTATTCACGCTTGAGCGTGTGCGGCCACTCGAAGAAATATTCGCTGAACACGGCAAAGCACTCGGCCGGCGTCTCGGCGGCATACGGGTCGATGCTGGTGTAATGCCCCAAATCGGCGCGCTGCTGCAGATGGCCATAGGCCTGACTGAACACCTGCTGCCAGCGCCGGGCATCCATGCCGGCATGCAGCGGCGGATTGCCATTCGGATAGCCGCTGCGCATGTCGAGCTTGTGCGCCAGTTCGTGAATCACCACATTCCAGGCGTCCAGCTCGACCGCGTGCTGCGCATCCTGCCAGGACAGCACCAGCGCGCCGCCCTGATGCGCCATGCCGGCGTAGGTTTCCTCGTACTCGTGCACGACGCCGATGGGGTCGGCATAGCGCATGGGACCACGAAACTGGCCCGGGTAGAGCACGACTTCGCGCCAGTCGTCGTAGGCGTCCTGCCCCAGATTGAGAATCGGCAAGGCCGCCTGCGCGGCCAGCCGCGCCAGCCCTGCCGCATCGGGCTGCAGGCCATCAAGCGGGGTAATCACCTTGCTGGCCAGAAAGTGGTCGGCAATCCGGCGCAAGCGTGCCAGCTCGTCCTGATTCAGGCCGCGAAACAGCGGCGCGCTGCTGGCGTGCTGCCAGAGCGCGTCGTCCAGCTGCAGGGCGGGCCGTGCGGGGCTGGCGCCCAAACCCAGAGTGCGTTTCAGAAATGACAGCATGGTGATCCCGTGAATGTGAGCGGTACGATTCTGGGCCGCCGCTCCGGCCAACCGGATCAGGTCACGCTGAAACCGCGGTATTTCTGGCGCCAGCGCGGGCTGGCGGGAGACGAGGCTTCCAGGACCCTGTTACCGCCAGATAGGGCCGGATCGGCGAACTGCAAGCAGGCATGCGCTACAATCGCGCTTTTGTTGCGTGCCCGCCCACTGCCATGACCCAGCCCCTGCATCCCCGCATTACCCGCGTTGCCGCCGGCATCCTGCTGCGTGACGGCCAGTTCCTGCTGGCCAGCCGCCCGGCCGGCAAGGCCTACGCCGGTTACTGGGAGTTTCCCGGCGGCAAGCTGGAAGACGGTGAAACGCCGCATGACGCACTCTGCCGCGAGCTGCACGAGGAAATGGGCATTACCGTGACTGCCGCCACGCCCTGGCTGGTGCAGCGCTTCGTTTACCCACACGCGCATGTCGAGCTGCACTTTTTCCGCGTTACCGGCTGGGAAGGCATGCCGCAACCGCAGGAAGGCCAGCAGTTCGCCTGGCAGTCGGCCGGCGCGCTGACGGTGTCACCCATCCTGCCCGCCAACGGCCCCCTGCTGCGCGGCCTGGCCATGCCGGATCATCTGGTGATCTCGAACGCGGCAGAACTGGGCGATGCCTTTCTGCCGGCGCTGCAGCGCCGCCAGGCTGCCGGCCTGCGCTGGCTGATCCTGCGCGAACCGCAACTCGCCAGTGCCGATTACCGGGCGCTGGCCAGCGAGGTGCTGGCGCTGGCACGCCCAACGCAGTGCCGGGTGCTGCTGCATCGCGAGATCGAGCTGGCGCAGGAGCTGGGCGCCGCTGGCGTGCATCTGCCCGCAGCGCAATTGCTGACGCTGACCGAGCGCCCGCGCGGGCTGGACTGGGTGGGCGCGTCGACACACAACACCAGCGAGCTCGCCGCCGCACAGGCGCTCGGACTGGATTACGCGCTGCTGGGCCATGTAGCGGCAACGGCGAGCCATCCGGGCGAGGCCCCGCTGGGCTGGGAAGGCTTTGCCGCCTGCATGGCTCCCGGCTGGTCGCTGCCGGTCTACGCGCTGGGCGGCATGACGACGGATGCGCTGCCCACGGCGCTCGCGCACGGCGCACAAGGCATCGCCACGCTGCGCGCCGGCTGGGCAGACTGATGCCACGGCCGCTGCCAGCCCTTCTCTTTATCGCTGCCTGCATCCTGCTGGGTGTGGCATGGCTGAACGCCGACCGCCTGCGCCAGCTGGCCGAACCGCAGGGCGCCATCGCCCACAGCCTCGACTGCCCGCAGTTGCAGGCTGGCTGCACCTTCGAGCTGGCCGGCCGCGCCTTTCATCTGAAAACGGCTGAGCAGCCACAGCCTGGCCAGCCCTTCGAGTTGCGGTTGCGCGGCACGGCGCGGACGGTGAGCGCCTCCTGGCGTATGGAGGGCATGGACATGGGACCAAACCGCTATCGCCTGCTGGCAAGCGACGGCCAGCAATGGTCTGCGCGTACCGCCCTGCCGCTGTGCACGGCCGCGCGCGACGACTGGCAGCTGTGGCTCAGCATTGATGAGCGCCTTGTGGTGGTGCGCACCACGATCGCGCACGGCAAAAACTGACAAAACCAGCAATTTTTACGTCATCGCAGCCATCTTGCAGAAATGGGCCGGCGCTGTAGATTAAGAATTGATCTCACAGCCTCAAGCCCGCCATGCGCCAGCCTTTCCTGCCCGCCGCACTGCTCGCCATCGCCTGCCTGCCCCTGCCAGCCACCGCCGCGGTTTATCAGTGGCGCGACGCCAACGGCCAGGTGCATTACACCGACAAGCCACCGCCGGTCGACACCGTGCGCCAGCGCAAGATTCGCGACAACATCGTCGAAACGGCGAGCCGGCCGCAAAACGCCAGCGCCCCCAGCACCACCGGCAAGGTCACGCTATGGATCGCTCCAGGCTGCGGCCAGCCCTGCGAAGAAGCGCTGGCGCTTCTGGATCGGCGCAAGGTGATTTACGACGTGAAGAACATCACCAGCTCCGAAAAACTGACCATCGAATTCTTTGCCGTCACCGGCAGCATGCAAAGCCGGCCACCAGTGCTGCAAATCGGTGGTAACGTCGTGCAGAACTGGGACCCGCTGATCTGGAGCGCGGCCCTGAGTTCCGCCGGCTATCGCTAGACCAGCGCGCATTCCGTACAATCCGGCCTTTGCCCGCATGCACGCAAGGAAGCCGGATGCAACTCGCCACCTGGAATGTCAACTCCCTGAAAATCCGCCTGCCGCAAGTGCTGGACTGGCTGGCCGCCAATCCGGGCATCAGCGCCTTGTGCCTGCAGGAAACCAAGATGGACGACCCGGTGTTTCCGCAGGCCGAGATCGAGGCGGCCGGTTACCAGGTCGCCTTCGCCGGCCAGAAAACCTACAACGGTGTGGCCATCATCGCGCGTGGCGCGCTGGACGAGGTCATCATCAATATTCCCGGCTTTGCCGATGAGCAAAAACGCGTGCTCAGCGCCACGCTGGATGGCGTGCGGCTCGTCTGCGCCTATATTCCGAACGGACAGGCGCTGGATTCGGACAAATACCAGTACAAGCTCGCCTGGCTGGATGCGCTGGGCAACTGGCTGGCGCAGGAACGGGAGCGCTTCCCGCAACTGGCCCTGCTGGGCGACTACAACATCGCTCCGGAAGACCGCGACGTGCACGCGAAGTGGACCGATCCGCTACTGGTGTCACCGCCAGAGCGTGCGGCCTTCCAGCGCCTGATCGAGCTGGGCTTCTGCGATGTCTTCCGGCGCTTCGAACAGCCGGAAAAGGCCTTCAGCTGGTGGGACTACCGGGGATTTTCCTTCAAGAAAAACGCCGGTCTGCGCATTGACCACATCCTCGCAACACCGGCGCTGGCCGAGCGCTGCACCGCCTGCGTGATCGATGTCGAACCGCGCCGGCACGAGCGGCCATCCGATCACACGCCGGTGGTGGCCACCTTCGCCTGACGGGCGGTGCGCTGCGTCCTGCGGGACGCCTCGGCCGGCATGCCAGCGGAATGCCTTTCCATCACCGGGGGGCTGGGGCACAATGCCCGCTTGCCACCAGCCCTTTTCCACCCCGCCATGGATAAAGCACGACTCCTTTCCGGCAGCGCGCTCTTCTGCGACCTGAGCAGCGACGAACTGTCGCGCCTTGCCAGCCATGCCGAACCGCGCCAGATCGGCGCCCGCCAGACGATTCTCGAACAGGACAGCATCGGCCACGAAATGTACGCACTGGTGCGTGGCCGCCTGCGCGTCTTGCGCCGCCACGACGATGGCCGCGAAATCACACTGAGCCTGCTGGAGGCTGGCGATGTATTCGGCGAGGTCGCCATGCTCGATGGCGGCCCGCGCACGGCCAGCATCGAAACCCTGGAACCCTGTGAACTGCTGGTACTCCGCCGCGAGGTGGTGCTCGATTATCTGGAAAATCACCCCATGGTCATGCGCCAGGTGATTGCTGCACTGTGTCAGCGCCTGCGCACCGCCGACGAACTGGTGCAGGACACGCTGTTCCTGCCGCTGCCGCAACGGCTCGGCAAATGCCTGCGCACGCTGGCCGAACACAGTGGCAGCGCAGCGGATGGCTGGATTGCCATCGATCTCAAGTTCACCCAGCAGGAGCTCGCCAATCTGGTCGGCGCCAGTCGCGAAAGCGTGAACAAGCAGATCAACGCCTGGATCGAACAGGACAAGATGCAAATGAGCAGTGGCCACATTCGCATTCGTCAGGGCGCAGAGCTGGGATAGGTAGCGCCGTATCGCCCTGCAAGCCATCAAGAAAAAGCCCTTGAGCTTGATACCCAAGGGCTTTTTTATCAGCGCTGCGCCAGATTGCCGGGCGGCGGCGACCAGTCGAAATGGCGCTTCCAGGCCGCATAGACAAGATTGGGATACTCGGCCTTGCCCAGGCTGCCGTTATAGCGGCCCAGCGCCCGGAACAGGTCACCCTTTTCGATATCCAGATAATGCCGCAGGATGGTGCAGCCATAGCGCAGATTGGTGTTCACATCGAACAGGTTCTGTTCGGGGCTGCCGATGCTGCGCTGCCAGAAGGGCATCACCTGCATCAGTCCGCGCGCGCCCACCACGCTGATGGCATAACGGTTGAAGCCGCTCTCGACATGGATAAGCCCCAGCACCAGCTGCGGATCAAGACCGGCACGCGTGGCCTCGTAATGAATGGCGGTAAGCAGCCGGCGCCGCACGAAGCCGTCGGTATCGTCCTTGAAGCGCGGCAGCCGCCCCAGACGCACGGTCATTTCCGCCACCCACTGCTCGGCCAGCGCCGGATTGTCGAAAACCAGCTTCGGCTCCATGCGGTCGGCAATCGAGCGCTGCAGCGCGGTGCGCACATTGTCGGCCAGCGTTTCCTCGCGCTGCGCGCCAGCCTGCACCAGCGGCGACACCGCCAGCGCACAGGCAAATACCAACAGGTATCGAGCTACGGCCTTCATTTCATCTAACCCACAACGATATACCCGGCACAAGGGAAGCGTTCGCATCCAGTTTGTCATGCGGGCACAGGCCGGCATGCAGACTGCAAACACTCCCTTGCCTCTTCTGGATTTCGGCCCAGTGTGTCATCCAGGACGGGCAGGATCGCTGGAAGCCCCTGCCCATCCAGCGCTTATGCCACGACGGTCTTCACAAATGCGGCCACTTCTGTCAGGGCAATCTTCTGCACATCGCCGCCGACGCGTGCGACATACTCGACCACGCCATCGGCCAGCCCCTTGTCGCCGATGGTAACGCGATGCGGAATGCCGATCAGCTCCATGTCGGCGAACATCACGCCGGGACGCTCATTACGATCATCCAGCAGGACATCGATACCGGCCGCCTGCAATTCGGCATACAGCTGATCGGCGGCGGCCTTGACGGCCTCGCTCTTGTGATAGCCGACGCCCACGATGGCCACGGCAAAGGGCGCAATGCCCTTGGTCCAGATGATGCCGCGCTCGTCGTAATTCTGCTCGATGGCCGCGCCGACAATACGCGACACGCCAATGCCGTAGCAGCCCATTTCCATGACCTGCTGCTGGTTGTTTTCATTGACGAACACGCAGTTCATCGCTTCGGAATACTTGCTGCGCAGCTGGAAGATGTGACCAACTTCAATCCCTCGACACAATTCCAGCGTGCCCTTGCCATCCGGCGACGGATCGCCGGCCACCACGTTGCGGATGTCGGCCACCACGGCCGGCTCCGGCAGGTCGCGGCCAAAGTTTACCCCAGCCAGGTGGAATTTCGGCTTGTTGGCACCGCAGACAAAATCGCTCATCGCGGCCACGGTACGATCAGCAATCACCTTCACATTCGCGGCTACGCCGACCGGGCCGATGAACCCCGGCGGGCAGTTGAGGTGCGCGCGGATTTCTTCATCCGTGGCAAAGCGGAAGTCGCCCAGACCATCGAGCTTGCTGACCTTCACTTCGTTCAGGTTGTGGTCGCCCCGCAAGAGCGCCAGCACGAACTGCCCGTCCACGGTCATCAGCGCGCAAGCCTTCACTGTTTTTTTGATACCCACGCCCAGCAGCCTGGCGACGTCTTCGCACAGTGTCTGCTTCGGCGTATCAACATCACGCATGGCCTCCGTTGCTGCCGCACGCGGAGTGGCTGGCGCCAATGCCTCGGCCAGCTCGACGTTGGCGGCGTATTCGGAATCCGGGCAGTAAGCGAGCAGGTCTTCGCCGGCATCGGCCAGCACATGGAACTCGTGCGAACCGGAGCCGCCAATCGCACCGGTATCGGCCGCGACGGCACGGAATTTCAGGCCCAGACGCGTAAACACGCTGGAGTACGTCTTGTACATCACGTCATACGTGGCCTGCAGCGACTCGAAATTCGCGTGGAAGGAATACGCGTCCTTCATCACGAATTCACGCGCGCGCATCACGCCGAAACGCGGGCGGATCTCGTCGCGGAATTTGGTCTGGATCTGGTAGAAATTCACCGGCAACTGCTTGTAGCTGCGCAATTCGCTGCGCGCGATATCGGTGATGACTTCCTCGTGCGTCGGGCCGAAGCAGAAATCGCGCTCGTGACGGTCCTTGATCTTCAGCATCTGCGGGCCGAATACCGCCCAGCGGCCGGTTTCCTGCCACAGCTCGGCCGGCTGCACCGCCGGCATCAGCAGCTCCTGCGCACCGGCCTTGTTCATTTCCTCGCGCACCACCGCCTCGACCTTGCGCAGCACACGCAGGCCCAGCGGCATCCAGGTATACAAACCCGAGCCCAGCTTCTTGATCAGCCCGGCACGCAGCATCAGTTTGTGCGACAGGAGTTCGGCCTCGGAGGGCGCTTCTTTCAGGGTGGAGAGGTAGAGCTGGCTGGTACGCATGGCTGGATGAGGAATCGACTAAGATGACAGAATGGCCGACGATTATAGCCGCCGATCAAGGGCTTGCCCACGCCGCCATGAGTTAAACCCGACGCAAGCCACAAAGCCACACCCCCGCGTCCGCCGTCTGCATGTATCAATTTCAGGAGCAGCACCATGTCCACCCTGCACACCACTCAGACCCCAAAAAACACCGCCTGTCAGCGCTGGTCTTTTTTGACCAACAAGGATGAGACCAGCTATTGCCTGCTGTCCTACAGGCTCCTAGAATCCTCTTACTGCAAAATTAAGCACACAAGACAATACATGAAAACACTCAGCCACTCCCGCGGTTTTACCCTGATCGAGCTGATGATCGTGGTCGCCATCATCGGCATCCTCGCTGCCATCGCCATCCCGGCGTTTAGTGAGTATCTGAAGAAAAGCCGCCGCACCGATGCGCAAGCGGCCGTCTCGGCAGTACAGCAAGCCCAAGAGCGGTGGCGGGCAAATAACACTAGCTACACGAGCAGCTTCACCGATCTCTCGATTGCTGGAGGAGGTACTTGTACTGTAGGTGCTGCAACAGGGATTCTCAGCGACGAAAATTACTACTGCATGACCCTAAGTGGCAACAGTGGCACAGGTTATATCGTGACCGCCACAGCACGTGGAAAACAATCGGGCGACACCGATTGTGGCGCTCTTGTCCTCACCGTAACCAATGGCAACGCAGCCCGCAGCTCGACAAAATCAGGCGGCGGCGCCTCAGTTGGTAAATGCTGGTAAAGGTAGATTCAATTTATGAAAAGAACTGAGGGTTTCACACTAATCGAGCTAATGATCGTCGTTACAATACTTGGAATTGTTTTAGCTATTGCAATCCCCAACTTCACCGAATGGCTGCGCAGAACTCAACTAGCTGGCGCAGCAACAGAATTTGCAACAGTAATTCAAACCGCAAAAAACGAATCTCAGCGCCAGCAAAAGCGTATTTTCTTAATTGCCACCCGCACAGACGCCACAAGTTGGTTCATATTGGCTAGTAGCGATCCAGCATGCCGCGAAACAAGCAGTGATCTGGATGCAAAAAAACCTAACCAGCCATGCGACCTGAAGATTGCATACTCCCAAAATCATTCCAACACTGAATTGCTTAGCCTAGACACAGGGATAACTTCAACGGGCACATCTGACACCAGCAATCCGTTCTTCAATCCAATCGATACGTTCTTCAAACCACTGGGTGGCTCCGGCGACCAGCAGGCAACACTCCAAACAAAAGACGGAAAATATCAACTCGTTGTCAAACTATCACAGACTGGCCATACTCTGCTGTGCACCCCCACAGGTAAACCCATTTTCTCCGACTTCAAGCAATGCTAACGCCATGATAAAACAAAGCGGCCTTACCATTATCGAACTCCTTGTTGCCACAGCCATTGCTTCAATTTTATTGCTTACCGCCGCGTCAATCGGCTTCAGCAATATCAACGCTAGCAAATCCAGTATCAAATTGGGCAACCAGCAAAACAGCTCTGAAAACATGCTCGGGAGCTTAAGCAATGAACTGATGCGTGCAGGATATAACAAGAACGCAGAAGACCCGAAAGCCCCGCTGTTTCGCAAAATCTGGCTCTTCGGAGGCAGCGATGCCACTAATCGTGAATGCGTGATTTTCCGTTACGACCGCTACGATGCCAGTGGTGAAGACATATTCACCACCCCCATACCCGACCTTCCACCTGGCGATGGTAGCCTGGTCAAGGAAGAAATTCGCGGTATTCGTTTCGATAGAGCCACGCGGCAGGTGCAATTTCTAACTGCTGCAGAGAATGTTGCAGTGGCTGATTGTAATTACAGCACCATCGCAGAAAAAGCCCGCTGGTCACCAGTAAACAATGCTGAAACCATCAGGCTTGCATCGTTCAAAATTAACGTCAAGTCGTCTTTTGCCCGCGATGGCTCCGGCTGGTACGCCGAATCGGCCGAACTGTATACCAAGTCCCCGATTGACAAGAGCGTCGACATTCGCCTTTGCAATGATATCAGCCAGGCTCAGGATGCCGCAGACCTGGATGACATAGACAGCAAATGCCGCATAGCCAAGCGCACCATCGAGTTGCGCAATCGCCCCTATATTCAATAAGCACCGAGCAAATACCATGTCGCCACTACGACAGCACTCTCTCCATCGCCAGCAAGGCATTGCCGCTTTGGCTGTGACTCTCATGATTGCCATGATCGCAAGCGTTGCGGTCATTTATGCCAATCGCAGCGGCCAGGCTTTTCAGGCCAATTCGGTGAGCGCCTACCAGCATGCCATGGCGCAACAGGCGGCGGAAACCGGCTTGACCAACTTCGTTCGCAGAGTAGAACTGGACATAGTCGCCATGGATGGAGGTGCAGCAGCGGGAACCATTCTGGCCAAAGCGGCCCCATCTGGCGGCGCAGCTGCTTGCGTCCCCAACACCAGCATCTTTCCTTATGAATTCACGGGAACCTACTCGGCAAGCAAAACCAGTTTTGATGCCGGTAAATACTATACGGGTGCAGTAACTCTTCTTGCGAAGCCCGCAGAGGTTCCGACCTCTACGTCAATCGACCCCAAGTTGGCATGGCGCGTCAAGGGACGAATCGACGGCAGCTATCTGCACATCACTGCAGAAGGCTGCGCCGGCAACACGCAAACCGGTCATGACATCTGCAAAGATGCAACAACCAAGGCAGTGGCGCGGCGCAGCATGAAAATTGCTGGCAAGTTTTCGGCTGGCGGCAGTGCGATTACCCTTGGAAAATATGCTGATGCTAATGCGACGCTGGATGTAACCGCCACTGCACTTACAAATTTGCCAGAATGCGCGGTCACATATGGCGAGTCATTCAACAAAATCGCTTCTGCTGATCATAAATACCGCTGTGCCGGCCAACCCGGCGGCTTTGCCTCTGGCACCCCAGGCTGTCCGCCAAGCGCAGACTCATCGCTGCAAACTGACATGTTCCAGCGTTTTTTTGGCGGCTCGGTAAAAGCTGATGTGGTTGCCTTGGCCAATAAAGTCGCCAATAGCTGCACTGGTAACCTTAACATCGCAGCCCTCCCAACGGTACGCCCTGTCGCCACTGGAAAAAGCCCGATCATCGTTATCAACGGTGACCTGAATAGCTGCAATATCGTTAACGGGCCTGCCAACGCCATTTACATCCATCAGGGCAATGTCAACGGCTCCGTTAATGTCATGTCTGGCGGTTTTTTCTATACAAACAATGTTTTACAGAATGGGGCTATTTACATTGTTGATGGGATGCTTGCCGTTGAAGGCGTTTGGGATAGCGCAACTGGTGCAGCAAGCACCAACACACCAGGAAGCAACGACAAAAGTGACGCAACATCGGGCACTGCAGATGCGACGAATCATGCTGCATTTGGCGCACTCACTATCGTCTATAAAAATGGCATCAACTTCAACCCAGAGCTTCCCAATAGCAGTGGTAGCAACAACGGCTCTTGGATTGACTTTTAATGAGGGCGCCAATAATGAAAAAAATGCAGGGCTTCAGCCTTATTGAAATTCTGGTAACAGTGCTCATTTTGAGCATTGTAGCGGTCGCTTTAGCTCGCTATAGCGCGGTCAGCAGCCAGGGAATCAACAATGCGGCAGAGCGCAATGATGCCAAAAAAATTGCTGAAAGCATCATGGATGCGATTCGCCAACGCTTATACAGTAAATCGCCACTGGATAACGACCCAGCATTAGCGAATATCGATCTTGCGGGCATTACCATCAACAGCTCAACCTACAAGGGCTCTGTTATTGGCAAGACCAATACGTTTAATGTCGAGGTCAAATTTGGTGGAACGGTAGACGCTTGGACAGGAACCAATGCGGGAAATACTCCCACGCAAGTCTGGATTTTCTGGACGAACCAGCTAAACCAGCAGCAAAATGTGGTGCTTAATAGCACTATTTACTACCCGGCCAGTCTTAGTGATTCAGATCGGCCGGCCCCTTCCCGACCCAATCAGATTTGTAAATGGGATAATAGCCCAGCTACATATCCCCAAGGAACTTGGATTGTCGAAGAAGGCAATAATGGCGGACGAGGACCCGCTGGCAGTGGCTTTGAGCACGTTTATTATTGCGGCAAAAGCGCAGGCTGCCCCAAAGACAGTAGCAATCAACCAAGCCAGCGAGCAGAAGTCTGGACGTATGCGGGGAAACTCCCTTACAGTACTGGTGATGTACGCAACGGTGGAGCCTGCAACCCACCCAACCCTGATGGCAGTCCAAGATCTTGATTTATCAGATTTATCTGAAAAATGCCCCGATTGACCGGGGCATTTTTCACTCCAACTCATCCAGCAACACCCCACCCCAGCCCCAGTTTTCCTCCCTGGTTTCCTCGATATTCACAATCACGTACTCGCGCGGCTTGCCGGCCACGCGCGCCATGGTTGCGGTAAATTCATCAACGATCTGCTGCTTCTGCTCGCGGCTGAGGGTGCCTGCGAGGCGCAGGTGGATATAGGGCATGGTGATTTTTCCGTTCGGGCAGCCGTTCTGGCCGCACGGGCCAGAAGACTGCATATTGTTTTCACGCGCACGTAATACGGCGCCGCTATGCTTCGCCGCGACTGAACTGCTGCGAGGACTTGCCGATGCTACGCCTGCTGACCGCCATTTTGCTAGCCCTGCCGCCTGCCCTGGCGCAGGCCGACGTCGTTTTCGGCTTTGTGGCGCCGCGCGGCATCGAGCAGGGCCTGGAAGACTGGCAACCGATTGCCGACGACATGAGCCGCGTACTGGGCCAGCGCGTGCGCCTGCTGGCCGCGCGCGATGAAAAGGAACTGAGCGAGCGCTTTGCCCGCAACGAAATCCAGATTGCGCGCGCCAGCTCGCAGGCGGCGCTGGACATGGTCGAACACGGGAAAGGCGAAGTGTTTTCCCGCCTTGTGCTCACCGGCGGCAAGAGCGAATACCGCGCGCTGCTGCTGAGCCGCAAGGGCACCCTGCCCACGCTGGATGCCGTACTCGCGCAACCGAAAAAACTGCGCTATGCCAGCGGGCACAGCGGCAATACCGCCAGCTACCTCATTCCGCAATACCTGGCCTTCGCCAAGGGCAATGTGCTGGCCGAGCAGCATTTCAAAACCGTGCAATACGGCAACAGCCTGGACAATTTCCGGGCGCTGGCCGACGGCAGGGTTGACGTGGCGGCACTGAGCAATGACGAATTGCTCAAGCTGCAGGAACGCTTCCCGCGTGACGCGGAAAAACTGCAGGTCATCTGGCAATCAACACCGTTTGCCTACGATCCGCTGCTGCTGCGCCGCGACCTGCCTGCCGCACAACGCCAGAAGATCACCAGCTTTTTTGCCCAGTACGGCAAGGTGGGCCCCAATGCCACTCGCGAGCAGGAAAAACTGTACTACGCCGATCAGCTGGCGGGATTTCTGCCCTCGAGCAACCGCCAGCTGCGCGAAGTCACCGACCTGCAGCTGTTTCATGCCCTGTTCCGTCTGACCCTGAACAACCAGCTTGCCGGCGACGCCCGCAAGAACCAGGAACGCGCCTTGTATCGTCGCTATGACCAGCTGGTTGGCATTCTTGGAGGTGCGTACTGAAAAGAACACGACACACTGTTTTATCCTGACACGTACTTGTTCGGGCCGCATTTGCGGCCCGTTTTTTTTTTGGCTATGCACCAGAACTTTGTTGTGGTCTTGAATTTGCCATTCCGGCGCAGGCCGGAATCCAGTGGTTCCGGTTAAAAATGCAGTCTGGATACCGGTTTTGACCGTAGGGAATCTCCGTGGGACGCCGGTGTGACGAAGTGGTTGCTCATGTTTCTGTGACACAACATGGTTCTGGGCCATAACTTTTTTTGCCGCTTGCCCCAAGCCCACCACCCGGCTCGCCCGAGCCTGCCGGCATACCCACACAAGGATATCTCCGTACCCAATTGGCAAAAATGGCTGCAGCCCCATACCCAGCCACAACACGAAGTCATGGCGTTTGTGCAAGCCCCCCCTAGACGTTCACAACTCCCCCAGCAGCCAGGAGCTGAGCCAGGCCAGATATTCCCTCAGCCAAGCGTTGTAACGCACGGGCAGCGGCGTGGGTGCACCGATGGCCGCCACCTCGCCATAGCCTGCCGCGCGCGCGATGCGCTGCGCCCGCAGCACATGGAAATCGCTGGTCACCAGCCAGACCGGCTGCTGGCTCACCAGCACGCCAGCCGACTGCAGGACCCGGGCACTATAAAGCAGGTTTTCCTCGGTGCTGGTGCTGCGGTCCTCCTGGCGGATGCGCGCGGCCGCGACACCGTGGCGCAGCAGATAAGCCTGCATGGCCTCGGCCTCGCTGATTTCCTCGCTCCAGCCCTGCCCGCCCGAGACGATCAGCAGGCTGTGGGGATGCTGCTGCGCCAGCTGCCTGGCACGGTCAAGGCGGGCGCGCAACAGTGGCGCCGGTTCCCGCCCTTCCAGCCCGGAACCAAGCACCACGATGGCCAGGGGAGCCGGTGTGGCCGGCTCGCTGCCGCCGTGCCGGGCCAGCTGCAGCATGAATGCCAGCAGTCCCGCCAGCCAGACGGCGAACAGCAAAAGAACCAAACGCCAGCACCAGCGCCGCCAGCGTGCTTGCGCAAGCCAGCCCTGCCAGCGCCGCCGAAACAGCAGCCACGCCGCCAGTCCGACACCCAGTCCCAGCGGCAACAAGGTGCCGGCATTGACCTTGCCCAGCACCATCCAGACCGCGCCATTGAGCATCAGCAAAACGGCCAGCATGGCGGTCAGGATGTTCAGCATTCGCAACATTGGCACCCTGCCCATTCACCGTTCATTCGATCAGCCCACATATACACCACCATGTACCAACCTCCAAACCAATACAAAAAAAGGCTACAGACACATACCCATCGCAAAACAATTCGGTACATTTTCTTGCCTGCTTTTAACCCGCTTTCGGCCGACGCTGCGTTTAATCAGCACCCGCAACGCAAGGAGCCCATCATGAACACCTTTACCCGCCTGTCTGCCCTGCTCGTCCTGTCGCTCGCCGCCTGCTCGGTGAGCAAGAAAGAAGCGCCCCCCATGGAAGCCGATACCGCTAAGGAGCAAGGTCGCGGCAAACCGCAACCGGCCCAGGAACGCCAAACCGCCGCGGAAAGCAAAACGGTGACCACCGGCCTCAAGGGCATGCAGGACAGCACGGCCCCCGCCACCACCGCCGCCGTCCCGCTGGCCAAACGCAGCGCCGAACTGCTCGCACGCCCGGCTCCGGCGCCGGTTTATCATTACCCGCCGCAGGACGAAAACCGCGAGAATTATGCCAAGGTCAACGAACAGCCGGTGAAGGATACACGCCAGGAGCCGGTGTCGACCTTCAGCATCGATGTCGACACCGCCAGCTACGCCAATGTGCGGCGCCTGCTCAAGAGCGGCCAGCTGCCGCCGCAGGATGCCGTGCGCGTCGAGGAGCTGCTCAACTATTTCCCCTACGATTATCCGCGCAGCAACAGCAGCCACCCTTTCACCGTCAGCACCGAAATCGCCCCGGCGCCGTGGGGACGCGACAAGCAGCTGATCCGCATCGGCATCAAGGCGCAGGAAGTGCGCCCGGCGGCGATGCCGGCGGCCAATCTGGTGTTTCTGGTCGATGTATCGGGATCGATGAATAGCCCAGCCAAGTTGCCGCTGCTGCAAGCGTCGCTGAAGTTGCTGGTTGATCGCCTGCGCCCGCAGGACCGCGTGTCGCTGGTGATCTATGCCTCGGGCACCGGTGTAATCCTCGAGCCGACCAGCGACCGTGAGCGCATCCGCATGGCGATTAGCCAGCTGCGCGCCGGCGGTTCGACGGCCGGTGAAGCCGGCATCAAGCTCGCCTACCAGATGGCGCGCCAGGCCTATATTCCTGGCGGCATCAACCGCATCCTGCTGGCCACCGATGGTGATTTCAACGTTGGCATCAGCAATATCGACCAGCTCAAGCAACTGGTCGAGCGCGAGCGCGAGGCCGGCATTTCGCTGACCACACTGGGCTTTGGCACCGGCAACTACAACGACGCACTGATGGAACAGATCGCCGACATTGGCAACGGCAATCATCATTACATCGATACGCTCAACGAAGGGCAGAAGGTACTGGTCGAGGAAATGACCTCGACGCTGGCTACCGTCGCCAAGGACGTGAAGATCCAGGTCGAGTTCAATCCGGAACAGGTCAGCGAATACCGGCTGATCGGCTACGACAACCGCATGCTGCGCCGCGAGGACTTCAGCAACGACAAGATCGACGCGGGCGAAATCGGTGCTGGCCACACCGTCACCGCGCTTTACGAGGTCACGTTCACTGGTCATGCCGGCTATCTCGAACCGTCACGCTACGCCAAACCGAAGGCGGGCAAGAGCAAGGGCCTGGCCCGCAACGATGAGCTGGCCTTCCTGCGCCTGCGCTACAAGCAGCCGGAAGGCAGCCAGAGCACCCTGCTGGAAGTGCCGCTGACCCGCAACCAGGTGAAACCAAGCTTTGCCCAGGCCAGCCAGGAATTCCGCTTTGCCACGGCCGTCGCCGGCTTTGGCGAACTGCTGCGCGGCGGCAAATATCTGCCGGGCATGGACTATGCAGGGGTGCAGCGGATTGCCAGCTCGGCGCGCGGCGCCGACCCCTTCGGCTATCGCGGCGAATTTGTACAGCTCGTGCAACTGGCCGGCAGCCTGACGCCCGGCGCCCCCGCCGACACACAGGAATGACACAGCTAGACGGACTCGGCACGCAGCAGACTGGCAGGCCGCACGCCCAGCCATTACAGTCAGGCCATGCACAATACCGGCGCAAGCGATGAAACCCTGATGCTGAGCTGGTGCCGGGACAACCGGCACCAGGCCTTTGTCGAGCTGTATGAACGACATCGCGCACGCCTGCTGCGCTTTCTGGTGCATCAAACCGGCAATGCCAGTGCTGGCGAGGAAGTGTTTCAGGAGGTTTGGCTGACACTGATACGCCAGCGCGAGCACTATCAGCCACTGGCGCGCTTCAGCACCTTCCTGCTTGGCATCGCACATAGCCGGCTGGTGGACTGGTTCAGGCGCAATGCACGCCATCGCTGGGATACCGACCTGGACTGTGCCGCCGAGCTCCCCGCACATTGCCCTTTGCCCGAGGATGTCAGCGGCAATCGGCAGCTGCAGGCGGCACTCCTGGCCTGCCTGCGCGCGTTGCCACCCGAACAGCGCGAAGCCTTTCTGCTGAAGGAAGAACATGGCCTGGGTCTGGCAGAGATTGCTGCCTCGACTGATAGCGCCGCAGAAACCGTCAAGAGCCGCATCCGTTATGCCTTGCGCAAACTGCGCGATTGCCTGGGGAACCAGCATGACCACGCATGAAGAGGGCGATGTCCCCGCCGACCCGGAGATTTCCGCGCTGTATCACAGCCTGCCTGCGCTGGCCCCCGGCAAGGCGAGCGAAGCGCGCATTTTGGCTGCCGCATTGGCTGCTACAGCAAAATCAAAGCGTCGCAACAGACTAAATCGCGCCAGGCAAGCGCTCTCGTGGCTGATCCATCCCCAGCAGCTGGGCATTGCAGCCAGCGTGCTGGTCATCGGCTTTCTGGGCCTGCTTGCGGTGCAGCGACCGTTACCGCACCAGAAAAACGAAGCGCCTGTCGAGGAACAAACGCCGCCCGCAGCACAGGAAGCAGCGCAGAGCGCCCCCGCAGTCAAGCCAATTGGGCAGAGCAGCAGCGATGACGTACCCAGGCCTCCGCAGGCACCAGCTGCGCAGCCCCCCCAGCCTCGCAGCCCAGAGGACGCACACACAACAGTTGCTCATCGGGCAGCCGATGCGCAACGACATTCTTCGAAAGTGCAGGACACGGGCTTGCAGGCATTGCCAGAGGAGGCGCCGGCTGAAGTGGCTGTTGAGCCTGCAGCACCAGCGCCGCGCCTTGGCGCCAAAGCTGAACGCAAAGCGGCAGCACCCGCAGTGCAGGCCGATGCGGTCTTGCCCAATGCCTCGACAGAAGCAGACGCGGCAAAAAACATCACCCAACCGGCCCCAGTGTTGATTGAAGCCATCCGCCGGGCTCTGGCCAAAGGCGATGAAACAGAGGCGCGCCGGTTGTATGGCACGCTGCAAACCCACTACCCGCGGGTGGAACTACCCGGCGATCTGCGCAGGCATTTCCACGCAAGCGGGGCAGCTTCGGCGGCAGAATGAGTGGGGGTGCTATTTTCCCAAAGCCGGTCTTGGCGAGATGCCGGGACGATCAGCCGGCACATACTCCCACAGACTGGCAGCCTGCTCGGGATTCCAGCCAGCACCGGGCTGGGCATCATGCTCCTGGCGGGCGACATACACTTTGCCACGATAGCTGACCCGATCGCCGCGGCGGTAATGTCGTCCCTCCCGCCAGGCCGAACCGCCCGCAGCGGCATGTTGCGGGGCCAATTGCCAGAGACTGGGAGCCTGTGCGGGTGTCCAGCCAGCCCCTTTTACCGCCTCATGACCCTGAATGGCAACATACTCCCGCCCGTCAAAGAAGACCCGGTCGCCTTGCCGGTAGACCACACCTTCCCGCCAGCTACCCGCGGCCATGACCACGCCAGTCACACCCAGCAATAAGCCCATCACCTGCAGCCTGATCGATGCCATCATTTCTACCTGCTTTGATTCAAAAGAGTGTGCAGAAATAACACAGATTAGCTGAACGGACACTGACTTATCGGGCACAGCTTAAGTATCAGGCGGCAAGTCAACACAGTATTGGTCGGCAGGGCATTACCCAAGCAAGTATGAGCCAAACCCTCGCTGAGCCTACCCCGCGCATCCCGCGCGCATAAAGCAAAAGCCCCGATCTCTTTCGAAACCGGGGCTTTTCATGGGGAGTCTGGCGATGTCCTACTTTCACACAGGCAATCTGCACTATCATCGGCGCTGAGGCGTTTCACCGTCCTGTTCGGGATGGGAAGGGGTGGGACCACCTCGCTAAGGTCACCAGACATTAACTTGTCAGGAGTGAGGTGTGAGGGGTGAGGTGTACAACACGCTCATTCTCAGCACAGCACTCCAAATTCGATAGAAGAAGTTAGTCATGTTTCAGTGGCAGGTGACTTTGGCTTGGCTCTTACACCTCACCCCTCACACTTCTCACCTCACACGTTGATTGTATCGCGTCGTTCACGCGTCTCAGGTTATAGGATCAAGCCGCACGGGCTATTAGTATCGGTTAGCTTAACGCATTACTGCGCTTCCACACCCGACCTATCAACGTCCTGGTCTCGAACGATCCTTTAGGGGCCTTAAAGGCCCAGGGAAGTCTCATCTTGAGGCTAGTTTCGCACTTAGATGCTTTCAGCGCTTATCTATTCCCGACTTAGCTACCCGGCAATGCCACTGGCGTGACAACCGGTACACCAGAGGTCAGTCCACTCCGGTCCTCTCGTACTA
>NZ_ATZJ01000031.1 GCF_000428145.1 Chitinilyticum litopenaei DSM 21440 | reverse complement strand
TGCCCAACGGACAGCGTCGGACCGTGTTTACCTCGCTGGCCGATCCGGAACACTGGCCGGCCGACGAGGTGTTCGCGCTGTATCACGAGCGCTGGGAAATCGAGCTGACCTACGGGGAAATCAAGACAGACCTGCAGCGCCAGGCGATGACCTTGCGCAGCCTGCAGCCCGAGGGGATCAAGCAGGAGTTGTGGGCGACCTTGCTGATGTACAACCTGATCCGGCTGGAGATGCTGCGCATTGCGGAAGAGGCGGCAGTTTCGCCATGCCGGATCAGTTTCCTGACGGCGCTGCGTTACATTGTGGATGAGTGGCTGTGGAGTTCGGGTCGTTGCTCACCGGGCACGATCCCGGGCAAGTTGAAGGCGATGCGCAGCAACATCAAGCGCTTCATTCTGCCGCCACGTCGCAGCGAGCGGCGCTATCCGCGCGCAGTGAAGATGAGCAAAACCCGTTACCCAGTCAAGAAAAATGCCGCTCAGGCTTAACTGAGCGGCATTGCGCCGCGGCGTCCTTTTTTCATGGGTATATGTCTACAGCCATTCACGATGAATGGCTGTAAAGCCATACCCTGTCAGATATCCTGACCCTCGACAATGCCGTCGTGATGGCGGTCCGCCGGCAGCAGCAGGTTGAGCGCGATGGCCAGCAGGCTCACCAGCCCCACGCCGGCCAGGCTGAAATTGCCGGCCTTGAACATCAGCCCGCCAATGCCGCAGGTGAGAATCACCGACACGATGACCAGATTGCGCGGCGCCATCAGGTCGACGCGCGCGTCGATCAGCGTTTTCAGGCCGATGGAGGCGATCGTGCCGAACAGCAGCACCATGATGCCGCCCATCACCGGCAGCGGAATCGAGGTGAGCACGGCGTTGAACTTGCCAAAGAAGGCCAGGATGATGGCCAGTACGGCGGCATAGGTCATGATGACCGGGTTGAAATTGCGCGTGATCATCAGCGCGCCGGTCACCTCGGCATACGTCGTGATCGGCGGGCCGCCGATGGCGCCGGCAAAGCACACGCCCAGGCCGTCGCCGGCCAGCGTGCGGTGCAGGCCGGGTTCGCTGGTGTAATCCTTGCCAGCCACCTTGCCCACGGCCATCACGCCGCCGATGTGCTCGATGCAGGGCGCGATCGCCACCGGCAGCATGAAGAGCGCCGCCGCCCAGTTCACCTCGGGCGAAACGAAGGTCGGCATGGCGAACCACGGCGCATTGACGATGCCGGAGAAATCCACCACCCCCATGAAGATTGCCGCAATATAGCCGACGATGACGCCGGCCAGAATCGGCACCAGCCGCAGCATGCCGCCGGCAAACACCGAGACGATGATGGTCGTCGCCAGCGAAATGGCCGCCAGCGTCAGCGACACCCCATAGGGCACCAGCTGCTGGCCGCCGCCCTGCCCCATCGCCATGCCGGAAGCCGCCACGGCGACCGACAGGCCGATGACCATGATCACCGGGCCGATCACCACCGGCGGCAGCAGCTTTTCAATCAGCGCCATGCCGCGCCAGCGCACGATGGCGGCAATCACGAAATACATGAAGCCGGCGGCAAACAGGCCGAACTGCGTCGCCGCCATTCCCCAGGTCTGGATGGAGAAGATGATGGGGGCGATAAAGGCAAACGAGGAGCCGAGAAAGATCGGCACCTTGCGCCCGGTGACCAGCTGGAACAGCAGCGTGCCGACGCCGGCGCCCAGCAGCGCCATCGCCGGGTTCAGCCCGGTCAGCAAGGGTACGAGCACCAGCGCGCCAAAGGCGACAAACAGGATTTGCGCGCCGGAAATGAACTGGCGCAGTGTATGGAACATGGTTTTCCCCTGATCTGAAACAGCAAAGCGTGTCCGCGGGCTGCCTTTGCCCGCGCATTCTTGTCGTTCTTTGTCATTCCTGATTAGCAAGACTTCGCAGCAAAACCCAAATCAACCACAGAGACACAGAGAGCACAGAGAAAAGGGGGGCACTTCATAGGAATTCCCAAGGGTTTCCTAATTAGGCAGCTATCTCAGCAAAGTACAATTCGTCATTCCCGCGAAAGCGGGAATCGAGCTGCAATGCTTGTTCGAGCAGCGCTCTGGATACCGGCTTTCGCCGGTATGACGAGTTGCTGAGCTGGCTTCCTAATCAGGAAGGGTTTTACTTCCTCTGTGCCCTCTGTGCCTCTGTGGTTCAATAGGTTTTTGTGGTTTGCTGAGAAGGCTTTCTAATCAGCTTGTTATTTGGTCGTGCCGAAAATCTTGTCGCCGGCGTCGCCCAGGCCCGGAATGATGTAGCCGTGCTCGTTCAGGTGCGAATCGAGCGAGGCGGCGACGATTTCCACGTCCGGGTGCTTTTCGTTCACCAGTTTCACGCCTTCGGGCGCGGCAACCATGACGATGGCCTTGATGTGCGTGCAACCCTTGCGCTTGAGCATGTCGATGGTGGCGACCAGCGAACCACCGGTGGCCAGCATCGGATCGATGATCAACGCCAGGCGATCGTCGAGCGAACCGACGAATTTCTCGAAATACGGCTCGGGCTGCAGCGTTTCCTCGTTGCGCGCCAGGCCGACGACGCTGATCTTGGCCGAGGGCACCAGATCGAGCACGCCGTTGAGCATGCCGATGCCGGCCCGCAGGATCGGCACGACGGTAAGCTTCTTGCCCTTGACCTTCTGCACATCCACCGGGCCGCACCAGCCCTCGATGGTCACCGGCTCCAGCGGCAGGTCGCGCGTGGCCTCGTAGGCCAGAAGGCGCGCCAGCTCTTCGGTCAGCAGGCGGAATTTGTTGGTGCTGACGTCCGCCTCGCGCAGCAGTGCGAGTTTGTGCTGGACCAGCGGGTGATTGACGACGGAGATCTTCATGACAGGCCTCGGAAATTAAACCCACCAATTGTAGGCCTGCCAGCCGGTTTCGCCATTAGCGAAACCGCTATCGGCGCCTGCATCTGACCCGCATCAAAGCGGTGCGGCGGCCTGGGCACCCGCGCGGACACGCACAAGCAGCCCGGCACGCGGCCGTCGCGCAAGATCAGCCCGGCCGAAACGTTCGGCTCTGTTGCCACATGCTCCAGGTCTTGTAGCCGCCGTTGAGACTGCGCACCCGGTAGCCCTGCTGCGCAAGAAAGCGCTGGGCGATATAGCCGCGCAAGCCCACCTGGCAATAGACAATCACCTCCCGATCACGCGCAAGCAAGCTCAACAACTGGCGCAACTGCGACAGCGGCAGATTGCGCGCGCCCGGCAGCAGGCCGGTGGCAATTTCCTCGGCCTCGCGCACGTCGATGAGCTGCGCGCCCTCAGCAACGGCCTGGCCGACTTCTTCGGCGCCGATCAGTTGCAACAGGCCGTCCTGCAGGTTCTGCGCGGCCATGCCGGCCAGGTTGACCACATCCTTGGCCGAACCGTACGGCGGCGCGTAGGCCAGTTCCATTTCAGCCAGATCGTCCACCGTCAGGCCGGCCTGCAGCGCGACGGCCAGCACGTCGATGCGCTTGTCCACGCCCTTCTCGCCCACCGCTTGCGCGCCCAGCAGGCGGGCGGATTCCGTAGCGAAAAGGATTTTCAGGCTGACCGGCGTGGCGCCGGGGTAGTAGCCGGCATGATCGCCGGCGTGCAGGTAGAGCTTGCGATAGGCGATGCCGGCGGCCTGCAGCGCCTTTTCGTTCAGACCGGTGCTGGCCGCCGTCTGCTCGAAGACCTTGCAGATGGCCGTGCCCTGGCTGCCGCGATAAGTGCTGGCACGCCCGAAAATGGCGTCGGCGGCAATGCGGCCCTGGTGGTTGGCCGGGCCGGCCAGCGGCAGCAGCACCGGCCTGCCATCGACGACATGGCGCACTTCAATCACATCCCCCACCGCGTATATGGCTGGATCGCTTGTGCGCATTTGCTCATCAACCCATACCCCGCCTGTTTCTCCCAACTCCAGACCAGCCTCGCGCGCCAGCGCAGTTTCCGGGCGCACACCGATGGCCAGCACGACCAGATCGCTGGCGATGCTCGCACCGGATTCCAGCCGCAACTGCAGCGACTCGCCCGCCGTTTCGATGCGCTGCAGCGTTTCACCCAGATGCAGCGCCACGCCGTGTGCGCGCAGCGTCGCCACCAGCGGCGCGGTCATTTCGGCGTCCAGCGGCGCGAGCACCTGCGGGCTGCGCTCGATCAGGTGGACGTTCAACCCGCGCTGCCGCAAGGCCTCGACGGTTTCCAGGCCGATAAAACCGGCGCCAACGACACTGAGCGTGCGGATTTCCGGGTCGAGCGCCGCCATCAGCCGGTCCAGATCGGGCAGGTTGCGCAGCGTGAACACGCGCGCATCGTCCAGCCCCGGCAAGGGTGGGCGGATTGGCGCGGCGCCGGGCGCGAGGATCAGCGCATCGTAGGCCTCCTCGCCGGTTTCGCCACTCAGGCGGTCGAGCACGCGCACCGTCTTGCGCACGCGATCGATGGCAAGCACCTCGTGATTGACGCGTACCTCGATGCCAAAGCGCGCGCTCAGGCTTTCCGGCGTATGCAGCAAGAGTGCGTCACGCTCGGTGATTTCGCCGCCCAGATGGTAAGGCAGGCCGCAATTGGCAAACGACACATAGGGCCCGCGTTCGAAAACGGTGATGCTGGCGGATTCACTGAGCCGCCTTGCCCGCGCCGCGGCCGAAGCCCCGCCCGCCACGCCGCCGACAATGATGATGCGCTGTGCCTGTTCCATACTGCCCTCGCGTTGCCATTTTAATTAACACCATAATATTATATTTTTTTATATATTGTAAAGTGCGTGCAATTTGACAAGTCCGGCAAGGCAGCGCAGATTCCCGAAAAAAGGAAACCGGCATGAACAAACGTGAACTGATCGAAGCGGTGCGCCTGCTGGCCGCACTGGACCAACCGGAACTGGATCGCCAGACCGTCGCCCTCGTGCTGGACGCGCTGGGCGAGGTCGGCGCGGCCACGCTCAAGGGCGGCGGCAGCCTGCCGCTGCCCGGGCTTGGCAAACTGGCCATCCAGCAGCGTGCGGCGCGCATGGGACGCAACCCGCGCACCGGCGAACCGGTCGCCATCGCCGCCAAGCGCACACTGAAATACACCCCGCTGAAGGCGCTGAAGGACACGCTCAGCCAGTTGCAAGATAAGCCACACGATATGGCAAGTTAGACACGGCGCTGTCATCTAGCTGCGCAGGCTTGTTCAGCTTTTGCTAAAATCGGCCGGTTTTTAGCCTTTCGCGCCGGATTACTGCCTCATGCTGCGTTTGCCCCACCTGCTTGTGACCCTGACCCTGTTCGCCGCCGGCGCGACCTTTGCCGGCGACGCCGAAGACATCCAGCAGCTGCTCAAGGCCCGCCAGTTCCCGCAGGCCCTGGAACGCGCGGACCGCGCCTTGGCCAGCAATCCCAAGGATCTGCAGCTGCGCTTCATGCGCGCGATCGCACTGACCGAAACCGGTCGCATCGAGGATGCCATCAAGGCCTTTACGCAGATTGCCGAGGAAAACCCCGGACTGCCGGAGCCCTACAATAACCTCGCGGTGCTGTACGCCCAGCAAAACCAGCTCGACAAGGCGCGCGCAGCCTTGCAGATGGCCATCCAGACCAATCCCAGCTATGCGATTGCGCATGAAAACCTGGGCGACCTCTATGCCCGTCTGGCGTCGCAATCGTATGACAAGGCGCTGCAGCTCGAATCCGGCAATGCCAAGGTGCAGACCAAACTGACGCTGGTGCACGAGCTGTTCAGCCGCAACCCGCAAATGGCGCCGCGCGGCTCCGCCAATATGGCCGCCGTCAAGCCCTCGATCACCATCATTACCCAGAAGCCGACGCTGCCACCGGCCACCCGCGCGCCACAAGCCACGCCGACACCGGCTCCGAAAGCAAGCGCTACACCGACCGCCAGGCCGGCGCCGACACTGGCGGCCAAACCCAGCGAGGTGCCGAAGAAAGCCGATGGTGCGGCCGAGCGCCAGCGCGTGCTCGCCAGCCTGGACCGCTGGGCGAATGCCTGGAGCAAGCAGAATGCCGATGGCTATCTGGCCAGCTACAGCAAGTCCTTCCGTACGCCGGGCGGCCAGAAATACGCCGAATGGGCCAAGGAACGCCGCGAGCGCGTGACGGCGCCGAAATACATCGAAGTGGCGCTCTCCGATCAGGATGTCGAATTCATTGATGACAAGACGGCCAAGGTGACGGTGCGCCAGAGTTACAAGTCCGACCGCCTGAGCTCGACCACACGCAAGACCTTCATCCTCGAGCGCAGCGGCGATGGCTGGCTGATCCGCGAAGAGCGCGCCGGCTAAGCCATGTCCCGCAAGCAAACCTGGATCAAGCGGCTGATCATTCTGGTCCTGCTGCTGGTCATCGCCCCGGCGGCCCGCCCCATCTTCACCGACAGCCTGTCCCCTCCGCTGCTGCTGGTCGACAAACCCGGCAAGGCGGCGCCCGGTACGCCGGAGCAGCGCATCCTTGCGGCCATCGACGCCATTCGCGCCGGCCATGTCGAAGACGCCATGGCCACGGTTGACGCGCTGCTGGCCGAACAGCCCAACTACCGGCTCGCACACCTCTTGCGCGGCGACCTCTACGCCATGCGCGCCATGCCGTTGCCGCAGATCGGCGGCGGCGTGAACACCATGGCCGAACAGCTGGAAGACCTGCGCCTGGAAGCATTGCGCCGCATCCAGCACCACCAGAATCCACCGGAACAGGACAAGCTGCCGGGCAATCTGCTGGTGTTCGGCAAGGATCAGCAACACGCCATCCTGGTCGACGCGCGCAGCTCGCGCATTTATGTCTACGCCAATGACAAGGGCGTGCCGCGCTATGTGCTCGACTTCTATGCCACCATCGGCAAACTCGGCTTTGACAAATACAAGGAAGGCGACCAGCGCACGCCGCTGGGCGTGTATTTCGTCACCGGCCACCTGCCGCGCGAGCAGCTCGACAAGACTTACGGCGATCAGGCCGACCTCTACGGTGTCGGAGCCTGGCCGATTTCCTACCCGAACGAACTTGACCGCACCCAGGGCCGCACAGGGCATGGCATCTGGCTGCATGGCGTTCCCGCAGCCACCTACGCGCGCGCGCCACTGGCCTCCAACGGCTGCGTAGCGCTGAGCAATCCGGAAATGGAGCAGCTCGCCCAGTATCTGCAACTGGGCAAGACGGCCGTGGTCATCGTGCCCGGCATCCAGTGGCTGGACAAGGCGGCCTGGGAGAAGCAGCGCGAGCAGGCGGCGGCTACCGTGGAAAACTGGCGCAAGGCCTGGGCCGAGCGCAAGACTTCGCTTTACCTCAACCACTATGCCGATGCGTTCCGCAGTGACGATGGCCTGAATCTGACGCGCTGGAGCGAACAGAAGGCCGCGGTGAATGCCAGCAAGGAATGGGTGGAAATCGAGCTGCGCGACCTGAGCATCTACGCCGCCGGGCAGAACGCCAGCCAGCTCGTCACCAGCTTCGAACAGGATTACCGCAGCAACAACCTCGACAATCGCATGAAAAAGCGCCAGTACTGGCAGCGCGAGGGCGAAGGCTGGCGCATCATCTGGGAAGGCGCCAGCAACGCTGGTTAAGGTATATCCACACAACCCAACAACGACATAGGCTGCAGCCGCATACCCCTAGAAGTTGCTACGCTTCAGTGAAATTGGCCACAAAAAAACCGCAGCATCACGCTGCGGTTTTTTCTTGCTGCTGGTGCAGACTTACAGCGCCAGACCGCCGGTCACCTCAATGGCGGCGCCATTGATATAGCTGGCTTCGTCGCTGGCCAGGAAGGCATACACACTGGCGATTTCTTCGGGCTTGGCCACGCGCTGCATCGGAATGCGCGATTCCATCTTCTTCAGCACGTCTTCCGGCATGGCCATGACCATCGGCGTACCGACAAAACCCGGGCAGACCGCATTGGCGCGAATGCCCTTCTTGCCCAGCTCCTTGGCCCAGGTCTTGACGAAACCGATCACGCCAAACTTGGTGGCGGCATAGTTGGTCTGGCCAAAGTTGCCATACACCCCCACCACGGACGAAGCATTCAGGATCACACCGCTGCCCTGCGCAACCATGGTATCGACCACGGCGCGGGCACAGTTGTACACGCCCTTCAGATTGATGTCGATCACGCGATCAAACTGCTCGTCGGTCATCTTGACCAGCTGGGCATCAGCGGTGATGCCGGCATTGTTGACCAGCACGTCGATGCGGCCATACTTGTTCTTCACGCCGTCGACCATGGCGGCGATCTGCGCCTTGTCGGTCACGTTCACCTCAAAACCCACTGCATCGGCGCCACCAGCCTGCAGATCGGCGACCAGCTTGTCCACGCCATCCTTGTTGACGTCACAAACCACGATCTTCGCGCCTTCTGCAGCGAACTTGCGCGCGGTTGCCTCGCCAATGCCGCTGGCTGCGCCGGTAATGATGGATACCTTGTCTTTAAGTCGCATTTACTGCCCCCTTGAATGAAAAAAAGCCGTCAGACGGCCACACTGGCGCCACTGCCGGCGCGCGGACTCAAGGCAGCTTAGGACACCCTTGTGCAGTGCAGCAAGAAGGAGAATCCATCAAAATCTGCGCAAAATCAACCTTCGGTGGATTCGCCGTACACTTCGTTCATCAGCGTGCGGCAATCGATGATGCGCAGGTCGTTGTCGCGCGCGAAGGTCATGATGAATTCGAACACGCGCGGGTCAATGGTTTCGAGCTGCTTGTCGACGGCGACACAGCGCACATTGTTGTGCACCATGGGGCGGACATAGGGGGCGTAGGAGAGTTTCTGGTCGTGCCCGAACGTGGAGAGGATGCCGGAGAGGCGTTCAGCCCAGTCGCTCGGACGGAATTCGCGACCGGAACTGGTTAGACCCTGGATAATGATTTCGTAAGGATTACAGATCATGATGAATCTTGGCTGAAGTATGCCCTCACAGGCTTGGCGGGATTATACCACCGCCGCCCGCAAGCTGCCTGCCCGGGCCGGGCTATTTCCACCGCCATCCGGCGCAGCGGCATGGCAAGCCGCCAGCGAAACCGCGCCATGATCTTTTCACGCTGGCGCAAAAAGCGCGTGCAGCGGCGCTCGGGACTTGCCAGTACAGCGCAAAGGGCTGAATAATGTTAACTTTTTCCCGAGCTGCCGGCGTTCGCTGCGCGCGGCCAGACAGGACCCAATCCATCATGCGTCATTACCTCCAGTTCTCCGACTTTACCCGCGAAGAATATGAGTACCTGTTCAAACGCACCGCCATCATCAAGGCCCGCCTGAAGGCCGGCGAGCTGTATCAGCCGCTGCCGGGCAAGGTACTCGGCATGATTTTCGAGAAAAGCTCGACGCGCACGCGGGTGTCCTTCGAAGCCGGCATGTTCCAGCTCGGCGGCCATGCCATGTTCATGCAGTCGAAAGACACCCAGCTCGGCCGCGGCGAGCCCATCGAGGACGTGGCCCAGGTCATGAGCCGCATGGTAGACATCGTGATGATCCGCACCTTCGAGCAAAGCATCATCGAGCGCTTTGCCGACAATTCGCTGGTGCCGGTCATCAACGGCCTGACCAATGAATATCACCCCTGCCAGATCATGGCCGACATCTTCACTTACATCGAGAAATTCGGCTCGATCGAGGGCAAGACCGTCGCCTGGATCGGCGACTCGAACAATGTGTCGCGCACCTGGCTGCAGGCGGCGAAGATTTTCAATTTCAAGCTCAACCTCGCCTGCCCGCCCGGCTACGACATGGTCGTGCTCGATGGCCAGACCTATGGCAGCGAGATTTTCGAAATCTTCCGCGACCCCTATCTGGCCGCGCGCGACGCCGACATCGTCACCACCGACGTCAGCGTGTCGATGGGTTTCGAGCGCGAGACGCTGCAGCGCAAGAAGGATTTCCTCTCCTACAAGGTCAGCGAAAAGGTCATGCTGCAGGCCAAGGCCAATGCGGTGTTCATGCACTGCCTGCCGGCGCACCGCGGCGAAGAGGTGGACCCGGAAGTGATCGACGGCCCGCAGTCCATCGTCTGGGAAGAAGCGGAAAACCGCATGCACACGCAAAAGGCCGTGATCGAGTACCTGATGCTGGGCCGCATCGACGACTGACGCACCACACCATGCTGGGCATCACCGATCTCACCACCTACCTGCTGGGCACCGTGGCCATCATCCTGCTGCCGGGTCCCAACTCGCTGTTCACGCTGAGCGTTGCCGCGCAGCGTGGCGTGCGCGCCGGTTACGCGGCGGCGGCGGGCATCGTGGTCGGTGATTTCTGCCTGATGCTGGCGGCGGTACTGGGAGTGGCGGCGCTGATGCGCGCCTTCCCGGCCGCCTTCGACATCGTGCGCTACGCCGGCGCGGCCTACCTGGCCTACCTGGGTATGCGGCTATTGCTCAATCACAGCAAGGGCGGCAGCGATAAACCCGTCGATGTACCGGCCAGACAACTGTTTCGCAAAGCGCTGGGCATTTCGCTGGTCAACGTCAAGGCCATCCTGTTTTTCATGGCCTTCTTTCCGCAATTCGTCGACCCGGCCTACGCGCATCCCGGCCTGTCGTTTGCCGCGCTGGGATTGATCCTGCAGGTCGTGAGCCTGAGCTACCTCAGCGTGCTCATCTTTACCGGCGCCGGCCTTGCCCGACGCCTGCGCGCCATTCCGGCGCTGGGCCAGTGGCTGCAACGCGCCACCGGCGTTCTTTTCATCAGTTTTGGAGCCCGGCTGGCGCTCGCGCGCTGACCGGCATCGTTTTATCGGGAGTGTAGTGATGTCTGATGTCAAAAAAGTGGTGCTTGCCTATTCCGGCGGCCTGGATACCTCGGTCATTCTGAAATGGCTGCAGGACACCTATCAATGCGAAGTGGTGACCTTCACCGCCGACCTCGGCCAGGGCGAAGAGCTGGAGCCGGCACGCCAGAAAGCGCTGCAATTCGGCATCAAGCCGGAGCACATCTATATCGATGACGTGCGCGAAGAATTCGTGCGCGACTTCGTCTTCCCGATGTTCCGCGCCAACACCGTTTACGAAGGCGAATACCTGCTGGGCACCTCGATTGCCCGCCCGCTGATCGCCAAGCGCCTGATCGAGATCGCCCGCGAAACCGGCGCTGACGCCATCAGCCACGGCGCCACCGGCAAGGGTAACGACCAGGTGCGCTTCGAGCTGGGCGCCTATGCGCTGATGCCGGAAGTGAAAATCATCGCGCCGTGGCGCGAGTGGGATCTGCTCTCGCGCGAAAAACTGCTGGCCTACGCCGAAACCAACGGCATCCCGGTCGACATGAAGCACAAGAACGGCGGCGCGCCGTATTCGATGGATGCCAACCTGCTGCACATCAGCTTCGAAGGCCGCCATCTGGAAGATCCGAAGGCCGAAGCCGAAGAAAGCATGTGGCGCTGGACCATCAGCCCGGAAGCCGCACCGGATGCCGCCGAATACGTCGACATCGAGTTCGCCAATGGCGACCCGGTCGCCATCAACGGCGTGGCACTGAAGCCGCACGAAATCCTGGCCAAGCTCAACGAGCTGGGTGGCAAGCACGGCATCGGCCGTCTGGATCTGGTGGAAAACCGCTACGTCGGCATGAAGAGCCGCGGCTGCTACGAAACCCCCGGCGGCACCATCCTGCTGAAGGCCCACCGTGGCATCGAATCCATCACCCTGGACCGCGAAGTGGCCCACCTGAAGGACAGCCTGATGCCGCGCTACGCCGAGCTGATCTACAACGGCTACTGGTGGAGCCCGGAACGCAAGGCTTTGCAGGTGCTGATCGACCACACCCAGAGCTATGTGAACGGCTGGGTGCGTGTGAAGCTCTACAAGGGCAGCGTATCGGTTGTCGCGCGCGACTCCAAGGACACCCTGTTCGACCAGACCATCGCGACCTTCGACGATGACGGCGGCGCCTACAACCAGGCTGACGCCGGTGGCTTCATCAAGCTGAACGCGCTGCGCATGCGTATCGCCGGCAAGAAGGGCCGCTGACAGCATGCTGGGCACGCCGGCCTGTCAGCCGACAACAGGCGTGCCCGGCACCAGCAAGGCCTTGCCGGCTGCGCTTCCGCCTTCCTGCCACAGTCTGCCAGGTGGAACGCCCCGGCGCATACCGGGGTATGACCCCCTAACCATTACCGATCAAAGCCTTTAGACACATACCCATGAGCGAAGAACAATTTGCCTCGACTTCGGTGATCGTGCTGTGCACCGGCCTGATGCTGTACATGTTTTTCATCATTTACAAGCTGGCCAAGGAATCCAAGGCCGGCAAGAAAGGCTTTCTGATCCTGCTGTTCGTGCTCGGCTTCGGGATGTTCGGCTTTATCGCCAAGACCATCCTGACCGAAGTGCTGCAGTAACCCCGCCATTCCAGCCCTGCCATTCCAGCCATTTACGAGACCATCATGAGCCAGTTCGACAACGTATCCGTACTCAAGCAAGCCAATGTCTACTTCGACGGCAAGTGCGTCAGCCACACCGTGCTGCTGGCCGACGGCACCCGCAAGTCCGTGGGCGTCATCCTGCCGTCCAAGCTGGTATTCAACACCGGCGCTCCGGAAATCATGGAGCTGATCGCCGGCACCTGCACGGTGAAGCTGGCCGGCGAAAGCGCGGCCACCACCTATACCGGCGGCCAGTCGTTCAGCGTACCGGGCGACTCCAGCTTCGAAATCGAAGTGAGCGACACGCTGCACTACGTCTGCCATTTCGGCTAAGCCGCTTCGGCCTGCCTGCAAGAGCCGCTGCATGCGGCTCTTTGCCGTTCTACCGCTTAATTTTGGATGCTAATTTTCGGATGGGAGTGCTCCATGCCTTCGTTTGACATCACCTCGGAAGTGGATATGGTTGCCCTGAAAAATGCGATTGATGTGGCCGAACGCGCCATCGTCAACCGTTATGACTTCAAGGGCACCAGCGCAAAAGTCGAGCTGCAGGAAAAGAATGAAATCATCACCATTCATGGCGATTCGGAATTCCAGCTCGACCAGATCAAGGACCTGCTCTTTCCGGCCATGGAAAAGAAAGAACCCGACAGCAGCAAGCGCCTGGACGCCCAGGACGTGCAGAAAGTCTCGGGCAACAAGGTCAAGCAGGACCTGAAAATCCGGGCAGGCATCGATCAGGAGCTGGCCAAGAAGATCATCAAGCTGATCAAGGACAACAAGCTCAAGGTCCAGGCCGCCATTCAGGGCGACGCCGTACGCGTCACCGGCGCCAAGCGCGATACGCTGCAGGAAGTGATTGCACTGGTGCGCAAGAGCATCACCGACTTCCCGCTGCAATATCAGAACTTCCGCGACTGAGCGGCCCGCCGGGCGATCATGCCGGAGCCTCCCTGCCGACCGCAACCGACGGGCGCCACCCTGCCGCGCCCGTCAGCAACTATAGTTAGAACCTGCTGATGCGCCTGGCGGATACGTGCCGGTCCGCTGCACGAGCAGGCACAAGGCATGCGCACCCAGTCGGCAAGGAGAAGAACGCAGTGAATGACCGCTTTACAGGCCGCCATACCGGCATCGCACCATGAACTGGACCCGTCGCCCCCCGTGGATCATCACCGCGCTGGCCCTGCTCTTCTGCGCCGGCGTGGTGCTCATTCTCGGCCTGCAAGTCAACCAGTCATTCAGGAATGCCCAGAATCACGCCCTGGCCGCAACACGCACCCAGTCGGCCATTCTGGAAAGCCGCATCAGCAGCACCATGGCACAGATCAATCTGCTGCTTACCGATGTCGGCAACCGCATCGGCAGCGCGGAGCTGTCGGGCGCACCATTGCCCGAAGAGCAGCACAAGGCCCTGCAGGGCTTGCTGCTGGACAAGCTGACCCTCGTGCGCCAGATCAGCAATATCGCGCTGATCGCCCCGGACGGCCAGCTCAGCCACGAAGCGCTCGACAGCGCGGACACGCACATTGCCTTGAGCGTCGATGACGTCGCCACGCTGCGCAACAACCGCTACCTGGCACGCCAGTTTCTGGTACAGCGCCCGGAAAGCCGCTCGGTGCCTGCCAGCCTGCTGGTCATCAACCGCATCGAGGACGATAACGGCGACTTCGCCGGCCTGCTGGTCGCCAGCCTGTCGAGCGCGTACTTCCAGCAACTGTTTGCCAGCAGCGAGCTGGGCGAGCAGGCCGTGATCGAGCTCATCGACGGCCAGGGCCGCACCATCGCCAGCCTCGGCGGGCGCACCCACGATTCGGCCAGCATGCCCTTCAGCCCGAATGCCGAAATCCTCGCCACGCTGGCCACCCAGGGCGAGGCGGAAACGATTACCGAATTTGCCTACCACCCGGACGGCACACGCATCATCAGTTATCGCGCCATCGCCGGCACGCCGCTGCGCCTGCTGGTCAGCGCGGCCTCGCCCGATTACCTGCGCAGCTGGAAAAACGCTGCCACCGCTTATCTGGCCGGTGGCATCATCCTGCTCGGCATGGCACTGCTGATGAGCTTTTTCTTCTGGCGCTCGCATCGGCTGACCCGCAGCCTGCGCAACAAGGAGCTGAAGCTGCAGGCCAGTGAAAACCGCTTTCGCCAGGTCATTGAAACAACGCCGGTCGCCCTGATGCTGGCCAGACTGCCAGACCATTTCGTCACCTACATCAACCAGCAGGCCGCCCAGCTCTTCGATCTGCCGCAGGCTGCGGCGCTCTCGATGCGCGCCTTCGATTTCTTCCAGGATCGCGTGCAGTTCCTCGATCTGGTGTACTACGCCCAGCAGGGTGAACCGGCGCACAATGTCGAAATCGTGCTCAAGCGCCACGACGGCCTGCCGCTGTGGGCCACGCTGTCGATTTCGGTAGTGACCATCAGTGACCAGCCCGTGGTGGTGATCGGCGTGAACGACATCACTGAACGCAAGCGCCTGGAGGAAGAACTGAAGCGCCGCGCCACGACCGATGGCCTGTCCGGCCTGGCCAACCGCGCCCATTTCATGGAGCGCAGCGAGGCAGAGCTGCAGCGCGCGCGCCGCTATCGGCACCCGCTGTCACTGATGATGCTCGATATCGACTTCTTCAAACAGATCAATGACTCCTTCGGGCACGCCGCTGGCGACCAGGTCATCCAGGCCATTGCGACGGTCGCCCGCAGCTGCCTGCGCGATACCGACCTGATCGCGCGCATGGGGGGCGAGGAATTCGCCATCCTCCTGCCGGAAACCGGTCTGCCGCACACGATGGATGCGGCCGAACGCCTGCGCAGCGCCATTGAAAGCCATGTCGTGGCCACCAGCGAGGGACACCGCATCCGCTTCACGACCAGCGTCGGCGTGGCGGAACTCGGTTTTGCCGACGAGTCGATCAGCGATCTGCTCAAGCGCGCCGACAAGGCGCTGTATCAGGCCAAACACCAGGGACGCAACCAGGTTTGCGTGGATACGGGAGAAGAACCGCCCGGCGAGTAAACAGGGCACGGCTTGACCTTGATCAAGCCATGGTGGACCGGTTGGGAAAATGATATGCGCATGATCCGCATAACGGCCCAAAGGCCCTGGAGCACACCATGGAAAATACCCCGCTGCAAGCGCTGTTCACGTCCGACATCGGCCTGCTGTCGCTCTTCACCATCGTGTTCATTCTGGTGATGGCGGTCTACATCTTTCTCTTTGTGCGCCGCCATGTCCGGGAAGACACGGCCGCTGCAGCACAACGCGAGCAGGAAGAAGCGGCAGCCCGGAAACACTGAGCAAGGCATTGAGGGGGCACCACATGCCCCCCCCCTCCAGCCTTTGTCAGTTCGCGCCCATCCTGTACAGATAGAAATGCTCGCGGCGTTCGTGTGGGCGCGCGCCATCCCACAACAGCTGGCCGCCCACACCTTCTTGCGGTGAAGCAGTCAGGCGGTAGGCACAGGCACCGCCGTCGCTGCGCAAGGGCAAGGCGGTAAAGTACGCCAGCGCGGCACGCGGCGCCTCGCTGATGGCCGCGACATCGAGGCAGCCTGCCTGCACCCGCTGGCCGACCGCCTCGGCCACGGCGCGATAACTCTTGCCCTCGTCCAGCCAGTTTTGCCACAGACTGATGAACACGGCCCAGGTCAGTGTCATGCCGCAAGCCCAGTTCGTGACCGAGCGTCGCCCCCAGGGGTGGCGGCGCATCAACAGCAAGATCCACAACGCCGTCAGCAGGAACGCACACAGTGTTGACCAGCCCGCACCGGGCATGCCGCCGCCACCGTACTGCTGCAACTCCCCGCGCAAGGGCGCCAGCTCGTAGCGCATCAGCAGCCAGCCCCCCCAGAGCAGCAGCGTACCGGTTCCAAAGGTGGCAATGGCAAACCAGTTGAGCGCCTGCGCTGCGCCCCGGCGCAGATCATCGACCGCCCCGGCTGCCAGCAGCGCCAGCGGAATCAGCAGCAGCAGCGCCAGGAGTTCGGAAGGCCGCCCGGCCAGCACGACATAGAGCACCAGCAAGGCAAGAATCAGCAATTGATTGCGCCACAGTGGCTGGCTGAACAGCACAGCCCGGTTCAACCACAGCGCCCAGATGGCCAGCGGCAAGGCAGGCCAGGCAAACCAGACGATGATGCCGGTCAGAAAACCAAAATCGTGCAGGAAGCGGATCTCCTGCATGCCGCCAAAGGCGCCCAGCACATGCTGCGACCACCAGAGCAAACCGGCGTCAGGCGCGTGTTGCAGTAGTGCCACCGGCCAGATCGCCAGCAAGGGAGCGGCGATCAGCAGGGCGACCAGCAGGCTGAACAGGCCGGGCTTCTTGCGCTCGGCCAGCAGCCAGACCAGCAGAAAGCACAGCAGCGCCAGTACCACCTCGGCAAAGGAAATGCCGATACCGAACACAACCAGCGCAAAGGCCAGCGCCACACCGGATTTGAAGGGTCGGCGGTTGACCACGACCAGGGCATAGGCCAGCCAGGCCATGCCGCAGACCATCAGCACACCCGGGGAAGCGTGGTGCCCCCACTGCAGCAGACCAAGACAACCAATAAGGATGACCACGGCCACCCTTCCCGCCCGCTTGCCATAAAGCTCGTGCGCGGCCAGCCCGATACCCCACATGCCCAGCACCATCCAGAGGCCGGTTGACAGGCGCACCGCATCATGGGCAGGCAAGCCCAGCTCGCCCAGCACTCTGGCGAGCAAGGCCCCCAGCCAGAAATACAGCGGTCCCTGATCCAGGTCGGCCACACCGGCAATTTGCGGCAGCAACCAGTCACCGCTGCGCAGCATGTGCATGACCACTGCCAGCGTCTGGTTTTCGGCCGGCTTCCAGGGGTCGTGCCCGACCAGACCCGGCAAGGCCCACAACAGGCACAGGGCAATCAGCAGCCAGGGCTTGTCGGCAGGCTGGAGCGGAGCGGGAGCAGAGACCGTCGATGATGGGGTATACGTCAGCATCACTTTAATCCATTAGGTCACAGCCTGATACCCTGCCATCACCTTAGCGATCCACTCACACCGGATGAGCGGCCGCCAGCAATCGGGCAGGCAGGCCAGGGAGCCGGCTGCGGCTACTGAAAAAAAAAGCAGCCACATAGGCTGCTTTTTCCTGCATGCGCTGCGCTTAGCGGCGATACATATTGAACTTCTGGTTGAATTTCTCGATACGGCCGGCGGTATCGACGATCTTTTGCTTGCCGGTGTAGAAGGGGTGCGATTCGGAAGAAACGTCCAGACGCACGACCGGGTATTCCTTGCCGTCGGTCCACTTCATGGTTTCGCTGCCGCGTACCTTCATGGTGGTGCGGGTCAGAAACTTGAAATCAACGCTGGCGTCGAAAAAGATCACTTCATTGTATTCGGGGTGGATACCGGGCTTCATCGTTAAGGTCCTTTGGCTATAGCGCGCCGGGGTTGTGCCGACGCAAAACGCGGATTATCACACGGGCAGGATGCGCAAGGCAAGCGTCATGCATTCCGGCCTGGCGCTCAGCGCCCGCGCATGGAATCGAAGAACTGATCATTGGTCTTCGTGGCCTTGATCTTGTCCATCAGGAATTCCATCGCTTCCAGATCATCCATCGGATAGAGCAGCTTTCTGAGCACCCAGATCTTTTGCAGCTGGTCCTGCTCGATCAGCAACTCTTCCTTGCGGGTGCCGGAGCGGTTGATGTTGATCGCCGGGAAGATCCGCTTCTCGGCCATGCGGCGATCCAGGTGGATTTCGTTGTTGCCCGTGCCCTTGAATTCTTCGTAGATGACGTCATCCATGCGGCTGCCGGTATCGATCAGCGCCGTGGCGATGATGGTGAGGCTGCCGCCTTCCTCGATATTGCGCGCAGCACCAAAGAAGCGCTTGGGGCGCTGCAGCGCATTGGCGTCCACGCCGCCGGTCAGCACCTTGCCGGAGGCCGGCACCACGGTGTTGTAGGCGCGCGCCAGACGGGTGATCGAATCGAGCAGGATGACCACATCGCGCTTGTGCTCGACGAGGCGCTTGGCCTTCTCGATGACCATTTCGGCGACCTGCACATGCCGCATGGCGGGTTCGTCAAAGGTGGACGACACCACCTCGCCCTTCACGGAACGCTGCATTTCCGTCACTTCTTCCGGACGTTCGTCGATCAGCAGCACGATCAGCTCGACTTCCGGATGATTGGCGGTGATGGCATGCGCGATATGCTGCAGCATCACGGTCTTGCCCGACTTGGGCGGCGCCACCAGCAGGGCCCGCTGCCCCTTGCCGATGGGCGCCATCAGGTC
The DNA here is from genome assembly GCF_000428145.1 of Chitinilyticum litopenaei DSM 21440. GTDB lineage: Bacteria > Pseudomonadota > Gammaproteobacteria > Burkholderiales > Chitinibacteraceae > Chitinilyticum > Chitinilyticum litopenaei. The sequence goes on along the minus strand of NZ_ATZJ01000031.1, from coordinate 32,532 downwards.
GATCAGGCGGCCCGTGGTGTTCTCTTCAGCGCGGATGTCGCGCTCGAGGCGCAGGCGCTCGTTCGGGAACAGCGGCGTCAGGTTTTCAAAGAGAATCTTGTTCTTGGCGTTTTCCGGTGGCTCGCCATTGATCTTGTCCACCTTGACCAGCGCCACATAGCGCTCGCCATCCTTGGGGGTGCGGATCTCGCCTTCGACGGTATCGCCGGTATGCAGATTGAAACGGCGGATCTGGCTCGGGCTGATGTAGATGTCATCCGGGCCGGCCAGATAGGAGGTATCCGGACTGCGCAGAAAGCCGAAACCGTCCGGCAGCACTTCCAGCGTGCCATCCCCGAAGATGGTCTCCCCTTTCTTGGCCTGATTTTTCAGAATGGCAAACAGCAGATCCTGCTTGCGCATCCGGTTGGCGCCGTCGATCTCGTTGGCGGTCGCCATTTCGATCAGCTCGGACACATGGAGCTTTTTGAGGTCGGATAAACGCATGATGTAAAGGTATGCTCGGGAGGAAGGGGGGAAGCGCGTCACGGAAATGACAACGGCGAACAGAACGTTCGCCGTGTGGAACGGTATGGCAAGGTTAGCCCTGGCGGGCCACCCTGTCAATCGGACTTCGGCACAGGCTCAAGTCCGCTATCGATCTCGCCGCGCCCGACACCAGGCGGCGCGAAGGCAACGAGATCCTCGGAAACCACTTAGAGATTGGCGTCCAGGAAGGCCACCAGCTGCGACTTGGAGAGCGCGCCCACCTTGGTCGCCTTGACTTCACCATCGACAAACAGCATCAGCGTCGGAATGCCGCGGATGCCGAACTTGGGCGGCGTAGCCTGGTTCTGGTCGATATTGAGCTTGCCAACGGTAAGGCGGTCGGCATATTCGCCGGCAATTTCATCCAGAATCGGCGCAATCATCTTGCAGGGACCGCACCACTCGGCCCAGTAGTCAACCAGCACGGGGCCCTTGGCCTGCAGCACATCGGTGTCGAAGGAAGCATCGGTCAGTTGCAGGATTTTGTCGCTCATTACGGATCTCCAGGCGATGAATTTGAACAGCACAAGGCTAAAACTGAGGGCATTTTAACCGGCTTCAAGCGCTTTTTTCCAACAATCATGGCTATGACCACGATAGGCGCACCCTACAGGGCCGCATCTACGGCATCGGCCAGACGCTCGACCACAGTCACCTGCATGCCGTCGATGGGCTGGCGCGGCCGGTTGGCCTTGGGCACGATGGCATGGGTAAACCCCAGCTTGGCCGCCTCGCGCAAGCGCTCCTGCCCGCGCTGCACCGGTCTTACCTCCCCAGCCAGCCCCACCTCGCCGAATACCACCAGCTTTTCCGGCAAGGGCCGGTCTTTCAGGCTGGAGACGATCGCCAGCAGGACAGCCAGATCGGCTGCGGGCTCGCTGATGCGCACGCCCCCGACGGCGTTGATGAACACGTCCTGATCAAAGGCGGCAATGCCGGCGTGGCGGTGCAACACGGCCAGCAATAACGCCAGCCGGTTCTGCTCGATGCCGACAGCCAGTCGCCGCGGCTGCGGCGCGTGCGCGTCATCAACGAGCGCCTGCACCTCGACCAGCAGGGGGCGCGTCCCTTCCTGGGTCACCAGCACGCAGGAACCCGCCACCGGCTCGCGATGCTGTGACAGGAAGAGCGCCGACGGATTGGTCACTTCACGCAGACCCTTGTCGGTCATCGCGAAAACGCCCAGCTCGTTGACCGCGCCAAAGCGGTTCTTGATGGCACGGATCAGCCGGAAGCTCGAATGCGTGTCGCCTTCGAAATACAGCACGGCATCGACAATGTGTTCGAGCACGCGGGGGCCGGCCAGCGCCCCCTCCTTGGTCACGTGACCGACCAGCAGAATGGTGGTGCCGGTGCGCTTGGCAAAGCGGGTGAGCTGCGCCGCGCATTCGCGCACCTGCGCGACGCTGCCTGGCGCACTCGAAAGCGCATCGGTGTAAACCGTCTGGATCGAATCGATGACGGCAACCCGCGGCTTTTCCTTTTCCAGCGCCTGCAGGATGGTTTCCAGGCCGATTTCGGCAAACAGCGCGACGCGCGCGGCGCTGAGGTCCAGCCGCTTGGCGCGCAGCGCAATCTGCTGCGCCGATTCCTCGCCGGACACATACAGCACGCGGTGCGCTTCGGCCAGCCGCGTCAGCGCCTGCAACAGCAAGGTCGACTTGCCGATGCCCGGATCACCGCCAATCAGCACCACGCCGCCGGGCACGAGGCCACCGCCCAATACGCGGTCCAGCTCCTGCAGACCGGTCGGCGTGCGCGGCAGCTCGGTGGCGTCGACCTCGGCCAGCTGGCGGATGGCGCCATCGGCGGCCAGCGACTGAAAACGGCTGGGCGCGGCCTCCTTCACCAGACTTTCCTGCAAGGTATTCCAGGCACCACAACCCGGACATTGCCCCTGCCACTTCGGTGACTGGGCGCCGCACTCCTGGCAACTGAACATCACCCGGTTTTTTGCCATTGACACTCCACAACGAAATGGCCGCATGGCATCACCATGCGGCCGCATTGACCAGACAAATACCAAGGCACGTATAACCCTATAGCCAATCAAGACGAATGGCTACAGTCACATACCCAACAAGACATCAAATATACTGGAACAGGCTCAAGCCCTGCACCTTGGCAAAGGACTGGCGCGCGGCGTCGAGCACCGTCTGGTTCTGCGCAAAGTCGCTCACCGCCGCCGCGTAATCGAGATCGCGCAGATCCTTCAGCGTGGTCGCGTATTGCAGATTCAGGTCTTCGTTGGTGTTGCGCACCGAATCGGTTTCATTCATGCGCGCACCGATATTCGCCTGCACGGTCAGCACATTGGTCAGCGAGTTCGACAGATTGGACAGCGCGGTATTGAGCTGATTCTGGAAGGCCGCCTGGCCGGTTCCGGTGCCGTCGGTCTTGTAGGCGTTCAGGGCCCGGGACAGATCGGCCAGGTTGGTGAACAGGTCCACATTGGTGCTGGCCTTGACGGTAAACTCGTCAGCCCCGCCTTCGGTTGCCCCCACCGGCAGCGGAATCTTGGTATTCGGATCGATCTGCAGCGGCGTACCGCTGATCGACATCTTGATGCCAGCATCCCAGCCGGCAATGGGCGGTGCGCCAGCCGGGTCGGTCGGCAGCGCCTTGAACTCGATGTCACCACCGGGCACATAGGGGCGCAGGGTCGTGATCGAGTTGGCGCTCGCGGTCGTGCGGGTATCCGCATTGGCCATGCCATCAAGCATCGACACGCCGAAGTTCGGATCGGCCGCCCCGGTCACCGGGTCGAACTGGCGGTTGTAGATGATGTCGTAGGTAATGTTGGGCTTGTTCGGCTGGGCCGGATTTTCGGTCCAGTGGAACTTGATGCGGTAATCCTTGGGGTTGCTGACGTCGTTCCACTTCACCGGGTCAAGCACTTCCCCCGGGCTGATGATGCCGCTGCCCTTGTTGGTCGGCGTGAAGCTGGGAGCCCCCGCGTCGGCCTGGGCGGTCACGAAGGTACCGTTGCCGTTCTTGATGCGGTTGAAGACATCGTTGCCGGATTCGGAGACCGGAATGTTGCGCGATGCGGAAATCTGCACCAGCCGCTGACCGTCGTCACCGTTGTAGGTCACATTGCCGAAGCTGGTTTCGGTAAACGGCTTGGTCGAGCCGGCGAAACCGGAAAACAGGTAGAGGCCGGTGCCATCGGTCGAGTTGGCCAGCGCCATCAGCTCCTGATAGCGCCCCTGCAATTCGCTGTCGAGCATCTTTTTCTCGACTGCCGTCAGCGTTGGATTACCGGCATTGACCGCCAGCTGCTGCACATTCTGGATCAGCGTCGTAACCTGCTGCAGCGATTCCTCGGTCATGCGCAGCGCCGAATCCGCGGAATCGCTGTTGACGCTGTACTGGCCGTTGAGGCTCTGCGCCTGGGTGATTTCCAGTGCGCGCGCCGAGGCAATCGGATCGTCGGCCGGGCTCAGCACGCGCCGGCCCGTGCTCAGCTGGTTCTGCAGCTTGGCCTGGTCGGCAATGTGCCGTTGCAGGTTTTGCGCACCCAGCTGGTAAATGGTGGTGGTCGCTACACGCATGTCAGACTCCTTTTTGCCTATCAGCGTCCGATATTGATGATTTCCTGGAAGGCCTGCTGGGCGATCTGGATCACCTTGCTGGCAGCCTGGTAAGCCTGCTGGTAACGCAGCAGGTTGGCGGCCTCTTCATCCAGGTTGACGGCGGACACCGAATCGCGGGATTGCTCGGCTTGCGAGAGCACCGTGCCCTGCGCCTTGGCCATGATGTCGGCCTCGTTGGTCTGGGTGCCGATGGTGGCGACCATGCGGCCATACGCCTCCTGGTAGGTGGCATTTTGGCCATCCATGATGCGCGTGGTCTGCAGGGAAGCCAGCGCCAGCGCATTGCGGTTGTCGGCATTGCCGGTGGCCGTGTTCGGGCTGACCGTAATCTTGTCGCCCGCTGCGGGCTGACCATCCACCTTCATCGACCAACCGTGAAAACTGATCTTGGCGCCCGCCGTATAAGGCTGGGCGGCCTGCACCGGCGCCGCCGGCGGCAGATTTGCCGAATCATAGATTTCATAGGTGATGGCGCCCGGCGTGCCATTGAAAATCAGCGTATAGGACAGCTTGGGCACCGAATTCAGATCGGTCAGCAGATCGGGATGGATCGGGGTATCCGTCGTGCTGTTGGTGCGCGGGTCGACTTCGGGCTGGAAAACCTTGATGGTGCCGGTGTTGTTCTTGTCCGGTGTGGCATTCACGAGGCCGGCAGCAGCGATTTCGCGCGGGTCGCTGATACCGACGCGCAGCGAATTGATGAAGCCCTTGGTCGGCTGCACCATAAAGCGGTCACCGGGCAGGGCCAGGCCGGGCGTGATCTGCAGGAAGAGCCCATCCTGGGTATTCACACCCGCCTCCATATTGCCCGCCGGGATGACTTCCTTGGCGTTGTCGCTCAGGCGCGTCAGCACGTAATTGGTTCCATCGTAGAGCACCTCGTAATCGCTGGTGGTCAGCTGGCTGACATCGGCGATGTAACCGGACATGGTTGCAGTGCCGGTGTTGTTGGTGTTGCTGCCGATGCGCCCGATCGCCGGGGGCGTCACATTCGTCGGCGGCACCGTTGGCGGAATCGAGGGAATGGTCACCGACCCGTAATCCCAGAAATCGCCACCGCGATTGCCGTACAGGTCCATGCCCGCCTGATGCTGGTCATTGAAGGTTTGCGCCATGACCAGCGCCATGCGGTTGAGGCTGTTCTGCGCCAGATCGAGCGCCTTGTTGCGGTAATCGAGCAAGGCCCCCAGCTCGCCACCGGTCAGCAGCGAATCGGGCAAGGCCACCTGATTATTGCCATCGTCATACACGACGGCCAGACGCTCCGGATCGGCGGGCGACGGGGCAGTCGTCATGGTCACGCTGCGCCCGCCGAGCACCAGGCTTTGGCCGCTGCCGATGAATACATTGATCGTGCCGTCGGAGTTATTGAGCGTGGTGGCCTTGACCAGCTTGTTCATGTCGCGCACCAGCTGGTCGCGCTTGTCGAGCAGGTCGTTGGCCGGCTGGCCGGCGCCATTGGTCAGCGCGATCTGGTTGTTGACCTCGGCAATATTCTTGGCCAGCGCATTGATGCTGTTGACCGTATTGGTGATTTCGCCATTCAGCGAGTTGCGCTGCTCCTGCAGGCGCTGTTCGAACACCTGATAGCGGCTGAGCATGGTCTGGGCCGACGCCAGCATCTGCTGGCGCGAAGGCAGGTTGGAAGGATTGGTGGCAACGTTCTGCACCGAACTGAAAAAATCCTGCAGGGCCGGCGACACACCGGCATCCGGGTCGGCCACGATATTGTCGATTTCGCTCAGGTGCGACAGATAGGTGTCGTAGAAACTGGCCTGCGTTTGCGCCTGCTGCACATTGCGAGTCAGAAACTGGTCATAAACGCGCGCAATGGTGTCGACGCGCACGCCCATGCCGACAAAACCGCTGCCACCCAGCAGCGGATACGGAGCGCTCTGGCGCAGATTCTGGCGGGAGTAGCCATCGGTATTGACGTTGGCGATATTGTGACCGGTCGTGGTCAGGCCCAGATTGGCGGCATTGAGGCCGGAGACACCGATGCCAAAAACGGAAGAACCCATGATTTAACTCCTGCTTGTTCTGCTATCGGCATCAGCCGAGTGTTCTTGACTGGGCCGCCAGGCGCTGCTGCACCGAGCCGGCGACGGCCACCACCTTGCTGGCATAATCCGGCGCCGTGGCATAACCACCGGCAGCCAGCGCGCTGGCAAACTGGCGGGCATCATTGCCCGCACCGATCACACCCTTGTAGCGGCGCTCCAGCAGCGACTGGTAATCGGCAAAGGCATCCTGCAGCGAGTCGTAGGCGCGGAAACGCTCGACCCGCTTCTGCGGCACGCCATTCACGTATTCGGTGGTCAGCACGTCGGCGGTCTTGCCGGTCCAGCCGGAGCCAGCCTTGATGCCGAACAGATTCCAGGTTTCATTGCCCTGGCTGTCCTTGATCGAGCGCTTGCCCCAGCCGCTTTCCAGCGCGGCATGCCCAACCAGCAGCTCGGCGCTCACACCGAGCTTCTTCGCGGCACCGGCGGCGGCATCACGCACCTTGAGGATGAAATCCTGGGTGCCTTGCACAAAGCCACTGGCAGAGGCGCCGGCAGAAGCGGAGGAATTTGCCGTCACGGCAGCTTTTGCCGCACCGGCAGCCGACATCGGCAGCGGACTGGTGCCCACGCGCAAGGGGTCCGGACGCACTGCACGCGCCTGATTCAGTGATTCGGGATTTTGCTGCCGCTCGATCTGGCGGCGGATCATCGCGGCAAGGCTGTCGCCCAGCCCCTGCTGGGATGACCAGGTCTGCGCCAGCTGCTGATCGCCCATGCTGCGAAACAGATCCTGGCTGCCGGTATTGCTTTCCTCGGAGAAGCGCGGTGATGCCTCGCGCATGCTGCTGAGCATCTGCTGCAGCAGCAGGGCGGCAAACTGCTCGGCCACCTTGCCGGCGGCCTTGCTGCCATCCTTGCGCAATTCGCTGTGCAGTCCCCGCAGTGCATGCGGGTCAATGGCCAGCTGATTGGCTGTTGCTGCTGTTTGCATCGTCGTGCTCCTTCTGTTGCTGCCAACAGATGAGCAAGATGCATGCCAATGCCAGACCGCCCTTGATCAGACGGTCATCAGATGATTTCCAGCTCCGCCTTCAGGGCGCCCGCCGACTTCATGGCCTGCAGGATGGCCAGCAGATCCTGCGGCGTGGCGCCGACGGCATTGAGCGCGCGCACCACCTGGTTGAGGCTGGCCGCCTTGCCAAAGCGCAGCACCGCCCCACCCACCTCGGCCTCACCGGCATTGGCTGCCGGTGCATTGCCGCCCTGCTGCGGCGCCACCGTCACGGTCAGCGAACCGTGCGCCACGGCGCAGGGCTCGACCTGCACCGCCTGGTTCATCACTACCGAACCGGTACGCGCATTGATGATCACCTTGGGGCTGACCGCCGCCGGCGTAAGCTCGACATTTTCCAGACGAGCCAGAAACGCCACGCGCTGATTGCTGTCCATCGGCGCGCGCACCTGGATGACACGGCCATCCAGCGCGGCGGCAACCGGCCCAAGCTGGGCATTGATGGCGGTGACCATGCGGTTGGCCGTGCCAAAGTCGGTCTGCATCAGCTCCAGCTGCACATACTCGCCATTGCCCAGCATGGTCGGCACCGCACGCTCGACGGTCGCGCCAGCCGGAATGCGACCGGTTGCCAGCAGATTGGGCTGGGCGCCCGCGCCGCCACCCACGACGCCATTGCTGGCCACCAGCAGATTGCCCTGCGCCATGGCGTAAATCTGGCCATCGGCGCCTTTCAGCGGCGCCATCAGCAGCGTGCCACCGCGCAGACTCTTGGCATTGCCGATGGACGATACGGTCACATCCAGCGGCTGCCCCGGACGGGCAAAGGGCGGCAGGGTGGCCGTCACCGTCACCGCGGCCACGTTCTTGAGCTGCAGATTCCCGGCAGGCGGCACCTGCACCCCGAGATTGGTCAGCATATTGACGACGGATTGCACGGTGAACGGCGTTTGCGTGGTCTGATCGCCGCTGCCATCCAGGCCCACCACCAGGCCATAGCCGACCAGCTGGTTGTTGCGCACGCCGGCCAGCGTGGCCAGATCCTTAACCCGATCGGCTTGCGCCACCGCCGATACCATCAACAGTATCAGCAGAAAAACCTTTTTCAGAAAAGGCTGCATGGTTATACCCCTGGTTTATAGCGGCCAGACACTCAGGAAGAAGCGCTGCAGCCAGCCCATGGTGTTCGAATCATTGATCGCCCCCTCGCCCACCTGCTCCAGGCGCGCATCGGCGACACGCGTCGACGACACCGTATTGCCAGCCTTGATGTCGCGCGAACTCACCACGCCCGTCAGGCGCACGGTATTGAGTTCGCCATTGATGGCAACCTGCTTCTCGCCGCCCACCACCAGATTGCCGTTGGGGAGCACATTCACCACCGTCACCATGATGGAACCGCGGAAACGGTTGCTGGCATTGGTTTCGCCATCACCCTCGAAGGTATTGGTACTGCTGCCGGTAATCGTGGCATTGAAGAGTTTTTCCAGCACCCCCGGGAAGTACGGCGCGCTGGCATTGCCGGCGACATCGATGGTGCCGGCGCGACTGGTCTTGCTGTTGGCGCTGTTGGCGGCGGTAAGGTTTTCCTCGATCTGCACCAGCAGGGTGTCGCCGACCATGCGCGCATTCGGCTCTTCGAACAGCAGCTTGGCATTCGCCGCCTGGAAAATCGCGCCATTGCTCGTCTCGGCCGTTGCCTGCGGCTGCGGGCGGCTGCTCACGGGCTGGGTGATGATGGTTTTGGGAGCGGCGCAGGCCGCCAGCATGGCGCAACAGGCCAGCAGAAGGGGCAGCCGGAACAGTTCGGAACGAAGGATCATGGCGAATTACAACTGGGTCAGTTTCTGCAGCATTTCATCGGAGGTACGCACGGAACGCGAGTTGAGCTCGTAGGCGCGCTGCGCCTGGATCATGTTGATCAGCTCTTCGGTCACATTGACGTTGGAGGTCTCAATATACCCCTGGTTGATGGCGCCCAGCCCATTGGTCCCCGGCTGACCGACCGTCGGCGCACCGCTGGCGGCCGTTTCCAGGAACAGGTTTTCACCCACAGCCTGCAGGCCGGGCGGGTTGATGAAGGTGGCCAGCTGGATGTTGCCCAGCTGCACCGGCGCAGCCGAGTCATTGTTGATGATGGCGGTGACCGTGCCGTCCTTGCCCACCGTCAGCTGGGTCGTACCCTGCGGCACCTGCAGCGCCGGCTGCAATGCGTAACCGCTGGAGGTCACCACATTGCCCTGGCTGTCGACCTCGAAGGTGCCATCGCGCGTGTAGGCCGTCGTGCCATCCGGCATGGCGATCTGGAAAAAGCCCTGACCATTGATGGCCAGATCCAGCGGGCCCTCGGTCGCCTGCAGGCCGCCCTGCATGAAGGCGCGACTGGTGGCAACCACGCGGGAGCCGGTACCGATCTGCAGACCGGTGGGCAGCTGGGTCTGCTGGCTGGTCGCCCCACCGGGCTGACGCAGGTTCTGGTACAGCAGGTCTTCAAATACGGCGCGTTCGCGCTTGTAACCGGTGGTGTTGACGTTCGCGAGGTTGTGCGAAATCACGTCAACATTCATCTGCATGGCATCCATGCCGGTTTTGCCAGTCCACAACGAACGCATCATGATGCTGTTTCCTTCTCGGTATTCTTCAAATGAGCCGCGATCAGCCGTTCATCGACAGCAGCTGCGACGCGGCGCGTGCATTCTGGTCGGCGGTCTGCATCATGCGGATCTGCAAATCGTAATGGCGCTGGGTCGAAATCATGCTCACCAGCTCTTCCACGGCATTGACATTGCTGCCCTCCAGGCCACCCACGGTCAGGCTGACCGTCGCATCAGCCTCGGCGGGCTCGCCATTGCGCAAACGGAACAGGCCATCATTGCCCTTCTGCAATTCGGCCGCGTCGGCGCGCACCAGGCGAATGCGGCCAATTTCGACCGCTTGCGTCGGATTATCCAGAGCAATCGCGCTCACGGTGCCATCCGGCGCGATGCTGGGGCGGGTATTTTCCGGCACCAGCAGCGGCCCGGTTTCGCCCAGCACCGGCTGGCCATCCAGCGTCTTCAGCATGCCGGTCGCATCGATATCGAAATGACCGTTGCGGGTATAGGCCTCACCGGTCGGCGTCTGTACCGCAATCCAGCCCTCGCCCTTTACCGCCACATCCAGCTCGCGCCCGGTAATCTGGAACGGCCCCTGGCTGAAGTTTGAACCAGTGCTCTGCTCGACCGCATACGCGCGAGTGGCATGGCCGGGACCACCAATCACCGGCACGGCGCGAAAGGCCGCCAGATCGGCGCGAAACCCCGTGGTGCCGACATTGGCCAGATTGTGCGACACGGTGGCCTGACGCAGCTGCGCGTGCTTGGCACCGGTCATCGACACATAGAGCAGACGATCCATGAAGTTGCGCGCCTAGTGGTTAGCGGATATTGATCAGGGTCTGCATGATGGTGTCCTGCGCCTTGATCGTCTGGGCATTGGCCTGATAATTGCGCTGGGCCGTAATCAGGTTGACCAGCTCGCTGGTCAGGTCGACGTTGGCATCTTCCAGCGTCGCCGACTGCAGCAGGCCGGTACTGCCCGTGCCCGGCGCATTGACCAGCGGCTGGCCGGAGGAATACGACTCCACCCAACGATTGTCACCCACCGGCTGCAAGCCCTGCGGATTGGTGAAGGTCGACAGCACCACCTGGGCCACATCGCGGGTTTCACCGTTGGAATAACGCCCCTGCACCACGCCTTCCTTGCTCACCGAAATACCGGTCAGAATACCGTCGGTATAGCCATCCTGCGCCAGAGAGTTAACGTTATAGGGGCTGCCAAACTGGGTGGACTTGTCAAAGTAAAGCTGAAAGCTCAAGCCGTTCGAGCCATTGTTCAGCGCCCCGGTCTGCACATACAGCCAGTCATCACCGGCATTGGCGCTGATCGGCAATTCCGGCGCAACCGGCGCGGCCGCAATATTCGAGGTGTAATCTACGTAACGGCCATTGCCGTCAAAACTCAGCGTCCCGACCAGCGCATTGAGCGGCACCGGTGGCACCCCCGTCGGGTCGGCCAGCGTACCGTCCAGGTTTACCGGCTTGCCATCCACCGAGTAATACACATCCCAGGTATTGACCGCGCCAGGTCCGGGCACCGTCGCCCCCGGATCCTGCTTGCGAAAATACATGGTCTGGGTATGCGCCACGCCCAGCGAATCGTACACAGTGGCCGAGGTGGAGTAGTTGTAGGTGGTTGGATCGGTGTACGAGAATGCGGGCCCAGGGTTGGCATTGGATACATCATTGATGACCTTATCCTGAGCATTCAGGTTGACCCCCAGATCAAGGCCAGCACCGCTCACGCCAGAACCCCCGGTTTCCTGCGCGCCGATATTGGAAAACTGCAGCTGGATGGGCAGCGGATTGCTGCCGGCCAGCACCAGACCACTGCTCTGGTCAACCGGCCAGCCGGTCAGATACTGGCCATTGTTGACGATATAGCCATCCTTGTTGAGCTGGAACTGGCCGTTGCGCGTGTAACTGATCGAACCGGTCGTGTCCTGCATGCGGAAAAAGCCATTTCCGGAAATGGCGATATCCAGCGGATTATTGGTGGTGGTCAGATTGCCCTGCGCAAACTGCTGGGCGATGTTGGTGACCTTGGCACCGATACCGGCCACATTGGCGGCGGTACCGAAGGTGGCGGCGTAAATGTCGGCGAATTCGCCACGCGAACCCTTGAAGCCGACCGTCTGGGCATTCGCCACATTATTGCCGATCACATCCAGATTCTTGGACGAAACATTCAAGCCGGAAAGACCTTGCTGGAAGCCCATGATTTACTCCTGAATTACGCTGCAACGGCTTTCTTGCCGTCCTGAATTTGTACAATGCTGCCAAAATCGGCCTTGCCGCCATTGGCCAGCAGGGCAACCACGCCATTGGCGCCAAACTCGACCGACTTCACGGCCTGCCAGGTTTGCATGGTCAAAGCAATTTCCTTGCCATCCTCGGCCTGCACGCCCTTGGCCGTCACCGTATAGTCACCGGCCGGCAACACGGAGCCATCGGCTTTCTTGCCATCCCACTCGATGGCCTTGCCGCCGGGCGGCAAGGCGCCATACGGAATGGTGGCCACGGCCTTGCCGTTCTTGTCGCTGATGGTGAGCGTTGCGCTCTTGAGCGCCGCCGGAGCTTCAAGCCGCAGCTCGGCACTCTTGCCGTCAAAATGGAATTCCTTGCCGGGCGACAGCACTTCCTTGCCGATCAGGCCTGCCGCCTGCATCACCTGCGTACCGGCATACAGCGACATCATCGTGCCCATGGTCTGGTTCAGCTTCTCGATGCCGGTCACGGTATTGATCTGCGCCATCTGCGAAGTGGTTTCCGCACTATCCATCGGATTCATCGGATCCTGGCTTTGCAGCTGCTTGACCAGCAGCTTGAGGAAACGGTCCTGCTGCTGCTCGATGTCGGATTTCTTCTTGGAATTCGCCCCGTTGAGCGCGCTGTAGTCAAACTGGTTCGAAACACTGGCCGTTGCGGTCGCCATGATGAGTTCTCCTTAAAACGCTCAGGACTGGCCGATGGCGATGGTGCGCATCAGCAGGGTTTTGGCGGTATTCATGACATCGACATTGATCTGGTAGGAGCGCGAGGCCGAGATCATATTGGTCATTTCCTCGACCACATCGACATTCGGGCGCGCCACATAGCCATTGGCATCGGCCAGCGGGTTGTGCGGCTCGTAGCTGAGCTTCGGCGGCGCCTGGTCTTCGATGACGCCCGCCACCTTCACGCCGACGCCGGATTTGCCCGCCGCACCAACTGGCGCAGCCTGGAACACCACCTGCTTGGCGCGGTAAGGCTGACCATTGGAGCTGGTCACCGATTCGGCATTGGCCAGATTGCTGGCCACCGCATTCAGGCGGGCCGACTGGGCATGCACGGCGGAGGATGCAATATCAAAAACGCGGAACATTTCTTACCCCTTATTGCCCGGTCAGCGCGGTGCGCATGCCTTCGACGCGGCGCTGGAAGAAGGTCAGCGCGGCCTGGTAGCGCAGCGCATTCTGCGAGAACTCGCTCATTTCATTGTTCATGTCGACGGTGTTGCCATCGATCGAGGGCTGCTGCGGATTGCGGTAACCCAACTCCGGCTGCAGCGGATCAATCCGCCGGGACGGCTGCAGATGCCGGGAGTCGGTACGCGCCAGCACCTCGTTGCCGCCAGCCCTTTGCACGGCGCGCGCGGCGACGTAGGCCTTGCCGAAATCAAAATCGCGCGCCTTGTAGCCCGGCGTGTCGGCATTGGCGATATTCGACGCCAGCACTTCCTGGCGATATGCGGCGAGCTTGAGGGCGGTTTCCTGCGGCTGGAAATAGGTGCTGAGTTGGGCAAGCATGAATCGTCTCCGGGTTCCCGCCGCTTATCAAGCAGGATTCATGCCAACCTGCAGAATCTCCATGACGCGAATGCAAGCAGCTCGTGCCGCGCGCGCTCTGCGACCAGTCTTCCACCCCCGCAAACGCAAAAAGGCGGCATCTGGCACGCCGCCTTTTTCAGATACATCATGCCGTATTGGCTTGAAGCCTTTTATATGAAAAGGTCACAAGCCAATACCCAATGGAATTACTGCATGACATTGTCATGGCCGCGCCGCTGCGCTCCCTGCCTGCCGTTTCGCTGGCACTGCCGCGAACGCAGCGGTGGGTACGGCGCGAGCATCAGTGCCTGTTCTTGCGCTTCGGGCAGCTTTCGCAGGCCTTGGCGGCCGGAGTCGAACATTCGAGCTTGTCGAGCGATTGCGACAGCGCACAGACCGAGCGGCGGCAGGCGACGAAGCGGATCTGCTCTTCCTGCGCCAGCTCGCGGTAGGCGCGCATCACATTGTGACTGAGGAAATCGGTGAAGAGGATCAGCAGATCGGCGCCACGCAGCGAGGCGGGGCGGCGCTGGTGCGCGACATTGCGCCCGGACACATGGTGCTGGATGCGGATGCCGCGCTGCGCGAGCAGATCGGGAATATTGCCCAGTACATCAGCGCCAACCAGATAGGCATTCATCGTGGATTACCTGTATCGAAAGGAGAGATGCGCTCACGATACATCAAACGATAATCGTTATCAATTGCATTTGTGTGAAATCGGCGGCGGGTAGGGCAAAACCCTGACAAACCGGCGTCGGCGTTGTGTCACGTCAAAGTTTGCGATGGCCATTGGTGCGCTAATACCCGCACCCGACATTCAATGCCATCAGGATCGCCATCATGCTGATCGCCATACCCACCGAACACAGCCCGGGTGAACGCCGCGTCGCCGCCACCCCGGACACGGTCAGGAAACTGATCGCCGCCGGCCACCAGATCGCCGTCGAACGCGGCGCCGGGCACTGGGCCGCCATCCCGGACGACCATTTCAGCGCCGCCGGCGCCACGCTGTGCGACGATTTTGCCGCCACCGTTGCCGGCGCCACGCTGGTGATGAAGGTACGCCCGCCCGCCGCCGCCGAAATCGCCGCGCTGCCCGCAGGCTGCGCGGTGCTCGCGCATTTCGACGCCTGGCGCTACCCCTGTTTTGCCGAGCTGAACCAGAAACGCATCAGCGCCTATGCGCTGGAGCGCATCCCGCGCATCACCCGGGCCCAGGCCATGGATATCCTGTCCTCACAGGCAAATATTGCCGGCTACCGCGCCGTACTGCTGGCCACCCAATACTATCCGCGCTTCATGCCCATGTTCATGACGGCCGCCGGCAGCGTCAAACCGGCGAAGGTGCTGATCCTGGGCGCCGGTGTCGCCGGCCTGCAGGCGATCGCCACCGCCAAGCGCCTCGGCGCGGTCGTCGAAGTCTTCGACGTGCGCCCCGCCACGCGCGAACAGGTCGAGTCGCTGGGCGCGAAGTTTGTCGAGGTTGAGCTGAGCGCCGAAGAAAAGGCGTCACTGGAAAATCTGGGCGGCTATGCACGCGAGATGTCGGCGGATTATCAGGCCCGCCAGAGCGCGCTGATCGCCAAGCATGCCACCCAGGCCGACATCGTCATCGCCACCGCGCAGATTCCCGGCAAGGCCGCGCCCGTGCTGGTGACGGCAGACACCGTGGCGCAGATGAGGCCCGGCAGCGTGATCGTCGATCTGGCGGTCGACACCGGCGGCAACTGCCCGCTGTCGCGTGCGGATGAAGTCATCACCAGTGAGAGCGGCGTGATCATCGCTGGCCACGGCAATCTGCCGGCGCTGCTCGCGGCGGACGCGTCGGCCATGTATGCGCGCAACCTGCTGACCTTTACGGGTTTGCTGACTGACAAGGACGGCCGTTACGCACCGCAGCTGGACGATGAAATCGTCGTCGCCACCCGCATCTGCGCCGACGGCCAGACACTCGCCGCCGACCTGCAAATCCCAGCCAGCCCGGCCAGCCAGCCCGAGCCGGCCGACGCGACCGCCTGACAAGCCTGATCACAAGAAAGGGAGAATTCCATGTCCGCAACCGCTGTTGCTTCCGCGGTCAGTCAGGCCAGCCATGGCCTGAGCACCGACCCGTTTATCGGCCTGCTCACGATTTTCGTGCTGGCCATCTTCGTCGGCTACCACGTCGTCTGGAACGTGACCCCGGCGCTGCACACGCCGCTGATGGCCGTCACCAACGCGATTTCCGGGATCATCGTGGTCGGCGCCATGCTGCAGGTCGTCGACATCCACGCCCAGCAGATCACGCCCACCAGCGTGCTGGGCGCCATTGCGATTTTCCTTGCCAGCATCAACATTTTCGGCGGCTTCCTGGTGACCCAGCGCATGCTCGAAATGTTCAAGAAAAAGAACGCTCAAGAAAAAGCACAAGGAAGGGGATGATCATGCAAAACCTACTCGCCCTGCTCTATCTGGTTTCGGCCGTGCTGTTCATCCTGTCGCTAAGAGGCCTGTCCAGCCCGCTCACCGCAAGGCGCGGCAACCTCTACGGCATGACTGGCATGGCACTGGCCGTCATGACCACCTTCTTTGTCGCCGATTCGCCGGTCATCTGGCTGATTGTCGCCGCGATTGCCGCCGGTGCTGTTGTCGGCGCCTGGAAGGCCCGCACGGTCGCCATGACGGCGATGCCGGAGCTGGTTGCCGCCATGCACTCGCTGGTCGGCCTCTCGGCCGTGCTGATCGCGGTTGCGGCCGTCTATCACGCTGGTGTCAGCCATAGCGGCGTGCAGAAGATCGAGCTCTTCATCGGTGCCTTCATCGGTGCCATCACCTTCACCGCCTCGGTCATTGCCTACGGCAAGCTCTCGGGCAAATTCGGCGCCCGCGCGATCAACTTCAAGGGCCAGCATCTGCTGAACCTGATCCTGGCGCTCGCCATGCTCGGCTTCGGGATGACCTACTTCCTGTCCGAGAGCCAGGCGGCCTTCCTGATGATGGTGGCGATTGCACTGGCGCTGGGCGTGACGCTGATCATCCCCATCGGCGGCGCGGACATGCCGGTGGTCGTGTCCATGCTCAACTCCTACTCGGGCTGGGCCGCGGCCGGCATCGGCTTCACGCTGGAAAACCCGGTGCTGATCATCGCCGGCGCCTGCGTTGGCGCGTCGGGGGCGATCCTGTCCTACATCATGTGCAAGGCGATGAACCGCTCCATCGTCTCGGTGCTGCTCGGCGGCTTCGGCGCGGAAGCGGCGACGGCAGGTCCGGCTGGCAGCGCGCAGAAAAACTACCGCTCGGGCTCGGCCGACGATGCGGCCTTCCTGATGGAAAATGCCGAGAAGGTCATCATCATTCCCGGTTATGGCCTGGCGGTATCGCGCGCGCAGCATGCTTTGCAGGAACTGACCGACCTCTTGAGCGAACGCGGCGTCGATGTCCGCTATGCGATTCACCCGGTCGCCGGGCGCATGCCGGGGCACATGAACGTGTTGCTGGCCGAGGCCGAGGTGCCCTACGACAAGGTGTTCGAAATGGAGGAGATCAACAGCGAATTCGGCACCGCCGACGTGGCGCTGGTGATCGGCGCCAACGACGTCGTCAACCCGGCGGCCAAGAACGACCCGGCCAGCCCGATCTACGGCATGCCGATTCTGGATGCCTACAAGGCACGCACGGTGATGGTGGTGAAGCGCTCGATGAGCGCCGGCTACGCCGGTCTCGACAACGATCTCTTCTACATGGATCGCACAATGATGGTCTTCGGCGACGCCAAGAAGGTGGTCGAGGAAATGCTGCAGGCGGTGCACTGATCCGCAGCAGCGGCTGGGAAAAACCTTACAACGCAGAGACGCAAAGACGCAGAGGAAAGACAACAACTTCTTTCCTGATTAGAAACCCTTCTCGGCAAACAACAAAAACCGATTGAACCACAGAGACACAGAGGGCACAGAGGAAGCAAAACCCTGAGAAATGCCGATGATGAGCTCCCGCTTATCTCTGTGTTCTCTGTGCCTCTGTGGTGGATTCGGGCTTTAGCCGGGAAGCCTTGCCGATCAGCAGGCACACTACACGCAATGCGGCCAGTGCCATGGGCGGCAACACTGACCGGTCATCTGCTGCTTCACAAATAGAACTTTCGTTCTATAGAATACCGGCATGACCTTCGCCAGCGCCAGCATCATGCCCAGCCAGCCACCGGAACTGCCCCGCGCCCAAGGCGCCCACCCTTGCCCGCCGCTGCTTGCCCTGCCCCGGCTCGACACGCTGGTGCCGGCCGGCTTTCCCTCGCCCGCCGAGGACTGGGCGGACGAGCGCGTCGACCTCAACCGCCTGCTGGTGCGCGATCCGGAATCAACCTTCTTCCTCGCCGTCAGCGGCGACAGCATGTGCGGCAGCGACCCGGCGCGCAGCATCCCGGACGGCGCGCTGCTCGTCGTCGACCGCACGCGCCAGGCCGTGCACGACGACATCGTCGTGGCGCTCATCGACAACGATTTCACCGTCAAGCGCCTGTTCCGGCGCGGCCGCCATCTGGCGCTGGTCGCCGAAAACCCGGCCTACCTGCCGCTGGTCGCCGGCGAAGGACAGGAAATCGCCATCTGGGGCGTGGTCACCGCCTGGATCATGCGGCCGCGATGATTGCGCTCGTCGACGTCAACAATTTCTATGTGTCCTGCCAGCGCGTGTTCGAGCCGAAGCTGGAGGGCAAGCCGGTGGTCGTGCTGTCGAACAACGACGGCTGCGTGGTGTCGCGCAGCGCCGAGGCCAAGGCCATCGGCATTCCCATGGCCGCACCCTGGCATCAGTGCACGGAACTCGCCCGCCGCCACGGCGTGATTGCCTACAGCAGCAATTACGCGCTCTACGCCGACATGAGCAACCGGGTGATGGCCATCCTCGCGCGCTTCGCGCCGCACACCGAGGTGTATTCGATCGACGAATGCTTTCTCGACCTCTCGGGCCTGCCCGGCGATCCGGCGCAACTCGGCGCGACAATCCGCCAGACCGTGCGGCAGTCGACCGGCCTGCCGGTCTGCGTCGGCATCTCGCCCAGCAAGACGCTGGCCAAATTCGCCAACCACCTCGCCAAGACACACGCCGACATGCACGGCGTGTGCGACTGGAGCCGGCTGGCGCCAGCCCGGCAAGCGCGGCTGCTGACCGAGACTCCCGCGGAAAAGCTATGGGGTATCGGCCGCAAGCTCAATCAACAATTAGCCTCCATGCATATACACTCGACCATGGATTTCCTGCACGCCGATGCCGAGCTGCTGCGCCGGCGTTTCGGCGTCAATCTCGAACGCATCTTGCTCGAACTGCGCGGCCAGCGCTGCTTCACGCTGGCGGACCAGCCGCAGGACAAGCAGCAGATCCTGTGCAGCCGCTCCTTCGGCCGCCCGGTCTACCGCGAGGACGAGCTGGCCGAGGCGGTGAGCACCTATGTGGCGCGCGCGGCGGAGAAGCTGCGCCGCCAGCGCTCGGCCTGCGGCGCGCTGGCGCTGGCGATACGCAGCAGCCCGAACCGGCCCGATGCGGAGCGCTACAGCGCCCACCTGCTGCTGCCGCTGCCCGAGCCCAGCGCCGACACCCTGCAGCTCACCAGCGCCGCGCTGCGCATCCTGCAACGCCTGTATCGCCCCGGCATCGCTTATGCCAAGGCGGCCGTGCTGCTGACCGAGCTGACCCCCATGCATGCGCTGCAGGGCCAGCTCTTTCCCGAGGCGGGCGATCCGCTGCGCCGCGCCAGACTCAACGCCACGCTCGACGCCATCAACCAGCGCTTCGGCCGCGGCACGCTGCGCCTGGCCAGCAGCGGCCCCGCCGAGCCGGGCTGGGGAATGCGCCGCCAGCACCTGTCGCCGAGCTGGACCACCAACTGGCAGGAACTGCCGGTCGCGCACGCGCGCTGAACCCGCACACACGCAAGCAAGGGCAAGCGCTGACCGGGAAGCACATCCTGGAAAACGCCTGAAACTGGTTGAATTTTCAGCGCCTGCGGCGCAGGGTATCGATGCCGGGTGTGCCCGGCAACACGTCAGGGGGCTTGTCTTGCCAAGCCCCCCGACACCCCCAAGGCGCGCCCGGTCAGCCGCCCCGCTGCGCGGGGTACCTTGCGATGCTCGTTTTTCCGGGGGCGCGGGACAACTCGGGCTGCGCCCTCAAACACGTCCCGCACCTGACCCCGGAAAACCTGCGCTTCTCAGCGGCTTTCAGGGCAGAACGTCCTAACCAACGCCTTTGTTGCTCGGACTGTCTGGAGGAGAGACATAATCGGGCATATATGATTTACGCAAGAAGACCCCCTCCTCTGCGCCCCCCCTTACAAGATGGATGGAGCAAAAACCTCAGGCTCCAGCTTATTTTCGCGACAGTGGGCCACAGAGGAAGCAAAGCCCTGAAAATGCAGAGGAGCTGCTCCCGCTTTTCTCTGTGATCTCTGCGCCTCTGTGGTTAATTTGGGTTTTGCTGAGAAGTCTTGCCAATGAGCCCGCACGATGGCCACGACGCCGGCTGGCTGTTCCGCATCCCGGCCGGCACGACAAGCGCCGACACCCCGGCGTAAAATCGGCCGATGCCCGAAATCCTCCCCCTTCTTTACCAGGACGAGCACCTCGTCGCCATCCACAAGCCCTCCGGCCTCTTGGTGCATCGCACCAGCCTCGATGCCTGGGAAACCCGCTTTGCCGTGCAGATCCTGCGTAATCAGCTGCGGCGCAGGGTTTATCCGGCGCACCGGCTCGACAAGGGCACGTCGGGCATCCTGCTGTTCGGCCTCACGCCGGAGGCCGGCCGCGCTCTGGCGATGGCCTTCGAGGCGCAGCAGGTCGACAAGACCTACCATGCGCTGGTGCGCGGCTGGCCGCCGGCCAGCGGGCTGATCGACCACGCGCTGGAGCGCAAGCTCGACGACGCGGAACTCTACGGCGGGCCGGTCCCGACCGGCGCACAGCCCGCGCAGACGCGCTACCGCACGCAGGCGAAGGTCGAGCTGCCCTGGCAGATCGACCGCTATCCGACGAGCCGCTACGCGCTGGTCGAGCTCGATCCGCTCACCGGCCGTCGCCACCAGCTGCGTCGCCATCTGAAGCACATCAGCCACCCCATCATCGGCGACGCGACCTATGGCAAGGGCGTGCACAACCGCCGCTTCACCGAGGAATACGGCAGCGAGCGCCTGCTGCTGGCGTGCACCGCCATCGCCTTCCCGCATCCGGCGAGCGGCGAGCGCATCGCGCTTGCCTGCCCGCTGGCCGACGAGTTTGCCGCGCTGTTGCGCCGCCTGCCCTGGCAGGACGGCGCCGCTGCCGCGCTGGCGCTGGCTGGCGAGCCGGCCGACAAGGACTGACATCCCGGCCAGAAATGCCCGGATTGGCCGCAATGCCGTTCGCCCAAGGCAAAGGCAAAACCCAACGCAGAGAAAAACAGCAGAGATTCTGCCTTTCCTCTGCGTCTCTGCGTTGAAGGGTTTTCGGTGCTTGTCCAGCAGGTATCCGGCCGGGCCGATACGCCGAGGCCGGCTTGCGCCGGCCTCACCCCTCAGATACCATACACCCTATCCAGCCACAGGCAATCAGCCCTTTTGGCTGCATGGCAATACCCTGTCAATCAACCGATTTGAACGCACCAGGGTTGACCAGTTTCCAGCCGTCGACCTTGCGGTTGAAAAAGCCGCCGTCGGTGTAGGCGCGGCGGATGCGGCCCTCGCGGCGCAGCTGCGCCAGACCCTTGGCGAGGGCAGTGTTGACCTTGTCGCCGACCGCGCCGGGCGCCACGAGGAAGTGCCGGCTGCCCGGCATCGCCACCTTCAGGCCCTGCACTGGCGCGAGGCGTATGCCGTCGACCTCGAAGGACATGTCCGGCGTGGGCTTGAACGAGGCCATGGTGAATTCGCCGCGTCCGCCCTTGATCATGCGGGCAATCATGGTGAAGGTCGGCGCGTCGGTGACGCGGGTGATGCCCAGGCCCTCCAGCGTGGCGATGTCGTTCTTCCACGCGCGGTTGGTCACCACCGTCAGCTTGCGCAATTCGTCGAGACTGGCCTGCTGCACCTTGCTGCCGGCCAGCGTGTAAAAGCCCACGACATACTCGCCCTCGCGGATCAGCGGCTCGGACAGCCGCGCCTGGCTGTCCTTGATGTCGGCGGCCCAGACGCTGGTACCGGTGGCGGTAATGCGGCCCTGCTCGACCTCGACCAGATTGCGCACATAGCTGTCGACCGGCACGAAATTCACCGCCTCGGCAAAGCCGCCCAGCCGCAATGCCTGCTGGAAGAGGATCATTTCCACGGTGTCGCGGCGCGCGCCGGGGCCGCTGTAGTCGCGGATCTCGTCTAGATTGCGCCCGGCGACCAGCTCGCGGTAATCGGTCAGCACATCCTGCGGCACGGCCACGTCGATCGCGGCCTGCGCCAGCAGCGGGCAGGTCAGGAAGCAGGCAAACAGCAAACTCAGGCAGCGGCGCATCGGCATGAGGGTCGGTCTCGTCGTTGGGTGTCGGCAACAATACTTACAGGCACTCCTCTTTGTACAGCATTGCGCGCGCCGTGCCGTGTTTTTTGCCGACGGACGCGCGCGCGGAAACGCGGACAAACGCATCCGGATGACTTTTGCGCGACGTCATGATGACGCGCATGTTGCAGCTGACAATTCGTGGTATAACCCCGCAACGCCACTCCCCCGACCGAGCACAATGGATCGCGGTTTCTTCATCATCCTGGGCGCGCAGTTCCTGTCTGCGCTGGCAGACAATGCGCTGTTCTTTGCGGCGCTGGCCTTGCTGAAAGAACAACATGCACCGGAATGGCATCTGTCGATGCTGCTGTGGTGTTTCACGGTCTCCTATGTGGTGCTCGCGCCCTTTGCCGGCTCCTTTGCCGACTCGATGCACAAGGGGCGCGCCATGATGATCTGCAACGGCATCAAGCTTGCCGGCTGTGTCGGCATGCTGGTCGGCGCACCGCCCATCCTGGCCTACGCACTGGTGGGCTTTGGCGCTGCGGCCTATTCGCCGGCCAAGTACGGCATCATCACCGAATACCTGCCCCATGAAAAACTGGTCGCGGCCAACGGCTGGCTGGAGGGCGCCACCGTCGGCGCCATCATCTTCGGCACGCTGCTTGGGGGCATGCTGGCCGGCGCCCAGGTCTCGTCCTGGCTGCAGCTTACGGTCCTGTCCCCGTATTTCACGGCCGCTGAATTCGCCATTGCACTGATCGTGCTGCTCTACCTCGCCGCGGCCTGGCTAAACATGTATGTGCCGCGCCTGAATGTCGTGCTCAAACCGCTGACGCTGCAGCCCGCGCGACTGATCGGCGAATTCTGGCATTGCGTGAAGCGGCTGTGGCAGGACCCGCAGGGCCAGCTGTCGCTGGGCGTGACGACGCTGTTCTGGGGCGCGGGCGCGACGATGCGCCTGGTCGTGCTGAACTGGGCCATCATCTGGCTGCACCTGTCGATGCAGCAGGCCACGCAGCTGGTCGCCATGGTGGCGCTGGGCATCGCTGCGGGCGCCGTGCTGGCCGGGCATTACATTCCGCTCAAGCGCGCGTTTCGCGTGCTGCCAGCCGGCACCATGATGGGTGTGCTGGTCATTATCATGCTCTTTGTCAACCAATACTGGCTGGCAGCCGTTCTGATGTTCGTCGTCGGCGTGCTGTCGGGCTTTTTCGTCGTGCCGCTCAACGCCATGCTGCAGCACCGCGGCCACCTGCTGATGGGGGCCGGCCATTCGATTGCCGTGCAGAACTTCAACGAAAACATCGGCATTCTGGTCATGGTGGGCCTGCACGCGCTGCTGGTGAAATATTTCAGCTCACCAGTGCCGGCCGGGGAACCCGAGATTGTGCAAACGATCTTTAAAGCCAGCGGCATGCCGCCGATGTACATCATCATTACCGGGTTCGGCCTGTTTGTGGCCGCGACCATGATCTATATTCAGCGACGCTACCGCCGGGGCGTCGCGGCGGGAATCATGCATGACTAAGCAAACCCTTGCTCTCATTCCGGCCAGCTTGATGCTGGCCTTTTCTTTGACCGCCTGCCAGAAAAGCGATGGCGCAGCGGACAGGAAGGCCCGCCCGCCAGCGACCGTCAGCACGGTCATCGTCGAGCGTCGCGACCTGCCGGTCGTGCTGGCGGCCGAAGGCCATGTCACTGCTGCCAACACGGTGGAAATCCGCCCGCAGCTCACCAGTGCGATCCGCAGCATCCATTTCCGCGAGGGCGATCTCGTCAGCGCCGGCCAGCTGCTGTTCACGCTGGACGCCGCCGACGAGGAAGCCGCACTGGCGCGCGCGCAGGCACAGCTGAAGCAGGTCGAGGCGCAGCTCAGGGAAGCCGAGCGCAACCTGGCACGCAGCAAAGAACTGGCCACCGCGCGCTTTTTGTCGGACAGCGCGGTGGACACCGCCGCCAGCAAGGCCGACACGTTGCGCGCCCAGCTGGCCGCCGCCCGCGCGGATGTCGATGCCGCACGCGTGCAGCTCGGTTTCACCCGCATCACCTCCCCCATCAGCGGCAAGGCCGGGCGCGTCGATGTGCATACCGGCTCGCTGGCCCAGCAAAATGCCGCCACCGCACTGGTCACCATCAGCCAGCTCGACCCGGTGCTCGTCGAGTTTTCGCTGCCCGAGCGCGAACTCGCCACCGTGATGCAGGCCCGCAAGGAGGGCAAGGTCGGCGTCACCGCCAGCACGGCAGGCGGCGTGCCCAGCCAGGGCGAGCTGAGCTTTATCGACAACAGCGTTGACCCCGCCACCGGCACCATTCGCCTGAAGGCGCGCTTTGCCAACGCCGAGCAGGCTTTCTGGCCGGGTCAGTTCGTGCGCGTCAGCGTCAGCGCCGGCCTTACCCCGAACGCCGTCGTGCTGCCGGCCGAAGCCGTGCAGACCGGTCCCGACGGCCGCTTTGTCTATCTGGTCGGGGCGGACAAGACCGTCAGCGCCAAGCCGGTGACGCTCCTGCGCCTGCAGGACAGGCTGGCGGTCATCGAAGGCCTGGCCGGCGGCGAAAAGGTCGTGCGTGACGGCGGCCAGAACCTGCGGCCCGGCGCCGAAGTGCAGGAAGCGGGCGCCACCGGCAAGAATGCCTCGGGCGCCAGCCAGTCCGCGAGGGCTGCGCGATGAATATTTCCGCCATCTGCCTGCAAAGGCCGGTCGCCACCATTCTGCTGTGGCTGGCGGTGAGCATCGCCGGCGTACTGGCCTGGTTCAAGCTGCCCATTGCCGCGCTGCCCACCTACGACACGCCAACCATCCAGGTCTCCGCCTCGCTGCCGGGCGCCAGCCCGGAAACCATGGCCACCTCGGTCGCTACGCCGCTGGAAAAGCAGTTTTCCACCATTCCGGGCCTGGCGCTGATTACGTCTTCCAGCACGCAGGGCAGCACCTCGCTGACGCTGGAATTCGACCCGGATCGCGACATCGACTCGGCAGCCGCCGACGTGCAGGCCGCGCTGTTTCGCGCCAGCCGCTCGCTGCCCGACGACATGACCAGCCCGCCGTCGTACCGCAAGGTGAATCCCGCAGATGCGGCCATCCTGCTGATCGCGCTGAATTCGCCATCGCTGAGCCTGGCAGAGCTCAACGACTACTCGGACAACCTGATCGCGCCCGCGCTCTCGACCATCAAGGGCGTCGCCCAGGTGCAGATCTTCGGGCAAAAGCGCTACGCGGTGCGCATCCAGCTGCGACCGGACCGCCTTGCCGCGCTGAACATCACGCTGGCCGAATTGTCGGCCGCGCTGCGCACGGCCAACGCCAATACGCCGATCGGCCAGCTCGACGGCACGCGCCAGACGCTGTCGCTGGAAACCGGCAGCGACCTGATGCGCGCCGCCGACTTCGCCAAACTGATCGTCGCCACACGCGACCAGCAGCCGGTGCGCCTCTCGGACATCGCGCGCGTCGAGGACAGCGTGGAAAACATCAAGAGCGGCAGCTGGATCAACGGCGAGCGCTCGATCATCCTGGCGATTCAGCGCCAGCCCGGCGCCAACACGGTGGCGACCGTCGACGCAATCCGCGACATCCTGCCGCGCCTGAAGGAGCAGCTGCCCGATTCGGTCGAGATCCGCGAGGTGAACGACCGCTCGGCATCGATCCGCGAAGCGATTCACGATGTGAACCTGACGCTGCTGTTGACCATCGCGCTCGTCATTCTCGTCATCCTGCTCTTCCTGCGGCGCATGTCGGCGACGCTGATTCCGTCGCTGAGCCTGCCGATTTCGCTGCTGGGCACCTTCGCGCTGATGCTGTGGATGGATTTCAGCCTGAACAACATCTCGCTGATGGGGCTGACCATCGCCGTCGGCCTGGTGGTCGACGATGCCATCGTGGTGCTGGAGAACATCATGCGCCACATCGAGGACGGCATGCCCCCCCGACAGGCCGCACTGCAGGGCGCGAAGGAAGTGGGCTTCACCGTCATTTCGATTTCGGTGTCGCTGGTCGCCGTCTTCATTCCCATCTTCTTCATGCCCGGCACCGTCGGCCGGCTGTTCCACGAATTTGCCTGGGTGGTATCGCTGGCCGTACTGATGTCGGCGATTGTCTCGCTGACACTGATTCCGCTGCTGGTGCCGCGCTTTATCCGCGACCATGCGCACGCCGGGCCGGAACCGCGCTGGAGCCGCTTCTCCGAGCACGCCTTCAACGGCCTGCTCAATCTCTACACGCGCACGCTGGATCGCGCGCTCGCGCACCGCAACTGGATCCTGCTGCTCGCCGTGGCCACCTTCGGGCTGACCGCCTGGCTTTACATCGCTTCGCCCAAGGGTTTTTTCCCGCAGGAAGACATCGGCCAGATCCAGGCCACCGTGCAGGGCCCCGAGGACGTCGCCTACGACACGCTGCTGACGGTGCAGCAGCGCATCGCCGAACGCGTGCGCCAGGACCCGAATGTCGCCTATGTCGCCTCCAGCCTGGGCGGCTCGGGCAATAGCGGGCGTCTCTTCATCACGCTGAAACCGCGCAGCGAGCGCGCCAAGATGGAAGGCGTGCTCGCCAGCCTGCGCCGCGCCACCGGCGGCGAACCCGGCTTCAGCGTGTTCTTCCGCCCCACGCAGAACCTCAGCATCGGCGGGCGCACCAGCAACAGCAAATACCAGTACACGCTGCAATCGGTGAATTCGTCGGAGCTCGACCAGTGGGTCGAGAAGCTGCAGCGCGAGCTGCGCAACAGTCGCGCCATCACCGACATCAGCTCGGACTCGCAAAAGCGCGGCCTGCAGGCGCGGCTCTTCATCGACCGCGACAAGGCGGCGCTCCTGGGCGTGGACATGCAGTCGCTGCGCGACACGCTGTACGCCGCCTATGGCGGGCGCAAGGTCAGCACCATCTACGCGCCGCAGGACAGCTACTCGGTGATCATGGAGCTGGAAGACCGCGACCGCCGCGACGAAAGCGACCTGGCCCGCCTGCAGGTGCGCAGCAGCTCCGGCGCGCTCATTCCGCTGTCGAGCTTCGTGCGCATCGAGCGCACGGTTGCCGCGACGACGATCAACCACCAGGGCCAGTTGCCGGCGATCACGCTGTCGTTCAACCTGGCCGATGGCGCCTCGCTGTCGGATGCGGCGGCCGACATTCGCGCCGCCAGCGCAAGCATCGGTCTGCCGCCCTCGGTGTTCGGCGCCTTTGCCGGCGAAGCCGCCGTGTTCCAGTCCTCGCAAACCAGCCAGCTGTGGCTGATCGCCATCGCCATCGCGGTGATCTACGTGATCCTTGGCGTGCTGTACGAAAGCTGGATCCATCCGGTGACCATCCTGCTGGGCATCCCGTCGGCGGCGGTGGGCGCGCTGCTGGCGCTGCGCCTCACTGGGCTGGAGGTCAGCTTTATCGCGATGATCGGGATACTGCTGCTGGTCGGCATCGTGAAAAAAAACGCGATCATGATGATCGACTTCGCGCTGGAAGCGCAGCGGGCTGGCGCAACTCCGGAAGCCGCGATCCGCGATGCCTGCCACAAGCGTTTCCGGCCCATCATGATGACCACACTGACAGCGATCGTGGGCGCGCTGCCCATCGCGCTGGGCCTGGGCGCCGGGGCCGAACTGCGCATGCCGCTGGGGGTCACCGTGGTGGGCGGGCTGATCTTCTCGCAGCTGATCACGCTCTACATCACGCCGGTGATCTACCTGACCTTTGACCGGCTGGGCAAAACGCAAAAACTGCAAGAGGTATAAGGCCACAACCCATTCAAGAAAAGGGCTTTCAGAACATACCCCCATAGAACTGGATTTTCACCTCCTGCCAGACTCGCTCATGCCAGCCATGGCGACACCCGATTAGCAAGACTTGTCAGCAAAAACCAAATCAACCACAGAGGCACAGAGCACACAGAGAAAGCGGGGGCAATAGGCATTGCTCTGGGTTTTGCGTTCTCTGTGCGCTCTGTGTCTCTGTGGTGCAATAGGTCTTTGTGGTTCCTGATTAGGTAGCCAGCGCTGCAACTCGTCATGCCGGCGAGGCCGGCATCCAGAGCGACGCTCAAACAGGCATTGCAGCTGGATTCCCGCTTTCGCGGGAATGACGAATTGTACTTTGCTGAGGTAGCTACCTAATCAGCTTGTGGTTTGCTGACAAGGATTTTCAATCAAGTGGCGGCATGAGTGAGTCTGCGCCCCGGCTAGCCCGAAAGGACTAGTCCTGACGCATAAGCTGGCCGCAGACCTTGGCCGAGGTCAATTTCTTGCACGCGGCGCCCCCCTAGCATGACTGCATTCCCGGCCGTTTTCCTGCCGGATGGAGCATGCAGCATGGCAAAAACCCGCCTTATCGTCGTCGGCAACGGCATGGTCGGCCAGCGTTTTCTCGAGGAACTGTGCGAGAAAGGCAACCCGGCCGCCTTCGACATTACCGTCTTCTGTGCCGAGCCGCGCGTCGCCTACGACCGCGTGCACCTGTCCTCCTATTTCTCGCACCACACCGACGAAGACCTGTCACTGGTCAAACCAGGCTTTTTCGAGAAGTACGGCATTTCTGTTCTGGTCGGCGAGGCGGTCAAGCAGCTCGATACCGCGCAAAAGCTCGTGCACTCGAACAAGGGCAAGACAATGGCGTACGACAAGCTGGTGATGGCCACCGGCTCGTCACCGTGGGTGCCGCCGATTGCCGGCAGCGCGCACCACGAATGCTACGTCTACCGCACCATCGAAGACCTGAACGCCATCGAAGCCGCCGCCAAGCAGGGCAAGAGCGGCGTGGTGATCGGCGGTGGCTTGCTGGGGCTGGAAGCCGCCGGCGCGCTGAAGGCGCTGGGACTGGATACCCACGTGGTCGAATACGCGCCGGTGCTGATGGCCGAGCAGCTGGACCGCATGGGCGGCGAGATGCTGCGCCGCAAGATCAATTCGCTGGGCGTGTCGGTACACACCAGCCGCAATACGGTGAACATCGCCATGCACGGCGGGCGCACCGGCCTGCACCGGCTGAACTTTGCCGACGGCAGCACGCTGGATACCGATGTGATCGTCTTTTCCACCGGCATCCGGCCGCAGGACACGCTGGCGCGCTACAGCGGGCTGTTTGTGTCCGAGCGTGGCGGCATCGTCATCAACGACCAGTGCGTGACCAGCAATCCGGACATCTACGCGATTGGTGAATGCGCGTCGTGGCACGGCCAGTATTTCGGCCTGGTGGCGCCGGGCTACAAGATGGCGCAGGTCGCCGCCGACCACCTGCTTGGCCGCAAGGAATTGAACTTCACCGGCGCGGACATGAGCGCCAAGCTGAAACTGCTGGGCGTGTCGGTCGGCAGCATCGGCGATGCGCACGGCAGAACGCCGGGCAGCCGCAACTACATCTTCCAGGACGACCAGGCGGGCATCTACAAGAAAATCGTCGTCTCGCCCGATGGCACGAAACTGATCGGCGCGGTGCTGGTCGGCGACGTCGACGACTACGGCCAACTGCTGCAGATGAAGCTCAACGATCTGCCGGTGCCCGAACACCCGGATACGCTGATCCTGCCTTCGTATGCCGGCGCCAAGCCGGCGATGGGCGTCGATGCACTGCCCGCTTCGGCCGTAATCTGCTCCTGTTTTGACGTGAGCAAACAGCGCATTGCCGATGCGGTCGCCGCCGGCTGCCATACGGTGGCAGCGATCAAGGCGGAAACCGGCGCCGGCACCGGCTGCGGCGGCTGCGTGCCACTGATTGCCCAGGTGCTCAATGCCGAGCTGGCCAAGCAGGGCATCGAGGTGAAAAATCACCTGTGCGAGCACTTCCCGCACTCACGCCAGGAGCTGTTCCACCTGGTGAAAGTCGGCGGCCTGAAGACATTCGGCGAAGTGATTGCGAAACACGGCCACGGCTATGGCTGCGAGGTGTGCAAGCCGACCGTTGGCTCGATCCTGGCGACGGTACACAACGACTACATCCTCAAGCCCGAGCACACCCCGCTGCAGGACACCAACGACGTGTTCCTTGGCAATATGCAGAAGGACGGCACCTATTCGGTCATCCCGCGCATGGCCGGCGGTGAAGTTACCCCCGAGGGGTTAATGGCGGTAGCCCAGGTAGCGAAAGACTTCCAGCTGTATACCAAGATTACCGGTGCACAGCGCATTGGTCTGTTTGGTGCGCACAAGGGCGATCTGCCGGAAATCTGGCGCCGGCTGATCGACGCCGGCTTTGAAACCGGCCAGGCCTACGGCAAGTCGCTGCGCATGGTGAAAACCTGTGTCGGCAGCACCTGGTGCCGCTTTGGCGTGCAGGATAGCGTTGGCCTGGGCGTCGAGCTGGAGCACCGCTACAAGGGCATCCGCACACCGCACAAGATGAAATTCGGCGTATCCGGCTGCACCCGCGAATGTGCCGAAGCCCAGGGCAAGGACGTCGGCATCATTGCTTCTGATGCCGGCTGGAACCTGTTTGTCGGCGGCAACGGCGGCGTGAAGCCGCGCCACGCCGACCTGCTGGCCTCCGACCTGGATCATGAAACCCTGCTGCGCTATCTCGACCGCTTCCTGATGTTCTATGCGTCAACCGCCGACAAGCTGCAGCGCACCGCGACCTGGCTGGAAAGCCTCGACGGCGGCATCGACTACCTGCGCGAAGTGATTGTCGATGACAAGCTCGGGCTGGGGGCGCAGCTGGAAGCCGACATGACCGAAGTGCGCGCCAAATACGAATGCGAGTGGAAAGCGACCGTCGAAGACACAAGCCAGCACGCCCGCTTCGCCCACTTCATCAACAGCCCGGTGCATGATCCGAACGTCGCGTTTGTACCCGCACGCGAGCAGCACCGCCCGGCCAGCCCGGCGGAACGCAGGATCATCCCGATCAGGCCGGTCGAAACTGTTTGAAAACCGATTCACCACAGAGGCACTGAGTGCACAGAGAAAACCCGGAGAAATTTGGCGCAATTATTGCCCTTCTCTGTGTTCTCTGTGCCTCTGTGGTTCAAAAATGGAAAGCACATAATGACCTGGACTACCGTTTGTGAACTCGACGCCATCGTCCCCGGCACCGGCGTGTGCGCGCTGGTGGGCGATGCACAGATCGCCATCTTCCGCCCGCATGCGGATGACACCGTCTACGCCATCGCCAACATCGACCCCTTCGCCGAAGCCAGCGTGCTCTCGCGCGGGCTGATTTGCGAGCATCAGGGCGAGCTGTGGGTGGCCAGCCCGCTGAAAAAACAGCGCTTTCGCCTGCGCGACGGCCTGTGCCTGGAAAACCGCGATTACTCGGTGGCGAGCTATGCCGTGCGGGTCAGCGAGGGGCATATCGAAGTCCAGAACTGATGCGCATGGGCAATGGTGAAGATGCACCATCGAGCCGGTGCATGGCTAAGCGCAGTTTGCCGCCATCCAGCAGCCATCGGCTTTGTGCCCGCGCGCTTCCCGCATGGAATTTTCGCAGTGGCCGCAGGCACACTGGCTAGCGGGTATGCCGGAGCAACTGTCTCAGCTTGCCGCTTGCATTCGCCAGCGCGGCTTGCGCCAAAGGGTTAGCGAGCGCAGCAACCACTCCGCAGGGCCATAGGCGAAGCGGGAAACCCAGAATCCGGACAGGATGAGTTGCAGCAACCAGACTGCCACAGCCAAGGCCAGGATGGCCAGCGGTGACCAGAGACCGATCTGGCCAGCCCCCCAGCCGGTAAAAATCAGCGCGCCGATCAGGGATTGTCCGAGGTAGTGCGTCAAGGCATGGCGGCCGGCAGGCGCCAGCGCCGCTTCCAGGCGGGCGCCGCGGGCCGTGTGAAAACTCCACAGCAAGGCCAGCACCCATGCGGCACTGAGAAAGGGTGCTGTCGCGAGGTCAATGGCCAGGGCAAACAAGGCCTGATGCTCGGTAGTCGCCTGGCGCTCCAGGTGCACATAAGCCAGCGCCCCCAGCAAACCCGGGGCGAGCATCCGGAAGAACGCCCTGCGCAGACGAAGCGGATCAGCGGCAAGGCGATTCAGAAAGCCGGACTGGCCAGCCGCGAAACCCAGCAGGAAGCAGGCAAAGGCGCAAGGTGCCTGTATCAGCAGCAACACCAGCGCGATGCCCTGTTCGATGTCGCGCACGTGTTGCCCGATCACGGCCTGCGGGCTCCCCTGATAGGCTGCGGTGGCGGCGCTTGCCTGAGCATTGAGGGCGGCGACATCCATCGTTTGCGGGGCCAGGCTGCTCAGTGCGGCAAGCGCGGCCCAGGCCAGCACGGTAAACAGCCACAAGCCCAGAGCGAGTTTCAGCGCAGTACGGGGCGCAATGCCGCGCAGGCAGAGCAGCGCAGCACCGAGCAGGGAATAGGTAAACAGAACCTGATTAGCAAGCCCTCTCAGCTTTCTTACGTAGCCACAATTCTGTCTTTGGGCCGCAAGCCACTACCGCCAGTAGTAAGCGTTCAGGCAAGGCATCCAGCCGGAAGCGGCGGTTGAAACGGTAGGCGATGGCGGCCAGGTAACGATCAGCGTACTTGCCGAAGGCAAACGCATGGTAAGCGCCCGAGAGCGTCATCTTGACATTCCCGAGCACGGTGTTGATCCAGTAAAACTCCGGCAAGTCCTTCGGTT
>NZ_KE386631.1:13183-52284 GCF_000428145.1 Chitinilyticum litopenaei DSM 21440 | reverse complement strand
TTCAACATGCGGGATTTTTGGGCCACCGAAGCTGCGCTGGGCTTTGCCATGCTGGCCTACAACCTGATGAGCCTGTTTCGGCAGGCCGTGCTGCGCTCCCGGGTTCAGCACACGCTGTCGACGCTGCATGGGCTGGTGCTGGCGATTGGCGGCGCGTGGGGTCAGGGCAGCAAGCAGAACCACCTGATGCTATCGATTCCCCGCCGCAAACGCGCCTGGTTCTCCGGACTTTGGGCCAATGCTTCGGCTCCGCCGGTTGTCCAAGGACTGCGAAGTGGCTAATGGACAATCTGGGTTCATGCCAGTTGCTCTTGAACGGCGTCTTGCTGGCCTGGTTGATCACGCCGCCGGTCGAACCGCGGCCATAGAGCATCGAGGCCGAGCCGCGCAGTACTTCCACACGGTCGAGGTTGAAGGTGTCGCGGTTGTATTGGGCGGAATCGCGGAAACCGTCCAGATACAGGTCGTTCGAGGTATTGAAGCCACGCAGGCGCACGCCGTCACCGCTGGCACCGCCCTCGGCGGCGTTGAAGGTCACGCCAACCGCATTGCGCAGGGCTTCCTTGAGCGTGTTGGCATCCTGATCCTGCATCAATTCCTGGGTAATGCTGGTCACCGATTGCGGCACATCACGCGGTGCCTGCTTGGTGCGACCCACGGTCACCGTCGGTGCGGCATAGGTGCCGACCGTGCTGTTCGGATCACGGGTTTCAGCCGTCACCTGTACCGGCGCCAGCACGGTGTCGGCCGCCTGGACCAGGCCGGCGGTCAGGCCGAACAGCGCTGCGGCCGCCGGCAGTTTTGCCAGATGACGCACATGCTTTTTGCTCGTGTTTCTCATTCTCATTTTCTCTTTGGGACAAAAATAGTGGCGGGTCGCCCCGCCATTGCTTGGGTAAATCAAGGCTGCCGGGTAGCACCAGCGCCAATAGATCGCAGGGTATACAGCCACAACCTTTTCAAATGAAAGGCCATGGCAACATACCCACGCTTAAAACCATCCAATCCAGCCAGACAGGGCGCCGCACCGCCACGCGGCAGTACGGCCAGCCAGGCTTATTCGCTGCCGTCGGTCATCAGCCCGATGCGGCTCAGACCGGCGCGCTGAGCGGCCGCCATGGTTTGCGCGATGTGCTCGTAACGCGCTTCCTTGTCGGCGTAGACATGCACCTCGGTCAGCGGATCCTTGGCAAACGCGGCGGCAAACCGGTCTGGCAGGTCGGCGCGGGCCACATCCTCCTCGCCCCACTTCAACGTGCCATCGGCGGTGACGCCCAGACGGATGACATCCTGCTTGTCCTCCAGCTTGGCGGCTTCGGCCTTGGGCAACTCGACGCGCACCGCATGCTTCATGACCGGCGCGGTAACGATGAAGACCACCAGCAGCACCAGCATCACGTCGACCAGGGGCGTGGTGTTGATTTCCGCCATCGGCGCCTGTTCCTGCCCGCTGAAACTACCGAACGCCATGGTGCACCTCGGTCAGCAGCTGGGCATGCAGATCGTGGGTAAAGCCGTCGAGCTCCTGGCTGAAGCGGCGGTTGATGCGCACAAAGGCGTTGTAGGCAACCACGGCCGGAATCGCGACGGCCAGGCCGGCAGCAGTGGCGACCAGTGCTTCGCCGATCGGGCCGGCCACGGTGGCCAGCGAGGCATTGCCGGCCGCAGCGATGCCGAGCAGCGCGTTGTAGATACCCCAGACCGTGCCAAACAGGCCGACAAAGGGCGCGATCGAGCCGACGGTGGCCAGCCAGGTCAGGCCGCGCTCGAGACTGGCGGTTTCCTGTTGCAGGTGATTGCGCAGCTTGCGCACCAGATAGTCATCCAGCGATACCGATTTGCCCAGTGCGGCGCTTTCGTGATTGCGGTAATGCAGCAGGCCCTCGCCACCGGCGCGCGCCAGGCGGGCAGCCGGGGAATCGTGGGCGACCGCCAGCTCGCTGGCTTGCGCCCAGTTGCTGGCATCCCAGAACGCGCGGGTGAATTCGCGCTGGCGGCGGCCGGTCAGCCAGGAATGACGCACGCGGATCACGATCACGCACCAGCTGGCAATGGACATGAGCATCAGCAGTGCAAAGGTCGACACCAGCACCGGATCACCCGAGTGCAGAACCAGATACAGATTCATTGCATTAAGCCTTCTTGATGGAGAAATTGAGGGGAACGATTACCGTGCCGGACACGGCCGTGTCGCCCTGGCGGGCAGGCACGAAGCGCCAGCGCTTGACGGTGGACAGCGCGGCCGCGTCCAGCCGCGGGAAACCGCTGGAGCGGTGCAGATCAACCTGGTCTGCCTCGCCGCGCGCGCTGACCTGCACCTTGAGCATCACCGTGCCCTCCTCGCCCAGCGCCAGCGAAGCCGGCGGATAGGGCGGTTTCGGATTGTTCAGGTAATTCGCATGAAAACTGGGTGCGACGGTTTCCGCCGGTGCCTTGCTGGGCTGGGCACTGCCTGCCGCCGGCGCGGCGGGCTCAACCGGCTGACTGCGGGTGTCGCTGGCTGGCGCCACCGGCGTTTCGGCCGCCGCCACCGCCATCGTGGCCGCGCTCTGCACCGGCTGAGCCGGCTGGCGAACCGGCGCCCTGGGCGCGGTCTTCACGACTTTTGGCTTGGGCTGGACCACTTTTTTCGGCTGTGGCTCCGGCTTGGGCGGCTCGGGGGCCACCTTGGGCTGCGGGCTGCCCATGGCCACCATCAGCGGCTGCACCATCAGCGGCTCCGGCCTGGAGGCCGGCGGCCCCAGCCGCAGCATGCCGAAGACGGCCGCGGCATGCAGGCCCAGCACCAGGGCAAAAACCGGACCATGCTGACGGAATGAGAAATCGTTATTGATAATCATACTCATATGGTATCGTAATTCATTCTCACTTACAAGCCGGCTGACAGGTGACCAGAAGGCCATCCGCCCCCGCTTCAGGCCAGGCTGATCCAGTGATTGTCGAGCGCCATGGGCTCTGGCCAGGCCAGAAATGCCGGCTGCGCCTGCGGATGCCAGCGCACCAGGCCAAAGGCGGTAGCCACCATCACGCCGCCGCTGGCCTGCGGCCCCGGCCAGTGCGCCAGCGCGTAGCTTTCCTTGAAGTCCACAATCTGTTCGAGCTTGTCCGGCAATCCCGGACGCCACAGCAGCACCTTGCCGGCCTGATTGCTCGACAGCGCAAAACCGCCGTCGCAAGCCGTCACAATGTCGCCGCTGTAACCCACTCCGTCATTGCCGCCAGCAGGCGTCCACAGGCGTTCACCGTCGAATACGGCCAGCACCGGCGCGCGGGCGCGCTCGGCGCGGCTGTCGTGTTCCGCCTGGATGGCGATGCCCAGATAGCGCAGCCCCGCCGCATCGGGCAGCCCCCAGGCCAGATGCCGCAGGCTCAGGCGCGGGTCGGGCAAGGTCCACTGCCCCAAGCGCCGGCCGGCGCCGGTTTCGAGGCGCACCAGCGAAGGCGCCATGCGCTGCAGATCATGCTTGGCATCGCTGGCCGTGCGCGGCGCGCCACCATTGGCCACCAGCAGGTTCCCCGCCGCATCCGGCAACAGTTGGTGCGGGTCGATCCCGCCCGTATCCCAGGTGGTGAGCATGGCCAGACTGCGCGCATCGCGCACCCCGATGCGCCCCTTGCCGTCACGGCTGTCGGTTTCGGTACAGAAGAGCCGCCGGCCATCTTCTGAGTACACGGCATGGCCATTCAGGCGATGCGCCGATTCGGCCGCCACATCGAAGTGCTGGACGATCTCGCCACGATCATTGCAACGCAAGAGCCACTTGCCGGGGCGCGCCGCCAGCACCAGCAGCCCCAGCTCCGGCTCCGGCTCGGCCAGCAGCGCATGCGCGCGACCGGGCAGCGGCACGGCATAGCGGATGCGCAGCGTGCGGGCGCGCCAGTCAGCCTCCAGCACGCCGGCATAATAGGCGTCACCGGCATTGGGGCCGCGCCAGCTGGCGCCGATCAGCGCAACACCCGCCTCCGGCACCGGCGCAGCCCGCCCGATGCCGGTCAGCGGCAGCGCGCCCAGCACCAGCAAACCCTGCAAGAGCCGCCGGCGCGTGAGTTGCCCGCCTGTCATTTGTCCCGCCACCGCCGCCATCCGCCCCGCCATTGTCCGCCTCCGCGCAAAAGCACAAACGATAACGATTCCGTTTTTCTTTATCATTGATGCCGATCAAGGGCCTGCTGCGGCACCGCCCCCCCCCGCCTGGCGTGGCTTGCGGACCAGCCCGCCGGTTTTCAGGTAGAATTTCGCTTTTGTTTTGCCTTGTTCTGGACTTGAGTCGCCATGGATCTTTCCGCACTGACCGCGCTGTCCCCGCTGGATGGCCGTTACGAGAAGCAGCTTGCCGAGCTGCGCCCGCACTTCAGCGAATTCGCGCTGATCAAGAACCGCGTAGCCGTTGAAGTGGCGTGGCTGAAGGCGCTGGCCGCCGAGCCGGCCATTGCCGAGGTGAAGCCCTTCTGTGCCGCCACCATCGCCGAACTGGATGCCGTCGTAGCCCAGTTCAGCCCGGAACACGCGGTTGAGGTGAAGACCATCGAGCGCACCACCAACCACGACGTGAAAGCCGTCGAGTACTGGCTGAAGGAACGCCTGTCGGGCAACCAGGAAGTCTCGGCCGCCAGCGAGTTCATCCACTTTGCCTGCACCAGCGAAGACATCAACAACCTCAGCCATGCGCTGATGCTGAAAGGCGCGCGCGAGCAGGCGCTGCTGCCGCAACTGACCGCCATCATCGCCAAGGTGAAGGAGCTGGCCCACGAGCTGGCCGACGCCCCGATGATGAGCCGCACGCACGGCCAGCCGGCCACGCCGACGACCATGGGCAAGGAACTGGCCAATGTCGCCTACCGCCTGGAACGCCAGTTGAAGCGCATTGAGCAGGTCGAGCTGCTGGGCAAGATCAATGGCGCCGTGGGCAACTACAACGCCCACCTGTCGGCCTACCCGGGCTTTGACTGGGAGGGTTTCGCCCGCCGCTTCGTCGAAAGCCTGGGCATCACCTTCAACCCCTACACCATCCAGATCGAGCCGCACGATTACATGAGCGAGCTCTATGACAACTTCGCACGCGTGAACACCATCCTGGTCGACTTCAACCGCGACGTGTGGGGTTACATCTCGCTGGGCTTCTTCAAGCAGAAGGTCAAGGAAGGC
This sequence comes from Chitinilyticum litopenaei DSM 21440, assembly GCF_000428145.1. Lineage (GTDB taxonomy): Bacteria > Pseudomonadota > Gammaproteobacteria > Burkholderiales > Chitinibacteraceae > Chitinilyticum > Chitinilyticum litopenaei. The sequence goes on along the minus strand of NZ_KE386631.1, from coordinate 47,138 downwards.
GAAGTCGGCTCGTCCACCATGCCGCACAAGGTCAACCCGATCGACTTCGAGAATTCCGAAGGCAATCTGGGCATCGCCAACGCCATCCTGACCCACCTGTCGCAAAAGCTGCCGATCTCGCGCTGGCAGCGTGACCTGACCGATTCGACCGTGCTGCGCAATATGGGTGTCGGCCTCGGTTACTCGCTGCTGGGTTACGTGTCCTGCCTGAAGGGCCTGAACAAGCTGCTGGCCGACCGCAACGCGATGCTGAAAGACCTGGACGCCAACTGGGAAGTGCTGGCCGAGCCGATCCAGACCGTGATGCGCCGCTACGCCGTGGCCAACCCCTACGAACAGCTGAAGGCGCTGACCCGCGGCAAGAGCGGCATCACCCGCGAAACGCTGGCCGTGTTCATCGACGGTCTGGACATCCCGGCCGACGAGAAGCTGCGCCTGAAGGAACTGACACCGGCCTCGTATCTTGGCATTGCCGAGGAACTGGCGCGCCGCATCTGAGTCTTGATGGGCTGAAGATTTGCCACGAGGCACTGCAGGAAACCGACAGTCGCACCCGCTGTGCACGACTGCAGTTTCGCGCAGTGCCTCGATTCTTATATGCTGAGCAAAATACCGAGCAGGAGTGCAGCAAGCGTGAAACGTAAACTGATCATCGCCGGCAGCGCCGCCATCGCCGTGCTGGTGGCGGGCCATGTGGGCGGCAGCTGGTACGCCGGCCGCGCCGTGGCCGAGACCATGAAGAAACAGCATGACTGGATCGCCAGCCTGCCCTACTTCATCGTCAAGCACCACGACTACCAGCCGGGCTGGTTCAGCTCGACCGAGACCACCACGCTGCAGCTCGACCCTGGCATGTACCGCTTCCTGATCGAGCGCGAAGGCGAAACGCTGCCCAAGATCGAACTGACCTTCGTCAATCACGTCCAGCACGGCCCGCTGCCGCTGCTCGGCCGCTTCAATCCGACGCCGTACAAGGCCGTGGTCACGACCGAATTCAAGTACACCCCGGAAACCGAAAAGCTGCTCAAGCAGTTCTTTGGCGACCAGCCGCCGATCGAAATCGAAAACCGCATCGCCTTCAATGACGATGGCGTGATGCAGATCCGCGTGCCCGCCTTTGACTACTCGGAAGCCGTCTCCGGCTTCAAGGCCAAGTGGGGCGGGCTGGATGCCACGCTGGATTACGGCGGCGACTTCAATCGCGTCAAGTTCAGCGCCACCGCGCCGCTGCTGGAAAGCAGCGCCAAGGGCCATTTCAATGCCGCGCTGAAAAACCTGCAGCTCAATTTCGACAACACCCGCGGCAAGACCGGCGTGATGCTGGGCAGCACGGCGCTGTCTGTCGAGAGCTTTGCCCTGCAGCTGGAAAAGGACACCCCCTTCAAGCTGCAGCTCAACAAGATCGCCTACGCCGGCAAGATTGTCGAAGAGGGCGAATTCATCAATGCCAATGCCGACATCACGCTGGACAAGCTGGTGCTCGACGACCAGCCCTACGGCCCGGCCGTGCTGCAGGCGGAAGCCACCCACCTGCATGGCCCGACGCTGTCCAAGCTCGCCACCGCGATGACCAGCCTGCAAAAGCAGCAGCTCAGCAGCGAGCAGTTCACCGAGGCACTGATGAAGCTGGCGCAGACCGACGGCATGCCGCTGCTCACGCATGACCCGCGCCTGGCCATCACCAAGCTGGACATCAAGGTGCCCGATGGCGCCGTGCAGTTCACCGGCGCTGTCGGACTGAAGGGCTTCAAACCGGAAGACCTGAACAACGGCGTACAGTTCTTCAAGCGCCTGGACGCCAAGGCCGACTTCAAGGTGCCGCGCAAGGTCGCGGAAACGCTGGCCATCTGGCAGTTCCGCACGCTGCTGACCGGCATCAACGCGCAGGCCAACCAGGAAGACATCGACTTCTTGGCCACCCAGTTCGTCGAGGGCCAGATCGCGAAGCTGACCGAGCAGAAGCTGCTGATCGAGGAAAACGGCATGCTGTCGGCCAAGGCCAGCCTGAACGGCGGTACCTTCGTGCTCAACGGCATCACCGTACCCATGCCCTGGGAAGAAGGCGGCCAGCCGGCCGACGAGGGCGAAGCGCAGTAAGGCGCATCACCAAAAAAACAGCCGCATGGATCATGCGGCTGTTTTTCCATCAGCGAGTCGGACAATATGAAACCCGCATCAACTGGCAAAGCACTCCTGGCAGGCCTTATTGCTGGCTTGCTTCTTGCCGTTTTACTGCCTTATGCGTTGGGTGAAGGCGATTTCTGGCTAGCCAAACAGGGGAAAAAACCAGTGTTCTCCGTTTTGCGTGCAGCCGCGACGGACGGCGGCTCCGGCTTTTACAAGGGATTAGGCTACACACTGACCCTGTACCATGCCTTCACCGATAGCGACGTCAGGCAATGCACCGTTGGCCCCGAGATCAGCTACGCAATGCCGTTCCAGCTGATCGACGATCACAGCAGCCTCAGCACCGCTCCCTGTTAAACAACTGGCTCAACCATGCCATAGGGGAGTTCTGCGCTTCTCGGCGACTTCAGGGCATTGGGTGCTGCAAGGTGGTAATTCGTAGGGCGGAAAAACGAAGCGCCTTCCAGCAGGTTTATTCCTTGGGTATGAAGCTACAACCCTTTTTCTTATTGGGCTCTAGGCTTATCACCAAATGGGTATACCACCATGCTGTTTAGCACGCCCCGCCCTGGAGCCGCCGAGAAGCACAGCAGGCCACAGGGTTTCGCGGGTGAGATGTTTGAGCCCGAAGGGCGAGTTTCGAACCCGCGCTGTGGCCTGCGAGCATCGCAGGGCAGCCCGAAGGGCCGGCGGTCACCGCAGAGCTTGGCGGCTTTGCCGCCTAGCGTCGCGCGATGCCGGCTTGCTGGCACCGGGCTCGGCTTTGGGGTGAAGGGGGATTTGCCGAGACAAATCCCCCTTCCCGTTCGCCGGGCGGAACCGGCATGCAAATACCGCGCCGCAGGCGCTAAACAACAATCACCCCGAATACCCTACCTGATTATGTCTCTGCTTCAGAATTGTCATTCCCGCGTACGCGGGAATCCAGATGACGGTGTGAAATCAAGCTTTGCTCTGGATGCCCGCCTTCGCGGGCATGACGAAAAAAGGGTTCCTGAAAGAGAGACATAATCGGGATACCCTGAACCCCATGCACCCAAGCGCTATTTCATAAAAAAGGCTGTAGGCACATACCCATATCACCTCACCCCATGCATCCGCTTTTGCAGCGCGCCGGTCAACAGCAGCAGCAACGCCCCGGCGACGAGTGCCATCACCACGAAGAGCATGAAGAAGTCCGCCAGATTGCCGATCTGCCAGCCCAGAAACACTGGCGCGGGCTTGCCGGCCTCCGGGTAAAAGCCCGCCAGCACGCCGGCGAACCAGTTGGCGGCCGCATTGGCCAGGAACCACACCGCCATCAAGAGCGAGGCGAATTTCGCCGGCGCCAGCTTGTTGACCAGCGACAGGCCGATCGGCGACAGGCACAGCTCGCCCAGCGTGTGCAGCCAGTACATCGCCACCAGCCACAGCATCGACATCTTCACGCCCGGCGCAATCTGCTGCACGCCCACGGCGATCACCAGGAAACCGGCGGAGAGCAGCAAGAGGCCGATGGCCATCTTGGTCGGCGACGCCGGCTCGCGGTTTTTGCGCGCCAGCACGCTCCACAGCTGCGCCAGCAAGGGCGCGAACAGCAGGACAAAAACGGGATTGAGCGACTGGAACCACGCCGTCGGCATGGTCCAGCCAAAGAGCGTGCGGTCGGTCGATTCGCTGGCGAGAAAGGTCAGCGACACGCCGGCCTGCTCGAAGGCCGACCAGAAGAAGATCACGAAGAAACACACGACGCCGATCACCAGCATGCGGTCGAGGTCCACCGTCGTCAGCGAGGTATCGACGCGCTGTTTCTCCTCGGCGCTCAGCCGGCGCGGCGGCAGGCCGATGGGCGCACCGTCCGGCGCATGCAGATAGCGATGCTGCAGCGTCCTGAACACCAGCAGCGACAGCAGCATGCCCACGCCGGCGGCAAGAAAACCCCAGCGGAAATCGGCCGGATTGCCGGTGTCGCCCAGCGTGCCGCACACCAGCGGCGCCATGAAGGAGCCCAGGTTGATGCCCATGTAGAAGATCGTGTACGCGGCATCCTTGCGACTGTCGTGCGCGCTGTAGAGCTGGCCGACCATGGACGAGATGTTCGGCTTGAAAAAGCCGTTGCCGGCGATGATCAGCCCCAGCCCGCAATAGAAGAGCGGAATCGCCAGCTCGAGCCGGGTATAGAAGCTGCCGGCCAGAAACAGCGTGAACTGCCCCGCCGCCATCAGCGCGCCGCCGACCAGGATCGAGCGGCGGTTGCCCCAGAAACGGTCGGCGACATAGCCGCCGATCAGCGGCGAGAGGTAAACCAGGCCGGTGTACTGCCCGTACAGCGCGGCGGTGAACTGCTTGTCAAACGACAGCGCCGAGATCATGAACAGCGCCAGCAGTGCCCGGTTGCCGTAGTAGGAAAAGCGCTCCCACATCTCGGTGGCGAAGAGCAGGTACAAACCGCGCGGATGGCTGGTCGACATGGCGAGACTCCCGGTGCTATGGCTTTGTCATAGTCTGCCCGCCGGGTGGGCCGCATGGCGCGGCAGCATTTACATCTGTGCGGATGTCACAGTGACGGACAGCGTGTCGAGCAGGCCGCGGATCTGTCGCGCCTGCCTGATTGCAGCTGGATTGTCACCGTGCAGGCACAGCGTATCGATTCGGCATTTCACCGATTCGCCGGCCTTTGTGCGCACTTGTTGATGCAGGACAAGCTCGCGCACCTGCGCCAGCGCCGCCGCGTCGTCGAGCAGCGCGCCCGGCTCGCTGCGCGGCAGCAGCGCGCCGTCGGCCCGGTAGGCGCGATCCGCGAACCCCTCGGCCTGATAGCGCAGGCCGGCGTCCTGCGCGGCCATGGCAAGGCGGCTGCCCGGCAAGCCCATCAGTGCCGGAGCACCCGGCAGCGTCGCGACCCAGCCGGCAAGCCGTGCGGCCAGCGCCGCATCGCGGCAGGCGTCGTTGTAGAGTGCGCCGTGCGGCTTCACGTAGGCGATGCTCGCGCCCTCTTCCCGGCAGATGGCCGCCAGCGCCTGGTACTGCGCACTCAGGCTGGCGAGCAGGGTTTCGGGCGGCAGGACGAGGCTCCGCCTGCCAAAATGCTCGCGGTCGGGGTAGGACGGGTGCGCGCCGATGCGCACAGCGTGGCGCAGCGCCAGCCGCACGCACTCGCGCATCGACGCCGCGTCGCCGGCATGCCCGCCGCAGGCGATGCTGGCCGACGACAGCAGCGGCATCAGCTCGGCATCGCTGCCGCAGCCCTCGCCCAGGTCGGCGTTCAGATCGATACTCGGCATGGCATTCTCCGGCAAGAAAAAAACCCCTGAAGCAGGCTTCAGGGGTTTTGCATCTGGAGCGGGCGATGGGAATCGAACCCACGGCATCAGCTTGGGAAGCTGAGGTATTACCATTATACGACGCCCGCAGAGGCCGCGATTGTAGCACGATGCCGCGCGAATGGAACAGGCGATGCGGGCCGGCCCGCAAACATCGCCGGCATACCCATCCGTGCATCGCCACCAGACCAATGCATATGAATGGCTCCAGCCTCATACCTGGTGGCAAACCATGGCCCTGCCCCGGCTGCGACGCTAGACCGACATGCGCACGATGGCGGCACAATCGGCGGCGGTGAGCTTGCCGTGCTCGCCCACCGGCTGCGGCTTGTGGCGCGGCAGGTTGGCTTCGAGGCGCACGGCGGCCTCTGCGGCGTCGATGCCGGCCTCGGCCAGCGTTACCGGCAGGCCCATGCGCGCGAAGAAATCGCGTGTCGCGGCAATCGCGCCATCGATGATGGCGTCGTCGCTGCCGGCCAGTCCCCATACGCGCTCGCCGTACTGCCTGAGCTTGGCGGCCTTGTCGCTCCGGCAGTAGCGCAAGAGATGCGGCACGGTCACCGACAGCGAGCGCGCGTGATCCAGGCCGTACAGCGCGGTGAGCTCGTGGCCGATGGCGTGGCTGGCCCAGTCCTGCGGCTGGCCCGCGCCGACAAGGCCGAACAGCGCCTGGTTCGCCGCCCACATGTAGTTGGCGCGCGCGGCGTAGTCGTGCGGCTGCGCCAGCGTTTGCGGGCCGACCTCGATCAGCGTCTGCAGAATGCCTTCGGCCATGCGATCCTGCACGCGCGCGTCCACCGGATAGGTCAGGTATTGCTCGAGCGTGTGGACAAAGGCATCGACCACGCCGTTGCCGACCTGGCGCGGCGGCAGGCTGAAGGTGAATTCGGGGTCGAGCACGGCAAAGCGCGGGAAAACGTGCGGGCTGCGGAACGATTGCTTGTCCAGCGTTTCGCGGCGCGAAATCACGCCGACGTTGTTGGCCTCCGCGCCGGTCGCCGGCAGCGTCAGCACCACGCCCAGCGGGCGGGCGCTGTTGACCCGGGTCTTGTTGCCGACCAGCAGCCAGGGGTCGATGTCCGCATCCAGATCGATGGCGGCGGCAATGAACTTGCTGCCGTCGGCGACCGATCCGCCCCCCACCGCCAGCACCCAGTCCACCTTCTCCTGCCTGCCAAGTTCTGCGGCGCGCTTCAGCGTTTCGAACTCCGGATTGGGCTCGATGCCGTTGAACTCGATCACGGTGCAGGCGGCCAGCTGCGCCAGCACGGCGTCGAGCACGCCGTTGTTGCGGATGCTGCCGCCGCCCGAGGTCAGCAGCACACGGCTGCCGGGGGGGATTTCCTGCGCCAGTTGCGCGGCCTGGCCACGGCCGAAATGGATGCGGGTCGGGGCATGGAAGGAAAAATTCAGCATGGCGGACTCCTGGACGGCAAGAACAAAGCCAGACTTTAGGCGCTGTTGCGGCTCGGCATCAACAGCAGCTCGCAAATCCGCCGGATTTGCGGCCCATTTCCCGACCGCCCGTCAGCAAGCCGCGCAGCACCGCGCTGGCATGCAAATACTTACGGCAACACGCTTACAGGAGGTGCGGCCATGACGATGCTTCACTGGCTGCGTCCATTGCTGGCCAGCCTGCTGGTGCTGGCCGGCGGCGGCAGCACCCTGGCCGCAGACCCGCCGCCGGCACGCCGCATCGGCATCAGCATCGCCACGCTGGGCAACCCCTTCTTTGTCGCTTTGCTGCACGGCATGCAGGAAGGCATTCGCCAGCACAGCCCCGGCGCGCAGATGCTGGTCCGCTCGGCCGATTACGATGCGCCCAAACAGATCGCGCAAATCGAAGAGCTGCTGGCCCAGAATGTCGAACTGCTGCTCGTCAGCGCCGCCGCCGAAGGCGCGCTCACCGAGGTCCTGCGCAAGGCCCGCACCCAGGGTGTGGTGGTGATTGCCGTGGATGTGCGCGCCCAGGGCGCCAACCAGACGGTGATGACCGACAATGTGCTGGCCGGACGCATGGTGTGCGAGCACCTGGCCAAAACGCTCAAGGGCCAGGGCCGTGTCGTGATCCAGAACGGCCCGAATGTGTCTTCGGTGATTGATCGCGTCGCCGGCTGCAAGAGCGCGCTGGCCCAGTTCCCCGGCATCAAGCTGCTCAGCGACCGGGAAAACGGCCTGGGCTCGGTTTGGGGCGGCCATCAGGCCATGCAGCAGGCCCAGAAAAAGCACGCCCCCATTGATGCCGTCTTCGCCATCAACGACCGGCAGGCGCTGGGCAGCCTGCAATACCTGCGGGAAAGGAAACTGGAACGCGTGCTGATCGGCTCGGTCGATGGCTCGGATGCGGTGGTGAAACAGATCGCCGCCGGCAGCCAGATCGTCGCCAGCGCCAGCCAGTCCCCCGCCACCATGGGCCGGCGCGCCGCCGAACAGGGGCTGGGCTGGCTGGGCAGCAGCAGCATCGACCGCGATACCGAACTGCTGCCGCCAACGCTCGTGCACCGGGACAACGCCGCGACTTTCGCCGCCTGGGACGCCGCCCCCGCCAGAAAATAAGCCGTCCGCCAGACACCGCGCCCGGCAATCCGGCCCTGGCAAGCACCGGAAACACCGGCCTGACACCCGCAGGCGCGACGCGCACGGGCTTCCGGCGTAAAATCGGGCTTTGCCTGCCCCGCCAGCCTTACGGCCCCATGCTGCCACGCCAATGACCCAGACCCTTACCGACACCGCCCTGCCCGCGCGCCGCCGCTTCTGCGTGGCCCCCATGCTCGACTGGACCGATCGCTTCTACCGGCGCTTTGCCCGCGAATTGTCCAGCCAGGCATTTCTGTACACCGAAATGGTCAATACCGGCGCCATCCTGCATGGCGACCAGCAGCGCCATCTGCGCTTTGACGCCATCGAACATCCGCTGGCCCTGCAGCTCGGCGGCTCGGACCCCGCCGATCTGGCGCGCTGCGCAAAAATCGCCGAGGCCTGGGGTTATGACGAGGTGAACCTGAATGTGGGCTGCCCTTCCGAGCGCGTGCAGTCGGGCTCCTTTGGGGCCTGCCTGATGCTGGAGCCGGCGCTGGTTGGCGACTGCCTGCGCGCCATGCAGGATGCCTGCTCGCTCGACATTACCGTCAAGCACCGCATCGGCATCGATGCGGTCGAGGATTACGGCTTTGTCCGCGATTTTCTGGGCCAGCTGGCGGATACCGGCTGCAATACCTTCATCGTGCATGCCCGCAATGCCATCCTCAAGGGCCTGTCGCCCAAGGAAAACCGCGAGATTCCGCCGCTGAAGTACCACTATGTACACCGGCTCAAGGCGGATTTTCCCGATCTGGAAATCATCATCAACGGCGGACTCACCAGCCATGAGGCCTGCCTCGCCCAGCTTGCGCATGTCGATGGCGTGATGGTCGGCCGCGAGGCCTATCACAACCCCTGGTTCCTCAACGAGGTGGACCGCCTGTATTACGGCGCCGGCAGCGCCGCCGCCAGCCGGCATGCCGTCATCCATGCCCTGCGCGATTTCATCGAAGCCGAGCTCGTCGCCGGCGTGCCGTTGCGCATCATTGCCCGTCACCTGCTGGGGCTGTTCCATGGCGTGCGTGGTGGCCGACAGTGGCGACGCATGCTCTCCGATGCCACACTACTGAAAAATGCCGGCTGGCCGCTGATCGAAGCAGCGCTGGCGGCGGTGGAGACCAACGAGGAGCCCTCATGAAACGCATTCTGATCACTGCCCTGCTGCTGGCTGCCCCCGTGCTGCATGCAGCCGAAGTCACCCTGATTGCCACCATGGGCAGCAAGGCCATTTTCAGCATCAACGGCCAGCGCAAGACGCTCTCCGCCGGGCAGACGCTGGATGGCCTGCGCGTGCTGCGCATCGACGGCGAAAGCGCCAGCATCGAAGTGGACGGCAAGCAGCGCACGCTGAAACTTGGCCAGGGGTATGTCTCTACAGCCTCGGGCAATAATGGGGTCGGGAGCAATACCATCGTCATGAATGCCGATGAGCTGGGGCATTTCAATACCGATCTCGCCATCAATGGCAGCACCGTGCGCGCCACCATCGACTCCGGCGCCAGCATGCTGGTACTCTCCGCGCCGACCGCGAAGCAGCTGGGCGTCAGCCTCAGCGGCGGCCAGGCCGGCAGCTCGCAAACCGCCAATGGCGTCATCCGCGTCACCGTGGTGACCATCCCGCAGCTGCGCGTCGGCGGCGTGACGCTGTACGACGTCAAGACGCTGGTAACGGAAAGCAATGATCCGCAGATTGCCCTGATCGGGAATTCGGTACTCAGCCGCTTTCAGATCAAGACCGAAAACAACATCATGACACTGACCAAAAAGCCCTTCTGAGCCATGCACAAGATCGTTCTCGCCAGCAACAACGCCGGCAAAGTCAAGGAATTCAACCGCCTGCTCGAGCCGCTGGGCTGGGTCGTCATCCCGCAGGGCGAGCTGGGCGTGGGCGAGGCGGACGAGCCGCACGCCACCTTCATCGAAAACGCGCTGGCCAAGGCGCGCCACGCGGCGGCGGCCACCGGCCTGCCGGCGCTGGCCGACGATTCCGGCATCTGCGTGCACGCACTGGGCGGCCAGCCCGGCGTGCTCTCCGCACGCTTCGCGGGCGAGCCGAAATCCGACGCGCGCAACAATGAAAAGCTGATCGCCGAGCTGGCCGGCAAGACCGATCGCCGCGCGTATTACTACGCGGCGCTGGTGCTGGTGCGCAGCGCCGATGATCCGCAGCCGCTGATCGCCGACGGCATCTGCGCCGGCGAGATCGTCGATGCGCCCCGTGGCGACGGCGGCTTCGGCTACGACCCGCATTTCTGGCTGCCGGAATTTGGCAAGACGGTCGCCGAAATCGGCGCCGACGAGAAATCCGCCATCTCGCACCGCGGCCGCGCCATCCGCGCGCTGCTCGCCAAGCTGCAGGAGACCGGGCTATGAGCGCCTGCGGCAACGAAGCACGCTACGCGATCTGGACGCGTGCCGACGGCACGGTGGTGTCATGCACCGAGAAGGTCAAGGTGATGAACGAGAATCTGGACGAGCTGAGCCAGATGCTGCAGGACGCCTATGAAGACGGCCTCTTGATGGAAGTCACCCCGCAGCAGATGAAGGACGTGCTGCACAAGCTCGTCGACGCGCTGTACGACCCCTGGGACGCGCGCTGATCGTACACGGTGGGCACAGCAAAGATACCCAAGCGCCTGTCCTGCCACAACCAAACAACTGCAAAGGCTGCAAGCACATACCCAAGGGCAGAACGGACGAACAGGTCCAGGGCGCGAACCAAATCCGCGCCCGCTTGTCTAAACCAGTCAACCTTCACAGGCCAGCAGCCATGCTGGCCTGTTTTCTTTGGCCCTGTTTGTTGGAGCACGCCATGACCACTCTGCCGCCCATCACCGTATCGAGTCTCGACAGCGCCCGCCTGTACGCGCTGCTGGAGCGCCTGCCCGCCAGCGCCTTTGCCGAAGCCGAGGCACTCGAAACGGAGCTGGGCCGCGCGGCCGTGCGCGAGCCGCAGGACATGCCGCCCGACGTGGTGACGATGCGCTCGACCGCGCGCTTCGTCATGCAGCCCGGCGGCAAGGAGTTCGAGCTGACGCTGTGCTATCCGGACGAACTGGACGGCAGCCCCGGCAAGGTATCGATCACCGCCCCCATCGGCAGTGCGCTGCTGGGGCTGGCGGTCGGTCAGGAAATTACCTGGCCGGCGCCGGGTGGCCGCCAGGTCACCGTGCGCCTGAAGGAAGTCACCTGGCAGCCGGAGCGCGAAGGTTTCCTGCGCCTGTAACCGGCAAACGGCCCGCCACATGGCGGGTTGTTTTTTTTGCGATAATGCGCGGCTGCCACCACCCGCCTCCCGCCATGCACACCATCCCGCTATCCAGCATCCGCCGCGCCCGGCCCGCCGGCAGCCTGCAACTCACCGCCCTGCCGCCGCTGGCGCTGTACATCCACTTTCCGTGGTGCGTGAAGAAATGCCCGTATTGCGATTTCAACTCGCACGCACAAAAAGACGGATTGCCGGAACAGCAGTACATCGCCGCGCTGCTGACCGACCTGGAATCCTGTCTGCCGCTGATCTGGGGCCGGCCTGTCGTCTCGATTTTCATGGGCGGCGGCACGCCCAGCCTCTTTTCGGCCGCCGCCATCAACACGCTGCTCGAAGGCATACGCGCGCGCGTTAAGCTGCTTCCCGATGCCGAAATCACGCTGGAAGCGAACCCCGGCACCTTTGAAGCCGAGAAGTTCGCCGGCTACCGCGACGCTGGCGTCAACCGGCTCTCGATCGGCATCCAGAGCTTCGACGATGCGAAACTGAAGGCGCTGGGGCGCATCCACGGCCGCGACGAGGCGCTCGCCGCCATCGGGATCGCCCGCCAGCACTTCGACAATTTCAACCTCGACATCATGTACGCGCTGCCCGAGCAGACGCTGGACGAAGCGCTGGCCGACATCGACACGGCGCTTGCCTGCGGGCCGACGCACCTGTCGGCCTACCACCTGACGCTGGAACCCAATACCCTGTTCCACCGCTACCCGCCGGCGCTGCCCGACGACGACCTCGCCGCCGACATGCAGGACGCCATCGAGGCCAGACTCGCCGCCGCTGGCTTCGAGCATTACGAAACCAGCGCGTTTGCCCGGCCAGGACGTCGCGCGTTTCACAACCTGAATTACTGGACCTTCGGCGACTACCTGGGGCTGGGCGCCGGCGCGCACGCCAAGATCAGCTTCCCCGACAGGATCGTCCGCCAGCTGCGCTACAAGCAACCCGGTGAGTATCTGGCGCAAAGCCAGGCAGGCTCTACGCTGCAAAGCGAAGAGGTGGTAGGTATCGAGCAGTTGCCCTTCGAGTTCATGCTCAACGCACTGCGGTTGACCGGCGGCTTCGACCTCGCCATTTTCGAGGAACGCACCGGCCAGCCGCTCGCCAGCGTGCTGCCCGAAATCGAGCGCGGCATCCGGGACGGCCTGCTCGAGCGCAACGGCAACTGGCTCGCGCCCAGCGCCACCGGCCGGCGCTTTCTGAACACGCTGCTGGAACGCTTTCTGAAATAGCTGACAGATCAAACGCTTATTGAAATTACCGGAAAACGCCCCCTGCCAGCATGGCCAAAGCGCTTGCACCATCCGGTCGAGATTGCTATAGTGCGCACCTCTTAGCCGATGTAGCTCAGTTGGTAGAGCACCTGACTTGTAATCAGGGGGTCGCGAGTTCGATTCCTGCCGTCGGCACCAAGACAGTCAAAAAGGCCAGCAAGCAATTGCTGGCCTTTTTGCTTTGGCTCTTCCCGACCGGCAAGACTCTACCGCCCAAACCCGCCCCCAGCGAAGCCGGCTCCGCCTGCGGCATGCCCAGCAGCAAGTTACTGTCCTGACGCCGCCCAGGGGTCAAACAGGGACAAATCGAGCAAAGCAAAATCCCGGCAATTGCGCGTGACAAGCCCGGCTTCTACCTGCGACTCGCCACTTCCCGCCTGCTTGGCCATACTGCAGCACCAGCCACTATCCGCCATGTCGCCATGCCTGCATCCGCCCCACCGCTTCCCCTCGCCCTGCGTGCGGAACTCTTCAGCCAGCTGGCCGCCCTGGAAACTGCCGGCCTGCCGACGGACAGGGCGCTGGCGAGTCTGCGCCTGCCCAAACCCTTTGCCGAGCGGCTGGAGCGCATGCGGCTGGCCGTCGCACGCGGGCAGCCGCTAGGGCAGGCGGGACGGCAGAGCCGGCTGTTCACGCCGCTGGAGGCCGAGCTGGTCGGCGCGGCCTGCGCGGGCGGCAGCCCGGCGGCAACCTACCGGCAACTGGGTGAACACTATGCCTTGCAGGCGCGCCTGCTCGGCCAGGTGAAGGCGCGGCTGGCACTGCCGGCGCTGCTGGTAGTGCTGGGCCTGCTGCTGGCGCCGATTCCCGATGTCGCCGCCGGGCGCACCGGCGTCGGCGGCTATGTGCTGGGCATTATCGGACCCTTGCTGCTGCTGGGCGGGCTGGTCGCCGGCCTGCGCTGGCTGTGGCGGCAAGCGCAGAATGCCCCCGGTGGCGGACTGGCGGATGCCCTGCTCGGCCTGCCGCTGCTGGGGCGCTGGATGGTGCGCCAGGCGCAGCGCAATTTTCTCGCCAGCCTGGGCCTGCTGGCCGAGGCGGGCATGCCGCTCTTCGATGCCATCCCGCTCGCGGTGGACAGCATCGGCCCGGCGAGCCTGCGCCGGCAGGCCGGGCGCCTGCTGCCAGCCCTGAAAAATGGCGCAACACTGACCCAGGCGCTGGCAAAGGCAAGCTGGCTCGGCGATGAACGCGTACTGGCGCTGGTGAATACCGGCGAATCCAGCGGCGAGCTGGCCGCCATGCTGCTGCGCCTGGCCAGGCAGCTTGACGAGGAGCTGGCGCACACCGCCAGCGAAGTCGCAGCCTGGCTGCCGCGCATCCTGTATGCGCTGGTTGCCCTGTGGCTGGCGGCCAACATTCTCGGCAGCGGCGCCTTCATGCCGCGCGTGCCGGCCGAGCTCTCGGGCATGGCGCTTCCGCTGGCGCACTCGGGCTGAGCTAGCAGCACGCGGCGGGCACGGCCAGCGCCTCGCCAGCTTCCAACAACATGCTGCGCTGCAAAAAGAATTTGCTGCATCGCAGCAAATAAATCTTGCTATCCGCGCAATGCCGTCTATTCAGGATGAGGACAACTGTCATTACCTCACCCCGGGAGTTTGCAATGAGCAGCAAGAAACCACGCATCGCATTGATCTTGCAGGGCGGCGGCGCGCTGGGCGCCTACCATATCGGCGCCTACAAGGCCCTGCACGAGGCCGGCCTCGAGCCGGACTGGTTCGCGGGCATTTCCATCGGCGCCATCAATTCCTGCATTCTGGCAGGAACGGCGCCGGCGTAGCGCCTGCAGCAGCTGGAAACCCTGTGGGAAGAAATCTCCCGTCCGGATCTGAGCGGCGAGCTGCTCAGCGGCGACCTGCGCCGCATGTACAACAAGCTCAGCTTCATGAGCGCGGTCACCTTCGGCCAGCCCAATTTCTGGCAACCGCGCTTTCCCAGCCCGCTGCTGCTGAAAGACATGCCGACCGAGCAAGCCAGCTACTGCAATACCGCGCCGATGCTCGACACCCTGCAAAGACTGGCGGATTTCCAGCTGATCAACAGCAAATCCGTTCGCCTCTCGCTGGGCGCAACGCGGGTCACCACCGGCGACCTGGTGTTCTTCGACAACCAGCAGCAGCAAATCGGCCCCGAGCATGTGCTCGCCAGCGGCTCGCTGCCGCCAGGCTTTCCCGCCACCGAGGTGGAGGGCGAGCTGTACTGGGATGGCGGCTGCGTGTCGAACACGCCGCTGGATGCCATTTACGAAGGCGACGAGGATGGCCACACGCTGGTCTTCATGATCGATCTGTGGGATGCGCACGGCAAGGCGCCGCGCAATATGGATGAAGTGAGCTGGCGACAAAAGCAGATCCAGTATGCCAGCCGCACCAGCCACCATATCGACAAGCTGGCCAGCCTGCACAATCACCGCCGCGCCCTGCATCACGTGACGCGCCAGAACAAGGCCGACGTCAGCGCGGTCAGCGACGATCTGCTGCTGGACAGCCACAATGGCGAAGCGACTTACGACATCGTGCACCTGATCTACCAGCCGGCCGCCGACCAGATTTCGGACTCCGATGCCGAATTCTCGCGCTCGTCGATTCTCGAGCGCAGCGCCGCCGGCTATGCCGACATGCAGCGGGTACTCAAGGCCAAGCCCTGGGCCAGCCACGCCCGCCCGGCGCATATGGGCAGCAGCGTGCATACGGTACGCGGCGAGCGGATCAGCAGCAGCAATCCGGCATGACCCCCCGCCCGCCCCTGCGCGCACAACTTGCCGGCGCACTCCGGCAAGTTGTCGGCAACCGCTACCTCAACATCACCGTGGGCATCGTGCTGCTGGCCTGCTCTGGTGACGAGGTGCTGCTCGGCTTCAGCGACGGTATCAATCTGAACGATATCAACGCCTCGCTGGGCGTCACCATTGCCGGCCTGGCGCACATCCTGAAATCCCTGCCCGATTTGCTGGAAGGCCTGGATTATCTAGAGTCGGAATTTCCGGACAAGCAGGCCTGAGCAAACGGGCTGAAGCAGAGCCAACCCAGCCACACCGCAAGCCTGCCGGTCAGCCTGACACGCTGGCCGGCAGTGCTCCGCTGCCGCGCACGATACGCCCGGCGAGCAGGCTGCCCAGCAGCAGCACTACCGTGGCCAGCACGATGCTGCGCACCACCCAGACTTGCAGCAGCTGCAGATCGAAGGGTGCAGCGCCCAGTGTCCGGTAGGCCAGCGGCACGGCGACGAGGCCGGAGATGGCCAGCAACACCAGCATGACACGTCTGCTCTGTCCGGCAGAAAGGCCGCACTCATCCGGACAGCCCCGCGCGTAACGCCCGCATTCCCGCACAAACGCCCGGTACAGCAACAGCACGCCCAGCACGCTGCTGCCGTATTGCAGCAGCTTGAATACCGGAATGCTCAGCCCCGGCCACAGCGGCAGCCTGTCGGCCAGCCAGGGCCAGTACAGCACCAGCCCGCCATAGCGATGCGTCGCCATGTCCCAAAGCAGATGGGTGGCCGCGCCCAGTGCACAGGCCAGCAAGACCCGCGCGCTCAGCAAGGCGCGCCAGCCGCCCGGCAAGACCAGCGCCCGGTCGAGCACGAGCCGGCTCCCCGCAGGCAGCAGCAACAAGCCATCGCGCGCCAGGACGCGCAACAGCTGCAGAATCAGCAGCGCCGCCGGCACAGCAAAACACAACAGGCCAGACCAGGAATGCGCCTGTCGCGCCAGCGCGAACTGGCCGATGTAATAGCCGGCATCCGGCGCCAGGCTACCGGCGATCAGCGCCGGCAGGGGCAGGCAGCCGCCGGCCAGCCGGTAAAGGGGCAATACGGCGGCGGGATGGGCAAAGGTCCAGGGCATGGGGCTCTCGTGCAGGCGCGGCGATAGGCACGCAATGCCGCGAGCATGGACTGGACCGATGGAAAGACGATGGAGGCGGTGTGGAGAAATGATGGAGGGCGGATGCGCCCGCGAGACTGGCAAGGATCAGAACAGCGGCGCCAGCAGCCGCCACAGGCCCAGCAGCATCAGCGCGCCACCGGCCAGCTGGCGGAACAGCGGCCGGCGCAGCGTGGCCAGCAGCCAGCCGCTGGCGCTGCCGATGAGCAGCAGATTGGGCAGCGTTCCCAGGCCAAAGGCCAGCATGATGCCGGCCCCCTGCCAGGGGCTGGCGCTCGCCAGCGCGGAGAGGCTGGCGGTATAGACCAGACCGCAGGGCATCCAGCCCCACAGCAGGCCCACCGCCAGGCTTTGCCCGACATGCCGCACCGGCAACAGGGTGCGCAGCAGCGGCTGGATGTGCCGCCACACGGGAGCGCCCAGCGCTTCGAGCTTCAGCAGCCAGCGGTTCCAGCCGGCAACGTAGGCGCCCATCAGCACCAGCAGCAGATTGGCCAGCACATAGAGAACCAGCTTGATTTCCTGGAGTATACCGATGGAAGCAAACGAGGCCATTGCCCCCAGAATCATCCCTATCAGGGTATATCCGGAAATCCGCCCCAGGTTGAACGCCAGCTGATGTGGCCAGCGCGGCCCCGGCGGCAGCTTGATGCTGAAGGCCGCGACCACGCCGCCGCACATGCCCAGGCAATGCCCGCCCCCGAGGAGACCCGCCAGAAACAGGGCAAGGATGTTCAGCTCGGGCATGCTGGGCGTGCGGAGCGAGGAGTGAGTGTTAGAGGGCGAAAGGCTTGCCGGTGAGCGCGGCACAAGGGCCAGGCATCCAACTCTTGCCACAGCAGGCAATTCACCCTAGCCACCTCACTCCTCACCCCTCGCTCCTCACATCTAGATCAGCTTCGAATAGCGGGCCTGAGTGTGCCGCGTGCGCAGATAGCGGTCAAATACCATGGCGACCGAGCGCACCAGCAGCCGCCCGCGCGGCAGCACGCGGATGGCTTCCTCGTTGATTTCCACCAGGCCATCGGCGACAAAGGGCTGCAACGCCAGCAATTCTTCCTCGAAATAGCGGGGAAAATCGATCATGTAACCAACCTCGAAAGGCTGGTAAAACAGTTCGAACTGGCACATCAGCGCCTGGATCACCGCGCGGCGCAGCAGGTCATCCGGCCCCAGATGCATGCCCCGCACCACCGGCAGGTCGCCGGCATCCAGCCGCGCGTAATAGTCGTCAAGCTCCTTGGCATTCTGGTTGTAACTCGCGCCGACCTTGCCGATGGCGGATACGCCGAAGGCCAGCAGGTCGCAGTCGGCGTGCGTCGAATAGCCCTGGAAATTGCGATGCAGGCGGCCCCGCCGCTGGGCGATTGTCAGCTCGTCGCTGGGCAGGGCGAAGTGATCCATGCCGATAAAGACATAACCGGCCTCCTCCAGCCGCTGGATCGCCATCTGCAGGATATCAAGCTTGATTTCCGGCGCCGGCAGCTCGTCGGCATTGATGCGGCGCTGCGGCATGAAGCGCTCGGGCAGGTGCGCGTAGTTGTAAAGCGAGATGCGATCCGGCCGCAGGCGGACTACCTGTTCCAGCGTGGCGGCCACACTGGCCAGCGTCTGCCTGGGCAGGCCATAGATCAGGTCGACGCTGACCGACTTGAAGCCATACATGCGCGCGGCCTCGATCACCAGACGGGTCTCGTCGTAACTCTGGATGCGGTTCACCGCCTCCTGCACCGCCGGATCGAAGTCCTGGATGCCCACGCTCATGCGGTTGAAGCCCAGCCGCGCGAGCAGTTGCACGGTCTCCATGCCCACCTTGCGCGGATCGATCTCGATGGAGAACTCGCCGCCCGGCTGCAGGTCGAAATGCGCATTGATCGCGGCCATCAAGCGCTCAAGCTGCTCGTGGCTGAGAAAGGTCGGCGTGCCGCCGCCAAAATGCAATTGCCGCACCAGGCCCTTTTTCGGCAGCAGGCCGGCCTGCAGGCCGATCTCGCGGATCAGGTAATCCAGATAGCGGTCGGCGCGGCTTTTGTCCTTGGTAATGACCTTGTTGCAGGCGCAGTAATAGCAGACGGTATTACAAAAGGGGATATGGAAATATAATGACAGCGGCTTGGCCAGTGAGCCCGGCGCGCGCTGCGCCAGCACCCGGCGATAGTCTTCCGCGCCAAAACCGGCGCCAAAACGGTCGGCGGTCGGGTATGAGGTGTAACGCGGGCCATTGCCGTCGTAGCGGACAATCAGATCCCGGTCAAACACCAGATGCTGGGTATCGTTCACAATGGATTCGGTCGACATGGCTGTTCCGTCCTGATTTATAATGTATTTTGCGCTTTTGGTCGGGCGCAGCTTAGCCCTTACCGGGTTTGCGCCGACTTGATGTAGATCAACTTCACTGGGGCGGTGGTACTATTGGCTGAACCGACCTAGGCACTCTGGATAATTGAATGGCTTTGCAATCCCCCATCCCGGTACGTGACGTTTCCTTCCGCACCCTGCGTCAGTCCTGCTCGAACTGCAGTCTGCGCGAACTGTGCCTGCCGGTCGGGCTGGATCAGGATGAACTGAAGCAGCTCGACGCCATCATTTCCCAGGGTCGCCCGATCAAGCGCGGCGAAGCGCTCTACCGCGCCGGCGAGCCTTTCCGCTCGCTGTTCGCCGTGCGTCTGGGCTTTTTCAAGGCCAGCGTGATTTCCGAGGACGGCCGCGAGCAGGTCACCGGCTTTCACATGACCGGCGAGCTGATGGGCATGGATGCGATCAGCTCCGACCACCACACCTGCGACGCCATCGCGCTGGAAGACAGCGAAGTCTGCGAGCTGCCCTTCACCGACATCGAAACGCTGGCGCGCGATGTGCCGGCGCTGCAGCACCATCTGTATAAAGTGATGAGCCGCGAAATCGTCCGCGACCACGGCGTGATGCTGCTGCTGGGCAATATGAAGGCCGAGGAGCGTCTGGCCGCCTTCCTGCTCAATCTCTCGCAGCGTTTCGCCATTCGCGGCTATTCGGCCATGAGCTTTCACCTGCGCATGACGCGCGAGGAAATCGGCAGCTACCTGGGCCTGAAGCTGGAAACCGTCAGCCGCACGCTGTCGAAATTCCAGGACCAGGGCTACATCAAGGTACAGAACCGCCTGATCGAGCTCGTCGACGTCGACAGCCTCAAGCGCCTGCTCAACAGCTGCCAGGGCTGAGCAAGATGGCCGCGCCTCTGCTGGTCATCACCACGGAGGCATGCCGGGCCCTGCTGGCCGCCCGCTGGCAGGACAGCACCATCCGCTTTGCCCTGCCCGATGCACCCTTGCCGGGCACGGCCGAACTGGCGGCCACGCCCGCCATCCTGCTGGTGCAGTTGCCGTTTGCCCAAACCCGCGAACTCGCCACCCGGCTGGCGCGCCCCTGCGCGGATGTCTGGCTGCACGCCAGCAGCGCCGGCGTGACGAGTGGCTTCATGCTCGCCGCCGGCGGCGACCAGGCCACGCTGCAGCTGGTGCAAGCGCGGCTGGATGCGCTGGCCCCTTACCCCACGGCCTGGCTGCACGCCGGCGCAACCGGCGCCGCCAGCTTCTGCGGCGAGACCGTGGCCCGGCTATTTGCCAGCCAGAACATGCAGCTGCTGCTGGGCATGACCCAGCAGGTGCTGGCCAGCCCGCCCGGCGCCGCGCCGCACCCCACCCTGCTGGCCGCCATGCAGAACTATATGAACGAGCAGGCTGCTTGCGCACGCCAGCTGCAGCAACTGGCCCGCGACTATCTGGCGCAGGCCGGCAGCGAAGCCCCCTTCAGCCCCCATCATCCGCAAACCCGGCTGTTCGGCCTGGAGCAGCGCGATGCCGGCCTCGCCCCCGCCACGCAACTGGCCCATCTGCTGAACGCCTACCTGCCTGTCCAGCCCTGATTTCTCTCCCCAACGGAACCCGCCATGCTGATCCAATGCGACATCGTCGACCTGCCCACGCCCACCGGCACCATGCGCACCTATGTGCACCGTCCGCAAGCCGCAGGCCGCTATCCGGTCATCCTGCTGTACTCGGAAATCTTCCAGCAAACCGGGCCCATCGAGCGCTCGGCGCGCATCATGGCAGGCCACGGCTATGCGGTGCTGGTGCCGGAAGTCTTTCACGAACTGAACCCCATCGGCACCGTGCTGGCGTATGACGACGCCGGGCGTGACAAGGGCAATGCCGACAAGGCCGCCAAGGATGTCTGCGGCTACGACAGCGACAACCGCGCCATGCTCGACTGGGCGAAACAGCAGCCATGGAGCGCCAACCGCTTCGGCGCCATGGGCTTTTGCATCGGCGGCCACCTGGCGTTTCGCGCCGCGCTGCAGCCGGAAATCGAGGCGACCGCCTGCTTCTACGCCACCGACCTGCATTCGCAAGTCATCCCCAACCAGCCCGGCCAGCACAGCATGGAGCGCATCCAGGAGATCAAGGGCGAAATGCTGATGGTCTGGGGCAAGCAGGATCCGCACATCCCGCCAGCCGGCCGCGCCAAGGTCTACCAGGACATGGCCGCCGCCAATCTCGACTTCACCTGGCACGAGTTCAACGGCGTGCACGCCTTCATGCGCGACGAGGGCGATCGCTACGACGCGGCGCTGGCGCTGCAGGGCTACCAGCTGGCACTGGAACTGTTCGGCCGCAAGCTGCGCAGCCATTAAAACAGGTATATCGCTGCAGCCATTGCTGGAAAATGGCTGCAGCGATATACCCAGCAATCCATATTCCCCATGCCCGCACTGCGCAAGATCATCGTCGCCCCCGACTCCTTCAAGGAAACGCTGAGCGCTAGCGTGGTGGCCACCGAGATAGCCGCTGCGCTGCGCGCACAGCTGCCGCATTGCGAGGTCGTCGAACTGCCGGTTGCCGATGGCGGCGAAGGCACGCTGGACGCGCTGCTCGCCGCCACGCAAGGCCAGCGCCGGATCGCGCGCGTGCATGATCCGCTGGGCCGGCCCATCAACGCCGAATGGGGTCTGCTGGGCGACGGCGACACCGCCATCATCGAGATGGCCAGCGCCAGCGGGCTGGCGCTGCTGGCGCCACACGAACGCAATCCGCTCATCACCAGCAGCGCCGGTACCGGCGAACTGATCCGCGCGGCACTTGACGCCGGCGCGCGCCGCTTCATGCTTGCCATCGGCGGCTCGGCCAGCAATGACGGTGGCAGCGGCATGCTGAGCGCGCTGGGGCTGCGCTTTCTCGACCAGGCCGACCAGGTCTTGCCGCCCGGCGGTGCGGCACTGGCGCGGCTCGCACGCATCGACCTCGCCGGCCTGGATACGCGGCTGGCCGAGTGCAGCTTTGCCGTGGCCTGCGATGTCGACAATCCGCTGACCGGGTCGCAGGGTGCCTCGGCGGTGTTTGGCCCGCAGAAGGGGGCGACGCCCGCAATGGTGATCGCCCTCGATGCCGCGCTGGCGCATTACGCCCGGATCATCCACGCCACACGAGGG
Source organism: Chitinilyticum litopenaei DSM 21440 (assembly GCF_000428145.1). Lineage (GTDB taxonomy): Bacteria > Pseudomonadota > Gammaproteobacteria > Burkholderiales > Chitinibacteraceae > Chitinilyticum > Chitinilyticum litopenaei. The sequence continues at coordinate 25,240 of NZ_KE386631.1, read as the reverse complement.
CTCGATGTGGCGCAGCATCCCGGTGCGGGCGCTGCCGGCGGGGTGGGCGCGGCGGCACTGGCCTTTCTGGATGGCAGCCTGCAGCCCGGCATCGAGCTGGTGCTCGATGCCATCGGCTTTGCTGAACAGCTGGCCGGCGCCGATCTGCTCATCACCGGCGAAGGCCGGCTGGACGGACAAACGCTGCACGGCAAGGCGCCGATCGGGGTGGCGCGACGGGCACACGCTGCAGGCCTGCCCGTCATCGCCATTGCCGGCAGCCTGGGCGAAGGCGCGGAACGGCTGCGCGAATGCGGCTTCAGGGCCGTCTTTGCCTGCGTGCCGCGGCCAATGACAGCGGCCGAAGCGCTGCGGGACGCGCGTGAACGCCTGCGCCATACCGCCGAACAGGTCGCGGCGCTGCTGGCGCTGACGGACCGGGACTAGCGCAGAAAACCGCCGGCGAGAGCCGGATAAAAAGCAACACAGAGGCGCAGAGAAAACAGCCTCCTGATTATTGATCCGGCCTTCAGAAGTTTGAATTTCCGTAGGAGCGAGCTTGCTCGCGAAGCCTTGCTGATCGCGAGCAAGCTCGCTCCTACGAGTGAAAACATCAGAGGGCCGGATCAATAGGTAGCCATCTCAGCAAAGAACAATTCGTCATTCCCGCAAAAGCGGGAATCGAGCTGCAATGCCTGATCGAGCGACACTCTGGATGCCGGCTTTGACCGGAGGGAATCCCAGTGGGACGCCGGCATGGCGAGTTGCTCAGCTGGCTGCCTAATCAGGAACAGCCTTGTGCCTTTCCTCTGCGTCTCTGCGTTGAAAGATTCTCGCTGGCTGTGGCCAGCGCAAAGGCGGTCAGGATATGGCAGGGCCAGCTTGCCGGGCGATCACTTGCGCGCCGCCTGCGCCTGCTGGTTGATGTCCTGCCGGCTGAGTTCGAGCAGGCGCTCGAATTCACCACTCTGTTTCAGCGCAGCCAGCCCGGCATTGAACTTGCTTACCAGCTCCGGCCCATCGGCGCGCTTGCGGCTGATGACCACATGCAGCGGCGCCGTCCAGTAGGCCTTGGCCGGGCAGCTCAACTGCGCCGCCTCTTCCGCCTTGAGCTGCGTGGCCATCAGATAGGGGCCGACTTCGGCATCGATGGGGAACAGGTCGATGCGCCTGCTCAGCAGCTTGCGGAAATTATTGACGTCGCTGTTGGCATAATCGACATGCAGCTGACCGTTCTCCGCCAGCACGACAAACTGCTCGGAGTAATAATTGCCGGTGGTCGCCCCCACACGATGCGGGGTCAGGTCAGCCAGCTCATCCCAGGCATACGTTTCGCCCTTGCGCTGGCAGAACACCATGCGCAAGGCCATGACCGGCTAGGTGTAGTGGAGGTCCTTCTCGCGCTCGGGCGAACGCGCCCAGCCGAAGCTGCCATCGTAAAGGCCGCGTCGCGGCGCTTCGATGGCGCGGTTGTTCGGCGTGGGCACCAGGGTCACGGCAATGCCCGCGCGCGCAAAGGCCGCCACCACCACGCGGCTCATCAGCCCCTTGTGCGGCAGATTCTGGCCCATGAAGGGCGGGTAATCCTGCAGCGTCAGCGTTACGGCCTTGCTGGCGGCCAGCACCGGCGCGCACGCCATCCCCCCCAGCAGGATGCCCAGCGCCAGCCGGCGCAACTGCTCAGACAGGTTTTTCATCGTGTGCCCCTTGTAAGCCATATTCTTACTAAATCATGCCGGCAGCAAAAACCAAAGCGGCTTTGCCAGCAGCCTCCCTGTTCGGCAGCCGGACGGTCAGACCGCTGCCGTGCTGACCGGCCGGCCCGGCTCGCTGCACCATTCGCTCCATGATCCGGCATACAGCCGGCCGGTCGGCAGGCCCGCCACGGCCAGCGCCAGCTGGTTGTGGCAGGCGGTGACCCCCGAGCCACACTGGTGCACGACCGCTTCCGGCGAGGCCGTACCCAACACCTCCAGCCACTCGGCGCGCAACTGCGCCGCCGGCTTGAAGCAGCCGTCGGCCGCGAGGTTGTGCATGAAAAAACGGTTCTTCGCACCGGGGATGTGGCCGCCCACCGGGTCCAGCGTTTCGCCGATGCCGACAAAGCGCTCGGGACTGCGCGCATCGACCAGCGTGAAGCGGGGCTGCGCCAGATTGGCGGCGACCTCGTCGACGCGCACCACGCGCGTCGCGTCGGGCGTCGCCGCAAACTGCGCGGGCGCCGGAACAACGGTCTGTGTGTCAACGGGCGCCCCCGCCGCAAGCCAGGCCGGCCAGCCGCCATCGAGCACCTGCACCGCTTCGTGCCCCAGCCAGCGCAGCAGCCACCACAAGCGCGCGGCAAACGGCCCGCCGGCGGCGTCATACGCCACCACGTCCGTGTGCTGGCCGATGCCGGCCGCAGCCAGTTTCTGCGCCAGCGTTTCGGCATCCGGCAGCGGATGGCGGCCATTGCGGCCAGTCATTGCGCCGGACAGATCGTCGTCCAGATGCAGAAACACTGCCCCGGGAATGTGGCCGGCGGCAAAGGCGGCGCGCCCGGCCTGCGGATTGGCCAGCTCGTGGCGGCAATCGACCACCACCAGCCCGGCCTCGCCCAGCCGGGTCTGCAATTCGGATACGGTAATCAGCGGATTGGGCATGCTGTCAGCTCCACGGCAAAAGTGGACAGCTTGCCCGAAAGGCAGGAAAAGCGACACCCGCATGCAAGCCGATGTCGCGCAAGGGGCATGAAGAAGTGAAAACAGCCGGGGAAAATTGTCATGCAGGCGGTGTGCAGTCCTATCGTCGTTATCTCAGGCCGAGGCAATGCACAATCTGATTATGTCATTCCATCAGGAAGCAAGGTTTTCAGCGCCTCCGGCGCAGCGTTTTGATACCGGGTGTGCCCGGCGGCACGTCAGGGGGCTTGTCTTGCCAAGCCCCCCGACACCCCCAAGGCGCGCCCGGTCAGCCGCCCCGCTACGCGGGGTGCCTTGCGATGCTCGTTTTTCCGGGGACGCGGGACAACTCGGGCTGCGCCCTCAAACACGTCCCGCGCCTGATCCCGGAAAAACTGCGCTTCTCAGCGGCTTTCAGGGCAAATCGTACTAACCAGCGCCTTTGTTTCTCGGGCTTCCTGAAGCAGAGAAATAAGTAGGAAACACAACGCAGAGGTCAGAGGCTCAGCGAAAAACAGGAGCAAAATCGTTGCATGGGCAAATGATGCGTTCCTCTGCTCCTCTGCGTCTCAGCCTTGCAGGCTCGTCGCCGTCTCCGGGCGGATGGCCGCGCAGACGGCCGGGCCTACACCTCCTGCATGAAGGCGAGCGCGGCAGCATGCAGCTGCGGATTGCATGCCGCCAGCACGCGGCCGGTGTCGGCGCTGGCCACCGTCAGCGGCCTGCCCTGCCAGTCGCTCATCCTGCCGCCGGCGGCATTCACCACCGGCGCCAGCGCAGCAAAGTCGTGCAGCTTGAGGCCCTCTTCCACCACCACTTCCAGCCAGCCGCTGGCGACCTGCGCATACAGGTAGCCGTCGCCGCCCCAGAGCTTGTAGCGGCAGGTATTGGCCAGCGCCTCAAAGGCAGCAAGGCCTGTGGGCAGATACTCTGGCCCCGTACTGCCGATGCGCGCGCGCGTCAGGTGGTCGGTGGCATTGGCGCTCACCGGCTCGCCGTTGAGCGTGGTCGGCACGCCCTCGCCGCCCAGCCAGCGCTCGCCGCTGATCGGCTGGTTGATCACGCCCAGCACCGGCACACCGCGATGCAGCAGGCCGATCAGCGTGACGAACAGCGGGCGGCCCACGGTGAAAGATTTGGTGCCATCGACCGGGTCGAGCACCCACACCCATTCGGCATCCGCGCGTTCCGCGCCGAACTCCTCGCCGATGATGCCGTCCTGCGGACGCGCTTCATTGATCAGCGCGCGCATCACGCGCTCGGCCTCGCGGTCGGCCACGGTTACCGGGCTGTCATCCGACTTGTCATCAATAGCAAAGGCGCTGCGAAACAGCGGGCGAATGGCGGCGGCGCTGGCGTCGGCCAGCTGGCTGGCGAGCGCGATCAGCTCGGCGGGGATGGAGATGCTCATGGTCGGGGCTTCCTTGAATTTGGGGAAACGCTATCACAGCGCGCGATCAGCGTCATGGCCGGCGGCGAAAAGGCCGGCCGGGTCGAGGCCGGCATCATGCCCGACAATCGCAAAATTCGTCTAGACGTAATTTGCCTGTCACATCCGGCTCGCACAATGCGCTCATCCCAACTGCTGGAACCCTTGCGATGAAAACCCTGAGCACCCTCACACTCGCCCTGCTGGCCACCTTCGCCGGCCATGCCTTTGCCGACACGACGCTGACCGTTTACACCGCGCTGGAAGCCGACCAGCTCAAGGCCTACCAGGAAAAATTCGAGCAGGAAAACCCCGGCATCAAGCTGAAGTGGGTGCGCGATTCCACCGGCATCATCACTGCCAAGCTGCTGGCCGAAAAAGCCGCGCCGCAGGCCGACGTGGTGATGGGCGTCGCGGCGTCCTCGCTGCTGGTACTGGAAAAGGAAGGCATGCTGCAGGGCTACGCCCCCAGGGGCGTGGACAAGCTCAGCAAGCAGTACGTGGACGACAGCAATCCGCCGGCCTGGGTGGGCATGGATGTGTGGGGCGCGACGATCTGCTTCAACACCGTCGAAGCCGCCAAGCTGGGCCTGAAAAAGCCGGAAAGCTGGCGCGACCTGCTCAAGCCCGAATTCAAGGGCAAGATCGTGATGCCGAACCCGGCATCCTCCGGCACCGGCTACTTTGACGTCACCGCGTGGCTGACCATCTTCGGCGAGAAGGATGGCTGGGCCTATATGGACAAGCTGCACGACAACATCGCGCAGTACACGCACTCCGGCTCCAAGCCCTGCAAGCAGGCCGCCGCCGGCGAGTTTCCGGTTGGCATCTCGTTTGAATACCGCGCGGCCAAGCTGAAAGAAAGCGGCGCGCCGATCGATCTGGTCTTCCCCAAGGAAGGCCTGGGCTGGGATGTGGAAGCCACGGCGATCATGAAGGGCACGAAGAACCTGGACGCGGCGAAGAAGCTGGCCGACTGGGCCGCGTCGAAATCCGCCAACGAGCTGTATGAAAAGAACTTCGCGATTGTCGCCATGCCGGGCATTGCCAAGCCGAACCCGCACATCCCGGCGGATTATGAAAAGCGCCTGGTGAAGCAGGACCTGCGCTGGTCGGCCGCCAATCGCGACAAGATTCTGGCCGAGTGGACGAAGCGTTATGACGGCAAGTCGGAGAAGAAGTAAGCGATTGAGGCTCATCGAGTTGAGCTGCTGAATCGGGCTTGTAGGAGCGAGCTTGCTCGCGAACGCGCATGTTTAGCGCCTGCGGCGCGGTGTTTGCATGCGCGTTCCGCCGCGCGCACGGGAAGGAGGCTTTGTCTCGGCAAAGCCCCCTTCACCCGAAAGCCGAGCCCGCTCCGTCGCCCCGCTACGCGGGGTGCCCTGCGATGCTCGTCTGCGGCAGCGACGGGGGGCAACTCGGGCTTCGCCCTCAAACACTCCCCCCGTCGAAACCCTGCCGCAGACTGCGCTTCTCGGCGACTGCGAGGGCATCGCATCCTAAGCAGCAGCACGACATACCCATGCGGTGATAAGCCCAAAACCTAATAATTTAAATGGCTGCAGCTGCATACCCACTATTGCATGGCGGGTTACGCCGTTGGCTAACCCGCCATACGAATCTGGGGAGAAACGCAACGTCGTTCCCGCGTAAGCGGGAACCCAGAAAAGCAAATCCTGGATGCCCGCCTGCGCGGGCATGACAAGCAAGGCCTTGGCGATAGCAACTGGCGCGAATTAGTACCTCACTGCCCTCGCAGTCGCCGAGAAGCACAGTTGCAGCCAGGGTTTCGGCGTGACGAGTGTTTGAGGCCGAAGGCCGAGTTTCGGCGCGCCGCTGGCTGCTACGAGCATCGCAGGGCACCCCGCGTAGCGGGGCGACGGAGCGGGCGCGCCTTGGGGGTGTCGGGGGGCTTGGCAAGACAAGCCCCCTGACGTGCCGCCGGGCACACCCGGCATCAACACACCCGCGCCACAAGGCGCTTAAAAAACCAGCAACACCAGGCAAAAGCAAACCATGCACCGTGACCTGCCCGAATCCCTGACCATGAACCCCACCCCCTATCTGTCGCTCACCGGCATACGGAAACGCTTCGGCGCGCATACCGCGCTTTCCGGCATTGATCTGACCATCCGCCAGGGCGAGTTTGTCTGCCTGCTGGGGCCGTCGGGCTGCGGCAAAACGACGCTGCTCAGAATCATCGCCGGGCTGGAAGGCATGGATGACGGCCGCATCGCCCGCGACGGCCGGGACATCGGCCGGCTACCGCCGGCGGCGCGCGATTACGGCATCGTGTTCCAGTCCTACGCGCTGTTTCCCAACCTCACCGTCGCGCAGAACATCGCCTATGGCCTTACCGGCCGGCGCGAGGACAAGGACAGGCGCGTGACGGAATTGCTGGCGCTGATCGGCCTGCCGGCCATTGCCGGCAAATACCCGGCGCAGCTCTCGGGCGGCCAGCAGCAGCGCGTGGCGTTGGCGCGCGCACTCGCCACCTCGCCGGGGCTCTTGCTGCTCGACGAACCGCTCTCGGCACTCGATGCACAGGTACGCGAGCATCTGCGCGGCGAAATCAAGGCGCTGCAGCGCCAGCTCGGCGTCACCACCATCATGGTCACGCACGACCAGGAAGAAGCGCTGACCATGGCCGACCGCGTGGTGGTGATGAATCATGGCGTGATCGAGCAGATCGGCACGCCCGAACAGATCTACCGCCAGCCCGCCAGCCGCTTCGTCGCGGACTTCGTCGGCCAGTGCAACTGGCTGACCGGCACCGTGCTCTCGCCGGGGCAGCTGCGCGTGGGCGACGGTATCGTCAGTGCGCCGGCCGCCAGCGAATTGGCCAGCGGCGCGCAGGTCGAGCTCTTCCTGCGCCCCGAGGATGTGCAGATCGACCCGCGCTGGGAGCCTTCGCCCAATAGCGCGCTCGCCGAAGTACAGCAGATCGAGCTGCTGGGCAGCCTCTATCGCCTCACCCTCTCCGTGCCGCAATGGGGCAATCTGCAACTGCTGGCCGACATCAGCCACCGCCAGCTCGTGCAGCTGGCCATTGGCGACGGCCAGCGCCTGCCGGTGCAATTGCCCGCCGCCAGCCTGCGCTGCTTCGGCACCGTGGAGGCCGCATGAGCACGCTGACGCTGCCCACCCCGCCCCGCAGCGCAGCCCGCCGTGCTTCGAGCGAGTGGCTGGCATTGCCGCTCGCCGGCATCGCCCTGCTGGAGCTCGTCATCCTGCTCGCACTGCCGCTCATCGCCATCCTCGGCCAGGCCGTGCACGACCCGGACACCGGCGTCTGGGGGCTTTCGCAGGTAGCGCCCATCCTCGCCTCGCCGTCACTGCTGCAGCAGGTAAAAAACAGCTTCGCCGTTGCGCTGACCACCAGCCTGATTGTGCTGCCGCTCGCCTACGGTTTCGCCGCCGCGCTCACGCGCAGCGCCATGCCAGCCAAGGGGTTGTTTCGCGCACTGGCGCTGATTCCGCTCCTGGCGCCGTCGCTCTTGCCCGGCATCGCGCTCGTCTACCTCTTTGGCAATCAGGGCGTGCTCAAGGGCCTGTTTCCCGACGGCATTTACGGCTTCTGGGGCATCGTGATCGGCGAGGCGTTTTACACCTTTCCGCATGCGCTGATGATCCTGGTCACCGCGCTGTCGGTCGCCGACGGGCGGCTGTATGAAGCGGCCACGGCGCTGGGCGCCGGCCGCGTCCGGCAGTTTTTCACGGTGACGCTGCCCTCGGTGCGCTTCGGGCTGGTTTCCGCCGCGATGGTCGTGTTCACGCTCGTCATCACCGATTTCGGCGTTCCCAAGGTCATCGGCGGGCAGTACAGCGTGCTGGCGCTGGAAGCGTACAAGCAGGTGATCGGCCAGCAGAATTTCCCGCGCGGCGCGGTAATCGGCGTGCTGCTCCTGTTGCCGGCGCTGTTTTCCTTCGCCGTTGACCACCTCGCCCAGCGCCGCCAGCAGGCCTTGCTCACCGCGCGCGCCCAACCGCTGCAACTGCGCCGCCAGCCGCTGCGCGATGCGCTGGCGTTTCTCTTTTGCACGCTGGCCGGCGGCGCGCTGCTGCTCATTCTGGGAACGGCCGTTGCCGCCGCGCTGATCAAGCTCTGGCCCTACAACCTCGGCCTGACCTTCGACCACTTCGACTTCAGCAATGTCGATGGCGGCGGTGCAGAAGCCTTTGTGAACAGCCTGAAGATGTCGGCGCTGACCGCGCTGTTTGGCACGGCGCTGGTGTTCGGCGCGGCCTGGCTCACGGAAAAGGTCGGTGTCGCGCGCCGGCTGCAGCGCCCGCTGCACCTGCTCGCCATGCTGCCGATGGCCGTACCCGGGCTGGTGCTGGGCCTGGGCTATGTGTTCTTTTTCAACGAGCCGGCCAATCCGCTGCACGGCCTCTACGGCACGATGACGATACTGGTGCTGTGCTCGATCGCGCACTTCTACACCACGGCGCATCTCACCGCCGTCACCGCGCTGCGCCAGCTCGACCGCGAATTCGAGGCCGTTTCCGCCTCGCTGCAAGTGCCGTTCTGGATTACCGCCTGGCGCGTCACGCTGCCGGTGTGCCTGCCGGCGGTGCTGGACGTGGCCCGCTATTTCTTTGTCGCGACGATGACCACCGTCTCGGCGGTGATCTTCCTCTACACGCCGGATACGGCGCTGGCGTCCGTCTCGGTGCTGAACATGGACGACGCCGGCGACACCGCTGCCGCCGCCGCGATGGCCACGCTGATCGTCGCCGCCTCTGCCACTGCCTGCCTGCTGTTTGCCGCACTCCAGTGGCTGCTGTTGCGCCGCACGCAGCGCTGGCGCAATCCGGGCTGAACCATACCCATGCACACATACACCCACAGCCCTTACCCATGAAAGGCCACAGGGATATACCCATGAAGCACCCCGCCATCACCTGCCTCGACGAGCTTGAAGCACTGTTTGCCGGCGCCGGCGGGCAGCTCTATGGGGGCGAAGCCATCAGCCAGCTTGAACACGCGCTGCAGGCGGCGCTGGCCGCCGAAAGCGAAGGCGCCACGCCTGAGCTGATCGTCGCCGCGCTGCTGCACGACGTCGGCCACCTGATCACCGGCCAGGGCGACGACGATGTGGAAAACGGCAGCAACGACCACCACGAAGCCATCGGCGCGGTCGCGCTTGCAGCACTGTTCAGTGAGGACGTCTGCCAGCCCATTGCGCTGCACGTCGCCGCCAAGCGTTTCCTGTGCGCGACCGAGCCGGGCTACATCAAGCGCCTCTCGCCGGCTTCGCTCGCCTCGCTGAAGCTGCAGGGCGGAATCATGGATTCGCTTGAGGCGGCCCGTTTCGCCGCCCGCCGTCACGCTGCGGACGCCGTGCGGCTGCGGCGCTGGGACGAGGTGGCAAAGGTGCCAGGGCTGGCCACGCCGCCGCTTGCGCATTATCTGGGGATTGCACAGCGGGTGATGGTGAGGGGGAGCTTGCATGCTGCGTTCTGAACATGCGGCTCTGAGCCTCGCTGGTTTGCTCGTGCTCTGCGCGCAAACCGCCTCACCGCCTTTCATGCGTCATTCCGGCGCAGACCGGAAGCCAGTGGCGGCGTTTGCAGTTGCGGTCTGGATAAGGGCCTTTGGCGGCATGACATGGCGGCTCTTTCATGCATGTTCTGAGAAGGCTTTTTTCAGCGCCTTGCGGCGCGATGTTTTGATGCCGGGTGTGCCCGGCGGCACGTCAGGGGGCATACTGCACCCCACAAAGTCTGCGACTTTGCGGGGGCCCCGCGCTTGCCAAGCCCCCCGACACCCCCAAGGCGCGCCCGCTCCGTCGCCCCGCTGCGCGGGGTGCCCTGCGATGCTCGTCTGCGCTTCTCGGCGACTGCGAGGGCATCACCTACTAAACGCATTGCAGCATACCCATGCAGCGATAGCCCCAAAGCCCAAGAAATTGTCTGGCCACAGTCATATACCCACGAAGAACAACAGGAAGGCACAGCGCTTTTCCGACCTGCAAATTATCACCACAGCCGATTAGCACGCCCCGCCCTGAAGCCGCCGAGAAGCGCAGTTGCGGCCAGGGTTTCGGCGCGACGAGTGTTTGAGCCCCGCAGGGGCGAGTTGCGGCGTGCCGCTGGACGTAACGAGCATCGCAGGGCACCCCGCGCAGCGGGGCGGCGGACCGGGCTCGCCTTTTCTTTGGTTCATTTCTTTTGGCGAGACAAAAGAAATGAACCCGTCCGCCGGGCGGAACCGGCATGTAAACACCGCGCCGCAAGGCGCTAAACCAACAGACAAGCCACCGTATACCGCCAAACCCATTAACAGAAAAAAGCTCCAGACCAATACCCATACGCCGGCGGGCATCCCCCGCCATTTTCTGGCGCCAAATATTCATCTAGACAACAAGGACTAACCCATGCGCGAACCCGTACTGCTCACCCCCGGCCCGCTGACCACCAGCCTCGCTACCCGCAGCGCCATGCTGCACGACTGGGGCTCGTGGGACAGTGCCTTCAATGATCTCACCGCCAGCGTCTGCCGCGACCTGCTGGCGATTGCCAACGGCGAGAGCAGCCACGTCTGCGTGCCGCTGCAGGGCTCGGGCACGTTTGCCGTCGAGGCCGCCATCGGTACGCTCGTTCCGCGCGACGGCAAGCTGCTGGTGCTGGCCAACGGCGCCTACGGGCTGCGCATGGCGCGCATCGCGGCGGTGATGGGGCTGCCACACACGGTGCTGGAATGGCCCGATGGCACGCCGGTCGACCCCGACGCCGTGGCCAAGACGCTTGCCGCCGACCCGGCGATCAGCCATGTCGGCGTCATCCATTGCGAAACCGGCACCGGGCTCTTGAACCCGCTGGGCGAAATTGCCGCCGTCGTCGCCCTGGCCGGGCGCGCGCTGATTGTCGATGCGATGTCGTCGTTCGGTGCACTGGACATCGACGTCGCCACCACGCCGATCACCGCCGTCATCGCCGCCTCGGGCAAATGCCTGGAAGGCGTGCCGGGCATGGGCTTCGTGATCGTGAACCGGGAGGCGCTCACCGCCAGCCTGGGCAACAGCCGCTCGCTGGCGCTCGATCTGGGCGACCAGTACGCCTACCTGCAGAAAACCGGCCAGTGGCGCTTCACCCCGCCCACCCACGTCGTCGCGGCATTGCGCGCGGCGATTGACCAGTATCTGGCCCAAGGCGGCAGGGAACAAAGGCTGGCGCGCTATACCCGCAATGCAAAAACGCTGATTGACGGCCTGGGCCGGCTGGGTCTGCGGCTGTTCCTCGCCCCGGAATTGCAGGCGCCGATCATCCTCACCTTCCATGCCCCGGCGCATCCGGATTATGACTTCAAGGCGTTTTACGAAGCGGTACGCGCGCGCGGCTTCGTTCTGTATCCGGGCAAGCTCACCGAGGTGGAGACCTTCCGCGTGGGCTGCATCGGCGCGATCGACGAGGCGGAGCTGAGTCAGGCGGTGCATGCGATCGGCGAGGTGATGCGGGGGTTCGGGTGGATTGCGTGATGACGCACTCCACGTTCTGCAGGGGTTTTAGCGCCTATCAGCGCGGGGCTTTGATGCGCGATTCCGTCGCGCCGACGGGAAGGGGGATTTGTCCCGGCAAATCCCCTTCACCCCAAAGCCGAGCCCGGTCCGCCGGCCCTTCGGGCTGCCCTGCGATGCTCGCAGGCCACAGCGCGGGTTCGAAACTCGGGTTTCGCCCTCAAACATCTCACCCGCGAAACCCTGTGGCCTGCTGCGCTTCTCGGCGGCTCCAGGGCATCGCGTCCTAACAAGCATGGCGACATACCCATGCAGTGATAAGCCTAAAGCCAAACATAGAAAAGGGCTACAGACATATACCCGTCACTCAAGCCCGTCAGAAGGCGCCTTGCTTTTCCAAGCTACAAATTATCACCACAGCCGATTAGCACGCTCCGCCCTGAAGCCGCCGAGAAGCGCAGTTGCGGCCAGGGTTTCGGCGCGACGAGTGTTTGAGCCCCGCAGGGGCGAGTTGCGGCGCGCCGCTGGA
>NZ_KE386631.1:0-11863 GCF_000428145.1 Chitinilyticum litopenaei DSM 21440 | reverse complement strand
GGCGGCCGGCGGACCGGGCTCGCCTTTTCTTTGGTTCGTTTCTTTTGGCGAGACAAAAGAAATGAACCCGTCCGCCGGGCGGAACCGGCATGCAAACACCGCGCCGCAAGGCGCTAAACCGACTTACTCCGACTTACTCATCTGGAGCTTGCCCACCATGTCCTACCGCTACACCCGCCACTACACCGGCCCGCTGGAAGCCGTCATCTTCGACTGGGCCGGCACCGTCGTCGACTTCGGCTCGTTTGCCCCCACCCAGGTGCTGGTCGACGCCTTCGCCAGCATCGGCGTACCCATCTCGCTGGCCGAGGCGCGCGTGCCGATGGGCATGGCGAAGTGGGATCACATCAAGACACTCGGCCAACTGCCCGACGTTGCCCGTCGCTGGCAGGACAAATTCGGCGCGCCGATGACCGACGCCGATGTCGACCGCATCTACGCCATCTTCATGCCGCTGCAGATTTCCCGCGTCGGTGACTATTCCGCCATGATTCCCGGCGCGCTCGACACCATCACCCTGCTTCGCGAGCAAGGCCTGAAAATCGGCAGCTGCACCGGCTACCCGCGCGAAGTGATGAACGCGCTGCAGCCGGTCGCCGCCGCCGCCGGCTTCTTCCCCGACTGCATCGTCGCCGCCGATGATCTGAAGGCCGGCGCGCGCCCCGGGCCGTGGATGGCGCTGGCGAACGTAATCGAGCTGGGCATCAAACACGTCGCCGCCTGCGTCAAGGTCGACGATACGGCGGTCGGCATTCACGAAGGGCTGAATGCCGGCATGTGGACGGTGGGGCTGGCTGTTTCGGGCAACGAAGTGGGGCTGAGCCTGGCCGAATGGCAGGCGCTGACGCCCGCCGAACAGGTCCCCCGCCGCCAGCGCGCAGCGGACAAACTCGCACAGGCCGGCGCGCATTACGTGATCGACAGCATCGCCGAACTACCGGGCGTGATCGCCGACATCGGCGCGCGGCTGGCCCGTGGAGAACAGCCGTGAGCAGCGATTTCCGCCCCTGGTGGTTTGCCGACGCGCTGCGCCGCGCCCCGCCGCCGCCGGTGACACCGCTGCAGGGCGACATCACGGCGGACGTCTGCATCGTCGGCGGCGGCTATACCGGGCTGTGGACGGCGATCATGCTCAAGCAGGCCAATCCGCAGCTCGACATCGTGCTGGTCGAGCGCGAGCGCTGCGGCAGCGGCGCGTCCGGGCGCAACGGCGGGTGCCTCCTCACCTGGTCGGCGAAATTCCTCACGCTGCGTCGGCTGTTTGGCGAGGCCGAAGCGCTGCGGCTGGTGAAAGCATCCGAAGACGCCGTCTACGCCATCCGCGACTTCTGCCGCGAACACGCCATCGACGCCGAAGTGCGCGTCGATGGCGCGCTCTACACCGCCACCAACCGCAGCCAGTTGGGCAGCATGGCCGGCGTGATGGCGGCGCTGGATGGCAACAGAACGAACAGCTGGCGCACACTGCCGTTGGCTGACGTTCAAAGGCTGGCCGGCTCGGCGGTGATGCTCGAAGGCGTGTACTCGCCCGCCGCTGGCAGCGTGCAGCCCGCGCTGCTGGCACTCGGCCTCGCGCGTGTCGCCCGCGAGCTGGGTGTGCGGATTTTCGAACACAGCGCGATGCAGCGGCTGATCCCTTCCACGCCGCCACGCGTGCAGTGCGCCGCCGGCAGCGTCAGCGCAAGCAAGGTCGTGCTGGCGCTGAACGCCTGGATGCCGGAGCAGTTCAGCCAGTTTTCGCGCAGTATTGCGGTCGTGTCGTCCGACATGATCATCACCACGCCCTGCCCTGCCGAACTGGCCGCGATTGGCCTTAACCACGGCGCGGCGCTCTGCGATTCGCGCATATTCATCCACTACTGGCGCACCACCGTTGATGGCCGCCTGATGCTCGGCAAGGGTGGCAACACCTTCGCCTATGGCGCACGCATGCTGCGGCAATTCGACGAGCCCAGCCGGCAGGTGGCTATGCTGCAGGCGTCGCTCGCGCGCTTTTTCCCCAGCCTGGCCAGCGTGCCGCTGGCTGCGTCGTGGAACGGCGCGTCGGACAGATCAGTAACCGGCTTCCCCTTCTTCGGCCACCTCAACGGCCATCGCGACATCGTCTACGGCTTCGGCTATTCGGGCAACGGCGTGGGGCCAAGCTGGATCGGCGGGCAGATTCTCAAGTCACTGGCGCTCGATGAAGACAACGTCTGGACACGCAGCGGGCTGGCCACCGGCCCGCGCGGCCATTTTCCGCCTGAGCCGGTACGCTGGCTGGGTAGCCAGCTGGTGCGCAACGCGATCAGACGAAAGGAAGCGATGGAAGACCGCGAAGAAGTGCCGTGGTGGCTGGACAGACAATTGGCGAAATTCGCGCAGGCGGCGGGGAAGGCGGACAAGGGCTGAGTACGCATACCCATACAGATATAAAGCCACAGCCTTTTCTAAAATTTGGCTATGGCCCTATACCCATTAATATTCGCAGGAATGGTCAACCGAAGGCGCGCCCGCCGGCAGCCCCCTTGGGGGACAAGCCGCGATTAAGCCGTGGTAAGCTTTGCGACAATCAAGGCACGCCCCTTGGCACCGGCGGTTCAGTGCCGAGCACGGCCAGCGCTATCTATGAATGGGGCTTGCATGTACGTCCATCGCATCGAGTTTTCCATCCCAGCCGATCAGGATGCGGAAACAACTGCCGATTTTGCCAAAAGTTTGCTTGGAGCCCTGAGAATGAATGGGCAGCTCTGCGGCAAGGAATGGCCACTCTTTGTCGAGAATAGGCAATGCGTAGCGCTTGTTCTTGCACCAGAGCAAGGATCGCTAGCGCCAGCACTTCATGGCGAATATGTCAGGAAAGTGGTTCATCAAGGTGATATGCGCGGCATATCAATCACCTTCACGCCTGTCGCAGAAGACTGCACCAGTGCACAAACCTGCACCTGCCACACCTCATCCGGATACGTTCTATTCACCACATACTTATCACTTGAATCCCCGATTAGGTGCCTTGATTGTTTTCTGCCCGTGCCGCTTTACCGGTTTCCAGTCATGCCAAGCGGGGAGTACTACGAACTCATTTGCTGGCAATCGGATTATCAGTCGTGTGACCGCTTGCAGATGAACTGCACTACGCTCGAACGAGCTACCACCCGACAGCTGTCCAACAAACAAAGCAGCCTCTCAAAACAAGGGATTGAAATCTGCCGAACGATGGAGAATCTGACGAGAACGCCGTTTTATTACTATCTCTATCGCGCACATGCCCGCAGCCTCAAATCCGAGCAAGAAAGATGCTGCCCATCCTGTGGGCAGTCATGGCACCTGGAAACGCCGCTGCATTCGCTCTTTCATTTTCAGTGTGAGCCATGCCGCCTCGTCTCTAATTTCGGCTGGAATCTTTGTCCCTGATCGACCAAGCCGAGCAGCTAAGCCCGGTTATCACCTGCGAAGCGAGCATGGATCAGATGCGGCAAGCAATCCTGGCAGCTGCGATAGCTTGCGCCTGAAGAAATGATGAAAACCCGCATTTGAACCCAATAACTGGAGTGGACATGCCCCCCCTCTACCTCGCCCCAGACAACCTCCCCCGCTGCCGCTGGTGCAGCGCGACGCCGGATTACCTTGCCTACCACGACCATGAGTGGGGCTATCCGGTAGCGGACGACGTGCGGCTGTTCGAGAAGCTGTGTCTGGAGGGTTTCCAGTCGGGCCTGAGCTGGCTCACCATTCTCAGAAAGCGCGAGAATTTCCGCCGCGCCTTCGACGGTTTCGATTTCCGCATCGTGGCGACCTACACGGACGCCGACGTGGCGCGGCTGCTGGCCGATGCCGGCATCGTGCGCCATCGCGGCAAGATCGCGGCGACGATCAACAATGCCCAGCGCGCGCTGGAGCTGATCGACGAGGCCGGTTCGCTGGCGGCATTTTTCTGGCGCTACGAGCCGCAGATGGATCCCGGCCCGCAAGTCGTTTCGCAATCGCCCGAATCGCTGGCCCTGTCGAAAGCCCTGAAAAAGCGCGGCTGGAAATTCGTCGGGCCGACGACGATGTACGCGCTGATGCAGGCGATGGGGCTGGTGAACGATCACGCGGCGGAGTGCGTGATCCGTGCACGGGTGGCGGCGGCGCGACAAGGTTTCACGTCACCGGCGACTCGCGCAGGGTAAATGCAGCGTGCCGGCAGCGCGCAAGCCAGGTCAGCTGCCGCCTGCTGCGGCCCGGCAAGGCTCTTCAGCAAAACCCGCTGCACGCACAAAAGCACACTGCTCGCAGAGCAGCACAGCTCAAAGCGCCGAACTCTCGGCATCTCTCGAGGCTTCCTGATTAGGCCGCCAGCTCGGCAACTCCCATCCCGGCGCACCACGAAGATTCTGCGGGCAAAGCCGGTCTCCGGAGTGTCTCTCGCACTGGCATGACCGCCGGAATGGACAGAGTGGGTACTGCTGAAGCAGCGACCCGATCCGGAGGATTATTGGAGTTTGCCGGCAAGCTGATCCAGGAAGATTTGTGCCTGTCGGGGCATTGCCGATCAGGCCCGGCCCGAACGCCTGCCCTTTTGGTTTCCGCCTGCCTTCTGCGCGCGCATCGGCCGCGCCCCAGGCAGATACTCCTGCCGGATGCCTATTTGATCAGCTATTTGATCAGCTATTTGATCAGCGTGACCGGCACCGGCGACTGTGCGGCCACCTGGCTGGCCACCGAGCCCAGCACGACGCGGGCGAGGCTGTCATTACCACGCGTGCCCATGATGATGCGCACGCAACCATGGTGGCGGGCGTCGGCGCAGATGGCTGCGGCCGGCGCGTCGAGCACGACGGCATGGCTGACAGTCAGGCCAGCGGCGCGCAGGCGTTCGACATGCGGGACCAGCAGCGCGGCGCCGTGTTCGCGCAGCGACTGCACCATGGGCACGCCGTGCGTCACCCCTTCCAGCAGCGAGGCGTAGAGGCCGGGCTGTTGCACATTGAGCAGGCGCAGCCGCAGTCCGTGCGCCCTGGCCAGCCTTTCGGCGTGGGCGAGCGCCCGCAGCGCGCAGGGCGAATCGTCCAGCGGAATCAGCAAGCTGTGCATGGCGCCTCCTGATTGACGAGCGTCACCGGAACGTCGGCCGCACTGAGCACCTTGCTGGCGACCGAGCCCAGCAGCAAGGCGGTAGCGGCGCCACGCCCGCGCGTGCCCATGACGATGTGCGCCACCTTTTCCTGGCGGGCCACGCGCACGATCATTTCGGCGGGCTGGCCAATGGCGCGCAATTCGCGAAAGGGCAAATCGGCGGCCTGCAGCAAGGCGCGCGCCGGAGCAAACACGCGCTCGGCATCTTCGCGATAGAGCGCGTCCAGATCGGCATCAGTGAAAAAGCCGCGCGTGCGGCCAATCAGCGGCAGCTGGACGTGGAGCAGCAGGAGCTCATCGCAGCCTTCCTGTTCACGCAGCAGCAGCGCGGCCTGCACGGCACGCAAGGACTGGGCAGAACCATCAACAGGTATCAGCAAGATGGGCACGGGGCACCTCCACATCCGACGGGGCTGCAGACCAGAGCCCCTTGCTTCCATTATGTTCCCGGCCACCGTGCCAGGGTAGCCACAATCCGCAGCCCTCATGGCTTGCTCGCCGGAAAAGCAAGACAAAGTCTAGGGTATATCGCCATAGCCATTGATATAAAAAGGCTGCATGTTTATACCCAAAGCAAATCCGGATTTTCCAGCTACTACGGCAAAGCTCGGCGCCTCATTCCTGCGTCCAGTAAAACCGCCAGCCACTCATGACCCGCAGCATGGCCCTCAAAGAGAGCCAGCCAAATTTGACGAAAACAAAACAAAAAACGTAAGCTCAAGAGTGAGGCAGAGTAATTCATCAGAGCGACACACCGCACACCAGGATTCAGCATGAACTTGCACAAACACACTGCCGCATGGCGGCTTGGGAACGCATTTCACTGTGCGCTGCTGGCGCTCGGCCTGCTGCTGGCCACCGGCATGACAAATGCGGCGGCCACCGATCAGAGCATCCGCGAAGGTACACTCGCCAATGGCCTGCATTACGTCATCAAACGCGTTGACGCCGACCCCGGCATTACCGAATTCCGCCTGCTCGTCAAAGTCGGCTCGCTCGACGAATTGCCGCACGAGCGCGGGCTGGCGCATTTTCTCGAACACATGGCGTTTCGCAATACCCGGCACTTTCCGGATGGTCAGGTCATCGACTACCTGAACAATCAGGGCATGCGCTGGGGTCAGGACAGCAATGCCTTCACCTCGCAGTTCGAAACCCTGTATCACTTCCGCGCCAGAACGGCTGATCTGGATCGCTCGCTGCAGCTGCTGGCCGACTGGGCTGCTGGCATCGGCATTACCAAGGCTGGTGTCGATGCCGAGCGTAAAATCGTGATCGATGAATGGCGCATCGGTCAGCAGTACATGCAATACCGGGACACTTATCTCGATACCCTGTTTGCCGACCGGGTGATGAGCGAACACAATCCGCTTGGCCAGATCGGCATTCTCGAAACGGTGAAGGCCGAAGATATCGAAGCCTTCTACCGGCGCAACTACATCGCCCCGCGCATGACGGTGATCGTTGTCGGCGACGTAGACCCCGAGCAGCTCAGCCAGCAGATCGGTGCGCTGTTTGCGGCAGTTCCCGCCAGCCCCGCCGCGCCGACCCGCCCCGCCCCCTTGCGCGAGCTGCAGGAACTGGGGCTGTTTGCCAACTACCGCGAGATCAGCCGCATGAATAACCCTGTGGTCAGCTGGAGCTGGCTGGAGCGCTGGGATGGCGTCGGCACCGAACAGGGACGGCTGCGTGAGATGCAACGCACTGTGGCACTTGCCATGGTGCAGCGGCGGCTGGAAGCGGCCAATCCCGAACAGCGCAGCTATGAGCAGATATTCAATGGGCAGGATAACGATGCACGCCCCGTGCGGCGCTGGACCCTGCTGGCCATCCCCAAACCCCGGCAGGCCGAGAATGCCCTGCAGGCCATCCTGACCGAGGCAGAGCGCGCGCGCCGTTTCGGCTTTACCCAGTCCGAAGTCGACGAACAGCTGCGCATCACGACGGCCGATCTGCAGGCCGCCACCCGCAAACCGCAAGGCCGGGAAGAATGGGCCAACATCCTGATCAACGAGGCCATGCTGGGCGGGATGCGATGGACTCCGCAGCAATGGCTGGCATCCTGGGAAGAAAACAAACCCAAGCTGACCCCCGCCAGCCTGCAGCAGACGCTGGATGAGCTGATGGCGACGCCCGGGCAGCTGGTTGAAGTGGACAGCAAAGGCACAGCCAGCTTCGGCTACATCAACGACAACGATGTCCGGCGCATCAGCAAAACGGTCAAGGAGGCCAAGCTAGACCAGCAGCAGTTTGAAGCTAAATCAAGTTCCCTGCTGGCAGCCCTGCCCGAGCCCGGCCGCATCGTGGCCAGCCGCGACGCTCCCAATGGCGGCATCTGGACGCTGGAGAATGGTCTGCAGGTGCTGTGGCAAAAACCGGTCAAAACGAATGAAGACATCGGCATTGCGCTGCGGGAACCGGGCAGCCTGCTGGCATTGCCGGAGCGCCTGCGTGTTCCTGGAATGGCGCTGGCACAGTACCACTGGCAGAACGCGCCCGGCGCCATGCCGGCGAATCAGTACCGTGAAGCGCTCACGGGGCACGACGTGCAACTGCAGTTCAACGTCTGGGTGGACAGTTCGGGCTTTTTCGGCCGCAGCAACCCGGTCGATCTGGAAATCGCGCTGCAGGCACTCCATCTGTATCTGCAACCCCTGGCTCAGGACTGGACTCCGTTTGCCAAGCCGATCGCGGCACTGGGGCCATACGATTGCGGCAGTGCCGGACTAGGCGCAAGGCTGGCGTCACTGGCTCAGCCAAGCTGGCCATGGCGTTGTCTGCGTGGCGAAGAAAACACCCTGTGGATGGGGGAGGTACAGCAGGCCCAGCTGGCGCTGTTCGGCGATCCGTCGCGGCTGCGGCTGGTGCTGACCGGCGTGGCTGATCCGCAAGCCATCCGGCCGCTGGTCGAGCGCTATCTGGGCAGTCTCAAGCTGCAGGCACAACGTCCGGAACTGCAGGCCGTCAAGCCGATACCGCTGAACACCGACGCCACGGAGAGGCTGCTGTTCTCTCGCGGTGCAGAAGCCAATGTGAACTGGCGCATCGTGACACCGCAGTCCATCGATTCCAGCGATGCCTATCTACTGGAAGCACTGGCTGGGATCGTGCGCGAGCGCCTGCTGAAAGTACTGCGCTTCGACAACGGCCAGAGCTACTACGTGGATAGCGGCTACGACCTGGGCAATGGTCAGGGTGCGGCGCTGATGTTTTCCTACAACGGCCCACCTGACCAGTGCCCGATGATGACACGCAAGACCGCCCAGACATTGACCCTGCTGCGCACCGAAGGGGTCACCGCGGCTGAAGTGGAGGCCAGCCTGCAGCTCAGCCAGAAAATGGTGGCCGAGCGCGGCAATAAGCCACTGGAGTACGCCCGAGCGCTGTCATTTCACTGGCAACATGGCAAAGACGATAGCAGCCTTGCACCCAATCCAGAGCAGACTCTGAGCAAAGCAGCGCTGGATCAGGCGGCAGCACGCTGGCTGCAGCCCGAGTCAGCCTTCATCGCTCTTTTTGGCTGCAATACCGATGTACCGATCGAGTTTGCCGGTCTGTGGGTCGGCGACGCGAGCTGAAGGGGTCAATCCGGCTCGACGGTAAGCTGAATGGCGTTGCCGGCAAAGCGGGTGATGCCGTACTCGAAGACCCGCCCTGCTGCGTCCTGGTAGACGCTTTCGACATACAGCACGGGCTGGCTTTTGGGCTGGCCCAGTCGTGCGGCCACTTCGGGGCGCGGCAGGCGGGCCGTCACGCGCGACGACTGGCGACTGATGCCGGTGATGCCCATGGCCTGCAGGGCGGCGACCATCGAGCCGGTCTGCCGCAGGGCATCTGCCGCACCGGCGCAGCGCGGCAGGATCAGGTATTCGGTACACACGCCGATCACCTGCCCTTCCACCTTGTCGAGCAGGTCGATGCGCAAGACCGGCGCGCCGGGCGCGATGCGCAAGAGCGCGGCGACGTCGTCACTGGCGGGAATTTCGCCGGCCTGGAGCAGCTCGCTCTCGCCGGAGAGGCGCTGTGCGGCGAGGCTGTGCGAAAAACGCTCGCGACGACCCATGCGGTAGTCAATGAGGTCTTCCTGCACGAAGGTGCCTCGCCCCTGCTCGATGCGTACAAGCCCCTGGTTCTCCAGTTCCTGCAGCGCGCGGCGCACGGTGTGGCGGTTGACGGCGAAACGCTCGGCAAGGCTGGCCTCCACCGGTAGCTGCCCCTGCAGGGTCTTGCTGGCGATTTCCGCGGCCAGCGTGTTGGCTATGCCGCGCCAGACGGCCTGTTGTCCACCCCGTTGCACCGCCATACTGTCATCCGTTCACCGAAAAGCCGGATTATATGACCGGCAGATTGCACCGGCATAACATGCTTGCGTCAGATACCGGCAGCGTGGCGATTTTCAGACTTGCCAGCCTGCTGCCAGGGCCAGCGACCGCTGACCTCAAGCTCCAGCGTGAAGCTGAGAAAGGTACGGATGATGACAATCACGGCCAGTACGGCGAGATTGTGCAGATTGGGTTCGATGGCGACGGTGCCGATGATGTCGGCAATCACCAGCAGCTCCAGCCCCAGCAGGATCGCGCGACCCAGATCGGCGCGCAGGCCATGATAGGCGCGGTGAAAATCCTCGCTGTACAAACGCCGGACAAACACGGCTGCCGCCAGCATGGCGCCAAGCAACAAGACGGCCACACCGGCCACTTCAACAAGATGGGCGGCGCCCGCCACCAGGCCTGCTTCATTCATTGCCGTCTCCACAGGGGAACATGATGCTTCATCATGGCCCAGTAAAGACAGGCTGTCAGCCGAAGCGGTAGTGCTTGCGCAAGGCTTCGTGAATGTCCCAGACGCAGCTCATGCCGGCAGGAAACGTCGCCAGATCACCGGCGGCGAGCGTGATCGACTCACCGCCGTCGGGCGTCACGGTCACGCGGCCGGCCAGCAGGTAGCAGGTTTCGCTCGCGCCATAGTGCCAGGGGAAGCAGCTGACTTCCTTCTCCCAGACCGGCCAGCCGGCCACGCCCAGTTCACTGAGACGCTCGGCGGCGGCTTGGCGCTCGACATGGATTTTGCTCATTGCTATGACTCCTGAATGTTGTTCAGCCATCATGAAATTGTCACACCGCTGACCCGGCCTCGTCACTGACAAACCGTAAGCTCTGAATGGTTGCCATACCACCGGACCCGTCATGGACTACACGCTGCTGACCCTGCAAATCCTCACCATCCTCTGCTGGCTGCTCTTTTTCGTGTGCTGCGGCATCGTCCGCTACAGCTGAAACGTTGCGTGGCAGTCAGGGCACAGTCAGTACGACCTTGCCAAGATTGTGATTGCCAGCCAGCCAGGCATGGGCGGCGGCAGCCTCGCCAAGCGCAAAGCAGCGATCGAGGGTGAGACGATAGCGGCCAGCATCAAGGCCCGGCAGCACATCATGCAGCAAGGCTGTGGCAAGCTGGGCTTTCATGGCCAGTGGCTGGCTGCGCAGCGTTGAGCCCTGTACGCGCTGGCGCTTGACCAGCAACTGGCCCAGATTCAGCACGGCGTCCTTGCCGCGCAGCAGGCCAATCAGGATCAGACAGCCATCGGCATTCAGGCAGCGCTGGTTGGCGGGCAGATAATCGCCACCGACACCATCCAGAATCAGATCAGCCCCACCGGCAGCCCGAACCTCGGCGACCCAGTCATCCTGACGATAATCCAGGGCCAGATCGGCCCCCAGAGCGCGGCAGTATTCCAGCTTGCCAGCACTGGCCGTGCTTGCCACCCAGGCACCGTGCGCCTTGGCCAGCTGGATGGCGGCGCTGCCAACGCCGCTGGCACCAGCGTGGATCAAGACGCGCTGGCCGGCAGCCAGGCGGCCGATTTCGATCAGGTTCAGCCAGGCTGTCAGCCAGGTCTCCGGCAAACTGGCTGCTCCTACATCATCGAGCCAATCGGGGGTAGGCACGGCGAGGGCGGCATCCAGCAGACAGTATTCGGCACAAGCTCCGCCAGGTACCAGCCCGAATACCCGTTGACCCGGGAAAAACTCTTCGACTTGGGCACCGCAAGCAGCCACCTCCCCCGCCACTTCCAGCCCCAGCACCGGCGACTCCCCTGCGGGCGGAGGATAGCTTCCCGCAGCCTGTGCCAGATCGGCCCGGTTCACTCCGGCTGCGCGTACGCGCACCAGCAGCTGAGCAGGCCCGGGGTTCGGGCAAGGCAATTCGGTCAGTTGCAATTGCGGATAAAGCCTAGGATCAAGCGCCAGCATGCGCGAACTCCATACATGAGATCAAGCCAGTTTCCCATGGAAGCAGGTTCCAGGGTTGGCCGCAAGCTTGGGGCACTCCAGAGCCTGACTGGAAGGCCATGGCGAAATACCGCCAGCAACATCATTCAGGGTATCCATCCATAGCAAATGCCAAGCATAGGCCTAGCAACATTACCCTATCAGGTATGCAATCAAACCCTCGCTGAGCCTACCCCGCGCATCCCGCGCGCATAAAGCAAAAGCCCCGGTCTCTTTCGAAACCGGGGCTTTTCATGGGGAGTCTGGCGATGTCCTACTTTCACACAGGCAATCTGCACTATCATCGGCGCTGAGGCGTTTCACCGTCCTGTTCGGGATGGGAAGGGGTGGGACCACCTCGCTAAGGTCACCAGACATTAACTTGTCAGGAGTGAGGTGTGAGGGGTGAGGTGTACAACACGCTCATTCTCAGCACAGCACTCCAAATTCGATAGAAGAAGTTAGTCATGTTTCAGTGGCAGGTGACTTTGGCTCGG